>QHSP01000147.1 GCA_003220495.1 Candidatus Rokuibacteriota bacterium | reverse complement strand
GGGCACTGAACTGTCGGTCCAGCTGGGTCGTCATCCGGTTGAACGACCGCGTGAGGGCGCTGATCTCGTCGTGGCCATCGACCACGATGGGCTCGCGGAACGCGCCCGTCTCGACCTCGGCCGTCGCCGCGGCCAGACGGGCGAGCGAGCGCGTGATCCGCCGGGCGATGATCGCGGTGGCGAGTAGCGCAAGGCCGACCGCCGTACCCAGCGCGACCAGCACCGCGGTCCAGGTGCGCGTCTCCAGGCGCGCGGCCTCGGCCTGCGCTCCGAGGCTCCGCGCGTACGTCGCTGCCATGAGCCCCTCCAGGTTCTCTTGGAGCTCCGTGATGCGCGTCCGTGCGTCGGTCTCGCTCAGGCCCACGGCGCGGGCGCGGTCGCCGCGCTTCAACAGCGCCTGCTCCTGGGCGACGATGCGGCTGTATCCTGCAAACGCGGCCCGCGCCCGGCGCAGGTGTAGCGTCTCCTGCTCGCTCTCGGCGTAGGCAGCCAGGCCGTCGAGATCCTGGGCGACCCGTGCCGCCCGCTCGGTCCACGCCGACGCGAAGCTCGCGTCGCCCAGCACGACGGCCCGCGCCTCGAGCCGCACGAGGGCGGGAATCGCCTCGCGGGCCGACGCGGTGAGCCGCACCGCAGGCACCGTGCGGGTTGCGATGTCCCGATTGACGGACACGAGCCGGCTCACGGCGCCGAGGCTCAGGAACCCGACGCCCGCGAGCACCACGATCACGAGTGCCGCGGTCAGGAAAATCTTGGAAGCGAGGCGCATCCCTGCTCCATCCCGCCGAAGTTCAGATCGATCTCCGGAAATCCCGGCCAACGCCGTCCGACACGAGAGCCCATCCACGAGATGCGACGAGCAAATCCAGTACCCGGAGCGCACTCCATAAATATCAAGCGGTTCTCGAGCCTCCGTCGGGATCGAGCCTGGCAGATCCCTTACCAGACGGGCACTTCTTGTACCAGGGCACCCTCGACGTCGCGCCAGAGACCAGCGGTGGAACGAGAACGACTGGCTCATCTCTGCAGATCAGGGGAGCGGATCGCGGGGTCCGGGGATGTACGCGTCGCAGAAACCTTGGGTTTGCGCAGGGGGCGGCCTCGTGTCTAGAATCCCCGGGCGAATCTAGGGCTACGCAGGGGAGGGGCCAAGTATGTGGGCGAGATTGTTTCTCTGCTCGGTCGCGGCCGGCCTGGTGTCTGGAGCGCTTCCGGTCTGGAGCCAGGAGTTGCCCGAGGGCAAAGGCAAAGAGTTGGTCGCTGCAAGCTGCAATAGCTGTCACCCGTTCTACGCGCGCCTGGGCGGCGGGTACACGCCCGAGGGTTGGCGAACCGTCATGCGGATGATGGCCAATCACGGCGTCACACTGCCCGCGGATCAGATCGCGACGATCACGGAGTACTTGACCAAGAACTTCCCCGAAAAGGCGAAGCCCGTCGGGGCCGTGATCCCGGGAGCCGTCAAGGTCTCGATCAAGGAGTGGCCGGTGCCCACACCCGGGTCACGCCCGCACGATCCGCTGGCAGCGGCGGACGGATCGCTCTGGTATACGGGTCAGATGACCAATGTCCTCGGCCGGCTCGACCCCAAGACCGGTCGGTTCAAGGACTACCCGCTCAAGACGCCACATTCCGGCCCTCACGGTCTCGACGAGGACAAGGGCGGCAACATCTGGTACACGGCAAATGCCGCGGGGTTGATCGGCAAGCTCGACCCGAAGACCGGCGCGGTCACCGAGTACAAGATGCCGGACCCGGATGTGAAGGACCCGCACACGCTGATCTTCGACCCGAGCGGGATCCTGTGGTTCACGGCTCAGAACGCCAACCGGGTCGGGCGCCTCGACCCCAAGACCGGCGAGATCAAGCTGCTGACGCCGCCGACGCCCAAGTCGCGCCCCTACGGCATGGCGGTCAATTCGAAGGGGACCGTGTTCTACGTCGCGTTCGGCGCCAACCGGGTCGGGAGCGTCGATCCCAAGACACTGGAAATTCGTGAGTACGTGTTACCCGATCCGGCGTCACGCCCGCGGCGCATCGCGATCACCGGCGATGACCTCGTCTGGTATAGCGACTTCTCGCGCGGATATCTTGGCCGTCTCGATCCCGCGACCAGCAAGGTGACCGAGTGGCCGTCTCCGAGCGGAGTGAAATCCGAGCCGTACGGCATCTCGGCAATCAACGATGTCATCTGGTACAGCGAGTCCGGAACGACCCCGAACACGGTGGTCCGTTTCGATCCCAAGACCGAAAAATTCCAGAGCTGGGCGATCCCGGGTGGGGGAAATATCGTGCGGAACACCTCCGTGACGCGCGACGGGAACTTCGTGCTGGCCAACAGCCTCGTCAACGCCGTGACGCTGGTCACGATCGCGAAGTGATCGACGAGTCGGCTCGGCGCCGCCTCGGGGCCCGCATCGAGGAAGTGGCCGGCGAGCCGGCCAGGAAGCAGGGACTGACCCGCCGGCGGTTCCTCCAGACTGCGTCCGGCGCGGCTGCCGTATTCCTGGTCATGAACGATGTCTACGGCTCACTGTACGAGGTGAGCCCGGCCGAGGCTCGGGCTCCGGAGCTTGCCGAGGAACGCGCGAGGATCCTGTCGAATCAGTTCGTCATGGACGGCAACACCTGCTTCCTCCGTGACGACATACCCATCCGGGGCTGCGACGACCTCAAGTTTCCCAACTACTTCAAGGAATTCTTCCTCGACAGTGACACCAAGGTCGCGCTGATCTCCGGCTCGCCCTCGGGTATCGCTCAAGACTGGTTCCAGACCAACGAGATGAAGGCCGAGGCGCGCGCACGGGTCAACGAGGAGGCGGGCTCGCGGCGCATGCTGAGCCACGCGGTCTTCGCGCCCGGCCAACCCGGCTGGCTCGAGGCGATCGACCGGGCCATCGCCGAGCTGAAGCCGGACTCGTTCAAGGGCTACACGATCGGCAAGCTCCCGTGGCGCATGGACGACGAGAAGGTGGCCTACAAGGCCTACGAGAAGTTCGCCAAGGCCGGCCTCGTCAACGTGTGCGTACACAAGGGTCTCTTCATGCGCGACGTCGGCCAGGCCGCCAAGG
>QHSP01000086.1 GCA_003220495.1 Candidatus Rokuibacteriota bacterium | reverse complement strand
CTGATCGAGATCGAGCCATACGCGCGGACCTTTGACCCGAGGCCCGGGCCGCGCCGGGTCAGGCGGCTGGGCGAATGCGGCGCCGCCGAGCGCCATCACGGTGCTCGCCGCCGCGGCGCCCAGAGCATTTCTACGCGTGACCCGATCACCGCGGTCAGTCAATCAGCGGACGGTGCTGAGCCCACGGACGCGCCTCTTCGAACGCCGCCGAGGCCTGGAGCACCGTCAGGTCCGCGAAGCGGCGGCCGACGATCTGGAGCCCGACCGGCAATCCGGCCGGTGTGAAGCCGGCCGGCACCGACGCGGCGGGCTGGCCGGTGAAGTTGAACGGATAGCTGAACGAGGCCCAGCGGATCCAGTCCCACACGTGCTGCGACCAGTGCTCGGGATTCAAGCGGCCCACGGGGAACGCGGCCACCGAGAGCGTCGGCGTCAGGAGCAGATCGTACTTCTCGAAGAGCGGCCGCACCGTGTCCCAGTAGGCGAGCTTCTGCGCGCGCGCCTCGACGTAGTCGACCATGCTGTACTGCAGGCCGTCCTCGATGCACGCGACGAGTCCCGGGTCCATGCGGTCGCGCCAGCGCGGAAGATATTGCGCGTAGTTCCCGGCCTCGTGAGCGCTCCAGAGACAGCGGATCAGATCGTGCGAGTCGGCGAAGCCCGACTTGACCTCCTCGACCACGCAGCCGAGATCGGCGAAGGCGGCGACCGCGTGCGCGACCGGGCCGGCGACTTCGGCGTCGACGGGAAATCCGCCCAGATCGGGGCTGAACGCGACCTTGAGTCCCGTGATGCCGTGGTGGAGCTTGCCGACGTAGTCCTCGGGCGTGGCCTCGAGCGAGGTGCGGTCCCAGTCGTCCGGGCCTGCCATGACCGAGAGCATCAGCGCCGCGTCGGCGACGGTTCGCGTCATCGGCCCCAGGTGAGAGGCGTAGTCGTTGTTGGAGACGGGCCACATCGGGACGCGGCCGTACGAGGGCTTCAGCCCGAAGATGCCGCAGAATCCGCTGGGGATGCGAATCGATCCGGCGCCGTCCGATCCCTGGTGGAGCGGGCCCAGCCCCGCGGCGGTGGCGGCGCCGGCGCCGGCGCTGGAGCCGCCGGTCGTCATGCCGGTGTTCCAGGGGTTACGGGTGATGCCGGTCAGCGGGCTGTCGCCGAGCCCCTTCCAGCCGAACTCCGGCGTCGTCGTCTTGCCGAGCATGACGCCGCCGGCCTGCTTGAGACGCCGCACGGCCGGTGGATCCACGTCGGGCACGCGCGTCTCGAAGATGAACGACCCGGACATGGTCCGGACGTCCTTCGTGTAGTGCAGGTCCTTGATCGAGAACGGGACGCCGTGGAGCGCGCCGCGCGCCGCGCCCTGCATGAGGGCCTGCTCGGCCTCGCGCGCCGCCGCCAGGGCCTGGTCGGCCGTGAGCGTGCAGAACGCGTTGACCACTGGGTTGAGCCGCTCGATGCGATCGAGCACCGCGCGCGTCAGCTCGACGGGCGAGAGCTTCTTCGCGCGGATCAGTCCGGCCAGCTCGGTCGCGGGCGTGAACGCGAAGTCGGTGGACACGATGGTGGTCTCCCTCGCTACTTCTTCGAGATGAGCCAGTGCCCGAGCGCCAGGTGCGGTAAGCCCGAGCGCTCGAACGTGTCGACCGCGTCATCGGCCGAGCAGACCAGCGGCTCGCCGTGCAAGTTGAACGAGGTGTTGAGCACGGCGCCGATCCCCGTCCGGCGCTCGAACTCCCGGATGACGCGGTAGTAACCGGGGTTCCACGCCTCGTCGAGGATGTGGGCACGGGCCGTGCCGTCTTGTGGATGGATCGCCGCGACGATCTCGTCGCGCCGCTTCGCATTGGTCGGGAACGCGAGCATCATGTAGGGCGAGGCCAAGCTCTTCGGGTTCGAGAGATAGTCGCTCTCGCGCTCACGCAGCACCGTCGGCGCGAACGGCATCCAGAAATCCCGGCTCTTGATCATCCGGTTGATGAGGTCCACCACCCGGTGGTCCGACGGGTTCGCCAGGATCGAGCGGTTGCCGAGCGCTCGCGCCCCGAACTCCATGCGGCCCGCGCAGCGGGCGACGACGCCGTCGGAGACGAGCAGCTCGGCGATCTTCTCCTCGATCGCCGCGTGCTCGCTCACCTTGTAACGGGCCGCCAGGTTGCGCCCTTTGATCACGGCCTCGATCTCCGAATCACGCACGCCGGGCCCGAGATACGCGGGGCCGAAGGGCTTCGGCACGGGCCTGACGCCCGTGGCGGCGCACAGATCGAGATAGCCGAGATAGGCCGCTCCGACCGAGTTCGACTCGTCGCCGCACGAGGGGAAGACGAAGAGATCGCCGAGCCAGCTTTCGTCGGCGATCAGCATGTTCGCCTTCACGTTCATGAAGACGCCGCCGCCGAGCGCCAACCGCTCGCCGCCGTAGCGCTGCCGCGCCAGGCGGGCCCAGCGCACCAGCGCCTCTTCGAGAATCTGCTGGGCGCCGCCGGCGATGCCGTCGAACCGCAGCCCCAGGGTCGCTTCGAGCATCGCGCGGTAGAGGGGCCCGCGCCGCCGCCACTCGAAGCGACTCGGCTTGCCCTCCGCCATCGCGAACACCGTGCCGAGCGCGGCGACGGCGCGCTCGGTCTCCCGCGCCGGCGCGTACGGCGCGAGCCCCATCACTTTGTATTCGTGCTCGCCCGGCTTCATGCCGAGCAGCAGGGTGACGAGTGTGTAGAACGACCCGAGCGAGCCCGGGCCGCTCGAGGTCGCCTCGTGACGGGCCAGGCTGACGCCGCTGGCGCTCGACACGGTGCCGCACAGGCCGTCGCCCGAGTTGTCGTTGGTGAGCACCAGCGAAGGCCGGCCGCCGAACGGTGAGCCATAGTAGGCGGCGGCCGCGTGGCAGGCGTGATGGTCGGCGAATCGAACGCGATCGTCGGCCAGGCGCAGGTGGTCCGTCACGTGACCGCGCCGCTCGGCGTCGGTGAGCGGCGCCTTGCCCGGTGCCGGGTCGAGCAGGCCGAGCTTCGCGCCGAGCTTCCGCGCGCGCCCACTCAACCCGCGCCGCGGCGCCTCCAGGCCGACCCCGTAGTACCGGCGCATGTAGGCCTCGTCGCGCATCACGCGGTTCATCCAGTCGTAGGACGGGATGCGCGTTCCGGCGAGCACGACGCGGTCGATATCGCCCGCACTGAGATCGAGATCACGCAGCAGCGCGTCGACCGCCTGGCGCGGATAGCCGGCGTCGTTCTTCAGGCGGGAAAAGCGCTCCTCGGACGCGCAGCCGACGATCTCGCCATCGCGGAGTACGGCGGCCGTCGCGCAATGCGTCTCACTGATCCCCAGGACGATCACGACCCGACGATCATATCAGCAACGGTCACTTCCCTTTCAGCTTGAGATCCTCGTACGGCGCGGAGAACGGGTAATTGGCGATCAGGCCCAGGCCCGA
Source organism: Candidatus Rokuibacteriota bacterium (assembly GCA_003220495.1). Lineage (GTDB taxonomy): Bacteria > Methylomirabilota > Methylomirabilia > Rokubacteriales > CSP1-6 > AR31. The sequence goes on along the minus strand of QHSP01000086.1, from coordinate 7,957 downwards.
CTCCGCCACACGGGGCCCGTCTCCCCTGGGCGCCGAGCATTACCCGCGGATCGTCCGCATCACGTCCTCGTTCGCGAAGACGTCCCGCGGATTCCCCTCGAAGATGATCTCCCCCCGATCGATCGCATACAGCCGATCGGCGACGCGCGTCGCATTGGCCAGATGCGACTCGGCGATCAGCACCGCGATGCCCATGGCCTTGATGGCCCGCACCGCCTCGATGAACCGCGTGACCACGACCGGCGCGAGCCCCTCGAATGGCTCGTCGAGCAGCAGCACCGACGGCGCCAGCGACATGGCTCGCGTGATCGCGACCATCTTCTTCTGGCCGCCGGAGAGGTGGAGCCCGCGGCGGGTCATGAACCCCTTGACCTCGGGGAACACCGAGAAGACGCGCTCGTCGAGACCGCGACGCGCATTCGCCCGCGGTGGCACGATCCACGACGTGATCTGGAAGTTTTCCTCGACCGAGAGGTCCGGAAAGATCCCGCAGTCCTCGGGCGCGTAGCCGATGCCGAGGAGCGCACGCTCGTGCGCCGGCAAGCGCGTAATGTCCCGGTCGCGGAAGGCGACCCGGCCCGAGCGCACCGGGAGGAGGCCCATGATGCTGTCGATCGTCGTGGTCTTGCCCGCGCCATTTCGACCGACCAGACAGATCGCTTCGCCGTCGGCCACCCGCAGCGAGACCTCGCGCAGGATCTGCGCCGGCCCGCGGAAGGTGTTGATCCGATCCAGCTCGAGCGCCGGCATCAGCGCGTCTCCGTCGTGCCGATGAGGGTCGTGGTGACCGTCTCGTTGCGCCGGATCTCGTCCGGCGTGCCGTCCGCGAGGATCGCTCCCTGGTGCATCGCGACGATCCGGTCCGAATAGTTGAAGACCACGTCCATATCGTGCTCGATGATCGCCGCCGAGATGCCGGTCGAGCGCACCACCGAGGTCACCGTGTCCATGATCGGCGCCTTCTCCCGCGTGCTGACGCCGCTGGTCGGCTCGTCGAGAAAGAGCAGCTTCGGCCGGAGCGCGTAGGCGACCGCGACGTCGAGCAGCTTGCGCTCGCCCTGCGAGACGCCGCCCGCCAGCATCCGCGCCTTCGGCTCGAGCCCGAACAGCTTCAAGATCTGGTGCGCCTCGTCCCAGACGGCGGAATCGCTCGCGGCCAAGGTGACCAGATTGGCGATCTTGCTCTCGCGCGAAAAGATCGTGAGCGCGACGTTGTCGAGCGCGGTCAGCTGGTCGAAGAGGTTCACGAGCTGGAAGCTGCGGGCGATCCCGGCCTTGATGCGGCCGTGCACGGACTGGTGCGTGACGTCCGCGTCCCGGAAGATGATCTGGCCCTCGTCGGGCCGGAAGAGCCCGGAGATCAGGTTCACGAGCGTGGTCTTGCCGGCGCCGTTCGAGCCGATCAGGGCGAGGACCTCGCTCTCCTTGACGGTAAAGTTCACGTGGTCGACGGCGTGCGTCTCGCCGAACCACTTCACCAGGTCCTTCGTGACCAGCAGGCTCACTTCGACCCCTCCACCCTCGACCCCTCCACTCTCGACCCCTCCACCTCAGCTCCTCCCCTGGAACCGCGCGAGCAGGCGCCCGGCGGTCCCGACGATTCCGGTCGGCAGCGAGAGCACGAGCGCCACCAGCACGACGCCGAGCAGCAGCTGCCAGTAGACCGTGTAGCCCACCGCGTAGGTCTTGAGGTAGTTGAACACGACGGCGCCCACGATCGGCCCCGCGAACGAGCGGAAGCCGCCCAGCACCGTCATGAACACGATCTCTCCCGAGAACGTCCAGTGCATGATGTCGGGCGTCGTGAGTCCGTTCAGCGGGACCCACAGCGCCCCCGCCAGCCCGGTGAAGACGCCGGAGACCAGGAACGCCACCCAGCGGTACGGCCAGATCCGCACGCCCACGAACCGCGCGCGCGTCTCGTTGTCGCGGATCGCCTGGAGCGCCATGCCAAAGGGCGAGTTCACGATCACCCACATCAGCGCCACGCACAGGCAGAACATGATGAGCACGTAGTAGTAGTACGCGTGGGACATGAAGGTGATCTTGTCCCCCGCGCCGGTCACGAGCCCGCCGAACAGCGACGGCGTCGGCACCCGAAGCCCGTCGGTTCCTCCGGTCACCCAGAAGAACTTGAAGGCGAGCGACCAGAGCACCTGCGAGAGGGCCAGCGTGAGGATGCCGAAGAAGATCGTCGTGTAGCGGACGCAGACGACGCCGAAGAGCGCGGTGATCATGATGGACGCGACGATCGCGCCCACGAGGAAGAGCTCCATCGAGGTGACCTTGAGATATTTCACCATCAGCGCCACCGCGTAGGCGCCGACGCCGAAGTACGCGGAGTGGCCGAACGAGAGCAGGCCCGTGTAGCCCAGGAGCAGGTTGAAGCCGAGCGCGCCGATCGCCATCACGAGCCCGTAGGCCAGGAGAATCGAGCTGTACGGCGGCAGGACGAGCGGGACGAGCGCCAGCGCGACCGCGATCGGCGCCGCCATGCGCAGGGCACGCGCGCTGGAGACGGCCGGGCGGGGCCCGGGGGGCGCTACGCTCATGGGCGCCCGAAGAGCCCGGCCGGCCGCACGAGCAGCACGAGCGCGGCGATGAGATAGAGCACGGCCAGCTCGATCTCGGCGAACCAGGTGATGCCCACCTCGCGCACGATGCCCACGATGAGCGCGCCGACCAGGGCGCCCTCGAGGCTCCCGAGCCCGCCGATGACGACGACGATGAACGCGAGCACGAGCGCGTCCACGCCCATGCCGAGCACCGCCGACTGGCTCGGCACGATGATCGCGCCGCCCAGCCCCGCCATGAAGCAGCCGAGCGTGAAGGCCTCGACGTAGACGCGATTGACGTTCACGCCGAGGGCGGACGCCATGCGCATGTTCTGCGACGTGGCGCGCAGCACCACGCCGAACTTCGTCCGGTAGATGAACGCCCAGAGGAAGATGGCGGCGGCGGCGCCCACGCCGATGACGAGGAAGTTGTAGGTCGGGTAGATCGACTCGCCCACCGACAGGCTCCCGAAGCTCTCGAACAAGGCGCTCGCCGACAGCGGGTAGGGTCCCCAGATGAAACGCAGAACGTCCTCGAGAATCATGAGAAGACCGAAGGTGCAGAGCAGCTGATACTCTTCGGCGCGCTTGTAGAAGGGCCGGAGCAAGGTCGGCTCGAGAATCGCGCCAAGGATCGCCGCGGCGAGCGCCCCCGCCGGCAGGAGCGCGAGCCATACCGGCACGGATGCCCCGGCCGCCACGATGCCCACGGCCCAGGCCGTCACGAACGCGCCGAAGGCGTAGAGGTTGCCGTGCGCCAAGTTCACGATGCGCATGACGCCGTAGATGAGGCTGAGCCCGCCGGCGATCAGGAAGAGGACCGACGCGTAGAGGAGTGAATTCAGAACGTGGATGAGGACGACGTCCACTACTCGGCCACGCGGTACGGGATCACCTTCACCTCGGGGTTCATCGAGTTTCCGTTGATCGCGACCGCCAGCAGCACCCGATACGCGCCCGGCGGCAGCGTGCCCTCGAGATCCACGATCAGCCGGCCTCCCTCCAGCTCCGGCGTCCGGCCGGTCGCGACGACCTCGTCGCCGGCGCCGACCACTGTCCAGCGCGCCTCGACCGGGTCGCGCACCTTTTCACCGGCCGGCCTGGGGCGCATCGGCTCGCGCACGATCTTATACGACCGCTCGAATTTCGTGAGCGTTTGCGCGTCGACCTGTAGCTCGAGCCGATCCCCTCGGCGCTCGACCCCGGTCACCCACGCGCGGAGCGGCAGCGCGTAGCGGTCGAAGGAGCCGACGACGTTGGGGTAGGAGAGATCGCGGAACACCGCGAGAACCGTGGAGTCGGCGGACCACTTCTGAAGGCGGTAGGGCCCGCTCGTCATGAGCCAGTGGCCGTGCTCGCGGCGGAAGCGCCGCAGCGCGGCCCATCGCTGCCGGGCCTGCTCGACGGTCACGAAGCCTCTGAGGCTCTCGGGCACGTACGCGCGGCGCTCGAAGCTTTCGGCAATCCGGCCGAGAGCGTCCACGAGCTTCCGGTCGCGGGCCAGATCGAGCCACGCGACGCCGCGACGCCGGGCGTCGTCCTCCGAGAACGCCGCGAGCCCTCGCGCCACCGCTTCTTCCATCAGGACGAGGAGCTGCCACGGGACGGGGCTCCAGGGCGGCGCGATGGCGGGCGCCTCGGCGGGCTCGGCCGCGTGGCGGAGGTAGACCTCGATGACGGGCACGTCGAGGAACACCTGCAGATCGCCGAAATCCCTGATCTCGGTGTCCACCTTCACCATGCGAACGGCGGCGAGCCAATCGCGCTGGAGCTCGGTCGCGCGCTCCACCTGCCGATCCTTCGCGGCCCAGCGATACGCGAAGACGTACGGATAGATGACGTCAGCCACGCTCATCTTCGTCTGGTCGTGGAATTTCGAGAGCGAGACGCGATAGACGACTCGCTGCTGAGCGACCAGGCCCGGCGGGACCGGGCGCGGCGCACCGCTCATCGGCTCGAACGCGAGCGCGTCGCGCGGGACCTCGACGGGCCCGGAGACCTCGACCGCGCGCGCGCGGTTCGGCAGCCAGCCGCTGTCGTAGGGCTCCGGAAGCACGGCCGCATCGCCGAGCACCGACCACAAGAGCGCGCCGGCCTCGTCGCTGAAGCCCGCGATCGGGTTCCACGCCGCCGCGGGGCGCGTGGCAGTCGCGACACGAAGCCAGCCGTTCCACGGGAAGTCCTTCAGCTTCACGGTCCGGAAGAAGACGCCGGACCCGAGCCCGGCCTGGGCGTCGTAGCCGATGTTCTCCACGCCCTCCGAGTAATCGTCGTTGACGGCCTCGCGGCGGAGCGCGTACGCGATCGGGATCCGCTCGCAGCCGCGCGTCACGAGCGATACCAGGCGGCGCTCGAGATTCACGCGCTCGGCGGCGTTGGCGTAGTCACCTCGCACGCGGCGAGCGAGTGTTTCCTCGATCGCGCTTCGCGTCGCCCCGTCGGTGACGGCGCGCGCAGACAAGAGGTGGGCGTGGAACCAACCCTCCTTCAGCCAGGGCGGGCCCAGCCACCCGTTGAACCGCGTCGCCGCGTCGCGAAGGAGCGTGCCCAGCGAGATCTCCTCGAGCGTCGCGTCCCATTCGCCATCGGCGGCCCGCCACGCGGGGCTCGCCGCCGGCGCGGTAACGCTCTTGCCAACGCGAAGCTTCAAGACCGGTCCTGGCGCGGCGACGGCTGCGCGCGCCTTGGCCGCCTCCACGAGGTCGGCGTGTTGCAGGTAGTCATCGTGCCAGGGCGTGACCGGATACGGATAGGCGAGGTATCTCCCCTTTGTCCTGGCCAGCGCCGGTGCCAGGCGCGGCACCGCGGCGCAGCGCTCACGCGCCGCGGAGAAGGCGCGGCTAGCCGGGTTGAACGTGAGCACGACGAAGCCGCGAAGCGACTCGACCCAGGCGCGCGGCGGCGTGCCATTCGGCGTGGTCAGCGCCCCGACGTACGCGTGGATCGCGTTCTTCGCGAGGAGACGCGGCGCCGCCGCCGCGTCGGCGACCCCCAGCGCGATCTCCTGAGGATAGAAGGATGGATAGTACGGGATCTCGTGCCCCGCCTCCGCCCCGGTCACGAGACCAACGACGACGAACAGCGCGGCGAGTGCTCGCGGGATACTCACGTCAAACACGGATCCAGTGGGTGGGTCTCCGGCTGGCGGGGCGGCCGGAGACTCACCCTCTGGACGCGGGCTAAGCCTTCACGACCGGCCAGGTCTTGTCGATCCAGGTGTACGTCGAGGTCGGGTCTCCCTTCGGCCAACCGGGAGGAGCCGTGATGTTGCGAATCGGGATCGTGATGATGCGATCAGGGTCGAGGACCGGGAACGGGTAGTCCCCGACGTTTTTGCTGAAGCCGGTCACCGCGTCCTTGTAGCCCTGGTGATTGTCGGGGCGGATATACACGTAGCCGCCGGGCCCCGCCATCATCATGCCCTCGAGCAACGCGATGATCGCCTCGTCGTCGGGCCAGCCGCCGCCGATCTTGTTCGCCTTCTCGATGGCCGTCTTCAGCATGTACGTCGCCATGTACCCGCCCTCGGCCTGGAAGTTCGGGTACTCGTTGAACTTCGCGTGGTACTTCTCGACGAAGGTCTTGTTGAGCGGCCACTTGTCGCCGCCGGGATACGTGAAGTGATAGTTGGAGTGCACGCCGGCGAGGACGCCCTCCGGGTGGTCCTTGCCGATCGCGTGCGGCGCCACGCCGAAGGCGATCGTGCTCGCGAACTTCGCTTTCTGGAACATCCCGTAGCGCAGCGCTTGCTTGTACATCGCCACGTAGTCGCCGCCCCACACCGACGACACGATCAGGTCCGGCTTGGCCGCGATCGCCTTCGTGATGTGCGAGGCGAAGTCGGTCGTGCCGAGCTTCGGCCAGCCTTCGGAGACCACTTCGGACGGCGGCATCAGCTTCTTCATGACGATCTTCACGTGGTCGAAGGCGTTCCGCCCGTAGGAGTAGTCCGGATGGATGTGGGCCACGCGCTTGGCCTTGGGCCAGGTCTGCGCGATGCCGAGCGCGCAGGTCACGCCGTCGGCCGATTGCTGGTTGGTGATGCGGAAGATGTAGTGCGGGTTCGGCACGGCCTTGTCGAACAGGAAGTCCGTGCAGCCGTCGACGAAGATCGTGAGCAGCTTCAGCTCTTCCGCGACGGGCCCGAGCGCCGGCGTGTTGCCGCTGGAGGTGATGCCGCAGAAGAAGTCGATGTTCTCGGAGAGCTTCAGGCGCCGGAGCTCCTTCACGTTCGCGTCGGTCCCGGCGTTCTCATCGGCCTTGAGGAGCTCGATCTTCCGCTTGCCCAGGAGCCCGCCCGCGGCGTTGATCTCGTCGGCCGCCAGCTGTTGGCCCTTGAACATCGGCTCGCCGAGCACGGCCGCCGGCCCCGTGAAGAAGGTCATGTGACCGATCCGGTAGGGCTTGTCGGGGATATTGCCCTTCGGCTTGTCCTGCGCGTGCGCGACGCCCACGACGGGGACGGCGCCGCCGGCCGTGGCGAGCGCCGCGCCCACACTGACGCCGAGAGAGCTCAGGAAACTCCGACGATTCACTTCGACTGCCATGGTGATCCCTCCATTGGGGGTGGACGTCTTGCGAGCCGTGGGCCTCACGCGTTGAGCCTGTAGCATCCTTCGCGCAAAAGTCAAGGAACGCCGAGCGAGCGCGCACGGCCTCCTGGCCTATAATCAATGGCCGACGAGTCCCGTTCCCGATTCGGGAAGATGGTGACCGGAACCGGAATGGCGCGAGTGGTCACGACGACCTTGCGGGGCATCGGCACCGCCGTGCGAGCGCGACCCGGTACCACGCTCGCGGTCGTCGGCGGCGTCTTCGCGCTTCACGTCTTCCTGCCGCCGTTGCTACTCGCGGTAACCCGCAAGCCGTGGACTTACTTCACCTTGCTCACACCGAAAGGTTCGCGTCCCTCATCCCCTTGACAGGTGTCGTCAGATGTCGTATCCGACATTTGATTGGCTCCTGGAGCGCCCGAAGCTCGGGGCGAACCGGCCGGGTCCCTCCGGGAACACCAGGAACGGACGCGCGAGTCGGGGTCGACGTTAGCGAGCTTGAAGGAGGCGACTGTGACCAATCTCACCAGGCGTTCGGTGCTGCGTGGATCCGTAGCTCTTGCCGCGGCTCGCCCGTTTGTCGGACCCCACATCGCCAGGGCGGCGGCGACCACCGCGAGCGTGTGGTTCGCGCAGGGGTTCGTCCAGGACGAAGACATAGCGCTGCGCAAGGCCGTCGCCGACTACGAGAAGGCAAGTGGCAACAAGATCGAGTTGAGCATCACGCCGTTCGCGCCGGAACGGCAGAAGATCATCGCGGCACTCACCAGCGGGGTCGTCCCCGATGTGATGGCTAACAACCCGGCCGAGATCTTACAGATATACGCCTGGCAAGACAGGTGGGTCGAC
>QHSP01000025.1 GCA_003220495.1 Candidatus Rokuibacteriota bacterium | reverse complement strand
CCCGCGTTGAGGGAACAGGCAAGCCGTGCTATCGTGCGGGCTCCAGTGGCCGGTACGCGGCCACCACACGGAGCAGGCTGGAACCCTCGGATTCCCGGGGGTTTTCGCCGAGAGGAACGTGACGAGCTTGTCCACGCCGGAGCGCGCGACTTTCGAAGTGATCGCCATCGCGACCTCCGCGGGCGGCCTCAAGGCATTGAGCCAGGTGCTCGCGGCGCTTCCGCACGACTTCCCTCCCGCGATCGTCGTCGTTCAGCACCTCGACCCGCGTCACCGGAGCCTCATGGCCGACATCTTGAGCCGACGTAGCACGTTGCCGGTCAAGCAGGCGGAGGAGAGCGACAAGCTTCGGCCGGGGATGGTGTACATCGCCCCGCCCAACAAGCACCTGCTCGTGAACCCCGACGGCTCGCTCTCGCTGACGCAATCCGAGCTCGTCCACTTCGTCCGGCCTTCCGCCGATCTCCTGTTCGAGTCGGTCGCCGGCAGCTTCAAGAAGCGGGCGATCGCCGTGGTCCTCACGGGGACCGGGAGCGACGGCTCCATGGGCGTGCAGGCCATCAAGAAGATGGGCGGTACGGTGCTCGCGCAGGACGAGTCGTCGTCCGAGTTCTACGGGATGCCGCACGCGGCCATCCAGACGGGCTGCGTCGATTTCGTCCTTTCGCTCAGTGAGATTCCCCCCGCGCTGATCACGCTGGTGAAGACCGGAGAGGTCGATGAGCTCGGATGACGAGCGGCTCGAGGCGCTGCTCGACTACCTGAAGGGCACCCGTGGCTTCGACTTCACCGCCTACAAGCGGTCGAGCCTCGTACGCCGTATCGAGAAGCGCCAGCAGGCGGTCAGTCACGAATCATACGAGGCGTATCAAGCCTACCTCGCGGCGCATCCCGAGGAGTTCGGCCTGCTGTTCAACACGATTCTCATCAACGTCACGAGCTTCTTTCGGGATCCGGAAGTGTGGGGACACATGAAGTCTCAGATCGTCCCGCACATGCTGGCCGGCAGCCGACCCGACGGCGCCATCCGAGTCTGGAGCGCCGGCTGCGCGTCGGGCGAAGAGGCCTACACGCTCGCCATGATCCTGGCCGAGGAGCTCGGCGTCGAGGCGTTCCGGCGGCGGGTGAAGATCTATGCCTCCGACGTCGACGAGGACGCGCTGATGCAGGCGCGCCACGCCATCTATACCGCGTCACAGGTGGAGGACGTCCCGCCGGAGCTCCTCTCAAAATACTTCGAGCGGGTCGACGACCGGTATCTCTTCCACAAGGACGTCCGCCGATCGGTCATCTTCGGACGCCACGATCTCGTCCAGGACGCGCCGATCTCGCGCGTCAATCTTCTCGTGTGTCGCAACACGCTCATGTATTTCACCCGCGAGACCCAGGCCAGGGTGCTGAATCGCTTCCACTTCGCCCTGCGAAACGGCGGATTTCTGCTCATGGGCCGGGCCGAGCTGCTCCTCACGCACGGCGAGCTGTTCACGCCGGTCGAGCTGAAGGCGCGGGTCTTCACCAAGACCGTGGCTCAGACCGTCCAGGACACCATGCCGCCGGCCGAGCGCGAGGAGGAGAAGGCCACGATGTCGAATGACGACCGCCTTCAGGTGCTGTCGCTCGAGAGCGATCCGGTCGCGCGCGTCGTGGTCCGCCCAGACGGCACCGTGAGCTCCGCGAACAGTCGCGCCCGGGCGCTGTTCCGTCTGACGCACCAGGACGTCGGCAAGCGGCTTCAAGATCTCGAGATGTCGTACCGCCCCATCGAGCTGCGCTCGATGATCCAGGACGCGATGAGTCAGCATCGCGCGGTGGCGCGCAAGGAGATCCCCTGGCCGACCGATGTCGGCGAGTCCCGCTACCTGGATCTCGAGGTCCTGCCTCTGGTCGATGCGTTCGGAGAGACGCTCGGCGTGCAGCTGAGCTTCAGCGACGTCAGCCGGTATCGGCGCCTCCAGGAGGAGCTCGAACGCTCCAAGAACGAGCTGGAGACGGCGTACGAGGAGCTCCAGTCGTCGAACGAGGAGCTGGAGACGACCAACGAGGAGCTCCAGTCGACCAACGAAGAGCTGGAGACGACCAACGAGGAGCTCCAGTCGACCAACGAGGAGCTCGAGACGATGAACGAGGAGCTCCAGTCGACCAACGAAGAGCTCGAGACCACCAACACCGAGCTCCGCATGCGGAGCGACGAGCTCAATACCGCGAACGCGTTTCTCGCCTCGATCTTGACAGGGCTCGAGGTCGCCGTCATCGTCGTGGACCCCAAGCTTCAGGTCCTCGCGTGGAATCATCGCGCCGAGGACCTGTGGGGCTTGCGCGCCGACGAAGTGCAGGGCCGCCACCTGATGAACCTCGACATCGGGCTCCCGGTGGAGCCGCTCCGCCAACCCATCCGCGCGGTGCTGGCCGGCGAGGCGCAACGGGCCGAGCTCACGGTCGAGTGTCGGAACCGTCGCGGCAAATCGATTCGCTGCCCCGTCCGCTGTACCCCGCTCTCGGGGGCGAACGGCGAAACGCTCGGTGTTATCCTTTTGATGGAAGAGGTCCCGGTGCCGAGTCCCTGAACCAGCATCGGGAGTTGACGCATGACGTCGCCACGCTCCGAGCACGCCGAGGCGCTTCGTTCGAGCGTCGAGCGACTGTGCCAGCTCGCCGCAGCAGAAGACCTGGAAAAGCTGGGCGTCGAGCGCCGGAAGCTCGAGCAGGCCCTCGCGAGCCTCACCGTGGAGGCCGACGGCCTCAGGGCCGAGCGCGACGCCGCCCGGGGCGAGACGCGCCGTATCGAGCTGCAGCTTACCGCGGCGCGTCAGATTCTCGACGACGGCCCGGACGGATTCATCGTGACCGACCGGGCCGGGGTCATCCTGCAGGCCAATCGCGCCGCGACCCACCTGCTCGGAGTCTCGAGCCGCTTTCTCGTCCGCAAGCCGCTCTCGTTGTTCATCGACGAGGCCGATCTCCGGATGTTCCGCTGGCGCGTGAACAACGCGCACGTCTGGAGCCACGGTGAATGGCCCGTGCGCATACGACCGCGCAACGGCGCTCCGTTCATCGCCGGACTCACCGTGTCGGCCTTCACGGGCGGCGACGGCAAGACGTCGGACCTGCGCTGGTTCCTGCGGGACATCGGGATGCGCCAGCGTGCCGAGGAGCTGGCGGCGGCTCAGGAGTTCACCAATCAAATGCTGAAGAGCGAGCAGGCCGCGCGGACCGCCGCCGAAGCCGCGCGGCGCGCCTCGGACCTCCAGGTCGACGTCGGCGGCCTCCTGGCGGCGTCGCTCGACTGCTCGTCCACGCTGTCGCGGATTCCGCCGCTGATCGTGCCGGCGACGGCCGACGTCTTTTTCGTCGATTTACTCGTCGAGGGGTCGCTCGTCCAGACGGCGATGGCCTGCGCCGATGCGGTCGGCGCCGAGCGCCTTCAGACACGAGAACCTCCGGATCCAGCGAGCGATCACCCGATCGCGCAGGTGATCCGAACCGGCGACGCGCTGCTCGTGCCGGAAGTCTCGGAGTCGTGGGTGGAGCAGTGGGCGGATTCGCTCGAGGCTCGCGCGGTCTGGGGACAGATCGGGCTGGCTTCGGTCGTGGTCGTCCCGATCCGGTCCCACCGGCAGACGCACGGCGCGTTGACCTTCGGCATGGGCTCGTCCGGGCGTCGCTACGGCGAAGCCGACCTGCGTCCGCTCAAGGACATCGGCCTCCGCATCGCATTCGCGCTCGACACCGCGCGACTCTTCCAGGCGCTCGAGGCCGAGCAACGTCATCGCGACGAGTTTCTCGCCATGCTCGCCCACGAGCTCCGCAATCCGCTCGGCGCGGTCACGAACGGGCTGGAGGCGCTGGAGCGCGCGAGCGCTTCGGATCGCGCTCAGCTGCTTCGGATCCTGAGCCGGCAGTCGAGGCATCTGGCCCGGCTGCTCAACGACCTGCTGGACGTGTCGGGTGTTCGCTTCGGACGGTTGACGCTTCAACAGAAGCGCCTCGACCTGCGCGACGTGGCCCGGCAGTCGCTCGAAGTGCTGCGGACGGCCGGCAAGAACCAGGGGCCGCCCATCGCGTTGCTCACCGATCCCCAGCCGGTCACCGTGGTGGGCGACGCGGACCGGCTGATGCAGGCGATCGCCAATCTCCTGGACAACGCGGTCAAGTACACGCCGAGCGATGGGTCGATCGAGCTCTCGGTGGGGGCCGAAGGCGGCGACGCCGTGGTGCGTGTGCGTGATTCGGGCGTGGGAATCACGCACGAGTTCCTCCCGCGGATCTTCGACGTGTTCTCACGGGGGCGCGCGCTGCCCGAGCAGTCTCGACCTGGTCTCGGGCTCGGACTCTCGGTGGTCCGGGAGCTCGTCGTGAAACACGGCGGCAGCGTGGAGGCGAGGAGCGCCGGCCCGGGGCGGGGCAGCGAGTTCGTGATTCGTCTCCCGCTCCATCAGGAGCAGGAGCTCGTGCCTTCCACGTCGGCCGGGCTGCCCCCCATCGCGGAGCGGTCGATCCTGATCGTCGAGGACAATGCGGACGCTGCCGAGGTGCTTCGCATGGCTCTCGAGCTGAACGGTCATCACGTGAGAACGGCGAGCAACGGCCGGCAGGGGATCGAGCAGGCGCTGGCGGAACCGCCCGACGTTGCGCTCGTCGACATCGGACTTCCCGATATCGACGGCTACGAGGTGGGCCGAATGGTTCGCGATCAGCCCGGCGGCGGCAGCGTGTACCTGGTCGCGCTCACCGGACACAGTGCGTCGGCGGACCGCGACCGCGCGCTGCGCTCGGGATTCGACTCCTACCTGGTCAAACCGGTCGGCCCCGACGCCCTTCGTGAGGTCATCGCGCAGGCTCCGAGCCACCAGCGGTAGGTGCTTCGGTCGCTCGTTGCCATCGCGATACGGGGCCGAATCGTCACTCCGTCGTAACGAATCGGCAACGAAGCTCGGCTAGCGCCCGCGGGCGGGAGGATCAGCATGACCTGGAGGAGGGCACCCATGAATCGTCGGAGATTCCTCAGGCAGTCTGCTCTCACCGTCGGCGGTCTCGCGACGACCTCGTTCGTCGGGCGCCCGGCGTGGGCCCAGGGGACGGCCCCGGCGGTCGTCACCTCCGAACGGATGCGCCCGGCGATTCCGTACGGCGTCCAGAGCGGTGACGTCACGAGCGACCGGGCGATCGTGTGGAGCCGAACCGACCGGCCGGCGCGCCTGCTCGTCGAGTGGGCGACCCGCGACTCGTTCCGCGACGCGACGCGCGTCGCCGGACCCGCCGCGCTCGCCGAAAGCGATTTCACCGCGCGCGTCGATCTCACGGGGCTGCCCGCGGGACAGCAGATCTTCTATCGCGTGCTGTTCGAGGATCTCGCGAGCCCGAAGGTGTTGAGCGTGCCGGTGGCCGGCCGGTTCCGGACGCCGGCGCAGAGCCGCCGTACGGTCAGCTTCGCGTTCTCGGGCGACGAGGCGGGGCAGGGGTGGGGCATCAACGCCGCCTGGGGCGGCATGAAGATGTACGAGGTGATGCGGAACACCACCCCCGACTTCTTCATCCACTCCGGCGACCAGATCTACGCCGACGGGCCGATCAACGCCGAGGTCACGCTCGACGACGGCACGGTCTGGCGCAACGTGACGTCGAGGGCCAAGGCCAAGGTCGCCGAGTCGCTCGAGGAGTTCCGCGGCAACTTCGCCTACAACCTGCTGGACGACAACAAGCGCCGCTTCTGCGCCGAGGTGCCGGTGCTGGTCCAGTGGGACGACCACGAGACCCGCAACAACTGGTACCCGGGCCAGACGCTCGGCGACGAGCGTTACCGCGTGCGCAGCGCCTCGCTGCTCGCCGCGTTCGCCAAGCGAGCCATGCTCGAGTACAACCCGTTTCGCTTCGATCCGATCGATCCGGAACGCATCTACCGGTCGTTCTACCACGGTCCGTCGCTCGAGGTCTTCATGATCGACGAGCGGAGCTATCGCGGGCCGAACACGCCGAACCGCCAGACGATCCTCGGCGACGACTCCGCGTTCCTGGGCGCGGCCCAGCTGCGCTGGCTCAAGCAGGCCCTGCTCGCGTCGCGCGCCACCTGGAAGGTGATCGCGAGCGACATGCCGATCAGCATCGTCGTCCCCGACCTGAACCCCGACGTGCCCAAGGGCACCTACGAGGCGTGGGCGAACGGCGATCACGGGGTCCCGCTCGGGCGCGAGCTCGAGCTCGCTGGCCTCTTCGGCTTCATCAAGCAGAACCGGATCAAGAACGTCGTGTGGGTCACCGCCGACGTCCACTACGCGTCGGCGACCTACTACGACCCGGGACGGGCGCAGTTCACCGACTTCACCCCGTTCTGGGAGTTCGTCGCGGGCCCCATCAACGCGGGGACCTTCGGCCCGGGCGAGATCGACCGGACGTTCGGCCCGGAGGTGAAGTACGCCTCGGCGCCGCCCGGGATGAAGCAGAACCGCCCGCCGACCGACGGCATGCAATACTTCGGGCTGGCGAAGATCGACGGCGCCACCGAGGCGCTGACGGTCTCCCTCAACGACCTGACCGGCAAGACGCTGTACAAGGTCGACATCAACCCGGCGTAGCGGGCGTCCACCACTCGCCACGTGCTCAGCGGACGCGGGAAGCTCCAGAAGCGGTTCGATCAGGACCTGGCGCGACTGCGCCGAGACTTCATGGGCGCCTAGCCCGTCCGAGCCGAAGTCTCGCGTCGCGCCGAGTGTGTCAGAATCACCCGGGACGGGAGGTGTCCGCCTTGACGTCGAACTACGACTACGACCTCGTTTCGATCGGCAGCGGCCCGGCCGGGCAGCGCGCGGCCGTCCAGGCGGCCAAGCTCGGCCGCCGCGCCGCCGTGATCGAAAAGCGGCGCTGTGTCGGCGGCGTGTGCACCGGTACCGGCACCATCCCGAGCAAGACGATCCGCGAAGCGATCCTCGCGTACGCCGGCGGCAGCGCCCGCAGTGACCGGTTGCCCTGGGCGCGGCCGGCGAGTCGGCCTTCCGCCGAGCAGCTCCTCGCGGGCGTCGAGGCGATCGTGAGCCGCGAGATCGAGGTGATCGAGCAGCAGCTGCGTCGCAACGACGTCACGCTCATCCAGGGCGAGGCGTCCTTTCTCGATCCGAACACGCTGGCCGTCCGCACCGAGACCGGCGCGACCCGGGTGCGGGCGGGCCACGTCGTCATCGCGGTCGGCACGCGCCCGGCGCCGACACCCGGCGTGGAGCCGGACGGCCAGATCGTGCTCAACTCGGATCAGATCGTGAGCCTGAAAACCCTGCCCCGGACCCTGGCCGTGGTCGGCGCCGGCGTCATCGGCGTCGAGTACGCGTCGATGTTCGCGGCCGTCGGGGTGCAGGTGACCCTGGTCGAGCGCCGCGATCGGCCGCTCGAGTTCCTCGACCGCGAGATCGTCGACGAGCTCATGCACCAGCTCCGCCAGCGCAACGTCACGTTCCGGCTCGGCGAAGCCGTGGAGTCGTTGGCCATCACCGAGAACGCGCCATTGCGCGCGGTGCTCAACCTCGAGTCCGGCAAGCGGCTCGTGGCCGACGCGGTGCTGTTCTCGGCCGGCCGGCTGGCGGCCACGGAGAGCCTCAATCTCGCGGCCGCGGGCCTGTCGGCCGATGACCGCGGCCGGCTCAAGGTCGATGACGCGTTTCGGACCTCGGTGCCGCACATCTTCGCCGCCGGCGACGTCATCGGCTATCCGAGTCTCGCGGCGACGTCCTCGGAGCAGGGCCGTCTGGCCGCGTGCCAGGCCTTCGGCATCGAGGCGCGACCGATGGCCCGCCACTTTCCCATCGGGATCTACGCGATCCCCGAGATCTCGATGGTGGGGCCGCCCGAGCACGAGCTGACCGCCGCGCGCGTGCCGTACGAGACCGGCGTCGCGCGCTATCGCGAGATCGCGCGAGGCCAGATCCTGGGCGACGGGAGCGGGTTCTTCAAGATGCTCTTCCATCGCAAGGATCGGCGGCTGCTGGCCGTGCACTGCCTGGGCACGGGCGCGACCGAGCTCGTCCACGTCGGTCAGGCCGTCCTCGGTCTCGGCGGCGGTCTCGACTACTTTCTCGAGACGGTCTTCAACTATCCGACGCTCGCCGAGTGCTACAAGGTGGCCGCGCTCGATGCCTCGAACAAGCTGCGCGGCTGAAGCCCTGCGCTCCGAGCTCTTCGGTCGGGTGACGGTCGTCGAGGTCACTGGAGGCGTCGATTTCGCCGGGCTCGTCGGCGTCATCGACCGCCTCCTGACCGCCTGAGACCGGTCGAGCCCGCCAGGGCCGTGTCACCCAAGATTTACCCGTCCGTCATCGTCCCGTAACCCTCGCCACCGACACTCCTGTTCGAGCGATGGGCACCTCACAGGAGGCCAACATGATGACCACGGATCGGCGCCGGGTCCTGCCGGGAGCCGGTCAGCCGGGTCGCCAGCGTCTCGGGCGGGTGCTCCTCGTCGAGGACGAGCAGGACGTCGCCGAGCTGATCCGCTACAACCTCACGAAAGAGGGCTACGACGTGGTCCTGAGCGCCAACGGAAACGAGGCGCTCCGGCTCGCGCGCGAGCACCGCCCGGACGTGCTCCTGCTCGACATCATGGTTCCTCAGCTGAACGGCTGGGAAGTGTGCCGGCGGCTGAAGAAGGATCCCGACCTGTCTCAGATCCCCGTGATCATGCTCAGCGGGCGCGTGGAGGAGGGGGACAAGGTCCTCGGCTTCGAGGTCGGAGCCGACGACTACGTGACCAAGCCGTTCTCGCCCCGCGAGCTGATCGCCCGGATCCGCGCCGTGCTCCGCCGGGGCCGTCCGGCCGACGCCAGGGAGAAGAAGGCCAGCCTCAAGGTCGGCGATCTGGAGATCGACCGTTATCGCTTCGAGGTGCGGATGAAAGGCCGTCAGGTCGAGCTGACGCCGAAAGAGTTCGAGCTCCTGGCCACCCTGGTCGGCACGCCCGGGCGCGTGTTCGGGCGCGAGGAGCTGCTCGACATGGTCTGGGGCCGCGACGGCTTCGTCGAGCCCCGAACGGTGGACGTTCACGTGGCGCGCCTGCGCGGAAAGTTCGCCGCCGCAAAGCTCGAGGAGCCCGGCATCGAGACCGTGCGAGGAGTCGGCTACCGCTTCAAGGACAAGCCGTAACACGTTTGTAACGTCCCCTTTATGGCGCCGCAACATGGGCGCGCGACCATGGGCTCGGGAACGACAAAGGAGAGTGACGGATGAAGAGCGTATGTGCGGTGGCCCTGGCGGTGACCATCGTGCTTGGTGGGAGCCTGGCGCTGGCTTCGGGCCTGGTGAAGCTCGACCCGGCGCTCCAGCCCTACAAGCAGACCAGCGGCGTCAGCGGCAGCATCAACAGCATCGGCTCGGACTCGCTCAACAACGTGATGACCCTGTGGGCGGAGACCTTCACCAAGTTTTACCCGAACGCCAAGATCCAGATCGAGGGCAAGGGGTCCTCGACGGCGCCGCCCGCGCTCATCGCCGGCACGGCCCAGCTCGGACCGATGTCGCGCGCGATGAAGGGCACCGAGATCGACCAGTTCGAGAAGAAGTACGGCTACAAGCCGACCCAGATCCGCACGTCGGTGGACGCGCTCGGCGTGTTCGTGAACAAGGACAACCCGATCAAGTGCCTGACCCTCGCTCAGGTCGACGCGATCTTCTCGAAGTCGCGGCGCCAGGGTTACAAGGAAGACATCACCACGTGGGGACAGCTCGGCCTCACCGGCGAGTGGGCCTCGAAGCCGATCAGCCTGTACGGACGCAACTCGGCCTCGGGCACCTACGGCTTCTTCAAGGAGCACACCCTCAAGAACGGGGACTACAAGGACTCGGTCAAGGAGCAGCCGGGCTCGGCGTCGGTCGTCCAGGGCGTGACGGTGGATCGGTTCGCCGTCGGCTACAGCGGCATCGGCTACTCGACGGCCGGCGTGCGGCCGGTCCCGCTCGCCGAGAAGGACGGCGACAAGTGCTACGAGGCCGACCAGGATAACGCGTACGCGGGGATCTACCCGCTCTCGCGCTTCCTCTACGTGTACGTCAACCGGGCGCCGAGCAAGGGGCTCGACCCGCTGACGCGCGAGTTCATCAAGCTGGTGCTCTCCCGGGAAGGCCAGGAGGTCGTGATCAAGGACGGGTACTTCCCGATTCCAGCGTCCATCGCCAAGGAAGAGCTGGGCAAGATCCAGTAAGTGGCGATCAACCTCCGGACCTTCAGGGACGGTGACGCGGCCCCGCCGGCTCGGCCGCTCACCGTCAGCCGGACTCGCGCGAGCCGGCGGATCCTGCTCGACCGTATCTCGTCGCGCCTCGTCGTTCTCGGTGGCATCGTCATCATCGCGTCGATCCTGGCAATCCTGCTCGTCATCGCGGCCGAGGTGTACCCGCTCTTCCTGAAGCCCTCCGCGACGTTCGTGCGGGCCTATCCGCCCGCGACCGCCGGTGTGCTCGCGGCGGGCGACTCGATCGGCGTCGATGAGTATCGAGAGGTGGCGTTCGCCGTCACGCGGAACGGCGCCGTGGCGCTGGCGGCGCTCGACGGAAACGGAAAGAGATCGCTGCCGCCGGTGACGGCGCCGAGCCTCGGGACCGCCACGGTCACGACCGTCTCGGCGCCGGCCAAGGGCGGCTACCTCCTGGGCACCTCGGACGGCCGCGTGATCCCACTCGAGGTGAAGTTCGACGTCACGTTCCCGAACGGCGAGCGCACCGTGACGCCGCGGCCCGAGTTCGGCGCGGCGGCGAGCCTCGACCCCGAGCGAAAGCGTGCGATCGTGCGCCTCGGTCACGCGTCGACGGCCTCGGGGCCGCTCACCGTCGCCCAGGTCGGCCCCACCGAGCTGCTTGTGCACAAGGTCATCGAGAAGAAAGCGCTGATCGGAGGGGCCCGCAAGGAAGAAACGAGCGCCGCGCTGACGATCCCGCTCGACGGCGAGGTCACCGCCTTGCGGCTCGACTCCCGCGGCGAGGATCTGTTCATCGGAACCTCGCGCGGCCAGATCGTCTGGTACGACCTGCGCGATGCGGATCCGAAGCAGACGGGGGCGGTCGAGGTCGGCGAGGCTCCGGTGACCGCGCTCGGCTTCCTGCTCGGCGACCGGACGCTCGTGACGGGCGACGGGCGAGGCGCGGTCGCGACCTGGCAGATCGTACCGGCCGGCGGCGCGCGGCGGCTCACGCTCATCCATCGGTTCAAAGGTCACCGCGGGCCCGTCGTCGCCGTCGACGCCTCGAAGCGCGACAAGGGCTTCGCCACCGCCGACGCGCGAGGCGAGGTCCACGTCCACTACGGGACGTCCGGTCAGACGTTGCTGTCGGTGACCACCGGCACGGCCGATCTCAGGTCCGTGGTCTTCGCGCCCAAGTCCGACGCGCTGCTCGTGGTCGACAGGGACGGCGGGTTTCGGCAATGGCGACTCGACAACCCGCACCCCGGAGTCACGCTCGGCACGCTCTTCGGCAAGGTCTGGTACGAGGGATATTCCGAGCCCGCGTGGGTGTGGCAGTCGACGGGGGGCACCGACGACTTCGAGGCCAAGCTGAGCCTCACGCCGCTCGTGTACGGCACGCTCAAGGGGACCTTCTACGCCCTGCTCTTCGCGGTGCCGATCGCGCTGCTCGCCGCGATCTACGTGAGCGAGTTCATGCACGCGGCGATCAAGAATTACGTGAAGCCGGTCGTCGAGATCATGGCCGCCCTGCCGAGCGTGGTGCTGGGATTCTTCGCCGGCCTCTGGCTCGCGCCGGTCGTCGAGCGCGTCGTCCCCGGCCTCTTCCTCATGCCGGCGGTCGTGGCCGTTGCTATTCTGGGCGCGCTCCTCGTCTGGCGGACGGTTCCGGCCGCGATTCGCGGCCGCTTCCGCACGGGGACCGAGATGCTGCTGGTTCTGCCGGTGGTCGTCGGCAGCGGCGCCGTGGCCCTGGCACTCGGCGGTCTGGTCGAGCGCGTCGTGCTCGCCGGCAGCTACCGCGGCTGGCTCTTGAGCGCGCTCGGCCTCACCTACGACCAGCGCAACTCGCTCGTGGTCGGAATCGCCATGGGCTTCGCCGTGATCCCGATCATCTTCACGATCGCCGAGGACTCGCTGGCGAACGTGCCGCAGCATTTGCGCGCCGGATCGCTCGCGCTCGGCGCCACCCGCTGGCAGACGGCGATCCGGATCGTCCTGCCGACGGCCAGCCCCGGCATCTTCTCGGCGATCATGATCGGCTTCGGCCGTGCCGTCGGAGAGACGATGATCGTCCTGATGGCGACCGGGAACACGCCGGTCATGGACTGGTCGATCTTCAACGGCTTTCGCGCGCTCTCGGCGAACATCGCGGTCGAGCTGCCGGAGGCGCCCGAGGCCGGCACCCTGTTCCGCGTGCTGTTCCTGGCCGCATTCCTCCTCTTCTGCCTCACGTTCGCCGTGAACACCGTCGCCGAGCTGGTCCGGCTCAAGCTCCGGCAGAAGTACCGCTACCTGTGAGTAGCCGCGCGCGGCAGCTCTGGCATAGCGGCGAGCCCTTCATCTGGCTGACGGGCGGTGCCCTGGCGTTCGCCCTCGTGCTCGTGCTCGGGCTCCTGGGGCTCATCGTCGCCAACGGGCTTGGCTTCTTCTGGCCCAGCGACGTCGTGCGTCTGACGCTCACCGACGGCCGGACGGTGTCCGGCCTGCTCGTCGAGCGCGAGGCGATTCCTGAGGGTGCCGGCCGCAACCGGGTCAAGCTGAAGGTGGCCAACCGCGACCTCTACGGCGCCGACTTCCAGTGGGTGGACGAAGCCGTGATCGCGCGGAGGGACCATCCGCGCGACGTCGTGGTGATGGAGCGCACGGAGTGGGGCCTCCTGATCGGGACCATCAAAGAAGTTCGAGACGGCGGCCGGATCGTGGCGAGCGGGGCCGAGCAAGGGCTCGCCGAGCTCGAGCGCCGGCTCCCCGGTGTCGCCCTGGCGCGCCGCGAGATCAAGCGCATCGAGAAGGGCGAGGTGGGCGCGATCAACCACGCGCAGGAGAAGATCCGCCTCGGCCTGCGGCGCCTGAGCCTGCGGGGTGTGACGAGCGGACCGGCGGTGGACTCGCTGCAGCGAGAGATGGCGGTCCTCCAGGCGCAGTACACGGCCGAGGAAGCGCGTCTGGTCGACCTGCGCGGACGCCAGACGGCGAGCGTCGTCGTCGCCGCGGACGGAGGCAGGGAGAAGGATCTGCCGCTGCTCCAGGTCCTGCGCGTCGATTCGCCGAACGCGATGAGCCTCGCGGCCAAGAGCGTCCGGTACCTCGCCCGGGTCCTGGAGTTCGTGTGGAGCGATCCGCGCGAGTCGAACACCGAAGGCGGCGTGTTCCCCGCGATCTTCGGGACGGTCATGATGGTGCTGATCATGTCCGTGATGGTCGCCCCGCTGGGGGTGCTCGCGGCGTTCTACCTGCGGGAGTACGCCCGGCAGGGCACCTTCGTCAGCGCGGTACGGATCGCGGTCAACAACCTGGCCGGGGTGCCGTCGATCGTCTTCGGCGTGTTCGGCGTCGGCTTCTTCATCTACTTCGTCGGCGGCACGATCGACCGGCTGTTCTTCAGCGAATCCTTGCCGAGCCCGACCTTCGGGACGGGCGGAATCTTGTGGGCCTCGCTCACCCTGGCGCTGCTCACGGTGCCGGTCGTGATCGTGGCGACCGAAGAGGGGCTGGCGGCGATCCCCCGCGGCATGCGCGAAGCATCGCTGGCGCTGGGCGCGACCAAGCTCGAGACGACCTTGCGAGTGGTGCTGCCGGCCGTCATGCCCTCGATCCTGACCGGGCTGATCCTGGCGATGGCCCGGGCGGCCGGCGAGGTCGCCCCGCTCATGATCACCGGCGTGGTGAAGCTGGCGCCGGCCCTGCCGGTCGACGGATTCTGGCCCTTCGTGCACCTCGACCGGAAGTTCATGCACCTGGGCTTTCACATCTACGACGTCGGCTTCCAGTCGCCGAACGTCGATGCCGCGCGCCCGATGGTGTTCGTCACGACGCTCCTGCTGCTCGCGATCGTCGTGCTGCTCAACCTGTTTGCGATCGGGCTCCGGAACCGCTTGCGCCGGAAGTACGCGATGTCGGCGGTCTAGGCGTGCGAGCGGCCGGCGAGCTCGAGGAGGAACACGGAATGTCTACCCGGATCCACGTCGCCGCGAACCTGAATCCCCAGGCGAGTGCCGCGGGTATCATGGAAATGCCGATGGTCGAGATCGATCACGTCTCGCTCTGGTATGGCGAGAAGCAGGCGCTGAAGGACATCTCCATGTCCGTCCCCAAGCACCGCGTGACCGCGTACATCGGCCCGTCGGGCTGCGGCAAGACCACCTTGCTCCGCTGTCTGAACCGGATGAACGACCTGGTCGACGGGGTCCGCATGAGCGGCCAGATCCGGATCGGTGGCGTGGACATCCACGACCCGACGCTCGACGTGACCGAGCTCCGCAAGCGGGTCGGCATGGTGTTCCAGAAGTCGAACCCGTTCCCGAAGTCCATCTTCGAGAACGTGGCCTACGGCCCGCGCATTCTGGGCGTGGGTGGCCGGAACGATCTCGAAGCGGTCGTGGAGCGGAGCCTGCGCGGGGCCGCGCTGTGGGACGAGGTCGACGACCGCCTGAACGAGAGCGCCCTCGGCCTCTCCGGCGGCCAGCAGCAGCGGCTCTGCATCGCGCGCGCCATCGCGGTCGAGCCGGACGTCCTGCTGATGGACGAGCCGTGCTCTGCGCTCGACCCGATCGCGACCGCGAAGGTCGAGGAGCTGATGCTCGAGCTGAAGAACAGCTATACCATCGTGATCGTGACCCACAACATGCAGCAAGCGGCGCGGGTCTCGGACTACACCGGCTTCATGCTGCTCGGCGAGCTGGTCGAGGTCGGGGTCACCCGCGGGCTGTTCACGAATCCGCACGACAAGCGGACCGAGGACTACATCACCGGCCGGTTCGGCTGAGGGCGGAGAACACGATGCAGCGCCATTTTCACGACGAGCTTGACGCGCTCAAGCTGACCCTCCTGGCCATGGGCGGCCTGGTCGAGGACCAGATCCGCCGGGTCATGCGCGCTCTCATCGAACGTGACAGCGAGCTGGCCCAGGAGGTCATCGACCGCGACCGACAGGTGAACGCCTACGACGTGGAGATCGACGAGAAGTGCGTCGAGCTGCTGGCGCTGCACCAGCCGACCGCGGGCGATTTGCGATTCATCACGACCGCGATGAAGATCGTCACCGATCTCGAGCGCATCGGCGACCAGGCGGTCAACATCGCCCAGCGCACGATCGAGCTGAACCCGGAGCCCCAGCTCAAGCCGTACGTCGACCTGCCGCGCATGGCCGAGAAGGCCCAGCGCATGGTGAAGGAGAGCCTCGACGCGTTCGTCAGCCGCGACACCGAGCTGGCGCGCCGGGTCTGCGGCGAGGACGCCGACGTCGACGCGCTGAAGGAGCAGATCTTCCGCGAGCTGCTGACCTACATGATGGAGGATCCGAAGACCATCCCTCGCGCCATCCGGCTCATCCTGGTCTCGCGCTTCCTCGAGCGCGTGGCCGACCACGCGACCAACATCGCGGAGATGGTGGTCTACCTGGTCGAGAGCAAGATGGTGCGCCACATGCTCGCCTAGCCCCCAGTCGCACCGCTCCGCTGCGACTTCTCAGTCGCGCAGCACCAGGGTCGGGACCGGGGCTTCCTGGATCACGCGCTCGGCCACTCCGGGACGCAGCGCGCTCCCCAGACGGCTTCGGCGGCGCGTCGCCAGGGTCACCAGATCGGCGTTGAAGGCCTCGGCCTCGAGCCGGATCTCTTCCGCCGGCTCGCCGAACCGCACGACCCGCTCCACCGGGATGCCCTCGAGCTCGGCTTCGACGTGCGCGAGCTCGTCCAGGCCGAGCGCGGTCAGGCGCGCCATCTCCTGGTCGACGTACGCGATCGTTCGCCCGTGCGGGCCCATCACGCGCTCCGGAACCGGGAACACTCGCAGCAGACGCACCGTCGAGCCGGCGCCGCGCGCGAGCGCCGCGACCACCGGAACGATCGTGGTGCTCTCCTCACAACCATCGATAGGTGTCAAGATTCTCTTGGCCAACGTCGTCGTCCTCCCGTCGCGCTTCTTCGCCATACGATTGAGACGTGAGCGTCCCGACCATCGATTCTCACGCGCTGAGCCCGGCAGAATCTTTTCATCTCCGGGCCGCATCTCAACCATCGCCGGAGATCTGTCGCGCGCGATGCTTGCTCGGCCGCCTCCGGAAACGAGCGTGGCGTCTGCGTCTTGCCTGTTCAGTTTCTGAGCGCCCGATACTCGCCACCGGACCATGGCCCAGGGGTTCAAGTCCGTGAGAGGCTTGATTTACGGATATTTGGACAACCATGGGGAGTGGTTCGGCGTTTGCACTTTGTGTGGGTCGTGAGCTTCATGAGCAGACGCCGGGAGACCCTGGAAGAGGCCCGACGGAGGCGGCAGTGCCGTTTCATGCTCGAGCTTCCCCCCGAGACCGTGTACCACCACGTGCGCGAAGGCCTGGCCACGGTCGCCGGGCTCGGTGTCCTGCTCGTCGCGGTGATCGCGTGGCAGCCGGGGCAGTTCGCGGCGCTCGCGCCGGCGCTCCTCGGTGGGGCGTTCCTCGCGGTTCTCACCCCTACAGTTCTCACGATCCGGCGTCGCTACCGGCACGTCGTCGCGGGCATGCTCGTGCTCGCCCTCATGCTCGGGCTGCTCGTGGCCGCGGTCCAGCGCTACGGATACCCGGCGGCGATCGCCTTCGTCATCAGCCCCACACCCTCGGCGATCGCCGACGCCGCCGCGCCGCGCTGACCGGCTCGCCGGTCGGGCGGCCAACCGTCGGCACGCCTGTGTTAGCCTCTGGAGCATGTCGCCGGCCGACCCCGAGCTGGACGCTGACGCGATCGAGAGTCTCTTCAACCGCGGCGTCACCGACGGGCTCCCGGTCGTGCCGCCCACCCGGCCCCTGGTCGAGCGCGCCATCGCCGCGTCGGGACGGGATGCCGGGGAGCTGATCGCGCTCGTCCCGCCCAACTACGGCCGCGCGACCGTGGAGAAGATCGCGGTCAACGCGGTCATGGCCGGGTGCCGCCCGGAATACCTGCCGGTCGTGCTCGCCGCCGTCGAGGCGATGTGCGACGAGGCGTTCGACCTGCACGGCGTGTCGGCGACGACCAACGCACCGGCGCCCCTCGTGATCGTCAACGGTCCCATCCGCGCGGAGCTCGAGATCAATTCGGGCGCGGGCGTGTTCGGTCCGGGATGGCGCGCCAACGCGACGATCGGCCGCGCGGTGAGGCTCGTCTGCGTGAACCTCGGCGGCGCCAGACCGGGCGACGTCAGCATGTCCACGCTCGCCCACCCCGGCCGCTACGCGTACTGCATCGGTGAGCACGAGGAAGCCAGCCCGTGGGAGTCGCTGGCCGTCGAGCACGGATTCGGCCCCGAGCAGAGCACCGTCGCGCTCCTCGCCGCCGACGCGCCGCTCGGCGTCTACGCGCAGCGCAGCCGCACGCCCGAGGACCTCATGCCGACGCTCGCCGCGAGCATGGCCGTCATCTCCCATCACCGGATGACGCACTGGGGCGACACCTTGCTCGTGCTCTCGCCGGAGCACGCCAAGATCCTGGGCGACGCCGGATGGAAGAAGGGCGACGTGCGGCGGTGGCTCCACGAACGACTTCAGTGGCCCGTGCGCGAGCTGCTGCCCGGGCGCGACGGGGGCGAAGGACTGCCCGAGCACGTGCTGGCCAAGTACCGCGATCCCGGCCGCGAAACCACGCTGATCCCGAAGTTCCGCTCGCCCGAGCACATCAAGGTCGTGGTCGCGGGCGGCACGGCCGGACGCTTCTCCGCGATCGTGCCGGGCTGGACGTTCTCGAAGGGCTCGAATCTTGTCTTCAGGAGGATCCATCGATGACCGAGTATCTCGACCCCACTGATTCCGTCGCCGTGCCCCGAAAGACGGCGTCGCGCCCCATGAGCCTCGACGGCAAGGTCATCACCTTGCTCGACATCTCGAAGGCGCAGGGCAACCACCTGCTGGACCGCCTCGAGGAGCTCCTGCGCGAGCGCGCGACACCGAAGGCCATCATCCGGAAGAAGAAGCCGACCTTCGCGCGTCCGGCGCCCGACGCCCTCCGCAAGGAGATCGTCGGCGCCACGGACGTCCTCGTCGAGGGCCTCGCCGACTGAGGGTCGTGCACAACGTGCAGTGTGCACGACGGCGTGTTCTTCGAAGACAACGGCATCCCGGTGGCGACGGTCATCTCGTCCGAGTTCGTGCGGGCCGCGCGCGCCCAGGCCGACGCCCTCGGCGCGGCCGACTATCGGACGGTCGTGGTGGCGCATCCGATCCAGCCGCTCACGCGCGAGGAAGTGCGAGCGCTCGCGGACCGGGCGTTCGACGACATCGTGAGGCGAATCACCGCGTGACGATGGCGCGGATCCCTTCGCTGGGGGTGGGCTGACGCGATGCTCGTCGGCGCGTTCGCCTGCGCCCACACGCCCCAGCTCCTGGCGCGCCCGTCCACGGAGGACCGCGATCTGGTCCTGCGCGTCCACGCCGCCTTCGCGCGGGTGAAGCGAAGGCTCGAGGCGCTCCGGGCCGACGCGATCGCGATCGTGGCCGGCGATCACGTCGAGGCGTTCTTCCTCGACGCCGTGCCGGCGCTGGCCGTGTACGTCGGCACCGAATGCACAGGGACGTTCGGGCACTATCGCTATCGGTTCCCGATCCACGAGCCGCTGGCGAGAGCCGTCGTCGAGCAGGGCGTCGAGCGCGGATTCGATCTCTTCTATACCCAGCACGCTCCGCTCGACTACGCGTTCTACATTCCGCTCCACTTCACGATGCCCGAGCCGGCCGCGCCGATCGTCCCGCTCCACGTGAACGTGTACCTGCCACCCCAGCCCACGCCGCGCCGCTGCTACGACTGGGGCCGGGCGCTCGGCGAGATTCTCCGGACGCGGCCGGAGCGGGTGGTGCTGATGGCCTCGGGCGGCATGTCCCACTTCCCCGGGACGGATCGCTACGCGTCCCCGGAGTTCGAGTACGATCGCCGGCTGCTGGAGGTGCTCAAGGCGGGCCGCGGCCGCGAGCTGGCGGCCATCACCGGGCAGGAGCTGGACAAGATGGGGAACATCGAGCTCCGGACGTGGGCGACGCTCCTGGGCGCGGTCGGCGAGGCCAAGGCCGAGGTGTACTGCTACGAGCCCTCCTGGCACCACGGGAACGCGGTCGTCGAGTGGCCGGTGTGAACGATCCGCCTCACTATCGATTCCCGCCGGCGTCGGCCTACCGGCTCAATCGCTGTCTCTTCGCGCTCAAGTCGGACGACGCCTTCCGCGCGCGGTTCCTGAAGGACGCGCAGGCCGCGATGAGCGAGCTCGCGCTCGACGCCGAGGAAGCGGGCGCGGTGGCTCGCGGCGACCGCGACGCGCTCCTGGCCCGCGGGGCGCATCCGTATCTCGTCTTCATGGCGGACCTGCGGCTCCGGATGGAACGCGAGCCCGTCTCCTTCGAGTTTTTTTGAGGAGGATGCGATGGCCACCACCGTGACCGAGAGCGACGTGATCAAGATGATCTCGAGCCTCAGCAACTGGGGCCGCTGGGGCGCCGACGACCAGCTCGGCACGATGAACCTGATCACACCCGCCAAGCGCAAGCGCGCCGCGGCGCTCGTGCAGGACGGCGTGCCGGTGAGCTGCGCGCGCCCGATCGTGACCAACGAGATCAGCGCCGATACCACGATCCAGCCCGTGCGCTTCATGGTGGACTCGGGCGAGGGGCGCGATCACGACTCGTCCGAGCGCATCCTGCAGCGCCGGGGCGCCGCCGAGTTCATCGGCATGGTCTTCCACGGGTACTCGATCACCCACGTGGACACGCCGGCGCACTACTTCTGGCAGGGCAAGATGTACAACGGACGCTCCGCAAATCTCATCACGTCGCGCGAGGGCGCGCAGGTCGAATCGGTCGACCTGCTTCGCGACGGCGTGGTGAGCCGCGGCGTCCTCCTCGACGTGGCCGCGCTCAAGGGACGCTGGCTCGAGGCGGGCGAAGGCGTCATGCCCGAGGACCTCGAAGCCGCCGAGCAAGCGCAGGGCGTGCGAGTCGAAGCCGGCGACATCCTGTTGATCCGGACGGGCTACTACGCGCGCCGGCTCCGCGAGCCGCGCAATCCGGGCAGGGACGGCTCGCCGGCCGCCCACGTGGCCTGCATGCCGTGGTTCCGCGCCCGCGACATCGCGATGCTCGGCACCGACACCCACAACGACGTGAGCCCGCTCAGCCATCCCGGGCTCGGCAACGTCGTGCACATCGTGGGCCTCGTCGGCATGGGGCTCTGGCTGATCGACAACGGCAACCTCGAGGAGCTGGCGCAGGCGTGCGCGGCGCGGCGCCGCTGGGAGTTCCTGCTCACCGTCGCGCCGCTACGCCTGCAACACACGACGGGCTCGCCGGTCAACCCGATCGCGCTGTTCTGAGCTCGGCCCGGGTCGCCGCGCGGGGCGCCACGCCGATCCTCGACTTGATCCGGACGCGCACGGAGAGCTTCGCGATCGCCGTCTGCTTGACGCGGCGGAGCGCGGCGCGCTTGAGCTCCTTTGACGGCACTTCGCCGATGACGCGGATGGTGACGGGCGATCCACTCCAGAGCGGGACCCGGACCATCGCCGTGAGCGGCCACGCGAGCAGATCCGGGTCGTGGCCGAGCGCGTCGACGATCAAGCCCCTCACCGCCACCGCCTCGCCGTCACGTTTGAGCCGCAACGCGCTGACCTTGCCGGCGAGCGCGAGGACCAGCAGGAGTCCCGCCGCCAGAATCAGGACGAGCGCGATCGGCTCGTCGAGCCGCGATGTCACGAGGGCTGCCTCCTGGCCGTCAAGGCGAGGCAAGCGCGATGCCACCTCGGAAAAACGTCGAGGCGAGCGGGGGATGAAGCTCGGCGCACGCTCGTGGCGGCGGCCGGGGCGCGGTAAGACTTACACGCCGTCGTGTATTTCCTGCGCTAGCTCGAGAGGAACTTCAGCAGCACTTTCTGGCCGAGCAGCCGGATCGAGCGCAGGACCTTCTCCTGGGCCATCCCCGGCCACTGGACTCGGACGATCAGCGTCGTGACGCCCAGCCGCTCCCGACAGCGCGCGATCTCCTCGACCACGCGCGCCGGATCGCCGACGATGAAGCGGTCGCGCGCGAGCTCTCCGAAGCTCGCGTCGAACGTCTCGCCGGGCGGCAGCGCCTTGTCCTGCTCCCAGCGGCGGTACGCGCTGTACTTCGGCCCGATGGCCGCGGCGGCCTCCGCGAACGCGGTCGCCGCGTCCGGCGCCACGTAGCATTCCTTGATCAGCGGCGTCTCGATGGCCGCCGGCCGTCCAAGCTCGCGGCGCGTGGACCGAAAGAGCTCGAGCTGGCGCTCGAGCGTCGCCAGGGTCGCGTGCGGGTTCATCAGCCACGCGTCGCCCAGGCGCGCGGCGCGCCGCACGCCCGCGTCGCTGTTGGCGGCCAGCCAGACCGGCGGGCGCGGGTTCTGCATCGGCCGCATCGAGATCCGCGCCGCCCGCAGCTTGAAATGCCGGCCCTCGTAGTCGACCGGCTCGCCACTCCACAGCCGCTCGACGGCTTCGAGCCCCTCGACGAGCCGGCCGACGCGGTCCTTCGGATCCTGCCCGAGCGCCTGGTTCTCGACGTCGCGATAGCCGAGGCCGACGCCGAAGATCAGCCGGCCGTCCGCGATGACGTCGAGCGTCGCGAGCTGCTCGGCGATCTCGACGGGGTGGTGCAGGGGGAGCAGGAGGACGCCGGTGCCGAGGATCATGCCGCGGGCGTCGGCGGCCAGACGCGCGAGGGTGGGGATCGGCTGGAAGTACGTGAACGGATCGGACAGATAGTGCTGGCTCGCCCAGATCGAGCTGAAGCCGACGGCGCGCGCGAGCCGCACCTGCTCGACGTGCTCGCGGAAACGAACGGCCTGCGGCTCCTCCGGCAGGTGCTGGACGGAGAGGCCGAGGCCGAACTTCACTCCGGCAGTCTCCAGACGCGGCCGACCGGCGGCTCGTCGGTCAACGTGAACTGGGGCAAGGCCATGTGATCGGCGAGATCCTGGAACACGACGCGCACACGGCGGCCGATCTGAACGTTCGCCTCCGCCTCGGCCGTGAAGTCCGGCTTGACCAGATTGGCGATGACCCGCAGCGCCTCGTCCGGCGTCGGCTGGCCGCGCTGCTCGTCGAGCTCGATCAGGACCACCGCGTAGGGCGTCATCTCCTTGAAGCCCGGCTGGATCGCGTGGGCGACGATCTCGTACGAGTAGATCGTGCCGCGTCCGGAAACCTCGTGCCACGTCCAGCCGAGCTCCATGCACCAGGGGCACGCGTGTGTCGGCGGATAGCGCATGAGGCCGCAGGCCTTGCACTTGCGCACGACGAGCCGGTGGGCCCGCGCGTGCTCGTAGAACTCCTTCCACTCGCTGTCGTTGTCGGGAACGATCAGCGCCATGCCGCGGTACTGGACTGGCTGAGGCATCAGGAGCTCCTCATGTTGGGCTCGCCTCGGACGCCGGGGCGAAAGCCCCCGGAACGTCCGGCGGCTCGCCCTGCTAGCGCCGCATGATCAGGGCACTGCCGGTCGCGGGCATGGCCCAGCCGAGGTTCATCGTGATCTCGGCCTCCTTGACCTGGCGGCAGTGGCCCGGCGAGTAGTCGTAGGTATGGACGCCCTCGGCGGCGCGCGGGCAGTAGTCGTCGACGGCGCCCCGCAGCTGGCGCACGTTCTCGATCACCATGGACATGCCGTGGGTGTAGCCCTCGCAGAGGTGGCTGCCCGAGGTGTTGTTGGGCCGCTTGCCCCCGAGCTCGATGATCCCGCTCGACACGTAGGCGCCGCCCTCGCCTTTCTTGCAAAACCCATACTCTTCGAGCTGCAGCATCGTGGTGAACGTGAAGGCGTCGTACGAGCCGGTGACGTGGACGTCCTCGGGCCCGATCCCCGCCTGGGGAAAGATGATGTCCTTCGCGTAGTAGCCGGCGACCCGCGAGATCGGGCCGTGCGCCCAGTGGAAGTCGAGCCGCGGCTTCGACACGCGGCCGGCCACGCCCATGATGTAGACGGGCCGGTGTCTCAGATTTCGCGCGCGCTCGGCCGAGGTGACGATGATGCACGTGGCGTTGTCGGTCTCGAGGCAGCAGTCGAGCAGATGGAGCGGCTTGACGATCCAGCGCGAGGCCAGGACGTCCTGCACCGTCACGCGCTGCTTCAGGAGCGCCTTCGGATTCTGTGAGGCGTGCTTGCTGTGCGCGACGCGCACGTGGGCGACCTGCGCGGAGGTCGTCCCGTACTCGAACATGTGGCGCATGAAGGTCGGCGCGAAGTTCTGGCCGGCGCTCCGCATCCCGTAGGGCACCTGCGCCAGGTCCAGGCCGCGGACCGGCTGCGCGGCGCGCGCGCCAGTGCCGCCGATGCGGAACTCCGAGTAGCCGTTCATCGAGCGGTAGATCGCAACGGTGTTGCACATGCCCGCCTCGATCGCGCCCATCGCGAGGCCGACGAGCGCCTCGGTGGACGAGCCGCCGCCCATCACATCCATATAGAAGTTGAAGCGGATGCCGAGGTCGGACGCGACGCTGTTGGCGAGCGTCGAGTCGCCGCCCTGGTAGTCGAGCATCCCGTCGACGTCGGCGGCCTTGAGCCCGGCGTCGAGGATCGCCTTGCGGATCGCCTCGACGGCCATGGCGCGCGTCGTTCGCGCCGAGGCGCGCGAGTACTCCGTCTCTCCGACGCCCACGATGCAGTACTTGTCTCGAAGCCCGCGACTCTGGACGACCATCTTTCGGGTGCCTCCTGGCTGACTCGGGGCGCTGCGCCTTCTCGACCCTGATCCGGCGGCCGCGAGATGCTACCACGCCCGAGGCCGTCGCGGGGCTGGGCTCCCCCGGCCGGTGCCTACGAGCCCCGCTCTGGTTCCTTCTGCAGGCGCGAGCGGAGGTCGGTCACGAGCTCGATCGCACGGGTGATGCCGGAGTCGAGCTCGGCAAGCTCTCTCGAGGAGCGGTCGATCTCGGCGCGGAGCCGTTCGTTCTCCTGCTCGAGCGCCCGGGCCTCGTGCTGGAGCCGCTCGTGGTCGTCCAGGGCGCCGCGAACGGCTTTCACCCCGTGTTGCATCGCCTCGATCCACTGCCGTGCCTCGCTCACGGGCGCCTTCCCCGCGGGTGGGGCCGCCGTCGTCCGTGCGGTCACGATCGCGAGCGAGGTCGCCCGCAGCTGCTCGTCGACCTCCGGCCGTGCGCGCCGGTCGACCCGACGACGCTCTGCCGCCGCAGGAAGCGCCCGCCGCCGGCGCGGCGCGAGCCGACGGTCGAGGACGACCGCCACCTTCGCGTCGTCGGTGAACCGCGCGCTCAGGTAGTCGTAGAGCTCGGGATGACGACGGGCGACGATGAATAGCTGGGCCGGCATGACGGGTTCCACGGGCTCGGTCTAGTGATGACCGTTCTTGCCGTTGGGACGGGGAAGGACCTCCGCGAGGAACTTTCCCGTGTACGAGCCCGGGGTCTGGGCGATCGCCTCGGGCGGCCCCTCGGCGACGATCTCACCGCCCTCCTCGCCGCCCTCGGGCCCGAGGTCGATGACGTAGTCGGCCGACTTGATCACGTCGAGGTGATGCTCGACCACCAGCACCGTGTTGCCCGCGTCGACCAGGCGGTTGAGCACTCCGAGGAGCTTCTTGACGTCGTCGAGATGGAGGCCGGTGGTCGGCTCATCGAGGATGTAGAGCATCTCGCCGGTCGCGCGGGCGCCGAGCTCGGCGGCGATCTTGAGACGCTGCGCTTCGCCGCCCGACAGGGTCGTGGCCGCCTGCCCGAGCCGGAGATAGCCGAGCCCGACCGATTGCAAGGTCGAGAGCCGTCGCGCGAGCCCGTTCTGCGCGGCGAAGAAGTCGACGGACTCGTCGACGGTCATCTGGAGCACGTCGCTGATGGACCGGTTGCGGAGCTTCACGCCGAGCACCTCGGGCCGGTAGCGCCGCCCCTCGCACTCCTGGCAGGCGACGTACACGTCCTCGAAGAAGTACATCTCGAGCTTCTGGAACCCGTCGCCCTGACACGACTCGCAGCGGCCGCCCTGGACGTTGAACGAGAACGCGCCCGAGTCGAGCCCGAGCGCCTTGGCCCGGGGAAGGGCGGCGAAGAGCTTGCGGATCTCATCGAACGCCTTCACGTACGTGATCGGGTTCGAGCGCGGTGTCCGCCCGATGGGCTCCTGGTCGATGAGCCGCACCCCCTTGAGATACTCGAGGCCCGTCAGGGTGTCGTAGTCGCCGGGCGGCGCGAATTCGGTCTTGAAGACGCGCGCGACGGCGCGATAGAGCGTGTCGTGGATCAACGTCGACTTGCCGGAGCCCGACACGCCCGACACGGCGGTGAGCGTGTGCAGCGGCACGCGGATCGTCACGTCCTTGAGGTTGTGCTGGCGCGCGCCGGCGAGCGTCAGCACGCGCCGCCCGCTTCGCCGGAACGGCGGCACCGGGATCGACTCGCGGCCGGTGACGTAGCGCGCGGTGAGCGAGTGCGTCGCCTTCTGGAACTCGGCCTGCGAGCCGTTGAAGACGATCTCGCCGCCGCGCTCGCCGGACCCCGGCCCCAGCTCGACGATGTGATCCGCCGCGGCGATGAACTCGCGGTCGTGCTCGACCACCACGACGGTATTGCCGGCCTGGGCGAGCTCGCGGCACAGGTCGGTGAGCCGCGCGGTGTCGCGCATGTGCAGGCCGATCGACGGCTCGTCCAGCACGTAGAGGGTGCCGACCAGCTGCGAGCCCAGCTGGTTCGCCAGGTTGATCCGCTGCGCCTCGCCGCCCGACAGGGTGCGCGTCTGACGGGAGAGCGTGAGGTAGCCGAGGCCGACGCGCAGGAGGAAGGTGAGCTTGGCGTTCAGCTGGCGGAGGATCTCGCGGGCGACGACCGACTCCCACGCGGTGAGGCTGAGATCGGAGAGCAGCCTGGCCGCCGCGTCGATCGTGAGCACGGCGAACTCGGCGATCGTCAGGCCGGCGATCCGGACGGCGAGCGCGGCGGGCTTCAGCCGCGCGCCGTGGCAAATCCGACACATCGACTGGCTGCGATAACGCGAGAGGAAGACGCGGACGTGGAGCTTGTACCGATACGACTCGACCTCCTCGAAGAACCCGTGGATGCCCGGGAAGCTCCCGACGCCGGCGTAGACGAACTCGCGCGTGGCCGCCGGCAGCTTCTCCCACGGCGATTCGGTGTCGACCTTGAGCCGCCGGGCCGCCTTCATCAGCTCGCGCTGATACCAGCGGCCGGACGGGTGTGTCCACGGCTCGACGGCGCCCCCGGCGAGACTCAAGGTGCGGTCCGGCACCACCCGGGCCTCGTCGTACTTGAGCACGTTGCCGAAGCCCTTGCACTCCGGGCACGCGCCGAGCGGATGGTTGAACGAGAACAGGAGCGGCTGCGGGCGCTCGAGCGCGGCGCCGCACCCGCTACAGCGGAAGTCCTCGCCGAATTCGCGAACGACGCCGCCGACGATCTCCACCGCGACCTGGCCGCCGCCCTCGCGCAGCGCCGACTCGACCGACTCGACGATGCGCGCGCGATGGGCCGCCTCCAGCACGACGCGGTCGAGGATCACCGCGATCGCCTTCCGGTCGCCGAAATCGGCCGGCGGCGGCCCGGCGACGTCGAGGACCTCGCCACCGACGCGGACGCGGGCGAAGCCGCGCCGTGTGAGATCCGCCCAGAGCTCGGCGGGCGGCAGGCCGGCGGGCACGACGAGCCGGAAGGTGATCATCGCGCGCGCGCCCGGGTGCCCCTCGAGCAGCGCGTCGACGATCGACTCGGGCGAGTGCGAGACGGCCGGCGCGCCGCAGGCCGGGCAGTGGACGCGGCCGATCTTCGCGTAGAGCAGGCGCAGGTAGTCGTAGATCTCGGTCGCGGTGCCGACGGTGGAGCGCGCGGTCCGGACCGGGTTCTTCTGCTCGAGCGCGACGGCGGGCCGGATGTGCTCGATCTTGTCCACGTCGGGGCGGTCGACCCGGTCGAGAAACATCCGCGCGTAGGTCGACAGCGATTCGATGTACCGCCACTGCCCCTCGGCGAAGAGCGTGTCGAAGGCCAGGGAGGACTTGCCGGAGCCGGACACCCCGGTCACGACGGTGAGGCGGTCGTGCGGAATCTCGAGCGAGACGTTCTTGAGGTTGTTCTGTCGGGCTCCTTGAATCCGAAGCCCAGGGGGCCGAGCCATTCGAACGGTCCTCCTGAGGTGGGTAGTCTACTGGAAGTCGCTCGAGCGCGCCAGATGGACGGCCCTTGACACGCGCCGGCTGCGGTGTGTACCCTTCACTCCGAAGTGTAATTGATAATGATTCCTAACAAGACGATCGACGCGTTGCGCGACCGCGGGCTCCGCCTGACGCGGCCCCGCCGGATCATCCTCGATGTCGTCCGCGCCACCGACGCGCATCCGACCGCAGCGTTCGTCTACCGGCGCGTGCGGCGCCGCCTGCCGCGCGTGAGCCTCGCGACGGTCTACCGCAACCTCCAGATGCTGGCCGCCGAGGGGTTCCTGGCCGAGCGCGCCGACGCGGCCGGCATGCGCTTCGACGGCAACACCGGCCCGCACGACCACTTCACGTGTCTGACCTGCGGTCGGATCTACGACGTGCCGGCCGGCGCCGCGGGCGCCGCCCGGCGCCGGCTCCCGGCGCGCACCGGCTTCGAGGTCCTCGATCATCGAACCGAGTACTACGGCCGCTGCGGCGCGTGCCGTCCGCCGGGCGGCCGATCATTCCCCACCCGTCAAAGGAGGAGTAATGGCAAGCCTCAAGGGCTCTAAGAGCTTCGACAACCTGAAAGACGCGTTCGCCGGCGAGTCGCAGGCGAACCGGCGATACCTCTATTTCGCGCGTGTCGCGGACATCGAGGGCTTCCCGGACATCGCGGGCCTCTTCAAGGACACGGCGGATGCGGAAACCGGCCACGCCTTCGGCCATCTCGACTTCCTGAAGGAAGTCGGCGATCCGGCGACCGGCGAGCCGATCGGGAAGACCGAGAAGAACCTCAAGTCGGCGGTGGCCGGCGAGACCTACGAGTACACGCAAATGTACCCCGGGATGGCCAAGACCGCGCGCACCGAGGGCTTCAACGAGCTCGCCGAGTGGTTCGAGACGCTCGCCAAGGCCGAGAAGTCGCACGCCGGACGCTTCAACAAAGGTCTCCAGCAGATCGCCGGCAAAGATCCGGCTGAAGCGATTTAGCTACGACGGGCTCGCGGCGGCAGGGGGGGCGTCCGACGCCGCGGCGCGGGAACGGGTCCCACGCCCCCTCTCCCTGCCCCCTGCCGCCGCGAGCCCGTGCGGTAGCCAAACGCTCCAGTCGTGCTAGCCGAGCGCTCACGTCTTTCCTATGGGAACCCTCGATACGAAGAGTCCGGAGTTCTGGGACCTGGCTGCGGTCGACAAGGAGCTGCGGCGGGTCTACGACATTTGCGGCGGGTGCCGAAGGTGCCTGCCGCTGTGTCCGTCGTTCAAGGTGCTGTTCGATCGGATGGACGTCGAGGCGGTCGACGGCGACGTCGACAAGCTTCCGGCGGGCGACGTCAAGGAAGTGGTCGATCTCTGCTATCAGTGCAAGCTCTGCTTCAATCACTGCCCGTACACGCCGCCGCACCGGTGGGAGGTCGACTTTCCGCGGCTGATGTTGCGGGCCCGGGCCGCCCAGGCGCGCTCGAGCGGCGTCAGCGTTCAAGACAGGATGCTCGGGAACGCCGACCTCGTCGGCAAGCTCGGAAGTCTCGCCGCGCCCCTGTCGAACTGGATGAACGAGCTGAGCGTGCACCGCGCCTTCATGCAGGCCGTCGTGGGCATCCACAAGCAGCGGAACCTGCCGACGTTCGCGCGGCCGACCTTCTCGTCGTGGTTCAAGGGGCGTGCGCCATCGCGGAGCGCCCTGAAGGCGCCCGCCGGCGGCGCGGCGTCGACGGGGCGTAAGGTCGCGCTGTTCGCGACGTGCAGCGTCGAGTACTACCAGACGTCGACCGGTCGCGCCGCGGTGAACGTGCTCGAGCGGAACCGCGTCGACGTGAGCCTGCCGCCCCAGCGGTGCTGCGGCATGCCCTACCTCGACGGCGGCGCGGTGGACGAGGCGAAAGCGCTCATCCGCGACAACGTGGCGAGCCTGGCGGCGGCGGCCCGCGAGGGCCGCGAGATCGTCGTGCTCGGGCCGACGTGCAGCTACATGCTCAAGCAGGAGTTCCCGTGGCTCGACGACTCGGCGGACGCCAAGCTGGTCGCGGCCAACACGCGCGACATCTTCGAGTACCTGGCGAAGCTCAACGCGGCCGGCGAGCTCGACACGAACTTCACGAAGCCCGTCGGCGCCGTGACCTACCACATGCCCTGTCACCTGCGGGCGCAGAACATCGGCCACAAGTCGGCCGACGTGCTCCGGGCGATTCCCGGGGCGTCGGTCGACGTCGTCGAGAAGTGCTCGGCGGTGGACGGGACCTGGGGGTTCAAGAAGGAATACTACGAGCTGTCGATGAGGCTCGCGAAGCCGCTGTTCGACGCGGTGACGGCGGGCGGCCCGGTCACCGCGACGGACTGCCCGCTGGCCGCGCTCCAGATCGAGCAGGGAACGGGTCGCAAGCCGAAGCACCCGGTCGAAGTCCTCGCGGCGGCCTACGGGTTCGAGGCGTGATGGGATGAAGCAGCTCGAGCTCTCCGAGATCCTGAACCTCGTCGAGTACGAGAAGGTCCGAGCGGCGCGCCAGCGCGAGATCGTCGAGCTGAAGCAGGCGCGCCGGGTGTCGGTCGGGCGTTACCTCACGTTCGTGTTCGAGAACCGCGCGACGGTCTGGTTCCAGATCCAGGAGATGGTGCGGGCCGAGCGCATCGTCGACGAGTCGAGGATCGCCGAGGAGGTCGAGGTGTACAACGCCCTCCTTCCGCGGCCGGGCGAGCTGGCGGCCACCCTGATGATCGAGATCGCCGAGGCCACGGAGATCAAGCCGGTGCTCGATCGGCTGCTCGGCATCGACACGCGCGACTACGTGAAGATGACGGTCGGCCCCCACGTGATCGTGGGCGAGTTCGAGACCGGCCACTCGGACGAGGAGCGCGGTAAGCTCAGCGCCGTGCACTTCGTCCGCTTCGCCCTGCCGCCCCAGGCACGCGCGCGGTTCAGCACGAGCGAGGTCGCGCTGGTCGTCGAGCATCCCAACGAGCGCGCCCGCACCGTCCTCTCGGACGAGACGAAGCGGAGCCTGCGGGGCGACCTGGCGTGAGGGGCGCGCCGCTGGCGCTGCTCGCGCTGGCCGTCGCGATGAGCGGCTGCTCCGATGGCAGGCTTTCGCCGGCGGCCGAGCGTGGGCGACAGGTCTATCTCGCGCATTGCATCGCCTGCCACAACACGGACCCGGCGCAGCCGGGGCCCGTGGGTCCGCCGGTCAAGGGCTCGCCGCGGGAGCTCCTGGAGGCGAAGGTGTTGAAGGGATCCTACCCGCCCGGCTATGCGCCGAAGCGGCCCACGAAGGTGATGGTGCCGATCCCGGCGGTCGCGCCGGAAATCGACGCGCTCACCGAGTACCTGCGCCGATAGAATTCCGAAGGCCCGGCGGCATCCCGCCGGGCCTTCGCCTCGAGCGTGTATCCGATCAGCCGAAGATGATCTTGAGCGCGATCACGAAGATCGCGGTGAGCACGAAACCCGCCCACAGAGTGCCCTTGACCGTGCCGAGGAGCTTCTTGCCTGCGCTCGCCTTGTCCGGAGTGGCGGGTCCCACCACGGCGTTGCCCTCGACGATCGCCAGGACGACCAGGAAGACGACGAGCATCGTGATCTTCGCCGGCCGGGCGGTCGGCGTGAAGAACGCGAAGTGGCTCGCCGCGCCCATGAAGAACAGCATCGGGATCGACAGCATGGTGTTCGTGCGGGAGGCGACGCCGCCGCGGGCGCCGCGCGCCGCGGCCTCTGGGATCGCCTGGCCGCCTTCCTTGACCCGGGCCGTCGACGCCATGACGACCTGCTGCGCCGGCCAGATGATGAACCAGACGTTGAACCACATCAGGGTCCCGATGACGCCACCCATGAAGATCGCCCAGCCGTACGGTTGATTGAAGAAGCCGAGGAACCCGAACTGGACCCACTTGTGCAACAGATAGAGCCCGCCGGTGATGAAGGTCAGCATCGCGCCCCACCGGAACCACCAGAGCGCTCGGCTGACGAGCCCACCTGCGATCATGCCGGTCCTCACCGGCGCCTCGGCCCCCGCGAAGAACGGGACCTGCACGAAGTTGAAGTAGTACAACATGCCGATCCAGGTGATGCCGGCCAGGAAGTGAAACCAGCGCAGTAGGAACAGCCAAGCATCCATTCTCGCCGCCTCCTCGTCGCGTGGTGGGCTACCGGCTACTTGTCTACGTCATCCTCCTCAGAGTCGTCCTCACCGGCGTCCGCGGGTGCGTCGCCGTCGGTTTCGGCGGGGTCGTCCTCATCCAGCTCGTCGAGATCGTCGTCGTCCAGGTCCTCGTCGTCGAGATCGTCGTCGTCGAAGTCGTCGTCATCGTCGAAGTCGTCGTCGTCATCGTCTTCGTCGTCGTCGTCGAGCTCCTCAGCCTCCTCGGCGTCGCCGTTCTCGGCCGTATCGTTCTGACGCAACTCGACGTCATCGTGCCACGGGTGTTGCCGAAACTGCATGTGAAGACTCCTTCGGATGAATTGTCCCGGCGGATTATAGCAAAACGTCTTCGCTGGACAGGTTTTCGGGCGTGCCCGGGGGGTCCGCGGTAAAATCCCGTCCTGCGCCTGTTCTCGAGTTTCCCGGATCGGCGGTGTAGCTCAGCGGCAGAGCAGGGGTCTCATAAGCCCCGTGTCGGAGGTTCAATTCCTCCCACCGCCACCAACTCACGCCTCGATCGTGGTCAGGTCGGATCCGTGACGATCAGCCGGATCGGCGTCGGGTTGAAGCCGTTGCAAGGATTGCGCGTCTGCGGGCAGTTGGAGATTACGGCCAGCACCTCCATCTCCGCACGCAGGTCCACGTAGTCACCCGGCTTCGAGAGCCCGTCGACGATCGCCATGGCGCCGTCGGGTGCGACCGGCACGTTCATGAAGAAGTTGAGGTTGGCGACGACGTCCTTCTTGCCCAGCCCGAAGGGCGCCAGCGCGCGAAGGAAGTTCGCCCGGCAGCTCGGCGTGTCCTTGACCCCGTAGCGGAGCTCGTTGCTCTCGGCGCTGCAGCAGCCCCCAATTGTATCGTGGCGGCCGCAGGTGTCCTCGACGACCGTGAGCAGCCGCCGGCCCAGGTCCGAGTAGATGCCGTGGCCGCGCGTGAGGAAGATCGTCTTCGCGTACTTCATCGTGTCGGCCGCGTTGTAGCGCTCTTCGGGATTCGCCGCGTTGTAACAGAGGAAGTCCACGGCCTGCCGGCCTTCGAGGTCGACGATCCGGAGCGTCTGCCCTGGCTTCAACACTCTCGCCCAGGGTTCGCCCGCGGGAACCACCCGATCCTCGACCACGCGCCCCACGATGTGTCCGACCGTTCCGGAGCCCATGCCCGCTGAGTATAGCGGACTCCGGCGGCCTCGGCGCCGAGAGCGCGATCCTCCGAGCGGCGGCGCAGCCGGCACCACGAAGTGGTACTGTTGCTCACTCGGCGTCAGGGACGCCAATCCTCGTCGAGGTGGGCGTATGACGGACATTCTGGTGCAGCACGATGGGCCGATCGCGACCGTCGTCATCAATCGGCCGGCGATGCGCAACGCGATCAGCCTCGCGATGTGGACCGAGCTCGCGCGCGTCACCGAAGAGCTGGGCAAGACCGACTCGGTCCGCGCGATCGTCTACCGAGGCGCCGGCACCGTCGCGTTCGCCTCGGGCGCCGACATCTCGGAGTTCAAGGAGCAGCGCAAGGACGCCGCGAGCGCGGCGCGCTACAACGCGCAGACCGCGGCAGCCTACTCCACGATTCGCGAGTGCCCCAAGCCGACGGTCGCGATGATCTTCGGCTTCTGCATGGGTGGAGCGATGGCGGTCGCGATGGCGTGCGACATGCGGTTCGCCGCCGACGGCTCGAAGTTCGGCATTCCGGCCGCGCGCCTGAGCATCATCTACGGGGCGGACTCCGTCGGGCAGCTCGTCGACCTCGTCGGCCCCGCGTACGCGAAGGACATCCTGTACTCGGCGCGGACGGTCGACGACCGCGAAGCCTTGGCCATGGGCTTCATCCAGCGCCTCTTGCCAGTGGCCGAGCTCGAGGCCTACACCTACGACTACCTCCGGAAGGTCGCCGACAACGCGCCCTTGTCGGTGCGCGGCGCCAAGGCGACGATCGAGTCGTACCTGCTCGGGCTCACGGAGGAGCGCCGCAAGCGGCTCAGGGATCTCGCCGTCGAGGCGACCGAGAGCGAGGACTACAAGGAGGGGACCCGCGCCTTCCTCGAAAAGCGCGCGGCCAAGTTCCTGGGGCGCTAGCTCCGGGTCGTGCGCTTCGAGTTCCTCACGTCGACGCCGCTCTCTCCGACGGAGGGCAGCGGAACGTTCGTCGCCATCGACGGCCTCGTCCGGGGCCTTGCGATCCTCGGTCACACGGTCGCGATACGACCGCTCGAAATCCGTACGGGCTTTCACACGTTCGACCGCTGGCTCTACAACGCGAGGGTCGCCCTGGCTCCGCCAACGGCCGACGTCGCGGTCGGCGTCGACCTCGACGGGTTTCTGTGGGCGCGGCGACGCCGCGGCCCGTTCGTCGTGATGCTGAAGGGGATCATCGCCGACGAGCTACGGAACGAGCGCGGCCTGGTGCGCGCGCTGCTCTCCCTGCAGGCGCGCTGGGAGCGGTCCAACACCGCGCGCGCCGATCGCGTCGTCGTGCCGAGCCAGTACTCCGCGGCGGTCGCCCACGACGTCTACGCCATCCCACGATCGACGCTCGCGGTCGTGCCCGAGCCGATCGATCTCGCCGACTGGCGGCGCCGCTTCGCCGAGGCCGCCCGCGCGCGGGCGGCCCGGCCGACCGTGCTCTCGGTCGCGCGGATGTACCCGCGCAAGCGGCTGGACGATCTGTTGCGCGCCGCCGCCGTGCTCCGCACGCGAATCCCGGACGTCCAGGTCCGCATCGTAGGGGAAGGTCCCGAGTCGAGGCGCCTGCGCGCGCTGCACCGGGAGCTTCGGCTGGCGGACGCGGCGGTCTTGCTCGGCGAGGTGACGCGCCAGGCGCTCGCGGTAGAATATGTCAGCGCCCACTGCTTCTGCCTTCCGACCGTCCAGGAAGGGTTCGGGCTGGTCTTCGCCGAGGCGATGGCGGCCGGGTTGCCTGTGGTCGCGTGTCGCGCCGCGGCGGTACCGGAGATCGTCGAGGACGGGCGGACCGGGTTTCTCGTCAATCCGCGCAGCCCGGACGAGCTGGCCGTCGCGCTGGAGGCGACGTTGACGAACACGAAGCTCAGCGAAGAATTCGGAAGAGCCGCGGTCCAGCGGGTCGAGGCGTTCGGCCTCGAATCGGTGGCGCGCCGCTTCCTCGAGGCGTTGCCATGACCGACCAGGCCGCCAGCACCCGGCGCTTCACGTTCTCGGCCGGGCACCGTTACTGGGTCGAGAGCTGGTCCCCGGAGGAGAACGAGCGCTTCTTCGGCCGGCTCACGGTGCCGCACGGACACAACTACACGCTCGACGTCACCGTGCGCGGCCCCATCGATCCGCTCACTGGCATGGTCATCGATCTCTCCGAGCTCAAGCGGGTCGTGGGCGAGACCGTGGTCGAGCGCTTCGACCACGCGGATCTGAACGCCGACCCCTTGTTTCGCGGCCGCGTCCCCACGACGGAGAATCTCGCGATGACCGTCTGGGAGCTCCTGGCGCCGAAGCTCGGCGCGGACCGGCTCTGGCAGGTTCGCGTGTGGGAGGATCCGAACCTGTTCGTGGATTATCGAGGGCCCGATGCTTGAGCTCACGCGGGTCTATCACTTCAGCGCGGGCCATCGTCTGGCCGATCCGGCCCTCTCGGACGACGCGAACGAGGCGCTCTACGGGGCCTGCTTCCGTCCGCACGGCCACAACTACTACCTGGAGGTCACCGTGGCCGGTCGGCCCGATCCGGTGACGGGCATGTCGGTGGATCTCGGGCAGATCGACGGCGCCGTGCACGCGCGCGTGCTCGACCACGTCGACCACCGGACGCTGGAGGAAGTCCCGGCGTTGGCCGGCGTGGTGACGACGGGCGAGGGGCTCGCACGCGCGTTCTGGCGCCTCCTGACGCCGGCCGTACCGGCGGGGGCGCTCCGGCGCGTCACCGTCGTCGAGACGGCCAAGAATCGATTCCAGTACGAAGGCGAGGCGGCGTGATGAGCGGAGACGAAACAGTCGCAAACCTGATCGCGAAGATCCTGGGGGAGCTCGGCGAGGACGTCGAGCGCGCGGGTCTCGAACGCACACCCGAGCGCGTCGCGCAGGCGCTGCGCTATCTGACCTCCGGGTACGGCAAGGACGCCAAGGAGATCCTGAACGGCGCCATGTTCGTCGAGGACTACGACGAGATGGTGATCGTGAAAGATATCGACTTCAGCTCGCTCTGCGAGCATCACCTGCTGCCCTTCATCGGCAAGTGCCACGTGGCGTACATGCCCGGTCGCAAGATCGTCGGCCTGTCCAAGATCCCGCGGCTGGTCGAGATGTTCAGCCGGCGCCTGCAAGTCCAGGAGCGGCTGACGACGCAGATCGCGAGCACCATCAACGAGGTGCTGCAGCCGCGCGGGGTCGCCGTCGTGATGGAGGCGGTCCACCTC
The DNA here is from genome assembly GCA_003220495.1 of Candidatus Rokuibacteriota bacterium. Classification (GTDB taxonomy): domain Bacteria; phylum Methylomirabilota; class Methylomirabilia; order Rokubacteriales; family CSP1-6; genus AR31. Next base: position 47,808 of record QHSP01000025.1, on the reverse strand, counting down.
TGCATGCTGATACGCGGCGTGGAGAAGCAGAACTCGAAGGCGATCACCTCGGCCATGCTCGGCTCGTTCCGCGACCGGCCAGAAACGCGCGCCGAGTTCATGGAGCTGATCAAGTCGAGCCGGGGGCTCCAGATTTGAGCGGCCGGGGCGCGCTGCAGGGTCAGGTCGCGATCGTCACCGGGGCCGGGCGCGGAATCGGGCATGCGGTGGCGTTGGCCCTCGCGCGCGAAGCGGCCACGGTGGTGCTCGCCGCCCGAACCCGTCAGCAGCTGGCGGAGACCGCGGCGGCCATCCGCGAGAGCGGGGGCACTGCCCTCGCGATCCCGACGGACGTCACGCAGGACGCCGCGGTCGAGGCGATGGTGGAGCAGGCCATCGCCGAGCTCGGCCGCGTCGACACCTTGGTCACGGCGGCCGGCGCCGCGTCCTTTGGTCCGGTCGTGGGCACCAAGCCTGCCGACTGGGACGCGATCCTCGCCGTCAATCTTCGCGCGGTGATGGTCTGCTGCCGCGCCGTGCTGCCGATCATGATCCGCCAGCGCCGGGGCACCATCATCAATGTCGCGTCGATCGCGGCCCAGAGAGCCATTCCCGGCGCCGCCGTCTACACCGCGACGAAGGCGGGGGTGGTCGGCTTCAGCAGGGTGCTGGCCGAGGAGCTTCGCGCCGACGGTGTGCGGGTCGGGGTGCTGGTACCAGGCGCCGTGGATACGCCGCTCTGGGACACCATTCCCAATTCGCCGGACCGAACCCGGATGCTCCGACCCGAGGACGTGGCCCGCGCCGCGGTCTTGATGGCTTCGCTTCCGCAGGGGGCGTCGCTCGAAGAGCTGATCCTCCTGCCCCAGGGCGGCGTCCTCTGACGCCCCCAGGGGGGCGTCCTGTGATACGATGACTTCGAATCGGGTCGATTCCAGAAACGCTAGCTAGATCGGGAGGATCCCATGGTTACGATGACCGAAACGGCCGCGAAGAAAGTCTCCGAGCTTCGCCTCGAGGAAGGCAAGCCCGAATGGGGCCTTCGGATCCGCGTGGTCGGCGGGGGCTGCTCGGGCATGTCCTACGAGCTCGGCTGGGAGGATCAGGCCTCGGCCGATGACAACGTGCTCGACGCCCAGGGCATCAAGGTCTACATCGACAAGAACAGCGCCCCCTACCTCGAAGGTAGCGAGATCGACTTCGTCGACAACAACATGATGGGCGCCGGATTCGCGATCAAGAATCCGAACGTGAAGTCGAGCTGCGGCTGCGGTCAGTCGCACCGCTTCTAAGCTCGCATCCAGCGTGCGCGTCCGGGTTCGTCTCTTCGCCCGGTACCGAGAGGCGCTCGGACGCGAACAGCTCGAAGTCGATCTTCCTGAAGGCGGGACCGTCGAGTCCGCCTGGTCGGCGATCGCCGACCGCCATCCCGAGCTCGCGCGGTTTCGTCCATTCACCCTGTTCGCGGTGGGCCACGACTACGTCGCGCCCGACCATCGCCTGGCGGCCGACGACGAGCTCTGTCTCTTCCCGCCCGTGAGCGGCGGCGCCGCGCCCGACATCTTTCGCGTCGTGACCGAGCCGCTGTCGCCCGACGCGCTCGCCGCCGAGGTGGATGATCCGGGCGCCGGCGGCATCGTGATCTTCTCGGGGGTCGTGCGAAACCAGACCGACGGCCGCCCGGTCAAGTACCTGGAGTACGAGGCGCACGCGACGATGGCCGAGGTGAAGATGCGCGAGATCGGTCAGACCGTGCGCTCGCGCTGGCCTGGCGTCCAGCGCATCGCGATGCTCCATCGCACCGGGCGGCTCGAGATCGGCGAGGCCAGCGTGCTGATCGCCGTCTCCGCCCAGCACCGCGGCGATGCCTTCGAAGCGTGCCGGTACGCGATCGACACGCTCAAGCGGACCGTTCCGGTGTGGAAGAAGGAGCACTTCGAGGACGGCGAGGTCTGGGTAGGGCTCCAGGGCGGCTAGACGGTTGGCTCTGCGCGCGCACCTGGAGCGCACCATTCGCCGCCACGCGATGCTCGCGGGCGGCGAAACCGTTTTAGTCGCCGTCTCGGGCGGCGCCGATTCCGTGGCGCTGCTCCATCTCCTGTCGAGCCTGGCCCCGGAGTGGCGGCTCCGGCTCCACATCCTTCACGTCGACCACCAGCTGCGCGCGGAGTCGGCCGCCGACGCGGACTTCGTCCGGGCTCTCGGGGCGCGTCTCGGCATTCCGGTCGACGTCGCGACCGTTTCGGTGGATCGGCAAGGCTCCCTCGAAGCCGCGGCGCGGGCGGCTCGGTACGCGGCGCTCGAGACGTGCGCCGCCCGGGTGGGCGCCGGCCGCATCGCGCTCGGTCACACCGCCGACGATCAGGCCGAGACCGTGTTGATGCGGCTCCTGCAGGGCGCCGGCGTACGCGGCTTGTCCGGAATCCCGCCGGTGCGGGGAGCGATCATCCGACCGCTCATCGAGCTCCGTCGGTCGGCCCTCGAGGCCGAGCTCCGGCTCGCGGGGCTCACGTGGGTGGAGGACGAGACCAACCGGGATCCGAAGTTTCTCCGAAATCGGATCCGCCACGAGCTGCTCCCGCTCCTCTCCGATTCGTACAATCCCGAGGTCGCGGCGGCGCTCGTGCGAATGGCGGGTCTCGCGCGCGAAACCGTCGGCGCGCTGGATCAGGCCGCGGCCGCCGAGCTCGATCGGCTGGCGGTCTGGGGCGATCGCGCGGCGATCGTGCGGCTCGAGGCCCTGCGCGCCCTGCCGCGTTCGGTTGCCGCCGAGGTCCTGCGTCAAGCCGCGGCGCGTCTCGGGAGCCGGGCCCCGCTGCGCGCGTGGGCGCATCGCGGGCTCAAGCGGGTCTTCGCGGTCCCCGCTCCGCGCCGTACGTTCAAGCTGGGCGGCGTGACCGTCGAGGTCAGCGGCTCGCTCGCGCGCCTGGCGACCGCGCCGCTGCCCGCGCTGACCGAGCGGACCGTCATCGTGCCCGGCCGCACCGAGCTGCCCGAGATCGGCCAGGCGCTCGAGGCGCGGCTGGTCGGTGCCGACGCGTACGCGATCCCGCGGGAGCCGAGCCGCGTGGCGTTCGATGCCGACGATCTCGGCACGCCGCTCGTCGTCCGCGCCCGGAGGCGCGGCGAGCGCTTCATGGCATTCGGCGGCGCCGAGCGGCGCATCAAGACGCTCCTGATCGAAGCCAAGGTGCCGCGCTGGGACCGCGGCCGGGTGCCGGTGATCGAGGCCGGCGGCACGATCGTCTGGGTCGGCCACCTGCGCCGGGGCGCCGCCTGCCGCGTGACGGCGCGGACCCGGCGCGTGCTCGAGCTGGCGCTCGTATCTCTGGCGCAGCCCGACCGCCCCCAGTAGAGTAGGAGGCCGAGCCGCCGATGAATCCACGCGTCGCACTGGTCTTCGCCCTGCTTTTCGTCACCCCCGCGTGGGCGCAGCCCACCCCCGCCTGGGCGCAGCAGCGTCCGGCCGCGGCGGACTCGCGTCAGGCTCCGAAGACGGATCCGCGCGCCGTCCTCCGCGCGATGGAGGACGCGTTCAGCGCCGTCGCAGACCGTGTCACGCCGGCCGTCGTGCACGTGAGCACGGTGCAGAAGAAGGGTGCCACCGGAGGGCCCGAGGAAGGGCCGGAGCGGTTCAAAGAATTCTTCGGCGACGAGTTCTACGACCGCTACTTCCGTCGGCGCCCGCGCGAGGACGCGCGCGCGACCGGCTCGGGCGTCCTGGTGGATCCCAAGGGATACATCTTGACGAACAACCACGTGATCGAGAACGCTCAGGACATCATCGTGCGCCTCTCCGATCAACGGAAGTTCACCGCCAAGCTCGTCGGTCGCGACCCGAAGACCGACATCGCCGTCCTCAAGGTCGACGCGCCGCGCCCGCTGCCGGCGGCCGAGCTGGGCGATTCCGACCATCTGCGCGTCGGCCAGTGGGCGATCGCGATCGGCAACCCGTTCGGTCTCGACCGCACCGTGACGGTGGGGATCATCTCGGCCACCGCTCGGACGCGGGTCGGGGTGACGCAGTACGACAACTTCATCCAGACCGATGCGTCGATCAACCCCGGCAACTCCGGCGGCCCGCTCCTGAACATCGACGGCAAGGTGATCGGGATCAACACCGCCATCGTCGCCGCGGGCCAGGGCATCGGCTTCTCGATTCCGATCAACCAGGCAAAGGACGTGATGCAGCAGCTCATCACGCGCGGCAAGGTCGTGCGCGGCTGGCTCGGCATCGTCATCCAGGACGTGACCGATCAGCTCTCCGGAAGCTTCGGCGTCAAGGAGCGCGAAGGCGTTCTGGTCGCCGAAGTGATGAAGGGGAGCCCCGCCGAGACCGCCGGCTTGAAGGCCGGCGACGTCGTCGTCGAGCTCAGCGGCACGCCGATCCGGGAGGTGCCCGACCTCCAGCGGCGGATCGCGTCGATCCGTCCGGGGCAGACGATGAAGCTCACGGTGATCCGCGACAAGAAGCCGGTGGCGGTCACCGTGAAGATCGGCGAGATGCCGGCCGATGAGCCGATCGTCGCCGAGGCGCCCGGCAACGACGAGTGGGGCCTCAACGTGGAGTCGCTCACCGGTGACGCCGCGCTTCGCCTGGATCTGCCGGTCTCGCGTGGCTTGCTCGTCACCGAGGTGCAGCCCGGGAGCCCCGCCGAGAGGGCTGGTCTCCGGCGCGGCGACGTGATCCTGGAGATCTCGCGCCGCCCGGCCGACGAGCCCGCCACGCTCTTCAAGGCGCTCTCCTCGCTCAAGCCCGGCGAGTCGATCCTGATCTACGTCCACCGGACGGGTGGCAGCGGCGGCGGAGCCAATCAGTACATCACCATGGAACGCTCGCGCCAGCGGTGACGGGCGTGGACGCGCAAACGGCGCGCCGGGGCACGGTTCTCGTCGTCGACGACGAGGAAGGCGTGCGCGCCTCGGTGCGCGCGATCCTCGAAGAGACCTGCGACGTCCTCGAGGCCGGCAACGGCGCCCAGGCCCTCGAGGTCTTGAAGACGCACGAGATCGACCTGGTGATGCTGGACCAGCGGATGCCCGGCGAGCCCGGGATCGACGTGCTGCCGCGCATCAAGGCCGCCGACCCGTCGACCGTGGTGGTCATCGTGACCGCCGTCCGCGAGCTCAGGACCGCCGTCGAAGCGCTCAAGCGCGGCGCGTACGACTACCTGACCAAGCCCTTCGACGTGGACGACATCCTGATGCTGGCCCAGCGCGCGCTCGACAAACGCGCGCTCGAGCGCGAGGTGCTCTATCTCCGCTCGGCGCTGGCCGGCGGCCCGCCCGATGCGGGCGGCCTCGCGGGATCGTTCGAGCGGATGGTCGGCCGCCACCCGGAGATGGCGCGCATCTACCAGCTCATCACGCAGATCGCATCGACGCCGACCACCGTGCTGATCACCGGGGAGAGCGGCACCGGCAAGGAGCTGGTCGCGCGCGCGATCCACGCGCGGAGCGAGCGCCACGGCCAGCCCTTCGTGGCCGTCAACGTGGCCGCGATCCCGGAGACCCTGGTGGAGTCGGAGCTGTTCGGCCACGAGAAGGGCGCCTTCACCGGGGCGCACGCCAAGAAGCTCGGCCGCTTCGAGCTGGCGCACGGCGGCACGGTGTTCCTGGACGAGATCTGCACCCTGCGGCTCGACCTGCAGGCGAAGCTCCTGCGCGTTCTGCAGGAGCGCGAGATCGAGCGGCTGGGCGGGATCCGTCCGGTGCCGGTCGACGTGCGGATCCTGGCGGCGACGAACGTCAATCTGCGGAGCGCCGTGCGCGCGCGCGCGTTCCGCGAAGATCTCTACTACCGGCTCAACGTCGTGCCGATCCACGTACCGCCGCTGCGCGAGCGGCGCGAGGACATTCCCGCGCTCGTCGAGCACTTCGTCCGCAAGATCGCGCGCGAATGCAACCGCGACGTCCGCGGCGTCTCGGCCGGCGCCCTCGAGGTGCTGACGCGCTACGACTGGCCCGGCAACGTGCGCGAGCTCGAGAACGTGCTGCACCGGGCGGTGGTCCTCGCCCGGAGCCCGGTCATTCATCTGCAGGACGTGCCGCTCGACGTCGCGATGCCGGAGACGGGATCGCGTCTCGGCGAGGACACCGGGCCGCCGCTGCGCGAGGCCATGGAGCAGTTCGAGCGTCAGTACATCCTGCGCGTGCTCGAAGGAACCGGCTGGAACGTGAGCCGCGCGGCGCGCCGGCTCGGCGTGCATCGCAACACCGTGCTCACGAAGCTCTCGGGCTGGGGCATCCAGCGCCCCAGCACCGGCACCGGCGACGGAAGAAATCTGAGTCTGTAGAGGTCAACGAGATGCCCGAAGACACCGCGATCGAGACCCAGGCCACCGAGCTGCTCCGCACCCTGATCCGCAACGGCTGCGTCAACACCGGCGAAGCCGCCTCCGGCCACGAGGACCGCAGCGTGGCCGCCCTGGAGGACTTCTTCGCCGGCTCCGGCCTTTCGTGCGAGCGCTTCACCTCCGAGCCCGGCCGGATGAGCCTCATCACGCGGATCGAGGGCCGCGATCCCAAGGCGCCGACCTTGCTGCTGATGGGCCACACCGACGTGGTGCCCGTGACCCCGTCGGGCTGGCAGCGCGACCCGTTCGGGGCCGAGCTGGTGGACGGCATCGTGTGGGGCCGCGGCGCCATCGACATGTTGAACCTGACGTCCACGATGGCGGTCGCCACGCGGCGCCTCGCCACCAGTGGCTGGCGACCGCGCGGCACGCTCATCTATCTGGCCGTGGCCGACGAGGAAGCGGGCGGCTTCCTCGGCGCCGACCACCTGGTCGAGCATCACGCGGAGGCCGTGAAGTGCGATTACGTCATCACCGAGAGCGGCGGCGTGCCGATCCCGACCAAGGCCGGTCACACGCTCAAGGTGACGGTGGGCGAGAAGGGCGCCAACTGGCGACGGCTGATCGTGCACGGCACGCCCGGCCACGGCTCCCGGCCGTTCAAGACCGACAACGCCCTGGTCACCGCCGCCAAGGTCGTGCAGCGGCTGGCCGAGTACCGGCCGAAGGCGCGGATCCTCGACGCCTGGCGCGGTTACGTGCAGTCGCTGCATCTCGAGCCGGGCCTGACGGAGGCGCTCACCGATCCCGATCGCGTCTACGAGGCCGTGTGCGATCTCGACAACCTCGCCCTGGCCCGGGAGGCGCACGCCTGCACCCACACGACGTTCTCGCCCAACATCGCCCATGGCGGCACCAAGGTGAACGTCATTCCCGATCGGGTCGACATCGATGTCGATATTCGCTCGCTGCCCGGCGTCGAGCAGCACGAGGTCGAGGCGATGATCAAGGAGGCGCTCGGCCCGCTCGCCTCCCGGGTGACGATCGAGACGCCGCGCGACCGCAGGCGAGGCGGTACCGTGTCGCCGACCGACACCCCGCTGATCGCTGCCATCCGGCGCGTGACCAAGCGGATGATGCCGGACAGCACGGTGGTCCCCGCCATCACGACTGGCGGCACCGACGCGAAGTTCTTCCGCTGGAGGGGAATCCCGGCCTACGGCTTCGGCCTGCAGTCGCTGCGCATCCCGTACACCGAGTACCCGGTGATGTTCCACGGCAACAACGAGCGCGTGGACACCGAGAGCCTGAAGCTCTCGGCGCTGATGTGGGAAGCGCTCGCCCGCGAGTTCCTGGGCTGAGGCGCTACCAGGTGAAGAGGTTGGTGAAGAAGTCCTTCACGCGCTGCGTGAACGACGGATCACTCTTCGCGGGAGCTGTCGGAGTCTCCGGCGCCATCCCGGGCTCTAGATTCGACGACGCTCTCGCGGCGCCCGGGGCTTTCGGCTCCTCCACGCCCGTCGCGAGCGAAGCGGGCGGCGTGTCGCTGCCCGTCTGGACGGCGGGCGGCGGAAGCGTCTGGGAGGCGCTGATCGCCAGGTACGTGTACCAGAGCCCCTCGTAGATGTGGACCCCGAGCACGTTGCCCTCCTTCTCGTAGACCTGCCGGGTCCCGTCGGTGGACGTGCTCGTCCGCGAGACCTGACGCCAGCCGCTGGCCTCGAGTCGCGTGCGCATCGCCTCCCCGAGGGTGACCGGCTCGAGGCGCCCGCGATACACGAGCTGCGCCGCCTTGATGGTCGGCGACTCGATCACGATCGAATCGTCGGGCTGATAGACCAGACCCGCGGGCAGATTGATGTCGTCGAACTGGCGACGAGCCGGTGTCGTCGCGCATCCAGCGGCGAAGAGCACGATCGCGGCGGTCGCGAGAATTTTTGTCTTCATGCGCGCAGCCTAGCAGGGCGCTCCCGGAGGAACCAAGAAATTTGACACCTGTCACGCCCTGAGCAAAGCGTACATCACCCGCCACAGCGCGAACAGGTCGCGGACCTCCGACCAGCCCCGGCCGCTCGCGCCCTCGACGTGCTCCACGAGCCCGACCAGCACGAGCGTGGTCCGGCCGGGCCGCGACGCCGCCAGCCGCAGGCTCTCCGTGTAGGGCACCGCACGGTCGGCGCGACCGTGAACCAGGATCAGGTGCGCCCCGATGCCGGGGGCCACGCGGATCGGTGAGAGCGCGTCGAGATACCGCTGCAGATCAGGCGGCGGGGCGTCGAGCAGCCGTCCGGTGGCCGTTCGATCCGTGGCTTCGAGCGCCGCGCGCGAGGCCCCGTCGAGGCGGTCGGCGTTGGCGCGCAGGAACATCCGCACGAGCTCCGGATCGTGGTCGACCCGACCGCGGACCCCTTCGTACGCGAACGCGCCGGTGAGCCAGAAGCGCAGGACCTCGACGGCGGACGCGTAGCCGCCCAGGCTCAGCACCGCGCTCACCCGCTCGCCGACCCGCGGGTCCGCGGCCGCGAGGAGCGCGGGGCCCGCCCCGACACTGACCCCGACGAGGACGGTCCGTCCGTCGCGCGCGGCGAGTGCCCCGATGACGGGCTCGACGTCCTCGGGTCCGAGCCGCCCACGCGTGAGCCCAGGAATCGTCGGCACTGCGACGTCGAATCCCGCCCTCGCCAGGAGGGCCGCGGCGTCACGCACCCGCGGATCGTCCTTCCCTTCGGGCGCGAAGCCGTGAGCGAGCACGAGCGGCCGGCCGGCGTCGAGCCCGGCGTGCACCCAGAGGTCGGCGCCGGTCTCGAGGGGGGCCAGCGGCCGGCGTGTGGGCGGATCGGTCAGCGCTGACAGGACCGCGGGGCGTCCCTGGGTCAGGAATTCGACGAGAAACGCCCCCGCGAGCAATGCGGTCCGGCCCGCGCAGGCGACCGGCGCGACGACGGCGAGAGCGAGGACGAGGACCGTGAAGCGGGCTACTTCCCGTTGATGCACTTCACGAGGCGCCACCCTTTGAACATGTTGACGTGGGTGATCGACTCGGGGACCAGCCCGACCTGCTCGAGCAAGGGCTCCATCATGAGGTTCGACTTCCAGCCCAGGCGCGTGCACACCGGGGCCAGCAGATCCTCGGTCCAGCCGGTGACCCGGCGCTGGCTCCTGAAGTGGTTCAGGATGACGATGATGCCGCCGGGCTTCACCACCCGGCGCATCTCGCGCAACACGGCCACGGGATCCGGCACGGCCGAGATGGTGTAGGTCGCCGCCGCCTTGTCGAACTCGTTCTCGCCAAAGTCCATCGACGTGGCGTCCATGACCTTCAGCACCACGTTGGGCATGGCCAGGTCCTGGACGCGCTCGACCGCCTTGTCCAGCATCTCCTGCGAGAGATCGATGCCCGTGAGGTGACAGGACCAGGGATAGAGCGGCAGGTTCAACCCGGTACCGATGCCGACCTCGAGCACCGAGTCGCTCCGCTGGAGATCGAGCCCGCCGATCGCGGCGGATCGGCCCGGAGCGAAGATCCAGTCGAAGATGAAGTCGTAGACCGGAGCGTACAACTCGTAAGCGCGCTGGACCTGCCTCTTCTCTAACGCTACGTCCACTCAGAGCCCTCCGGCAGTGTCGATTTGGGGGCGAGGCGGTCGAAGCCGAGAGCCGGGCGTATTTTACCCACGGTCGGAGGCCGTTGCCAAGTTACATTTCCCCTGATGCTCCTTTTAGAGGAGAAACCTGATCAGGAGAGTCGCCAGCCCCAGAAATGAAAAGAATCCGAACACATCCGTGAACGTCGTGATGATCACGCTCGACGCGATCGCCGGATCAACGCTGGAGGTCTTGAGCGCGATCGGGACCAACGTCCCGACGACGGCCGCGATCAGCATGTTGAACAGCAGCGCGACGGCGAGGATCAGCGAGAGGAGCAGCTGCCCCTTCCAGATGTAGGCGATCACCGCGATCACCAGACCGTTCGCCGCCCCGGTCGTCACTCCGAGCCAGAGCTCCTTCCAGAGCACGCGGCGCAGGACGCTCCCCGTCATGTCCCCGAGCGCGATGCCCCGGACCACCACCGTCGCGGTCTGAGTGGTCGCGATGCCACCCATCGAGGCCACGATCGGCATGAAGACCGCCAGGGTGGCCAGGGTCTGGATCGAGGACTCAAAGAGCCCGATCACCGAGGCCGCCAGCACGGCGGTGCCCAGGTTGATCAACCGCCAGAGGTTGCGCTTGGGAAAGACCGCCCGCGGCGAGTCCAGCACGGTCTCGTCGCCCGCGGCGCCGCCGAGGCGCTGGATGTCCTCGGTCGCTTCCTCGCGGATGACGTCGATCACGTCATCGACGCCGATCGTGCCGAGCAGGCGGCGATTGACGTCCACCACCGGGATCTGGATCAGGTTGTAGTGCTGGACCAGGCGCGCAACCTCCTCCTGGTCCGTGTCGACCGGCACACTCTCGACCTCGTCGGTGCGGATGGCGCGGATCGGCGTCTGGGCATCGGCCGCCAATAGCCGGTGGAGCGGGACGACACCGACCAGGTGGTCGTGGTCGTCCACGACGTACAGATAGAAGGCGCCCTCGCCGGAGGCTGCCTTGCGGATGTGCTCGATGGCCTGCGCGACGTTCGCGTCTTCGCGGACCGCCACGAACTCGGGGGACATGAGGCGCCCGGCCGTGCCCTCCGTGTATTCGAGGAGCTCCTGGACCTCCTCGGACTTCTCCTCCTCCATGAGCTCGAGGATTTCGTCCGCCTGCTCCTTGGGCAGCTCCTCGACGACGTCGACGACCTGCTCGGGCGGCATGCGGTCGAGGACCCGCGAGACCTCGACCTCCGGCAGCGAGCCGACCAGCTCGCGCAGGGTCGGGTCGTCGAGCTCGGCGAGCACTTCGCCGGCGTGCTGCGGGCTGAGCAGGCGGAAGAGGCGGACCTGATCGTCGCGCGGCAGCTCGCGGATTACGCGCGACACGTCCGCCGGGTGGGCGTCCTCGACGAGGTCGGAGAGTCGCTCGTCCCGACCCTCGACGAGGAGCAGCTTGATCGATTCTCTCAGACGCTCGAGCTCTTCCATTTGTTGAGAGGCGCGCCTAGGCAGGCTGGGAGCCGCGACAGCCTGCAGCGCGCAGCCTCACTCCGGAGTATGACGCCGCCCGGACGCCGGGCAAGGGAATTTTGCCATGCGCTGGCGCGGGGCGACGACGGTGGCTCGCGTCAGGCGCCGAACTTGGTGAGCCGGAGCGCGTTGGCCATCACCAGCGGCATCAGGTGCTGGGACGGGATCACGCCGAGACTCCCGGCGCCGCAGGCGCGCTCGGTGAACGCGGTCACGCCGTCGGCGCCGCAGTAGCGGCTCCAGATCAGGACCGGCACCGGCTGCCAGCCGTGGCCGGCCAGCACCGAGGGCGTCGCGTGGTCTCCGGAGACGATCATGACGTCGGGCTTGAGCGCCCGGATCTCTGGGATCGCGCGGTCGAGGCGCTCGAGCGCCCGCACCTTCGCGTCGAAGTCGCCGTCCTCACCCGCCTTGTCCGTGTCTTTGTAATGGACGAAGAAGAAGTCGTGCGTGTCCCAGTGCTCGCGGAGCGTGGCGAGCTCGTCGTCGAAGGTGGCGCCGGTCTTGAGGACTTCCATGCCGACCAGCTTCGCGAGCCCGCGGTACATCGGATACGCCGCGATCGCGGCGCTCCGGAGCCCGAAGACCTCGGGAAACCGCGGAAGCTTCGGCAACTGGTCGAAGCCGCGCAGGAGCACCATGTTGGCGGGCGCCGCGTCGGCGAGCAGGCGCCGCGACTCGGCGGCGAAGCGATTCACGAGCGCGGCAGTGGCCTTCGCGCGTGGATTGAGCGCCTTCACGGGAAGCGGCGGCTGGCCGGTCGCTTGTGGGTCGCTCTCGGACAACCCCGCGGCCAGGTGGGCCCCCCCGCGGGCCCGCGAGCGCAGGACGAGCACGAAGCGGTGCTCCTTCACGGACTCGACGAAGACCTCGACGCCGGGCAGCTTGATCCGTCGAAGCCGTTCGGTCAGCTTCAGATTGACTTCGGTCGCGACCCGGCCGGCGCGCCGGTCGGTGATCTTCCCCGCGCCGTCGATCGTGCAGAAGTTCCCGCGCGCGGCGACGTCGCCGGCGCGCAGGTCGAACTCGATGCCGAGCGCCTCGAGGACGCCGCGCCCGACCTGATAGTGGAGCGGATCGTAGCCGAAGAGCCCGAGGTGGCCGGGCCCGCTGCCCGGCGTGATGCCCGGCGCGACGTGGCGGATGAGGCCGCAGGCGGCCTCGGCGGCGAGCAGGGAGAGATTGGGCAAGTGAGCCGTCTCGAGCTCCGAGCGTCCAGTCTCGGGTCGCGGGAGCCCGCCGAGGCCGTCGAGCGAGATGAGGACGATCTTGGTGGTGTTCGGAACGACGAGCGGCGCGATCACATCGAGCATCGTCCTGGTCTCCTCATGCCTCCTTCACGGGGTTCTCGATCTGGCCGAGTCCGGTGATCTCCAGGCGGCACGTGTCGCCCGGCTGCAGGAACACCGGCGGCTTGCGCGCGAAGCCCACGCCGGGCGGTGTGCCGGTCGCGATGAGATCGCCGGGCGAGAGCGTCATCAGCCCCGAGAGGTAGCTCACGATGTAGCGCACGTCGAAGATGAACGTCTTGGTGTTGCCGCTCTGCATCTGCTTGCCGTTGACCCAGAGCTTCAGCTCGAGCACGTGAGGGTCGGGAATGTCGGTGCGGTCGGCGATGTAGGGGCCGACCGGCGCGAAGGTCTCCGGGATCTTGCCCGCCATCCACTGGCTGCCGATGAACTGGAAGTCGCGCGAGCTCACGTCGTTGATGATCGTGTAGCCCCAGACGTAGTCGAGCGCCTTCTCCTTGCTCACGAAGCGCGCGGTCTTGCCGATCACCACGCCGAGCTCCACCTCCCAGTCGAGCTGATTGGAGCCGCGAGGCCTCAGGATCGGCTCGTTCGGATCGAGGATGGCGTTCGACCACTTCGCGAAGATCGGCGGCTCCTTGGGGATCGGCTGCTTGGCTTCTTCCGCGTGGTCGCGGTAGTTGAGCCCGATGCAGATGAACTTGCCTGGATCGGTGATCGGCGCGTGCAGACGCGCGGTATTCGAGGGGACCGTGATCCATTCCTTGATACCGGCGACCGTCTCCTCGACCAGGGGGCCGTTCTCGAGGAACGCGCGGGTACTGTTGGGGACGAGCGCCGCGGCGATCTCCGACCCGCGTGTTACGCCGCGCCGCGTCAGAGTGGCGGCGACGCTTGCCTGAAGGTCTGCGATCCGGTCGCCCTGGAGGACACCGAGCCGTGGGGTCTGGCCGTTGGTGGAGAAGCGCACGAGCTTCATGGGTGACGGGCCTCCTGGGAGAGAATGTGCCGCCGATTATAGCGTTTGTCGAGTTTACGCGTCGCGAAGCCGTTTGCTATGATCGAGGTCTGCTGCAATTGTTGCGGCGGCGTGCCCCCTGGGGGCAGACAATATCTCCCTGAGGCCTGGTAGGGAGGAGGATCGTGATGAAGATCGGAAGCCGCATCCTCACCGTCGTGGTGGCGCTCGCGATGCTCGCCACCGGTCCGCTCGCCCCGCTTGCGGCGGCCCAGCAACCAGCTCCGGCTTCGCCGCCGCCCGCGCAGCCCACGCCTCAGCCGATGGCGCAGCAGCCGCAGGACCTTCCGGAGCCGGAGTCGCACCTGGGCGAGTCCGCCGCGTACAACGTCGGCGCCGGCATCGCGAACGTCTTCTACATCCCGGGCAAGGGACTTCTCTGCGGCATCGGTGGGGCGGTGGGAATCTTCATCCTGATCGTCAGCATTGGCTCGGCACCCAAGCCAGCCGCCTACTTCGCGCGTGAGGGCTGTGGCGGCAAGTGGATCCTCACCGGCGACGACCTTCGGCCCGATTCGGAGGTCAGATTCGACTGGGAAAGGGACAACCGGTACTAGGTTCGTCTCGCACCGTACTGTAACCGTCCTCCTCTTCGCCGTGCTGCTCGCGGCGTTCGCCGCGGGCATCTGGGGAACGGTCATCCGTCCCGCGGCGTACGAGGTTCGCGGGACGATCGTCGCGCGCCCTGCCCCGGACATGCTCCTCGTTCGCCACGAGCCCGTGTCGGCGCTCGGCATGGGCGCGATGGAGCTGATGGCGATCTCATCGAGCCCGGCTCTTCTCGATCCGGTCGGCCTCAAGCCCGGCGACGGGGTGAAGCTCGCCGTGCGCCAGCGGGACGATCAGCTGGTCTTGATCAGGATCGAAAAGCTCCCCTGAGTCAGCGCGCGCGGGAGAGTCCGCGCACGTAGCCGACCAGCTCGGCGATCTCTTGATCGGAGAGGGTCGAGCCGAAGGCCGGCATCCCGGGCCGCCCGATCGGCGCGCCGCCGTGCTTGATGATGTCGAAGAGATACTGGTCGGAACGCTGCTCGATCGCGGCCGCATCGTGCAGCTTGCCGGGCCGCACCAGGAAGAGCGCCGCGCGCCACGAGCCCCGTCCGTCCGGCCCGTGGCAGGTTGCACAGAGTCCGAGGTAGAGACGCTCGGCCTTGGGCGCGCCGGCCCGAGGTTTCGGGGTGTCCAGGAGCCACGCCAGCCCGCCCGTGAAGGCCCCGATCGCGGCGAGAACCACCACGAGAGCCAGGAGCGGCCGGCGCATGGCCGCGAGGATAGCACCCGGGCCCAGACGACCACTTGACAACTGGCGCCAAGACAGCATAAAGAATCTAATTCTTTACGAGGGTTGCCAGTTGCCAACCCCCTATAGCGCCAGACCCGCTTGAGGAGGCCCACGATGACGGATCTGCAGCAAGCCAAACCCTCGCCATCAACCTTCAACCGCAGGAAATTCCTCGCGACCGCCGGCGCCGGGGTCGCGGGCAGCTCGCTTTTGACGATGCTCGACGCGAAGCAGGCTCCCGCGCAGATCAAGGGAACGACACTGCGAATTCTGCAGTGGAGCCACTTCATTCCCGCGTACGACACGTGGTTCGACAGCAAGCTCACGAAGGAGTGGGGCGACCAAAACGGCGTCAAGGTTCGGGTCGACCACATCCCGCATCTCGAGCTGCCGGCGCGCATGGCAGCGGAGTACGCCGCCGGCGCGGGCCACGACATCATCATGAACGGCTCGTCGATCCTGACGCGCCTCTACTACAAGAGCCTCGCGGACCTGACCGACGTGTACGACGCGGCCGGCAAGAAGCACGGCGGCTGGATCCCGACCGCCAAGGCGCTCGTCGAGGCCGAGGGACGCTACTACGGCATTCCGCTCTTCTACATCCTGCTGCCGATGACGTACCGCAAGGATCTGTTCGACGCCAACGGCCTCAAGGCGCCGGACACCTGGGAGCTCGCCCGCGTGGCGGCGCGCACCTTGAAGCCGAAGGGGCATCCGACCGGGATCCAGTTCTCGCAGTGCGCCGACGCCAACCTGAACTGGCGCTCGGTCCTGTTCAGCTTCGGCGGCGCCGAGCTTGATCCCTCGGGCGAGAACATTCTCATCGACTCCAAGGAAACGCGCGAGGCGCTCAAGTTCGCCAAGGCCCTCTATGACGAAGGCATGACGGCCGAGGTCTTCTCGTGGGACGACGCCTCTGACAACCGCTATCTCGCCTCCGGCATAGCGTGCTGGGTCCACGATGCGATCTCGGCGTACCGAACGACAGAGGACACCAACCCCGACGTGTTCAAGAACACCTTCATCGGCATGGAGCCGGCGGGGCCGAACGGCAAGCGCGTGAACACGTGCGCGGCGAACGTATGGATGGTGTGGAAGTTCTCCAAGAACCAGCAAGCGGCCAAGGAGTTCCTGACCCACATGGTCGACACGTTCAGCGAGGGCATGACCTCGAGCCGCGGCTATAACATGCCGTACCTGAACGGTCTCGCCAAGAAGCCGATGCCGGTGATCGGCACCGATCCAAAGCTGCAGATCCTCCAGGACTTCCCGCCCATCGTGGCGTTCTATGGCTATCCCGGTCCCTTCATCACCCCGATCCAGGAAGTCGTGAATCTCTTCGTCCTGCCCGACATGTTCACGCGGGTCGCGCGAGGCCAGAGCGTCGAGGACGTCATGAAGTGGGGGATGGGGGAGTACCGCCGGATCTTCGCAAAGCACAAGAGGGCATGACGCCCGCTTCGCTACAAGGTGGCGGCCCGGAGCCTACGGCCCGGGCCGCCGTCGTTTCTGTCGCCGTGCCCCTGCGGTCACGGCTCATGTTCCAGAGCCAGACCTCGCGGCGGCTCGCGTTCGGGTATCTCCTCCTGGCGCCGGCGGCGCTCTACGTGCTGTTGCTGGTCGGCGCGCCGTTCGTGTTCTCGCTCTACCTTGCGGTCAGCGACGCCAACGTCGGCGATCCGGTCGCCACCTTCATCGGCCTCGAGAACTTCCGTTCGGCGCTGGAAATGGACGTGTTCTGGATCGCCCTGCAGAACAGCGTGATCTTTCTCGTCGTGGCGGCGATCTTCAAGAGTATCCTCGGCACCTCGCTGGCGTTCCTGCTCCTGCAGGATTTCCCGGGCAAGAAGCTCATCCGCGGCCTCGTCGTCATTCCGTTCACCCTGCCGATCGCGATCAGTGTCCTGGCGTGGAAATGGATGTACGACTCGCAGTTCAGCGTCATCAACTGGGTGCTGAGCCGGGTGGGGCTCATCGGCCAGTACGGTACTGACTCCTGGCCCATCTGGCTCGGTGATCCCAAGCTGGCGCTGCTCGCCTGTATCGCCGTGAACGTGTGGCGCACCTTCCCGTTCTCGGCGATCGTGCTGCTGGCCGGGTTCACCTCGGTTCCGCTCGAGGTGCTCGACGCCGCGAAGGTCGACGGTTGCTCGTTCTTCCAGCGGTTCCGCCACGTGGTCGCGCCGATGATCTTCCCGATCCTCATGATCGGGTTCCTGTTCGACACGGTCTTCACCTTGTCGGACCTCTCGGTGGTCTATCTCCTGACGCAGGGCGGGCCCGCCAATGCCTCGAAGATCCTGCCGGTGCTCGCCTACCAGATCGGGATCCAGGCGGGTAACCTCGGCCGCGGTGCCGCGATCGCGTTGTTCCTGGTTCCGCTGCTCGCGCCCGCGATGTTTCTGTTCCTGAGAAATCTCAAGCGCCGGGAGTACTAACCGTGGCCACCGCCCAGACCCTTCGGCAGAAGGAACGTCGCCGCCATCTCTGGATCTACGCGGGGCTCACGCCGTTCGTGTTCATAGCGGTGTTCCCGATCTACTGGATGCTGATCACGGCGTTCAAGCAGGACCCGGACCTCTACCGGATGGACAACATCCCGTTCTGGTTCAACCTGGCGCCGACCTTGCGGCACTTCAAGATCCTCTTCTTCCAGACGAACTACGGCGCCTGGATCGTCAATACCATGACGATCGCCGCGTGGGTCGCCCTCATTACGCTCGTGACGGCCGTGCCGGCGGGCTACGCGCTGGCGCGTCTCAGACTGCCGGCCGCCGAGAACATCGGCATCTCCGTCTTCATGACGTACCTGGTCCCGCCGATCATTCTCTTCCTGCCGCTTTCGCGGGTCGTCGCGATGCTCGGGCTGCAGGACGAGTGGTGGGCGCTGGTCGTCGTCTACCCGACGTTCACGATCCCGTTCGGGACATGGCTCCTGATGGGCTTCTTCAAGACCGTGCCCATGGAGATGGAAGAAGCGGCGCGCGTGGACGGGTGCGGGTATCTCGGCGCCTTCCTGCGCGTCGTGCTGCCGG
The DNA here is from genome assembly GCA_003220495.1 of Candidatus Rokuibacteriota bacterium. GTDB lineage: Bacteria > Methylomirabilota > Methylomirabilia > Rokubacteriales > CSP1-6 > AR31. The sequence goes on along the minus strand of QHSP01000025.1, from coordinate 29,840 downwards.
TGAGCGTCCCCGGCGTCCTCACCGCCGTGATCTTCGCCTTCACGCTCTCGATGCAGGACTTTCTCTACGGCCTCGCCTTCGTGGCGCCGGGCGATCAGAAGCCGGTGCCGGTGGGCGTGCCGACCGAGCTGATTCGCGGGGACGTGTACTACTGGGGCTCGCTGATGGGGGCCGCGCTCCTCGTGGGCTTGCCGGTCGCGGTGCTCTACAACTTCTTCCTCGACCGCTTCATCCAGGGCATCACCGGCGGCGTGGGGAAATAGAACGAGCCGGCGAGAGTATCGCTTCCCGCCGGCTCGAACTCAGCGTGCGTCAGTCGGCGTCGGGCTTCACGACCGGATCGGGACGGCCGGGGTAGCCGAGATACAGCAGAATGTACTTGACCGGCTTGTCGGTCTTGTTGGAGTGGTTGTGCCACCAGCCGCCGTTGTCCATGAAGGCCTGTCCGGCGGAATGATACTGCGCGCCGGCGATTCCCACGGGGCCGGACTCGTAAAGCGTCGTCAGGATGCCGTCGACGACGTACACGAACGTCGGGACCCTGAACTGCTGGCGCCCGGTCTGCCCGCCCGCTTCGAGAGTGACCGTCGCACCGGTCACGAACAAGGGAGCGTTGACGGTCGCGCTGAAGCCGCCCAGCGAGGTGAACATGTTCCGGACGGCCACGCCCTTCGGCTCCGGGGGCTTGTCCTGAGCCCGGACCGGCGCACCGGCGAAAGCGATGAGAACGGCCGCTCCAACCGCGACTCCCAGTTTCACAGTCATTGGCCACACTCCCGGCGAGAAGATGTAAGCACGGCGGTTCGTGGATTGTCGGCGAAAACTAGCATCGGGCGTTGCAACCTGTCAAGGCTCAGTTACCTCATCGGCCTGCTCCTGCTCCAGTGCCTCGTGCTTCAGGCCTCCACCAGCGACGCGCAGCCTTCGCGTGTCGCCCAGATCGAAGTGGTGGCGACCGCCGTCCCCAGGCCCGCGCAGCTGGCTCTCACGAGCTCCGGGCGGCTCGTGGTCCTGAGTCAGGGCTGGCGCGGCGACTCCGCGGCGGAGATCTACTGGCTCGATCCGACCGGCGTGCAGCCGATCGACGCATCCCGCGCGCCGCGGCTCGTCATCCCGTTCGCGGAGGGGCCACGAAAGACCGCGCTCGGCAGCCTGGCGGTCGATTCGAAGTCGGGCGATCTGTTCCTCGGTGAGGAGAACGGCAATCGCATCTATCGGCTGGCCGCCGCGCGGCGCCTGAGCCCGCTCGCCGTCGGCCTCAACCATCTGCTCGGCGGCTCGAGCCTGACGCTCGACCGCGAGGGCCGGCTCGTGGTGCTCGACTACGCGAGCTTCGAGAGCCAGCTCCGGTCGGAGTCCCCGGTACCGCCGGCGCTGGAGGCGCTCGCGGTCGAGGACTACACCGGGCCGCTCGTCTTCCGCATCAACCCCGAGGAGGACGTGCCGCTGCCGCGCCGTTTCGAGCTCGTCGCACCGGTCTTTCCCAGGCCTCCCGTGCGGCGGGTCGCCGGCGAGCCGCTGCACAAGTTCATCGCGGTGGCCCCGTTCGGGCGGGACTCCCTGGCGCTCCTCAACTCGGTCGGCGAGGTGCTCATCCTGTCTCCGGAGGGGCAGCTCCGGCGCCTGGCGCGCCTGCCGTCGGGGCACTTCCACCGCACCAACATGGCGATGGGACCGGACGGCAGCGTGTTCATCTCCGCCGGCTTCCACATCCGCGAGCTCTATCGCGTGTCGCCGGCGGGCCTCGTGACGTCGGTCGCCCACGAGCTCGGCGACCCCCAGGGAATCGCCGTCGACCGCTCGGGCGCCCTCTACGTCGCGGAGACCGCCTTGCACCGCATCATCCGCATCCGACCGACCGATCCGTGACGCCTCAGGCGCCCTCGACCATCGCGGCCGTCAGGCCGCGGACGTAGCCGCGCGCGAACACCGCGCAGATCAGCACGACCGGGATCGCCATGAGGTTGATCCCGGCGACCGCCAGCAGCTCGTCGAGCGCCACCTCCATCGTCGCGAGACCGGCCGGAATCGTCTTGTTGTGGGCGTCGAGCAGCAAGATCGACGCGAGGGTGAAGTCGCTCGCGATCGTCCCGAGCGCGAAGATCCCGGCGGCGACGACCACGGGCTTGCTCATCGGCAGCAGGATCCGGAAGAACGCGGTGAGGCGGCTCGCGCCCTCGACGAGCGCGGACTCCTCCACCGCGCGCGGAAGATTCTGGAAGTACGCCGAGAAGATCCAGACGCAGAACGGCACCGCGAGGGTCGGGTAGACGACCAGCAGGGCCAGGAGGTTGTTTTCCAGATTCAGGCTCACGATCACCTGATAGAGGGGCACGAACAGGATCGTGTGCGGGACCACGTAGCTCGCGAAGATGAGACGGCGCCACCAGCGAAAACCCGGCGGCCGTAGCCGCCCGAGCGCGTAGCCCGCGAGCAGGCTCACCACCAGGGTCACGGCGACCGAGCCCGCGAAGACGATGATCGTGTTCTCGAGCCAGTCGAGCACGGGGTAGGAGCGCCGCAGCGCGCGGCCGACGTAGCCGTGGCTCTCCCCGCTCTGCTGGAACAGCTCCTCGAAGTTCTCGAAGGTCGGGTTCAAGACGATCAGCGGGTTGCCGAAGACGTCTTCCTGGGCAGTCTTGAGCGATTGGACGAGCATGAAGTAGATGGGGAACACGCAGTACACGGTGGCCACGAGGAGGAGGCTCCCGTGACCGAGCTTGCGCCACCACGGCCGCGGGCTCACGCGCGCTCCTGGTCCGGCGGATCGAACATCCTGAACAGCACGAAGAGGACGGCCAGCAGGAACGGCGCGAGGGTCAGCGAAAGGGCCGAGGCCGGACCGAACTGCCCGCCGTGGATCGCGAGCCAGTAGGCGTGCGTTCCGAGGACCGGATAGACGATGCGCCCGGCGGTCAGCATCCACACGTTGGCGAGGTCGGCGAACGCCGTGGTCAGCGCCAGGAACACCGCGAGCGCCAGGAACGGCTTGAGCAACGGCACCGTCACCAGCCAGAAGCGCCGCCACGCGCTCTTCGACTCGAGCGCCGCGCACTCGAACAGCTCCGGCGGGACCGCGTTGATCCCGGCCAGCAGGAAGATCCCGATGAACGAGCTGCCGCGCCAGATGTTGAACAAGGTGACGCTGACGAACGCCCACGCGCCGCCGCCGAGCGCGCCGTCCACCGCGTACTTCATGTTGCCCATGAACACGCTGTAGGCGGTGGGGATTGGCGGGCTCAAGGTCCAGTACCAGCCGATCACGCTGACGCTCGCGGGGTACGCCCAGGGCAGGAAGATCGCCAGGAAGACGAGCGCCCGGCCGCGGAACGGGCGGGCGAGCAAGAGCGCCAGCCCGAGGCCGAGCGCCAGCTTGACGGCGCTGGTCAGCGCGGCGTAGGCGACGGTGTTGGCCGCCGCGCGCCAGAACGCGGGATCGCCGGACAGGCGGCGGTAGTTGTCGAGCCCGACGAAGCTGGTCGGGTGGTCGTTGACCGGCGAAAGATCGGTGAGGCTGGTCCAGACCTCCCAGCCGACCGGGTAAGCGAGGGCCGTCAGCAGAAGAAGGAGCGCCGGCGCCAGCAGCAGGTATGCGAGCCTGATGTCCCGGGCGCGCCCCACGACCTCCTCGTTACGCGGTCAGATCGCCAGCTCGGTCTTGTTGTCGAAGAAGTGGACGCGCTCAGGATGGAGCGACAGCCGCATCTTGTCCTGGTGCTTGGCGCGCACGGTGGGATCGACGCGGGCCACGATCACGTTCGGTCCGGCCTTGAGGTCGAGCAGGATCTCCGAGCCGAGCGGCTCGACGACCTCGACGACCGTGTCGAAGCTGTAGTCCGCCGCGTCGGCCCCGGTCGCGACGCGCAGGTCCTCCGGACGGATGCCCAGGGTCACGCGCTGCCCCTTGTACGGCCCGAGCCGGGCCGCGCTCGCCGGCGGCACTTTCACCCGGAGCCCCGGCGTATCCGCCCAGAGGGCCCCGTTCGCGTCGGCGACGGTCATCTCGACGAAGTTCATCGACGGCGAGCCGATGAACCCCGCCACGAACCGGTTGGCCGGGTGCCCGTAGAGCTCGAGGGGCTCGCCGACCTGCTGGATCCAGCCGTCCTTCATGACCACGACCCGGTCGCCGAGCGTCATCGCCTCGACCTGGTCGTGCGTGACGTAGATGGCCGTCGTCTCCAGGCGGTCGTGCAGGCGCTTGAGCTCGACACGCATCTGGACGCGCAGCTTCGCGTCGAGGTTCGAGAGCGGCTCGTCGAACAGGAACACCTGGGGATGGCGCACGATCGCGCGGCCCACCGCGACGCGCTGCCGCTGGCCGCCCGAGAGCTGGCGGGGCTTGCGCTTGAGCAATTCCTGGATGCCCAGGATCTCGGCCGCTTCCCCGACCCGCTTGGCGATCTCGGTCTTGGGGAACTTCCGCATCTTGAGCCCGAAGGCCATGTTGTCGTAGACGGTCATGTGCGGGTACAGCGCGTAATTCTGGAAGACCATCGCGATGTCCCGGTCCTTCGGCGGCAGGTCGTTGACGATCCGGTCGCCGATGCTGATCTCGCCGGCGGTGATCTCCTCCAGCCCCGCCACCATTCGGAGAGTCGTGGACTTGCCGCACCCGGACGGGCCGACCAGCACGACGAATTCCTTGTCCCGGATGTGAAGGTTCACGTCCTTGACGGCGTGGACCTCGTCGTACTTCTTGTTCAGGTCCTTCATCATCACCTGGGCCATGGACGTCTCCTTTTAGCCTTTCACCGAGCCGGTCAAGCCGGTGACATAGTACTCGACAAAGAAGGAATAGACGAGGGCCACCGGGATCGAGCCGAGCAGCGCGCCGGCCATGAGCTGGCCCCAGAAGTAGATGTCGCCCCGGATCAGCTCCGACACGACGCCGACCGGCACCGTCTTGCGCTCGGGCGACGACAGGAAGATCAGGGCGTAGATGAACTCATTCCAGGACAGGGTGAACGCGAAGATTCCCGCCGAGAGGATCCCGGGCACCGCGATCGGAAAGATGATGCGCGTCATGGCGCCGAAGCGAGTGGCCCCGTCGATGCGCGCGCACTCCTCGAGCTCCTTGGGGATCGTCTTGAAGTAGCCCATGAGGAGCCACGTGGAGAACGGGATCAAGAACGTCGGGTACGTGAGGATCAGCGCCCACGGCGTGTTCCCGAGCTGGAGGTCGCGGATGATGTCCGCGAGCGGGATGAACAGGAGCGTCGGGGGCACCAGATAGGTCACGAAGATCGACGTGCCCAGGGCGCCCGCCATCGGAAACTTGAGCCGGGCCAGCGCGTAACCCGCCAGGAGCCCGCACGCGAGCGAGATGCCGGTCGAGATCACCGCGATGAAGAACGTGTTCCAGAGCCACCGCGGGAACGTCGTCTTCTCCATCAGGTCGCGGAAGTGCTCGAGCGTCGGCTGGACCGTCCAGAAGGGCGCGTTGTTGACCGCCCGCCAGGAGCGGTAGAGCTCCGCGTCGGGCCGGATCGCGGTCACGAGCATCCAGTAGAACGGGAACAGGGTCCCGAGCACGAAGATGGTCAGCGGGATGTAGAAGAACACCCACTTCTTCCAGCGCCGCTCGATGAGCATTTACCGGGGCCTCCAGGCGATCCTCGGCATCACGCTCCCTCCAGCCGCCGCAGGTAACGCAACTGGATCCAGACCACGACGAAGAGCACCGGGAGCATGCAGAGCGAGATGGCCGCGCCCTCGCCGAGGAGTCCGGCCGCGACGCCGATCTGGTACGCGTAGGTCGCCAGCAGATGCGTCGAGTTCGCCGGACCACCGCCGGTCAGGACGTAGATGAGCTGGAAGTCCGAGAACGTCTGGATGATCGAGAACACGACCACGACGACCGTGACCGGCTTCAGGAGGGGCCACGTCACGTACCAGAACCGCTTCCAGCCGTTCGCGCCGTCCAGCGAGGCCGCCTCGTGAAGATCCGTGTTGATCGTCTGCAGACCGGCCAGGAGCGTGATGGCGAAGAACGGCATGCCACGCCAGGTATTGACGACGATCGCGCACCAGAGCGCCCAGTCGCCGTTGGACAGGAACGGCAGCTTGGTGACGATGAAGCCGGTCTTGTAGAGGGTCCAGTTGAGGACGCTGAAGGTCGGATCGAACATCCAGCGCCATGCGAAGGTCGACAGCACCGTCGGGACGATGAACGGCAGGAGCATCGACGCGCGCACGATTCGCTTTCCCCGGAAGTGCCGGTTGAGCAAGAGCGCGAGCCACATGCCGAGCACGAGCTTGAAGATGGTCGCCCAGAACGTGTAGACGCTGGTGTTCCAGAACGCGATGCGGAAGATCGAGTCGTTCCAGGCCTTCACGAAGTTCTTCAGCCCGACGAAGTGGCCTGGATTCCCGACGCTGATGCTGGACAGCGCGAACCATACGCCCATCCCGAACGGGTAAGCGATGAACATCCCCAGGATCAGCACGGTCGGCGTGAGGAGCACGAGCGCCAGGAAGCGCTCGTTCTCCAGAAGACCCGTGAGGGTGCGTCGCTGCGAAGCGCGCGAATGCGGCAGCGCCACCTCGACCGGCGCGGCCCTCCCGGCACCTCCAGCGATCGGGTTCTTCACGCGAACATCCCGGCGATCACGCTTCGTAGATCTTCCTCATCTCGCCCTCGGCCCACTTCACCGCATCCTCGGCCTTCATGCCCTGCACGGCCTTGGCGTACATGTCGACGATGACGTACTTCGTGTAGGCCTCGGTAGCCTTGGCGGTCGCCGGGCCTGGATGCCCGAACGCGCGAGTCAGGCGTGCCGCCTGGCGGAAGACCTGGAGCGGCTTGTCGACTCTGGCCCACATCGGGTTGTCTTCCCACTTCTTGGTGGCGCCGACGCTGTAGCCCTCGTTGACCTCGAACCACTTTCCGTAGTTCGCGTCCTGATGCAGCCACTTCAGGAAGTCCTTGGCGAGCTTCTGGTTCTTCGAGTACTTCATCACGGAGTGCTGGAACGGCAGGTACAGGGCGAACTGGCCAGCCGGGCCCCTCGGCATCAGCGCGGCGTGCTCGATGTCCTGATAGAGCGGCTCGCCCTTGTCGTCCTTGATCTTGTCCTTCTGGCGCTTGGCGACGATGTAGATCGAGGCGCCGTTGAGGGTCGCGCCGATCTCGCCCGCGTGGAAGGCCCGATTGTTGTTCGTGTCGTCCCAGGCGAGCCCGCCCTCGTCGCAGGCGTCCTTCCAGAAGGCCTGCAGGAACTTCACGGACTCGAGCGTGCCCTTCGAGTTGATCACGACCTTCTTGCCGCTCGCGTCGACCTCGGCGCCCCCGAAATCCCAGAGGAACGCGTAGGCGAAGACCGGCGGGTCGCCGAAGCTGTGGCCGAGCGCCTGCCCGATCGGCTTGCCCTTGGCCTTGAGCTTCTTGCCGACCTCGCGATACTCGTCCCACGTCTTCGGGAATTCTTTGACCCCGATCTCGTTGAACCACGACCGCCGGTACGCGACGGCATTTCCACCGCAACCGTGGGGCACGGCCAGCCACTTTCCACCGACCTTGGCGCTCGCGTTGAAGACGTCGTAGTAGCCGCCTTGCGCCTTCCCGATCGGCTCGGCCACGTCCGAGACGTCGACGAGCGCGTTGGCGTAGAGATGCGCCCAGTTCCAGAGCATCTGGATGATGTCGGCGCCGGCGCCCGACTGGATGGCGGCCGTGATCCGAGGCTGCAGGTCGTTGGCGTTGATGAACTCGAAGGTGACCTCGGCTCCCAGCGCCTTCGAGGCCTCAGGCGCCTGGCGCCTCAGCTCGACATCGGCCTCGGGAATGAAGTCGACCCAGCGCACGATGTGAAGCTTGGTCCCCTGCGCGAAGGCGGGAGCGCGGCCCGCCGCTACGATGCCGGCCACGCCGGCCGTTTTCAGGAATGTGCGTCGCTGCATTCTGCCCCCCTGGAAAGCCATCAGCCTTCGTAGATCTTCTTCAGCTCGGTCTCGGCCCACTTCACGGCGTCCTCGGCCTTCGTGCCCTGGACGGCCTTGGCGTACATGTCGACGATGACGTACTTCGTGTACGCCTCGGTCGCCTTGGCCGACGCCGGGCCGGGGTGCCCAAAGGCGCGCGTCAGGCGGGCGGCCTGCCGGAATACTTGAAGGGGCTTGTCGACCTTGGCCCACATCGGGTTGTCCTCCCACTTCTTGGTGGCGCCGACGCTGTAGCCCTCGTTGACCTCGAACCACTTTCCGTAGTTCGCGTCCTGGTGCAGCCACTTCAGGAAGTCCTTGGCGAGCTTCTGGTTCTTCGAGTACTTCATGATCGAGTGCTGCTGGCCACCGTAGAGCGCGAACTGCCCGGCGGGCCCCTTCGGCATCAGCGCGGCGTGCTCGATGTCCTGGAAGAGCGGCTCGCCCTTGTCGTCCTTGATCTTGTCCTTCTGGCGCTTGGCCACGATGTAGATCGAGGCCCCGTTGAGGGTGGCGCTGATCTCGCCCGCGTGGAAGGCCCGGTTGTTGTTCGTGTCGTCCCAGGCGAGCCCTCCCTCGTCGCACGCCTCCTTCCAAAAGGCCTGCAAGAATTTGACGGACTCGATCGTGCCCTTGGAGTTGATCGCGACCTTCTTGCCGGTCGTGTCCACCTCGGCGCCGCCGAAGTCCCAGAGGAACGGATAGGCGAAGGTCGGCGGATCACCGAAGCTGTGGCCGAGCGCCTGCCCGATCGGCTTGCCCTTGGCCTTGAGCTTCTTACCGACCTCGCGATAATCCTCCCAGGTCTTCGGGAACTCCTTTACGCCGATCTCGTTGAACCACGACCGCCGGTACGCGACCGCGTTGCCGATGACCGCGTGGGGCACTGCGAGCCAGCGGTTGGCGACCCTCGCGCTGGATTCGAATACCTCATAGTAGCCGCCCTGCGCCTTGCCGATCGGCTCGGCCACGTCGGAAACGTCGACGAGAGAATTGGCGTAGAGCTGGGGCCAGTTCCAGAGCATCTGAATGATGTCGGCGCCGGAGCCCGACTGGATGGCCGCGGTGATGCGAGGCTGCAGGTCGTTGGCGTTGATGAACTCGAAGGTGACCTCGGCGCCGAGCGCCTTCGAAGCCTCGGGCGCCTGGCGCCGGAGCTCGACGTCGGCTTCGGGAATGAAGTCGACCCAGCGCACGATGTGGAGCTTGGTGCCCTGCGCGTAGGCCGGGGCGCGCCGCGCCGCGAGGATGCCCTCGACCCCAGTGGTCGCCACGGCCGCCGCTGTCCCGGTGATCTTGACGAATTGCCTGCGATTCATCTCTTTGCGGACCATTCGTGATCCTCCTTGATCAGAAGTGGGGACGCCGAACGCGGCCTAACCTCTAGGAAAAGCGACGAATTAGTATCATCCCGGGCTCGAAGGTGTCAACCGACAATGGCGCGGGTGCGCCAAACGAGCTACTCAGCGGGCTCCCGCCGTGGCTGGCCGCGTCCCCGCGACCAGACGTGGCGCCCGGAATGTCAGCGCCAGCACCATCGCCATCAGGCCGATCGCGGCCGAGCTGATGAAGAGCCAGGCGTAGGTGCCGAAGGCGTCGTGGATGTAGCCGCCCGCCCACGAGCCGAGGCCCATCCCGAGCGTCGAGATCAGGAACACCGCGCCGTATGCGCTGCCCATGACCTTTTCGCCGAAGTACTCGCGGGTGACGAGCGCGTAGAGCGGCATCACGCCGCCGTACGAGATGCCGAACATCACCGCGGCGGCGTAGAAGCTGGCCGTCTCGCGAGTGAAGAGATACGCGAACACCATGACCGCCTGGAGCGCCAGCCCGACGAGCAACGTGGGCTTGGCGCCGAAACGGTCGGCGATCATCCCGCACGCGATGCGCCCGCCGATCGACGCCAGGCCCGACACGCCGAGGACGGTCGCCGCGACCATCGCGGCCACGCCCTGGTCGATCGCGTGGGTCACCATGTGGAAGATCGGCCCGGAGTGCGCGGCGCAGCAGGCGAAGTGGGTGGCGGCGATCGCCCAGAACTGCGGCGTGCGCAAGACCTCGCGGGTCGAGAAATCGCGCTGCCGGGTGGCCGCGCCGCCGAGCGCCACGGCGCCCATGTCGGCGGGCGCGTTCTTGACGAGCAGCGCGACCGGAATCACGACCAGCCACGCCAGGTCACCCAGCACGATCATCGCCACGCGCCAGTCGTAGGCCGAGATGATCCAGCGTGTCAGCGGTGAGAGCAGGAGCATCCCGGCGCCCCCGCCGGCGGAGATGATGCCCAGCGCGAGCCCGCGGTTGCTCGTGAACCACTTCGTCGCCGTCGCGGAGAGCGGCGTGAGGAAGGCGCCGGCGGCGAAGCCCACGCCGAGGCCGAACGTCAGGTGCAGATGCCAGAGCGCGGTCGCCTGGCTCGACAGCACGAGGCTGAGACCGAGCAAGAGGCCGCCGGCGATCGTCACGGAACGGCTTCCGAGGCGGTCCGACATCCCGCCCCAGAAGAACGACCCGACCCCCATCGCCATCCAGTTGATGAGGGCGGTCACCGACACCGCGCTCCGGCTCCAGAGCATCGAGTCCTCGAGCGGCTTGAGGAACACGCCGAGCGTGAAGAGCGAGCCCTGCCCGAAGGCGACGACGGTGGCGGCGGCGAAGACGACGACCCAGCCGTAGAAGAGTCCGCGCTGACTCATGGACGCCAACTACGATAGCATGTAGCGCGATGCGGCTCGCGTGGCCCGCTTTCGCGCTCGGTGTCGCCACGCTGCTCGGGCTGTTGCTTCGCGCCCTCCTGCTGTCCCTCCTTCGCCGGTGGGCCAACGGCTGGAGCTTCGTCCCGCAGGCGATCCGGGTGCCCTCGATCCTCTGGTCGATCGTGCTCGGGCTCTGGGCGGGAAACGAGGTCGCGCGGCAGACCGAGACCCTGCCGCAGCGTCTGTCCCAGCAGGTGGGCATGCTGCTGGAGGTCGCGGTGATCGTGTCCGTGACCGTCACCGTCTCCAACGTCCTCACCACGCTCGTGCAGGGCGCGAGCGAACGCCGGGCCCTCGGGCGTCCGGTCACCGGGCTCGGCCAGGCGGTCGCCCGCGGCGTCGTGTACATCATCGGGCTCCTGGTGCTGCTGGGCGCGCTCGGCATCCAGATCACGCCGATCCTCACCGCGCTCGGCGTAGGCGGTCTCGCGGTGGCGCTGGCCCTGCAGGACACGCTCTCGAATCTCTTCGCCGGCGTGCACCTGCTCGCCGACAAGCCGATCCGCGTGGGCGACTACGTCAAGCTCGCCGACGCGGTCGAGGGCCACGTCGTGGACATCGGGTGGCGGTCGACCCGCGTGCGAATGCTCCAGAACGTCGTCGTCACGATCCCCAACAAGCGTGTGGCGGAGTCGATCATCACCAACTACGACTTGCCGGAGTCGCGGATGGCGCTGCCCATCCGTATCGCCGTGGACTACGGCGCCGATCCCGATCTGGTCGAGCGAATCCTCCTGGAGGAAACGAAGCTGGCGATGAACGAGGTGCCGGGCCTCCTGGCGGAGCCGGAGCCGTCGGCCCGTCTCATCCCCGGCTTCGGCGAGTTTTCGCTGGATTTCACCCTCGTCTGCCACGTGAAGTCGTTCACCGATCAGTTCCTGGTCCAGCACGAGCTCCGCAGGCGGATCCTTCGACGCTTTGCCGCCGAAGGGGTCCGGATTCCCGTTCAGGTTCGTGGGGTGGAGCTTCGGTCGGCAGGAGGTGAGGGGAGAAGCTAGAACAGTTGCACTAGTACTCGTCTCATGTATAGTATTTCACGCCGTGGACCTCAGGACCCGCGTGACGGTTCTCTCCGAGTCAGCCGACCGCGACGGCCCCCAGGGCTCGCTGATGCGCCCTGGCGACCCGGTGGGCATCACCAAGGTGCGTTATCCGGGGCAAGGCGCGACCCGGCTCATGCGGGTCATGCAGACGAACGCCTGCTCGCTGTCGTGCGGCTACTGCCCGACCTTCTGCGGAGGGAAGGTGCGGCGCACATACCTCAGTCCCGAGGAGGTGGCTCGCGTGTTCATGGACGCCCACCGCGCGGGCCTTGCCGATGGGCTCTTCCTGACGTCGGGCGTTCCGGGCCGGCCTTCGAAGATGACCGACCGGATGCTTGCCGCGGTCGAGCTGCTTCGCCGCCGTGAGGACTTTCACGGCTACGTTCACCTGAAGCTGCTCCCCGGCGCCGAGCGCGCCCAGGTCGAGACCGCGGTGCAGCTCGCCAGCCGCGTCTCGGTCAATCTGGAGGCACCCGGCCCCGCGTACGTCCGCGCCCTCGCACGCGAGAAAGACTTCGGCGGCGATCTCCTGCCGAATCTCGAGCTGGCCGGTCGCCTGATGCTCGACCGTCAGCGAGCGAAGACCCCATCGAACTTCGCCGCCGTCGGCACGACGACGCAGTTCGTGGTCGGCGCGGCCGGCGAGCAAGACCGTGAGATTCTCGGCGTGGTCACGCAGCTCGAGCGACGGCGGCTCCTTCATCACGCTCACTTCAGCGCGTTCCAGCCCGTCGTCGGGACCCCGTTCGAAGACCGATCCCCGACGCCGGCGATGCGAGAGCTACGGCTCTACCAGGCCGAGCACCTCGTACGTCAGTACGGCTTCGGCTACGACGAGCTGGTCTTCGCCGCCGACGGCAACCTACCGCTCGACGATGACCCGAAGACCGCCTGGGCGCTCGCGCATCCCGAGCGGTTTCCCGTCGAAGTCTCCCGCGCGCCATACGAGGCTCTGGTGCGCGTGCCGGGTATCGGGCCGGCCACAGCGCGCTCGCTCGTCGAGGAGAGGCGCCGCGCAGTCATCCGGTGGTCGGGCGACCTTCGAGCGGCCGGGGTCGATCTGGCTCGAGCGGGCTGGTTCCTCACGCTGCGCAGCCGCCGGCTCTCGACCTCGCCGGCGCCGCGACAGCTGCGTCTCTTCCCGCACGGCGAGCACCTGACTCAGGCGCCATTTCGAACCCCGGTCCCGCCGTGCGCGTATCGCTGAACGGTTCGATCCCCCTGGCGATGCGCCCGAAACGCTCGGGCAGATCGCCGTCGGGCTGACACTTCTCTCGACGCCGGGCCAAACGAGAACATCGTGTCGAATTGAGGATTTCGGTCGCGCGGGCGTGTGGCATCTTGTGTGCGTATGCCCGATGGGACCACACGACGGAGAGAGGAGCGCATATGCGTATCGACCGCTTGATTTCCACGTCCGCCATACTTCTCTTTTTGGGAGGCTGCGCGGCGCAGGGACAGGACACCGCGCAGACGTCGGCGCACGGCCCACACGCGCCGAGCGCCGACGGCGGCCGCCCAGTGCTCTACAACACACTCGGCGGCTACTCGTATCGGATCACGACGAGTTCGGCCGAGGCTCAGCGCTGGTTCGACCAGGGCCTGCGCCTCGTCTATGCATTCAACCATCTCGAGGCACAGCGGGCGTTCCGGGAGGCCGCGCGCCTCGACCCAGTCTGCGCGATGTGCTTCTGGGGGATCGCGATCACCGAAGGCTCCAACTACAATGCCCCGACCAACACCGATCGTGAAAGAAAGGCGGCGACCGCGGCGCAGGAGGCTTCGCGTCTCTCCGCGGGCGCCAGCCCGCCGGCGCGGGCGATGATCCAGGCGCTGGCCAAGCGCCACTCGACCGATCCGGCGGCCAAGCGCGAGACGCTTGACCGCGCGTACGCCGACGCGATGCGTGAGGTCGCGAGGCAATTCCCCGACGACCTGGAGGCCGCGACATTCTTCGCCGACTCGATGATGAATCTGCGGCCCTGGAATCTGTGGACCCCCGATGGGGCGCCGCAACCGGGCACCGAGGAAATCGTCGCGACGCTCGAGCGCGTGATCGCGAAGAATCCGAATCATCCCGGCGCGCTTCACCTCTACATCCACGCGGTCGAGGCGAGCCGCGAGCCCGGGCGCGCCGAAGCCGCCGCCGACCGCCTGCGGTCTCTGATGCCGGGGGCGGGTCACCTGGTCCACATGCCGGCGCACATCTACTGGCGAGTGGGGCGTTACGGCGACGCCGTCACCGTCAACGTCGCCGCAGCGGACGCCGACCGCGCGTACTTCAAGACGGCGACGCCGAGCCCGATCTATCGCGGACTCTACTATCCGCACAACATCGACTTCATCTGGCAGTCCGCCGCGATGCAGGGGCGCAGCGCGGAGACCATTCGCGCCGCGCGCGAGTTCGCCTCGAACGCGCCGGCGGAGATGATCAAGGCGATGCCGGACATGGAGACGGCGCCGGTCGCGCCGATCGTGGTGCTCGTGCGCTTCGGGCGGTGGGACGAGGTGCTCGCGTATCCGGCGCCGCCCCGCGAATGGCCCTACACGTCGGGCGTGTGGCATTACGCACGCGGGATAGCCTTCAACGCCAAGGGGCAGGCGGACACCGCGGCCGGCGAGCTGCGCGCGCTCGACGCGATCCTCCAGTCGGCGCCGCCGGATCGCACCGTGGCGTTCTTCTTCCGCGCGAAGAACATGCTCCAGCTCGCGGCGAATCTCCTGGGGGGCGAGATCGCGGCCAAGGCGGGCGACTTCTCGACCGCCGAGCGCTTGCTGCGGGCCGCGGTGGCCGAGCAGGACTCGCACTGGTTCACGGAGCCGCCGCCGTGGTACTTCCCGGTACGCCAATCGCTGGGCGCCGTGCTGCTCCAGGCCGGCCGTGCGGGCGACGCCGAGCAGGTGTATCGCGAGGACCTTCGGCGCAACCCGGGCAACGGCTGGTCGCTGTTCGGTCTGGCCCAGAGCCTGCGCGCGCAGGGCAAGACGGCTGAGGCCGCGCAGGTCGAGGAGAGCTTCAAGAAGGCGTGGGCGCAGGCTGACGTGAAGCTGACGGCGTCCCGGTTCTAACGACGCGAAAGCCCGGAGCGCCGCCGCTCCGGGCTACTTTCCCTTCTCGATGACCTCCGCCAGCTCCTGCGCGCGGCCACGGTCGAGCGGGCGCAGGCGGTCGAGGACGCGGCGGGCGTCGTCGAGCCGGCCGAGCTTCACGTAGGCCTCGCCGAGGTATTCGAGCGCCTCCGGGAAATTCGGGCGGAGCCGGAGCGCCTCGTCGTAGGCCTGGAGCGACTCCGGATAGCGGCCCTGATTGCGCAGCGCGAACCCGAGCTCGTTCCAGGCTTCCGGGAACGCGGGGCGGAGGGTGACCGCGCTGCGCTGAGCCTCCACCGCCGCCTTCCAGTCCCGGCCCAAGCGCGCTCGCACGCCCCGGTCGTACTCGCTCTCGGCGCTCGGCGTCGCCGTCGGCTGACGCACCTGGCCGGCGGCGGGGCTGCTCGGCTCGGCGAGCGTGGCGGACGGCAGGAACGCCGAAGCCGCGAACGTGACGCCCAGGACCGCGCGGCGCACGCGCGTCGAGCAGGTTCCTATCTTCGGCATGCCGCTAGCATACCGCGCTCGTCTCGCGACCGATCAGCGGGTCGTTCGGCCGCGCTCGGCCATGAGCGCGGCGACGGCCTGGAGATCGGCTTCGGTGTCGACACCGATCGTCGGCTCCGTCGTCTCGAGGACGACGATGTCGATCCCGTTTTCGAGGAAGCGGAGCTGCTCGAGCTTCTCCGTGAGCTCGAGCGGGGAGGGCGCGAGACGATGGAACGCGTCGAGCGCCGGCTTGCGATACGCGTAGAAGCCCGGATGCTTGAAGCGCGTCACGCCGATTCCGTCGCGATCGTAGGGGATCGGGTACTTCGAGAAGTAGAGCGCGCGGCCGTCGACACCGCAGACGACCTTGTTCACGTTCGGGCTCGAGACCTCGTCCGGCGCCAGCCGGATCTTGAGCGTGCTCACCTGCGTGTCGGGTCGGTCGCGGAACGGGCTGACGAGAAGCCGGATATGCTCCGGCGTCAGCAAGGGCTCGTCGCCCTGAACGTTCACGTAGACGTCCGCGGCGCGGCTCTGCGCGACCTCCCAGATCCGATCGGTCCCGGACGGGTGCTCGGCCGACGTCATCATGGTCGGAATACCGTACGTCGCGCACGCGTCGACCACTTCCTGTGAATCCGTCGCGACCAGCAGATTCCCGAGATCCGGGGCGCGCCGCGCCGCTTCGTAGACGTGGACGATCAGCGGCTTGCCGGCGAGCTCGCGAAGGACCTTGCGCGGCAGGCGCGTGGACTGAAGGCGCGCCGGGATGACGCCGAGGACGCGGAGCGGGGCTGGGCCGCTCACGGGAACGCGCGGAGCGTCCGGAGCTGAGCCGAGCGCGCGTCGCCGCCTGAGCCCGGCGCGAAGGGCACGATCACCGGCTGGGTGAGCCCGGCCCGTGTGAATTCGGCGATACGCTCGCGGCAGAACGCCTCGGGCCCGACCACGCCGAGACCGTCGAGGAAGCGCGGCGAGACCTGCTTCACCGCGCCCGAGCGGTCGCCGGCGCGCCACGCGGCGTTGACCAGGTCGACCTCCTCGCCGAAGCCCGCGTTCCGGAAGAAGCTCGCGTAGGCGTCGACCGTCGCGTAGCCGGTGATGTCCCGCGCCAAGGTCTCGCGCGCCGCCGCCGGGTCGTCGGTGACGCACGTGCGGATGAACGAGGCGACCTCGAAATCGCCGAGCGTTCGGCCGGCCTTCCGCGCCCCGATCTCGAGGTGCTCGATCGAGACCGGCACGGTCTCGGGCGGGATCCAGTTCAGGACCACACCGTCGGCGATCTCTCCGGCGAGCTCGAGCATTTCCGGTCCGAGGGCCGCGAGGACGACGCGCACGGGTCGGGCCGGCGGCGGGGCCGTCAGGCGAAAGTTCTTGACCCGGTAGAACTTGCCCTCGAAATTCACGCGCTCGCCGGACGCGACCATCCGGATGATCTGCACGGCTTCGCGAATCTGCTGGAGCGAGGGGGCGAACGTGAGCCCGTGCCAGTCGCCGACGATGACCTTGCTCGAGAGCCCGATGCCGAGCACGACCCGGCCGGGCGCCAGATGGTCGAGCGTCGCCGCGCTCTGACCGAGGACGACCGGGGTACGCGTCTGGACGGGCACGACCGCCGAGCCGACGTGGAGCCGCGCCGTGTGGCTCGCGATCGTCGCCATGAGCGTGATCGCGTCGTAGCCCGCGGCCTCGCCGGTCCACGCCGCGTGGTAGCCGCGCGCCTCCGTCTCACGCGCGACTGCGACGAACTCGGCCGCCGGGAGCGTGGCGAAGGGAGCGAGAACGACGCCGAGTCGCGCCATCCTCGCGAGTATACCGCCTCAACCGTGGCCGTGATCGTGGTGGATGTCGGGAGTGTGCGGGTGCTCGTGCTCCACCGGGCCGGTCGGGTGCGAATGGCTGTGGGGCTCGGGGCCTTCCCAGCCCTCGTGCGCGTGCTGGTGGTGCTCGTCGTGGACGTGCACGTGAACGTGCGTGCCCATCGGGTGGTGGTGGCGGTGCAAGTGGCGCTCGTAGACCAGGAGCCCCGTCGCCAGGGCCATGAGCGCCGCCGCGCCAAGGAGGCCGGCGGTCGGCGACTCGCCGAGCAAGACGAGGCCTCCGGCGGCTCCGAAGAACGGCGCCGTCGCGAAATAGGCGCCGGCGCGCGCCGCGCCGAGCTCGCGTATGGCGAGGATGAACAGGACGAGGCTCGTCCCGTAGCTCACGGCGCCGAGGGCCAGGCCGAAGGCGATCGTCCCCGGCGACGGCGGGGACTGGCCACTCGCGAGCGCCAGCACGACGTTGACGGTCCCGGCGACGAGGCCCTTGACCTCCACGATCAGGAGCGGATCGGCCTCCGCGATGAGGCGCGTCAGGTTGTTGTCGAGCGCCCAGAGCAGACACGCCCCGGTGACCGCCGCGGCGCCGGCCGCGATCGCCGGGTCGCCCGGCGTCCAGCCCAGCACGACCCCGCCGGCAGCCATGACGATCGCCGCCACGGCGATCCGCGCACCCAGATGCTCGTTGAAGACGATACCGGCGAGCAGGACGGTGAAGACGACCTCGAGATTGAGCAGAAGCGCCGTCGTCGTGGCCGAGCTTCGCTCGAGGCCCCAGAGGAGCAGCGGCGGGGCGAGCACGCCGCCCGCGAGGACGATGCCCGCCAGGATCCAGCGATCGCGTGAGGTCATCGGTCGGCCGGTCGCTGGACGGCGGCGCCAGAACCGGCGCACCAGGCCGAGAAATACCCCGGCGCCGAGATAGAGGAGGCCCGCCAGGAAGAGCGGCGGCACGACGTCGAGCAGCCGCTTCGCGAGCGGCGCGCTGAGCCCGAAGGCGAGCGCGGCGATCAGCGCATTGAGGATCGCTATGACGACGCGCCGCCGTCGGTCTGCCCCACCGACTCCGGCCCTCCAAGCCCCAGCTTTTCTGAGAGCTCCCAGATCATTTGCACCGACCGCCGTGGATCAGCCCCTCAAGTGTTCCCACCGCAGCGTACCTTGAAGCACTGCTTTCCGTTCTCGAAGTACGGCCGGATAGTGATTCGCCACGAGGTTGGCGGCGGGGTGCGATGAATCCGCGCGCTCGTGAGGGTGGATTAGGTCTGGTCCGGCTCCCCAGTTTACCCGTTGTCACGGCTACGGCCCGTCCCCCCGGATTCCCCATGAGTTGCCAGCGGCTTCTTTTTCTGTCTTCTATTGAGCTGCTATGTTCTATTGAGCTGCTATGGAGGATAGTCCGCGTCCGGGTGGTCTCCCCGGGTCCCTCCTTGCCGTCGTGGCACGCGAGGAGCTCGCGAAATACACGTCGCTCACCCGTAATTTCGTCAGCGCGACCATGGAAGTGGTCCTCGACCGGCGGAGCGGCGAGCGGCGTCGGGCCGACTACCGGGCGACGATGGAGAGACGGAGTCGCGACCGACGCCAGCGCGACATCACCATTGATCTTCGGACCTCCGGCTGGGCGCTGGTGCGACGCGACGCCGAGCCCTTGTCCGATTCGACGCGATGGTCACTCGGTCCGGGGATGGAGCCCGCGCGCGTCCGGAGCGAGGTGTTGCTGCCGGTCGCCAACGAGACCGACGCCCTGTCCGCTCGCGACCGAGGGCGCGAGCTCGCGGTCAGCGTCGGCTTGTCACCCACCGATTCCGCGGGCGTCGCGGCGGCCGTGTCCGAGCTCGTGCGGAACCTCATCGCCTACGCGACGCGCGGGGAGGTCATTCTCCGAACGATCGAAATCGAGCGGGCGCGCGGGGTCGAGGTGATCGTGATCGACGAAGGCCCGGGCATCGCGGACATCGAGCGGGCGCTCCAGGAGCGGTTCTCGACGTCCGGGGGCCTCGGCCTCGGGCTGCCCGGCGTCCGGCGGCTCATGGACGAGCTCCACATCGCGTCGCGGCTGGGCGGGGGCACGACGGTCGCGGTCAGGAAGTGGCGGAATAACCGCTAGGTTTTGAGCCGCGCGGCACCCCAACTCCGCTCCTCTATGGTTGTTATGTGGCTGCTCGAATCGGTGAATTCAGTCGAGTGTTCTAGGGGATCACCCTATTGTCCGGCCCACTACTCTGGCCGCACGGTGTGCAGCAGGATGTCACGAATGGATCCCCATCAGGTCACCCAGGAACGCCTGCGTCAGCGCTACGGTGTGCCGACCGCTCTCTCGGAGTTCGTCGTATCTACCTTCCGTCTCTCCGGTCGTGGAGTCTTCTGACCGCTCAGATTCTCGTGCAAGACAGCGAGGCCCAGGTCGGCGCCACGAGCTTCCGGCGTTTGCACGGGCCTCCATCCTTGAGTGGGCCAGAGACTCGAATCTATCGGAGGTGAACGCGAGATGGCAGACCTTGTATTCATCGTGTCGCGTACCGCGCCAAAACAATACTTCTATCTCAAGCACGTATATGCCGACGAGGGCCGGGACGTGGTCCTCGATCGACGAGGAAGCGAACGGCGCCGGACCCAGAGGCCACCACCGGCCGAGCGACGCCACGTCGAGCGGCGCCACCGCGACATAACGCGAGAACTCCAGGCATCGGGCTGGGCCCTGGTGAGGCGCCCGGTGAAGTAATGTGATCCGCTCGTGAGCTCCCCCGTGACCGGTAGCTCTACGCTCTGTACGTGAGCATGGGCGATCTTGCCGCCCGCCGTGCGCGTGCGGTCGGCTGACGATCTCCAGTTGCCGGTCTCGTCGGCGAGCCGGTCGTCGACCTGAAGCTGCATCGACAAGACCCGGCGGGAGCGGGTGGGCTTCCGCCCGGGTCGTTTCTTAGGCCAACGCTTGGCCGCGCTTTTCGATTAACTCCTTTGCCGTCTCGACGGCGCATCCGCGCTCGACCGCGCCGCGAAGAGTAAAGGGGAGTCTGGGGGCGCCTGGGCCCCGCCGGCCGAGACGCGCCTCTGATAGAGTGACGCGTGATGACCACGCTCGCCGAACGCCCCGCCGCGCCCGTCCGCGCGCCGCGCGGCACCGAGCTCTCCTGCAAGGGCTGGCCGCAGGAGGCGGCGCTCCGGATGCTCATGAACAATCTCGACCCCGACGTCGCTGAGCGATGGGAGGACCTGGTCGTCTACGGCGGATCCGGCAAGGCGGCCAGGAGCTGGCAGGCATACCACACGATCGTCCGCACGCTCCGGCGCCTCGAGGGCGACGAGACTCTGCTAGTCCAGTCGGGAAAGCCCGTCGGTGTGTTCAAGACCCATACGGACGCGCCACGCGTGCTCATCGCCAACTCGCTCCTCGTGCCGGAGTGGGGCGACTGGGAGCACTTCAGGCGCTACGAGGCGATGGGCCTCACCATGTACGGCCAGATGACGGCGGGCTCCTGGATTTACATCGGCACGCAGGGCATCCTTCAGGGGACCTACGAGACCTTCGGCGCTTGCGCGCGGAAGCACTTCGGCGGCTCGCTGGCCGGACGGCTGGTGCTGTCGGCTGGTCTCGGGGGCATGGGGGGCGCGCAGCCGCTCGCCGTCACCCTGAACGGCGGCGTCGGCCTCTTCGTCGAGGTCGACCACGAGCGTATCGAGCGGCGGCTGCGGCTTCGTTACGTCGACCGGGCGACGTCGTCGCTCGACGAAGCGCTCCGGTGGGCCGACGAGGCGCGCGCGCGCCGCGAGCCGCTCTCGATCGCCGTCCACGGCAATGCGGCCGCGGTGCATCCCGAGCTCGCCCGCCGGGGAACGCGTTTCGACGTCGTGACCGACCAGACCTCGGCTCACGACATGATCACCGGCTACATCCCGGCCGAGCTCACGGTCGACGAGGCCCGGGCTCTGCGCGCTCGGGATCCCGAGGCCTATCGCACGCGCGCGTACGAGTCGATCGCCGCGCAGATGCGGGCGATGCTCGAGTTCCAGCGGGCCGGCGCCATCCTCTTCGACTACGGCAACAACTTCCGGCGGGAGGCCGAGAACGCCGGCGTCTCCGACTTCAGCTATCCCGGGTTCGTTCCCGAGTTCATCCGGCCGCTCTTCTGTGAGGGGCAGGGGCCGTTTCGCTGGGTGGCGCTCTCGGGCGATCCGGAGGACATCTACGCGACCGACCGCGCGCTGATGGACGCGATGCCCGAGAACGAGTCGCTCGTGCGCTGGCTCCACCTCGCGCGCGAGCGCGTCGGCTTCCAGGGGCTGCCCGCGCGGATCTGCTGGCTCGGCTACGGCGATCGGGCCAGGGCCGGAAAGATCTTCAACGAGCTCGTCGCGCGGGGTGTCGTCAAAGCCCCGATCGTCATCGGCCGCGATCACCTCGATTCGGGCTCGGTCGCTTCGCCCAACCGCGAGACCGAGTCGATGCGCGACGGCTCCGACGCGATCGCCGACTGGCCCGTGCTCAACGCGTTGCTCAACACGGCGTCCGGCGCCACGTGGGTGTCGGTGCACCACGGCGGCGGCGTGGGCATCGGCTATTCGATCCACGCCGGCATGGTCGTCGTCGCCGACGGCACGCCGGACGCGGCCCGCCGGCTCGAGCGCGTGCTCACCACCGATCCGGGCACGGGCATCATGCGCCACGCCGACGCGGGCTACCCCGAGGCGGTCGCGGCGGCGCGCCGTCACTCGCTCGATCTGCCGGGGATCACCGCATGACGCGGCGGATCGCCGCCGCGCTCGTCCTGGCCGATCTCCTCCTGGTGGGGCTCGTCGCGATCGGCGCCGCGCAGGAAGCGCCGCGCCATGGCGGCGAGCTGGTGTTCGTCGTTCCGGCGGAACCGCCGTCCTTCGACGCCCACCGCGAGGAGAGCTTCGCGCTGATCCATCCCGCGGCGCCGCACTACAGCACCGTGCTGAGGGTCGATCCCGCCGATCCGTCCGGCACCAGGATCGTGGGGGATCTCGCCGAATCGTGGTCGAGCGGGGCGAACGGGCGTACGTGGACGTTCAAGATCCGTCGAGGGGTGAAATTCCACGACGGGAGCGAGCTCACCGCGCGCGACGTCAAGGCCTCGTACGACAAGATCATCTTCCCGCCCGCCGGCGTGGCCTCGAATCGCAGGGGCGAGTACGTCGTCGTCGAGGCGATCGACGCGCCCGATGCGTCCACCGTCGTGTTCCGGCTCAAGTGGCCCGCTGCGTCGTTCCTCGCCTCGCTCGCGTCGCCGTTCAACTGGATCTACAAGGCCGACGTCCTCGCCCGCGACATCCGCTGGTACGAGAAGAATGTCATGGGCAGCGGGCCCTTTGTCTTCGACGAGTACGTGAAGGGATCGCACTGGACCGGCCGCAAGAACCCGGTGTACTGGGAACGCGGCAAGCCCTATCTGGACGGCTATCGCGCGCTCTTCGTCCGTGACACCTCGGCCCAGATCGCGGCGATCCGCGGACAGCGGGCGATGATCCAATTCCGGGGCTTCGCGCCCCCCGACCGCGACGGCCTCGTGCAGGCGCTCGGCAGCCGGATCCGCGTGCAGGAGAGCCCCTGGGAGTGCGGGAACCCGCTCGCCATCAACCACGAGCGAAAGCCCTTCGACGACCGTCGAGTGCGGCGCGCGCTGAGCCTGGCGCTCGATCGATACCAGGGCGCGGCCGCGCTCGCGAAAATCTCGATCTTCAAGGAGATCGTCGGCGTGCAGGGGGTCGGCACACCGTTCGCCGCCACATCGGCCGAGCTCGAGAAGCTGGCCGGTTACGGCCGCGACGTCACGGCCGCGCGGGCCGAGGCGCGGCGCCTGCTGAAGGAAGCGGACGTGCCCGAGGGGTTCTCGTTCACGATCCGCAATCGGGCGATCAGGGACCCGTACGAGCCGCTCGGCGTGTGGCTCGTCGACCAGTGGCGCCAGATCGGGCTCAACGTCAAGGTGGAGACGCTCGAGCTCGCGACGCTCTACAGCGAGATCCGCGGCGGCAACTTCGAGGTGGCCGCCGATTTCCACTGCAGCTACATCGTCGAGCCGGACCTCGCGCTGTTCAAATTCCAGTCGGCGGAGGTCAGTCACGTGAACTACAGCCGCTACACCGATCGCGCGCTCGACGAGCTCTACCAGCGTCAGAGCCGCGCGACCGATCGGGAAGAGCGCCGCCGCGCGATCAGAGAGTTCGAGAAGCGGCTGCTCGACGATGAGGCGCACTACATCTTCACCTTCCAGTGGCACCGCATCGTCCCGCACAACGCGCGGCTCCGGGGCTGGACGATCACGCCGAGCCATTTCCTCAACAACCAGCTCGACACCGTCTGGCTGGCCCCGGAGTGACCCTGAGACTCGTCCCCGACCTGGTCCTGACCGGAGGCGGCTTCGTGTCGGGCCGGGCGGTGACGCTCGCGGAGGGCCGGATCGCCTCGCTCGAGCCGATCCGGCGTCCCGAGCCCGACGACGTCGCGCTCGACGGCAAGGCGCTCCTGCCCGGTACCGTCAACGCCCATTGCCACACGTTCCAGTCGCTCTTGCGCGGGTTGGGCGACGACCTCGACTTCGCCGGCTGGCGTGAGCGGGTGCTCTACCCGTTCTCCGAGCGGCTCGACCGCCGCGGGATCGCGCTCGGCGCCTCGTTCGCGTTCGCCGAGATGCTCCGGCACGGCGCCACCACGTGCGTCGACTTCTTCTACCTCCAGGACGAGGGCAACGACAACGCCGAAGCCGTGATCGAGGCCGCGCGGGCGGTCGGGATCCGGCTCGTCCTGGCGCGCACGATGTACGACTGGACGGGCGCTCCCAAGCGCTACCGGGAGTCGCCCGCAGATGCCGCGCGGCGCACGCGCGAGCTGATCGCCGCGCATCGCCGTGACGCGACCATCGTGGTCCAGCCGGCGCCGCACAGCCCACACGGCGCATCGCCTGCGATGATCCGCGCCGGGTTCGAGCTGGCCGAGAGCGAGGCCACGCGATTTCACATTCACGTCGCGGAGGGCCGCTACGAGGGCGAGCGCACGTTGCGCGAGCACGGGGCCACGCCCATCCGCTACCTCGACCGCCTCGGCGTTCTCGGCCCGCGGATGATCGGGGTCCACTGCGTGTGGCTCGACGACGCGGAGGTCGCGCTGATGGGCGCGCGGGGCGCCGCGCTCGCGTATTGCCCGAGCTCCAACATGTTCCTCGGCGACGGGATCACGCGGCTGCCCGAGCTCCTGAAGGCCGGCGTCAGGGTCGGGCTCGGTAGCGACGGAGGCTGCACCAACAACCGGCTCTCCGTCTTCGAGGAAATGCGCATGGCGGCGCTCCTCCAGCGAGTGCGACTGCTCGATGGCCAGGCGTTCGACGCGGCGACGGCATTCGATCTCGGCACCCGGTCTGGCGCCCAGATCCTCGGACTCGAAGCCGGCGCGATCGCGCCCGGGCTGCTTGCCGACCTCGTCGCGGTCGACCTGGGCGACGCCTCGCTGCATCCGCGCACCGATACCTTGAAATCCGTGGTCTACGCGATGTCGGATCGCGCGGTGACCGACGTCTGGGTCCACGGGCGACGCGTCGTCGAGTCCGGTCGCCTCGCGACCGTGGACGAGCCCGAGCTCCTGGCGCGCGTGCGCGAGCTGACGCGCGGGTGGCGCGTGCCCGATCCCTTCGCAGGGGTGGGGCGCGCGCGAGACCGCGCGCCATGATCGAGCTGGACGGTGGCCCGCTCACGCTCGAGGTGGTCGAGGCAGTCGCCCGCCGCGGCGAGGAGGTGCGGCTCGGCCCGGCCGCCGCCCGGACGCTCGGCGAATCGCGCGCCTTCGTCGACCGGCTGGCGGCAGGCGCCGAGCCCATCTACGGGATCACGACCGGCGTGGGCAAGCTCAAGGATGTTGTCATTCCACCGGGCGAGCGTGCCGAGCTCCAGCGCAATCTCGTGCTGAGCCACGCCGGCGGCATGGGCGCGCCGCTTCCCGCGGCCGAGGTCCGCGCGATCATGCTCCTGCTCGCCGCCTCGCTCGCGCGCGGCGCCTCCGGCGTGCGGCCTCTCGTCGTCGAAACCGTGATCGCGTGCCTGAATCGGCGGATTCATCCCGTGGTGCCGGAGCTCGGGTCGGTCGGCGCCTCGGGAGACCTGGCGCCGCTCGCGCACGTCGCGCTCTGCCTCGTCGGCGAAGGCGCCGCGTCGGACGGAGGCGGCCAGATTCCGGCGGCGGAAGCGCTCGCGCGCGCTGGCCTCCGGCCGCTCGTCCTCGAGACCAAGGAAGGCCTGGCGCTCCTCAACGGCACGCATCTCATGGCCGGCCTGGGCGCCCTCGCGGTCCTCGATGCGGGACGGCTCACGCGCATGGCCGACGTCACCGGCGCGATGTCGCTCGAGGCCCTGATGGGCTCGAACGCCGCGTTCGACGCGCGAATCCACGCGCTCCGGCCGCATCCGGGCCAGCTCGCGACGGCCGCGAACTTGAGGAGGCTCACCGCGGAGAGCGGCATCATCGCCTCGCACCGGGACTGCACGCGCGTCCAGGACGCCTACAGCCTCCGCTGCATGCCGCAGGTGCACGGCTCCGCCCGTGAGGCGGTCGCGTTCGCCCGTTCGGTCATCGAGCGCGAGCTGGCGTCGGTCTCCGACAATCCGCTCGTGTTCCCCGCGGACGGCGCCGTCCTGAGCGGCGGCAACTTCCACGGCGAGGTGCTGGGGCTGGCGCTCGACACGCTCGCGCTGGGGCTCGGCCAGCTCGCCGGCATCTGCGAGCGGCGGATCGACCGGCTCGTGAACCCGCTGACGAACGAGGCGCTGCCGCCCTTTCTCTCACCGCACGGCGGCGTCCACTCCGGCTACATGATCGCCCAGTACGGCGCCGCGGCGCTGGCGTCCGAGCTCCGAACGCAGGCCGTCCCGGCGAGCGTGGAGTCGATTCCGACCTCGGGGCTGCAGGAGGATTACAACTCGATGGCGGCCGGCTCGGCGTTGAAGGCGTGCCGCGCAGTCGGTCTAGCGCGCCGGGTCATCGCGATCGAGCTCTTGCTGGCGGCCCAAGCGCTCGATTTCCGGGCGCCGCTGACGCCTGGACGCGGGAGCGCGGCGGCCCGAGCCACCGTCCGCGCGCGCATCGCGCCGCTCGACCGCGACCGCTATCTCAAGGCCGATCTGGACGCCGCGCTGGAGCTCTGCGAGGAGGGCGCCGTGCTCGCGGCCGTGGAAGCCGCCCTCGGCCCCCTGGAGTGAGACGGGCTATCGCTTCAGGCTGATTCCGTCGCGGTCGGCGGACGCGACGTCCGCCGACCCGCCTTTCGTGTTCTTGCAGTGGCCTTCGAAGTGCACGCCTTCTTCGACGACGATGACCGGAGCCTCGACGTCGCCGTAGACACGGGCGGTGCCCCTGAGCTCGACGCGCTCGGTGGCGAAGACGTTGCCGATCACCTCACCGTTGACCAGGACGATCCCGGCGCGGACCGTGGCGTTGACGATGCCCTTCTCGCCGATGATCAGGCTGTCGCTGGAGACGATCTCGCCGCTGAACTTGCCGTTCAGCATCACGGTCCCGTTGAACGTGTACTTGCCCTCGATCTCGGACCCTTCGTCGATGAAGGCCGTGAGGTCGCTGCCGCTTCGGGTCGGTTCCTTCCTCTTGCGCCACCGCATGACGTTCGCCCCCGAGGGGCCGCCTACCTCTGGCCGCTGAGCTGCGCGCTCCGCATGTCGTCCATCAGGTAGATCGGCCGCTGGCCATTGGCCTGCTCGTTCATCTTCGTGACATTGCCGTTGAAGAAGCCGCCCTTCGAGATCACCAGCGAATCGGTCGTGATGTTACCGGTGACACGGCCGGAGTCGGTGATCTCGACGTTGCCGGTCGCGATCATGTTGCCCTGGTAGCTACCCATGATGATCGCATCGACCGTCTGGACGTTCGCGTTGACCACGCCCTTCTCGCCGATGACGAGCTTGCCGCCGACGTTCATCTCGCCGCCGACCTCGCACTCGACCTGGATCGAGTCCGCGATGTCGAACTTGCCCTCCATGCGCGCGCGCTCGCCGACCACCGAGAGCAGCGGGATCGCCGGGGCGGCGGGCTGCCCGTTCTCCGACGCCGGCAGAGACCCCGGCTTCTGGGCACCCTTCTGGTTACTGAACATCGGAAGACTCCTTACGCTGTGAGGCCGCTCGGATGAGCGGAGGAGGCTTTAACTCCGCATCTTCAGGCGTAGCATCCCCGAACAGACGGTGTCAACCTTTGCGACCGGCCCCTTCCAGTGGTGCGTGGCGGCCCCGTAGCGGCTCTCGGTTGTGCCTGACCTGACGGCCGCGGTGCGCGCCACAGGCCGTCGCGGGGCTGGGGCCCCGCCCGCGAGGCGCGCCTCAAATCTGAGAAGGGCTAGAACGAGCGGATGAGCCGCTCGACCCGCTCGTCGTGGGACTGGAAGGGATCCTTGCAGAGGATCGTCTCGCGCTCCGGGTCGTTGAGCTTCAGGTAGACCCAGTCGACGCGGTAGTCCTTGCCCTTCAGGTTCGCCTGCCGGATGAACTCGCCCCGGAGGCGCGCCCGCGTGGTCTGCGGCGGGACGTGCTTGGCCTGCTCGATGGTCTCGTCGTCGGTGATCCGGTCCACGTGATCGTTGGCGATCATGCGGTAGTAGACGCCTTTGTCGGGACGGATGTCGTGGTACTGGAGGTCGAGCAGCGACACCTTCGGATCCCGCCAGGACAGCCGGTGGCGGTTCATGAAGTTGTCGATCAGCTGGCGCTTGATGACCCAGTCGAGCTCGCGGCCGAGCTGCAAGGGATCGGACTCGAGCTTGGTGAGCACGTCGGTCCAGCGGGCGAGGACGTCCTTGGTCGTCGCGTCGGCGTTGATCGAGGCGACGTACCGGGTGGCGTACTCGAGGTACTCGAGCTGCATCTGGAGGGCGGTGATCGAGCGACCGTCCTTCAGCTTGACCGCCTCTCTCAAAGTCGGGTCGTGCGAGATATCCCGGATCGCCTGCACCGGCGACTGCAGCGAATAATCGCGGTCGAAAAAACCGTCCTCGATCATATCGAGCACGAGTGCGGTGGTGCCGATCTTCAAGTAGGTGGCGACTTCCGACATGTTGGAGTCGCCAACGATGACATGAAGACGTCGATAGCGTTCGGCGTCGGCGTGCGGCTCGTCGCGGGTGTTGATGATCGAACGCGACGAGGTCGTCGCGCCGGAGATCTCCTGGCAGATGTGCTGCGCGCGCTGCGACAGGCAGTAGTGGAAGCCGCGCGGCGTCTGGAGCACCTTGCCGGCACCCGCAAAGATCTGGCGGGTCACGAAGAACGGGATCAGCGCCTCGGCGAGCCGCTGGAACGAGACGTCGCGCGAGACGAGGTAGTTCTCGTGGCAGCCGTACGAATTCCCGGCGGAATCGGTGTTGTTCTTGAAGAGCAGGATGTTGCCGGAGATCCCATCTTCACGCAGACGCTTCTCGGCCTGGTGCAGGAGATCCTCGACGATGCGTTCGCCCGCCTTGTCGTGGATGACCAGCTCGGCGACGTCGTCGCACTCGGGGGTCGCGTACTCCGGGTGGAACCCGGTGTCGAGATAGAGCCGAGCGCCATTTTCCAAGAACACGTTCGCGTTGCGGGCGCCGGGGATGACCTTCTCGAACAGGTACCGGGCGACGTTGTCGGGTGACAGACGGCGTTGGCCGTTGAGGGTGCAGGTGAGACCGTACTCGTTCTCGATACCGAAGATGCGCCGCTTCATGGGCCCGTCCTGCCCAAGCGTAACACGGCTTACCGGGCTGTGCCCAGGAGTTGCCCCAGCGCCTCCAGCGGGATCCTCCGGAACTTGCGCCGCGCCTTGGTCCGGTCGAGCACGGCGACCTCCAGATCCCGCTCGGTCAAGGTCTTGTTCTGCGTCACCGTGAGGGCGCGGACGCCGAGCTGCAGCGCCTCTTCGAGCGGCATGCCTTCCTTGTGGTGATCTTTCAGAAAGCGTCGGATCTCGTCGGACTGGCCGCCCATGGCCGCGTAGTTCCGCTCGTCCTCGATCGTGCCGTCGTAGAGGATGTGATAGATCTCGTTTCGCGCGCCGTTGGCGTCACCGACCTCGGCCACCAGCACCTCGACCTCGAAGGGCTTGATGTCCTGCGTGAAGATGTTGCCGAGGGCCTGCGAGTACGCGTTGGCCAGCGCCTTGGCCGTCACGTCCCCCCGACTGTACGAATAGCCCTTGACGTCCGCGTGGCGGATGCCCGCGATACGGAGATTTTCGAACTCGTTGTACTTGCCGACGCCGGCGAAGGCGATCCGGTCGTAGATCTCGGAGATCTTGTGTAGGAGCGTGGACGGGTTCTCGGCGACCAGCAGAATGCCGTCGCCGTACTCGAGGGTGACGAGGGACCGGCCGCGCGAGATGCCCTTGCGGGCATACTCCGCCTTGTCCTTCATCATCTGCTCGGGGCTCACATAGTAGGGGAGCGGCATGGCTAGGCGCCGTTTCCGGTGCGTGAGCGCTCGGCCAGGATCGCCTCGCAGAGGCGCTTGACCTCGTCGTCCGGCACCTCCCCGAAGCCAGACCGCGTGATGGTCTTCACCGACGGAAAGATCCCGCGCACGAGATCGGGTCCGCCCGTCCCGACGTCCTCGTCGGCGGCGTCGATGAGCGCCTCGAGCGCGGCGTGCAGCGCCTCGTCCCGGGACATGTCGCGCTTCCAGAGCTTCTTCAGCGAGTCGCGCGCGTCCTTCGAGCCCGAGCCCTGCGCGTCGAAGTT
>QHSP01000104.1 GCA_003220495.1 Candidatus Rokuibacteriota bacterium | reverse complement strand
GCCGCGTATTGTGTCGCTGATAGTCCTGCCAGGTAATTTTACCGTCGTTACCGACCACAACGGCCTTGACCGTGGTCGAGCCGACGTCAATCCCGATTGTTTTACTGGGGGGGAGCGAGCGCCGCTCCTCCCCCAGACCCCCCCACCGTTCTGAAGGCTCGTTCTTATGCCCACCCGCACTGCTCATCGCCGGCCCATCCGCTTCGCGACGTGGAGGACCGTCTTGGCCGCGGTGCCGGCGGCGGTGCCGTCGTGGGGGATCGCATACGTGGCCTTCTTCATCTCCGGATGCGCCTGGAGGTACGTGCGCACCTCGGCCTCGGTGAGCCGCGTGCGCCGCAGGGCCTCGTCGAACTCGCGCTGGGCGCGCTTCTTGGCCTCGGTCAGGATCATCTGGCAGCGGGACAGCGCGTGGACCTCGGCGTCGCCCTTGATCTCGAGCGGCGCGTAGAGGATCTCGGGATACTTGCCGATCACCCCCGCCATCGCGCCGATCGACATCGTGTTCGGCATGCACGAGTACGGCGACAGCTCGCAGATCATGTGCGCCTTCTTCTTGTGATACGACCAGAGCGTCTTGCCGACGAGCATGTCGCCTTCGCCGCCGTCGAGATTGCGATGGAAATACGGGGCGGCCAGCCGCCGCAGCTCGAACTGGCTCGGCGTCTCGTGCGGCAGGTTGCCCATCGCCCGGCGCAGGCGGTTGACGGTCAGCCGGTAGATGCCCTGGGCCGCGCGCCCCAGGCCGAGCTTCAGGCGCGCGTGCTTCTCGATGCCGCTGTAGTCCTCGAAGCGCTGCAGGCCGAGCCGCAGGAGGTAGTCCATCCAGATGGTGATGGCGGCGGGGTACACCTCGGCGCCCTCGGCCTCGAGCCAGCGGTGGATGTTGTAGTTGGGATCGCCCTCCACCGTCTGCAGATAGAACTCACCGGTGATCTTGACCTTGGGCTTCACGCGCAGCCGATCCACCTCGATCTCGGCGAACTTCCTCCGCACCGCGCGCATCGCGCGCGTGAAGTAGGGCGTCGTGAGATGCCAGAGCACCGACTTCTTCGGCGACATCGCCGGCCGCTCGCGGAACACCTGGTAGAGATACTCGATGCTCTCCTTGACGACCGTTTCGGTCTGGCCCGGCAGCACCTCGTAGGGCCGCACCTGGTACTCGAGGTCCTGCACGAGGTCGGTGCAGAAGATGCCCCAGAGACAGCCGAGCGTCATCGGCAGGTTGAGGTCGAGCCCGTCGCCCATGTTCTGGTCCAGGTTGTCCTGGGCCATCAGGAACATGCGGAACCTCTCGAGCCCGGTGTTCCTGAGCGCCAGCTCGTAGCTCGCGTGATACTGGCCGAAGCGGCAGGCGCCGCAGGATCCCGCCGTCAAATAGACGTACTTCTTGTTGACCTCTTCGACGCCGATCTCCTTCGACTCTTTCTTGAGGAAGTTGACGAGGTTGCCGGTGGTGAAGCTGGTCGGGCAGCACTGACCGATGTCGGCGGTCTCGCGCCCGGTCAGCAGGTCAGCCTTCGTCGCGACGGGCAAGATCTGTGCGCGGTAGCCGCTGCCCTCCAGCACGGCCTGGAGGATCCGCTCGATGCGCCAGTGGAGTCCTCCGAACAGGATCGTCACGGAATCGCGCTCGGCTCGGGTGAAGGGTCGGGGCGCGTAGGCTCGGTAGTGATCAGTCGCTACGGTTGCCATTCCATCCTCCGTTGGCGAAACGATCGAGCCAGCTCTCTAGCAGTCGTACCGTCGTGAAGCCCGGCAGCTTGTGGATTGTCTCGTCGGCCCTGCGGGCGGCGGCCCGCCCCGCTCATCGGAACGTCGGCCCAATCGATATCCCTCACGTCGAGCGCGCCGGAGCGCGCGAGATAGGCGTCGATCTCGAAGGCGGCCATACCACCAGACACTACGTATGGCAATGCATGTCCGGATCGTGTGCGAGCTCACCCGGCCTTGTGGAGCTTCTGGTACAAGCTCTCGACCTGCTGGTGAAAGGGCTGACCGCCGCGATCGGTCATCGGCGTCTTGTCGGCCAGGCCCGTGTGGAGCTCGACGAGCAGCGGGCCCTCGTCGGTCAGCATCGAGGGTAAGCGGCGCTTGAAATCCTCGAAATCGCTGACGGCGTACGCCTTGCGATAACCCGCCCCCTTGGCCATCTGGACGAAGTCGACGGACAGGCCCCCCGGAATGTCCTGAGAGCCGGAGGTGTGGTAGACGCCGTTCTTGAAGAGCAGGTGCGTCAGATTGCGGGGCGCGGCCCCGGCGATCGTCGCCAGGGAGCCGAGCTGCATCAAGAGCGAGCCGTCACCGTCGAAGACGATCACGCGGCGCCTGGGCATCGCGAGCGCCAGCCCGAGACCGAGCGACGAGGCGCCGCCCATGAAGCCGACGCAGCCGATCGAAAGGTCGTCGGGCGCGAGGGAGCGCCAGGCCGGAGAGGTCGTCATCGTCGGCACGCAGATCGCATCGCCGCGGGCGGCGGCGATCGCGCGAAGGATCTCTTCGGGCTTCATCGCCATCTAGCTGGTCTCCAGACCGACGAGCACCGCCGCCGGCCCTCGCCGCGCGCGGCTCAGGCGAAAGTACTCGGGAATCAGATGCACGTCGTCCGGCCCTTCGAGCCGCGCGTGCGGGACGCCGAACGTGTCGAGCAGAGGCTCGGCGAAGCGCACCATCGAGTGCCGCGACTCTTTCGGGTCACGGTCGCGCTCGCGCTGCAGCAGGCCGATCATGTAGAACATCGGCACGCGCCCGTCCATCGCGACGCCGCGCAACGTGTTCACCGAGGCATACAACCCGGCGTGCTGGATCATCAGCACGACCGGCTCGCCGCCGATCCAGAGTCCGGCGCCGATGGCGTTGGCCTCGTCCTCGGTGGCGCACGTGACCACGCGCAGCGCGCGCTCCTTGTCGAGCGCGGCCAGCACGCTCTTCTGATGCGTGTCGGGGACGCTCAGAATCCAGCCGAGCGGCTCGCGCGTGCTGCCGCCCCGCGCCTCGCGAAACGTATCCTTGAGCGTGTCGATGATCAGCGGCGCAGGAATCGATTCCGGCATCCGGGCCTCCCGTGAGAAGATCGACTTATCCTACGCTAATCGGCGCGAAGAAAGGATCCCTGATGTTCAAATCCTTCGCCCTCTCCGTCGTCCTCGTTCTGGCCGCCGTCGCCGTCAGCGGCGCCGCCGGCCCCGAGCTGAAGACCGACGATCAGAAAACCCTCTACGCCCTGGGCCTCGTGATCAGTCAGAACCTCGCCGGCTTCAACCTGAGCCCATCCGATCTCGAATCGGTCCTGGCCGGTGTCAGCGACGGGGTGCTCAAGAAGGACTACAAGGTCGACGTCCAGACGTACGCGCCGAAGATCTCGCAGCTGCAGGCCTCGCGCGCGGGCGCGACGGCGGCCGTCGAAAAGAAAGCGGGCCAGGCCTTTCTCGACCGCGCCGCGTCCGAGAAAGGTGCGACGCGCACCGCGTCGGGGCTCATCATCACGACGCTCAAGCCCGGCACCGGGCCCTCGCCCAAGGCCACCGACAAGGTGAAGGTCCACTATCACGGCACGCTCACCGACGGCACGGTGTTCGACAGCTCGGTCCAGCGCGGCGAGCCCATCGTCCTGCCGTTGAACGGCGTGATCCGCTGCTGGAGCGAGGGCGTGCAGCTCATGAAGGTCGGGGGCAAGAGCAAGCTCGTGTGTCCGTCGGAAATCGCGTACGGCGACCAGGGCCGGCCGCCGACGATCAAGCCCGGCGCCACCCTGGTCTTCGAGGTCGAGCTGCTCGAGATCGCCAAGTAGCGACGTTTTCATAGGCGCATCTCGGCCGGCGCGGCCCCGGCCCGGGTCTATCCTCTCGTCCGGCACGCGTTCCGACCGGGCGTGCTGAGCAACATCATAGCCCACTGGACAAAGGTCTCATTGCCGTCCAAGCCCTGGGTCGTTGGACTACTGCATCGGCTCCGAGAAATTCGGCCTCGGTCCGATGGCCGTGCTGCTGAAGCAAGGACGGGCCCTTCGTCACATACACGACGGCGACGAAGACCACGTTCGGCCTGAACACGGAATCGACCTACGACTGGGAAGCCGAGCAGTGGACCGTGCCGATCAACCTGACCGTCAGCCACCTGTTCAGGCTCGGCTCGCAGCCGATCAGCCTGACCCTCGGCGGACGCTACTACGCCGAGCGGCCCGCCGGCGGGCCGGACTGGGGCATCCGCTTCGTCCTGACGTTCGTGTTCCCCAAAACGTAACCGGGCGACGACCACCTCATGAACCGCGGGGCACGCGCCCTGCCACCGCCCGCACCTTGCGCGGCGCGGCGAGCCAGATCGCGACGGCCGACACGAGGCTGGCGCCGATCGAGAGCCAGAACGCGAGCACGTAATCGCCGGTACGGTCGTGCAGCGCGCCCGCGATCCAGGGGCCCATCGCGCCGCCGATGATCGACGTCAGGCTGAGCGTGCCGAAGATCATGCCGTAGTGCTTGCCCTGGAAGAGCTCGGCCGGGATCGCGCCGAAGACCGAGGCGAGGCCGTAGCCCAGGGCGCCCTGCGAGGCAACCATCAGATACAGCAGCGCCGGCGTCGGCCGCTCGCGCATCACGAGGAGCAGCGCGTAGCAGATCACGAAGCCGGCGCACGCGAGCGTCCACACCCACTCGCGCCCGACGCGGTCCGAGAGATGGCCGAGCGCGATCTGACCGACGATGCCGGTGAACCCGACGAAGCCGAGCGCGTAGGCGGCCGCCGTCGGCGCGAAGCCGATCTCGATCAGGTACTTCGTCTGGTGCACCTGCACGGCGTACCAGGCCCAGAGCCCGCCGACGAATCCGACGGAGACCCACCAGAAGCGCGCCGTCCGCATCGCGCGCCCGAGCGTCCAGTCGGTCGACGCCCAGGCGTGATCGACGACGTTCGCGGGATGCAGGCCGCCTCGACCGGTGGCCTCCGGGACGCGATCGCCGTCCGGCCAGAGCCCCATGTCTTCAGGACGGCGCCGCGTCAAGAAATTCAGCGGCGCCAGCACGACGACGACGAGCGCCGCCATCGCGAGACACGCGGTGCGCCACCCGGCGCCGGCGATCAGGCGCTGGAGCCACGGCAAGATGACGATCGCGCCGACGCCGGCGCCGGAGAACGCGACGCCGATCGCGAGGCCGCGCCGCCGCACGAACCAGTTCGGCAGGAAGAGCGCGTGGCCCGTGTAGCCCAGGCACACGGTGCCGCCGGCGACGAGCACGCCGAGCGTCAGGTAGAGATGCCAGGGCGCCGTCACGAGCGGAGCCAGGCCGAGACCGGCGCCGACCATCGCGACACCGAGCAGCATCACCGAGCGCGGCCCCCGCCGGTCCATCAGGCGGCCGAGGACCGGCCCCAGGATCGCCGAGGCCAGGAAGCCGAACGAGAAGGCGCCGGCGGTGAGCCCGCGCGGCCAGCCGAACTCGTCGAGGATCGGCGGAAACATGAGCGAGAACGCCGTGCGCGCGTTCACGCCAATGCCCATCGTGACGAACGCGATCGCGATGACGATCCAGCCGTAGAAGAGTTTTGCGAGGGAGCGGCGCATGCGGGCCAAATGATTCTACTGTATGATCCGCTCTGCCGTATCGAGGAGGTGAATCATGCTGGGCGACATCGTCGAGTTGACCGTCGTGGTGCGTGACATCGAGGCCGCGATCGAGCACTTCACGGGGCTCTTCGGCTTGAAGGTCCATCACCGCGCCGAGTCCAAGGAGTTCGGGTTCAAGAACGCGATCCTGCCGACGGGCATCGGCCACATCGAGCTCTTGCAGCCGACCGACCCGGACAAGGCGGTCGGCCGCTTCCTCGCCAAGCACGGCGAAGGCGTTTATCTCGTGGGCTTCGAGTGCCAGGACATCCCGGGCAGCGTCGAGCGCCTGAAGAAAGCCGGCGTCCGCGTCGACGGACGCCGCCCAGACGTCGCCTGGGTGCATCCACAAGACACGCACGGCCTCTTCGTGGAGCTTCGCAAGCGCGAGACGTACGCGTGAGCATGCAGACGTTCCGGTTCGAGCTCGGCGAGCTCTCGCCGGAGGCCGAGGCGTTGCGCGCCGAGGTGCGCGAGTTTCTGCGCCAGGAGCTCGGCGACGCCGCGCCGGTGCGGCGCGCGCACTCGTGGGGCGGCTTCGACCGCGAGTTCAGCAAGAAGATGGGCGCGCGCGGCTGGATCGCCATGACGTGGCCGAAGCGCTACGGGGGCCACGAGAAGAGCGCGCTCGAGCGCTACGTCGTGCTCGAGGAGATGCTGGCGGCAGGCGCGCCGGTGTCCGCCCACTGGATCGCCGACCGGCAGTCCGGTCCGTTGCTCCTGCGGTTCGGCACCGAAGCGCAGCGGCAGAAGTTCTTGCCGGCGATCGCGCGCGGCGAGCTGTCGTTCGCGATCGGGATGAGCGAGCCCGACTCGGGCTCCGACCTGGCCTCGCTCCGGACGCGCGCCGAGCGGGTCTCGGGCGGCTACCGCGTCAACGGCACGAAGGTGTGGACGAGCAACGCCCATCTCGCCGACTACATGATCGCGACGTTCCGCACGCACCACGACCCGGCCAAGAAGCACGAAGGGCTGACGCAGTTCCTCGTGGACACGACGCTGCCGGGCATGACGCTGAGCCCGATCATCGACCTGGCCGGCTCGCACCACTTCAACATGGTGGTCTTCGAGGATGCCTTCGTGCCCGAGGACATGCGGGTCGGCGAGGAGGGGGCGGGCTGGAAACAGGTGACGACCGAGCTCGCCTTCGAGCGCAGCGGGCCGGAGCGATACCTGTCGAGCTTCGCGCTGCTGCTCGAGCTGATCCGCGAGGTGTCGAAGGATCCCGGCGAGCGCGCCGCCGCGACCGTCGGTCGGCTCGTCGCGCACCTGGCGACCTTGCGGCAGATGTCGCTCTCGGTCGCCCTCATGCTCCAGGCGGGCGAGAATCCGAACCTCGAAGCCGCCGTGGTGAAGGACGTGGGCACGACCTTCGAGCAAGAGGTGCCCGAAGTCGTCCACGCCCTGCTCGGCGTGGAGCCGACGATCGACAGCGGCAGCGACCTCCAGCAGGTGCTCGGCTTTCTCATGCAGCGCGCCCCGTCGTTTTCCCTGCGCGGCGGCACGCGCGAGATCCTGCGCGGCATCATCGCGCGCGGGCTGGGGCTCCGATGAACGAGCTGCGGACGATCCTCGGCGACGTCGTCACGCGCCTCTTCACGGACCTCGTGACGAAGGATCTGCTCGAGTCCGCCGAGACGGGTGCCTGGCCCGATACGCTCTGGCAGGCGGCGGAGGAGAACGGTCTGACCGTGCCCCTCGTCGCGGAGTCGAAGGGCGGCGCCGGCGGGAGCTGGAGCGACGCGTTCGTGGTGGCGCGCGCCGCCGGCCGCCACGCGGTGCCGCTTCCGATCGCCGAGACCATCGTGGGCTCGTGGCTTCTCTCGGCGTCCGGCCTCGACGTGCCGTCCGGGCCGTTGACGATCGCGCCCGTCCATCGCGACGAGCGTCTGCGCTTGACGCGCGCCGGAAGCGGCTGGCGGCTCGACGGTACCGCGACGCGCGTGCCGTGGGGACGCGCGGCGGGCCACGTCGTGGTCGTCACCGAGGCCGAGGGGCGGACCTTGGTCGCGCTCGCGGCGCGCGGCGCCGGCCAGGTCAAGACGGATCAGAACCTCGCGCGCGAGCCGCGCGACACCCTGGCCTTCGAGGCCGCGCCCGTCGTCGCGGCCACGCCGGCCGGGCGCGGCGTCCCGGCGCAAGCGGTGTGGCTCTACGGCGCGCTGGTGCGCTCGGCCCAGATGGCTGGCGGCCTCGATGACGTGCTGCGCCAGGCTTCGCAGTACGCCACCGAGCGGCGTCAGTTCGGCAAGCCGATCGGCTCGTTCCAGGTGATCCAGCAAAACCTGGCGGTGCTCGCCGGGCACACGGCCGCGGCGGGCACGGCCGCGGCCAACGCGTTCCGCGCCGCCGACCGCGGCGACGCCGCGTTCGAGATCGCCGTCGCGAAGGTGCGGGTCGGCGAGGCGGCGGGGATCGGCGCCTCGATCGCCCATCAGGTGCACGGCGCGATCGGGTTCACGTACGAGCACGCGCTCCAGTTCGCGACGCGCCGGCTCTGGTCGTGGCGGGCGGAGTTCGGCGGCGAGGGCGACTGGGCGGTCGAGCTCGGGCGCTCGGTCGCCGAGCGCGGCGCCGACGCGCTCTGGCCGCACCTGACCGCGCGATGAGATTGAAGAGACAGCAGACTTTCGGGGCGCCATCGATCGGCGCGTGCAGTATCGGCAACAGAGAAAATGGAGGGGCTGCCGCGTGAAGATCACCGACGTCACGCTTACCATATTTGCCTGGACCGATATCCCCGCGACGACGTACGGCCGGCATACCGGACGCTTCAGCGGCAAGAGCCACCTCGGCCTGCTCGCGATCAAGACCGACGACGGCGTCGAGGGCCACGCCTTCCTCGGCTCGGCGCAGCGCGGCGCCAACCTGGACGGCGAGTCACTGATCCAGTTCCTCAAGCCCGTCGTGATGGGCCAGAACCCGCTCGATCGCGAGCGCCTGTATCAAGGGCTCTGGCAGCGCAACCGCGCGACGACGTACCGCGCGATCGGCGCCGTGGACATCGCCTTGTGGGACATCGCGGGCAAGGTCGCCGGGCAGCCGATCCACCGGCTCCTCGGCTCGTATCGCGACACTGTGCCGGCCTACGCGAGCTCGGCGGTGCTCGCGTCGAAGGAGGCCTACGCGGAAGAAGCCGCCCGGTTCAAGGCCGAGGGCTGGACCGCGTACAAGATCCATCCGCCGACCGACCCCAAGGTCGACATCCAGGTCTGCGAGGCGGTTCGCCGCTCCGTGGGCGACCAGTTCACCGTGATGCTCGACTCGACGTGGGCCTACGTCTATCCCGATGCGCTGCGCGTGGGGCAAGCGGTCGAGCGGCTCGGCTTCCACTGGTACGAGGACCCGCTGGCCGACGACGACATCTACAACTACGTCAAGCTGAAGCAGAAGCTCTCGATCCCGATCCTCGCCACCGAATACGCGCCCGGCGGCTTCACCGCCTTCGCGCCGTGGCTCACCGCGCAGGCGACGGACTACCTGCGCGGCGACGTGGCGGTGAAGGGCGGGATCACGTCGCTGGTCAAGACGGCGCACCTGGCGGAAGGCTTCCACATGAACTTCGAGGTGCACCACGGCGGCAACTCGCTGAACAACGTCGCCAACCTCCACGTGATCATGGCGATTCGTAACTGCGAGTTCTTCGAGGTGCTGCTGCCCTCCGGCGCGCAGAAGTACGGCCTCGTGGAGGACATCGAGGTCGACCGAAGCGGGTTCGTGCACGCGATGAACGGCCCCGGCCTCGGCGCCGCGATCGACTTCGCGCTGATCGAGCGGAAGAAGACCGCCGTCCTGTCCTAGGCCCGGTGCGCTCGGTCCTGTTCGACCACATCGCGATCGCCGTCCCGCGCCTGGCCGATGCCGAGGCGATCCTGGCGGGCGAGCTCGGCGGTCGCTCGACGTACGGCATGACGACCGCCGCGTTCCGCTTCAGGCACTGGCGCTACGAGGGCGGCGGCGACCTCGAAGTCCTCGAGCCCGCGGGCGCCGACGGCTTCCTGCATCGCTTCATCGCCCAGCGCGGGCCGGGGATCCACCACGTCACGTTCACCGTGCCGAGCCTCGTCGACGCGTGCGATCGCGCCCGGGCCCTCGGCTATGCGATCGTCGGCTACGACGATTCGGATCCGGAGTGGAAGGAAGCGTTCCTGCACCCCCGCCAGGCGCAAGGCATCGTCGTCCAATTCGCCGAGCCCAGCGCCGATTCGCCGAGCCCGCCGCCGCGCCACGAAGGCCGCGGACGTCCGTCGGGCTCGCGCGAGCCCGTGCCGCCGATCACGGTGCTCGGCCTGCGCCTCAGCGCGCGCTCGCGGGAACGCGCTCAGACGCAATGGGGAGCGGTCGTTCAGGGCGCTCGCGCCGACGGAAACGACGGCGCGCTCGTCTACCGCTGGCCGGGCTCGTTCATGTACCTCGTGGTCGAGATCGACCCGGCCCGCGACGAAGGGCCGCTGTGGATCGAGTACTCCTGCCGGCGGGCGGTCCCGCTCTCCGACGGTCCGCATCCGGTGCTCGGCGCCGTGTTCAAGCGTCAGCCGGCCGACTAGCCCGCGCAGATCCGCTCGACGCGGCTTGTCCGTCAGGTTCGTCTGGGCTATGTTCGACTCGCCCACATCACGCCGACCCCGGAGCAAGGAAAGGCCACGTGCAGTCCGAGCGCGACGTCGAGCTTCGGATGCGACCGGCGCTGCCCGGCGACTCGGAGCGCCTGTCGCAGCTCGCGCGCGCCGCGAAGGCTCACTGGGGCTACCCTGAAGCGTGGCTGGCGGCCTGGACGCCTGTTCTGCGCATCACGCCGGAGTACGTCGAACGCCAGCTGGTCTACGTCGCCGCGCGTGATCACGAGACGGTCGGGTTCTATGCGTTGGAGCCGCGGGGGGACCGCTGGTCGCTCGAGCACTTCTGGGTCGACCCGCGCTGGCACGGACGAGGCGTCGGACTGTACATGTACGGCCACGCCCTCGATCGAGTCCGAGCCATTCGGCCGGGCGTCATGGTCATCGAGGCCGACCCGTACGCCGCGGGATTCTATGCGCGGATGGGCGCGCAACGAACAGGAACGGTGCCCGCTCCGGTGGAAGGCGATCCCGATCGGACCTTGCCGGTATTCGAGGTCGAGGTGAAGGCATGGTGAAAGCCCTTTCGTTCTTCAAGCGCCGGGCGGGGATGCCCGTCGATGAGTTCCAGGCCTACTGGCGCACCCGGCACCCCGACGTGGTCACGAAGCTCCCGGGCGTGCATCGGTACGTCCAGTCGCACACGCGCCCGGCCGCCTACCGAGACGGGGAGCCGGCATACGACGGCATCGCCGAAGTGTGGTTCGAGGACACGGCGGCGATGCACGCCCTCCGCGGCACGCCGGAGGTGGCAGCCGTCCAGGCCGACGAGGCGCGGTTCATCGATCGATCCACGATGGAGATGATCATTACGGACGACCACGTGATCAAGGACGGTCCCGCACCGTCCGGCGCGGCGAAAGGGGTCGGATTCGCCCGCCGGAAGCCCGGGATGACGGTCGAGGCATTTCAACGGCACTGGCGGGAAGTGCACGGGCCTCTCGGCGCGGCGCTCCCGACCCTGAGGCGTTACGTCCAGAGCCACCCGCGGCGCTCGGCCTACAGCCGCGGGCGCGATCCGGCGTGGGACGGCATCGCCATCATCTGGTTCGATGACGCGGAAGCGCTGCGCGCGGCGACCACGACTCCCGAATGGGATCGCGTCAAGGCCGACGAGGAGAACTTCGTCGCCCCCGGTCCGGTCGCGTTCATCGTCACGACGGAGCACGTGATCGTCGCGTGAAGCCGCTCGTGCCGGAACGGGCGGTGATGATCGGCGACCGGGCCGGCGACATCGTGGGCGCCAGGGCCAACGGCATCCGCTCGATCGGGGTGCTCTGGGGCTATGGATCCGAGACCGAGCTGACCGACGCCGGCGCGGACGGCCTGTGTGGAACGCCGGCCGAGCTGGCGGCGTGTCTGGGGCGGCTCGCGGCCTAAAATTTTTCGTCGCGGCGGGGGGTGTGGATTACGCTCTCGGTGGATTCGTCATATCCACTTCACGGGAGGATCGAACATTGCTATTTTTGCTGGCATCTGGGGGTCGTTCCCGCGTGCTCGGGCTGTTCGTCGCGGCTTTCCTCCTCACGCTGTGCGTGGTCACGGCCGGGCCCTCGGCGGGTCAGGAGCGTATCGTCAGCAAGCAGGACGCGGACCGGATCTTCGGGCTGAACCGTACCCAGTGGGAGGCGCAAGCCCGGCGCATGGTGGATTCGCAGGCGTGGAAGGTCTGGCCCGGTTCCGGTGAGCAGGGCACGGGCGTCATCGCCACCGACCCGAAGACCGGCGTGGGGCTCGCCGTGCGGCCCTCGTTCAGGGACCCGCAAGGTCCGCCCGAGACGCTTGTCGTCGGTAGCTACTATCCCGTCGGGACGTTTCGTCGATTCAGCGACCAGACGAGACGCGAGATGGAGGCGGCCGCTGGCGCCGACCTCGGGACGGCGTATTCGGTGGCCGTCGCCTTCAGCAGCACCGCATCGCCGGCTCCGGGATTCGACGTCGTCGAAGTCATCATCACCCGCACCCGGCGATGACCGAGCTCGGCGGCTGCGTTCACCGGCCGCCGGGAGGCTGGAGCGAGTCCAGCCCCGCGCTCATCGAGAGGCTTGACGACTTACCGCTGGATCGCCTCGGTGATCTGCTCGCGGACAGCGAAGCGGCCGGATCGAGGATCGCTCGCCGCCTGGTGGACGAGTGGGCCGATCGGACCAACCGGTTCGACCGGCCCGGCGAGGCGCTGTTCGGCGCGCGGGTCGGAGAACGGCTCGTCGGCGTGTGCGGGCTCAACGTCGATCCCTATGCCGGCGACGATCGTATTGGTCGAGTCCGGCATCTCTACGTGCTGGTATCCTTCCGCCGGCGCGGTGTGGGCCGGCAGCTGGTCGCGCGCGTCATCGAGAGCGCTCGCGATCGGTTCGATAGCCTCCGCCTGCGCACCGACAACGAAGCGGCGGCGCGCCTCTACGTGGCGATGGGCTTTCGGGCAGGCGCGGAGAGGGGCGAGTTCACGCACATCCTCGAGCTCGGGCGGAGGCCAGGCTGAGATGACCGCACCTGCATCGGCGAGCTCGAGTCACGAGAAGCGGAATGTGGAGATCAAGGCGCGGATCGAGAGCGTCGAGGTGATGGCGCCGAGAGTCGCCGCGCTCGCCGACCGCGGCCCGATCGAGATCGAGCAAGACGATACGTTCTTCGTCTGTGAGCGTGGTCGGCTCAAGCTGCGGACGTTCTCGCCGACCGAAGGAAATCTGATCTTCTATCGCCGCGCGAATCAGGCCGGGCCCAAGGAGTCCCGCTTCGTCATCACGCCGACCGGCTCGCCCGATTCTCTGCGCGAGGCGCTGGCGCTCGCCTACGGCACGGCCGGGCGCGTGCGAAAGCGCCGCACTCTGTATCTGGTGGGCCGCACGCGCGTGCACCTGGACCGGGTCGAGAGCCTGGGGCACTTTCTCGAGCTCGAGGTGGTCCTGGCGGAGGGCGAGAGTCCGGACGCGGGCGTCAAGGAGGCCCGCGCCCTGATGACGGCGCTCGGCCTCGCCGACGAGCAGCTCATCGACGGAGCGTATGTCGATCTGCTCTCCGAGCCCGGCGCCTGATCTGCTCGTTCGCGACGCGCGACCGGCGGACCGGGAGGCGATCCGCGAGGTCACCCTGGCGGCCTATCAGGAGTATGCCGGGCGAATGCCGGCCTTCTGGGAAGGCTATCGCCGGAACATCCTCGCCTCGCTCGCCGAGGTCGGCTCGGCCGAGCAGCTCGTCGCGGAGCGGGACGGTGCCATCGTGGGCACGGTGCTGCTCTATCCCCCGCGCCGTCTGGAGCTGCCTCAGGGGGGTCGGCTCGAGATGCCCTGGCCCGAAGTGCGGCTCCTCGCCGTGGCGCCGGCCGAGCGCGGGCGGGGCGTCGGCGCAGCGCTCATGCAGGAATGCGCGCGTCGCGTTCGTCGAGCCGGCGGACGCGTCCTGAGCCTCCACACGACGGAGATGATGCACACCGCCCTGCGCATGTACGAGCGGATGGGCTTCGTCCGCGCTCCCGAGCTGGACTTTCAGCCCATGCCCGGCACGACGGTCATGGGCTTTCGACTCGATCTCGGAGAAGCGGAAATGGCGCGATGAAGATCCTGATCAAGAGCGCCTGGGGGTCGGCCGATCCCACGCAGGCCTCGTTTCCGTTTCACCACGCGAACGCATTCGCCGAGGCCGGCCACGAGGTCCAGGTCTTCTTGCTCGGGGAGGCCGTGTCCCTGATGCGTACGGTCGTCGCGACCGCGGTCGTGCCGGTCGGCTGGGCGCCGCTCTCGGAGGCGCTCGCGAAGGTGATCGCGCATCGCGTGCCGATCCACGTCTGAGGCGCCTGCTCGCGGGCCCGTGGGGTCCTGATCGACGACCTTGCCGGGAAGAACGCCTCGTTCTCCGACCCGCCGACGCTCGTGGCGCTCGTCGAGTGGGCGGACAAGATCCTCACGGAGTAGGTGGTCGCGAGCCTCGGCCCCGGTGGGGTATACTCCGGTGAGCGAGATCCTGCCCGCAGGAGACAGGGAAATGGCGTACAAGCCGGTGTCCATCGATCACGTGAACATCTTCGTCCGGAACGCCGAGCGCTCTCACAAGTGGTACACGGAGGTCTTCGGCTTCCACACCCAGGACACCATGATGTTTCCGGGAACCAATAGATTGCGGGCCGCTTTCCTCTCGTGCGACTCCGGACACGCTCACGACATCGCGCTCTTCGAGGTGGGTGAAGAGGCCGCGGGGCCGCAGAAAAAGCAAGTTGGCCTGAATCACGTCGCCTGGCGCATGGCGAACCTCGAGGACCTTGCCGAGATGTACAAGCGGCTCAAGGACAAGGACGTCCCGGTCAGCGTCTCCGACCACACGGTCTCCCTCGGCATCTATTTCTCGGATCCCGACGGAAACGGCCTCGAGGTGTACTACGAGCAGCCCCGGAGCGAGTGGAACCGGGAGCGGCCGTTCTCGGAAAAGGGCGCGAAAGGCCGCTTCCCCGGGCCGTGGGACGAGGCGCTGCAGCCCACGCCGGCCTTCTTGCAGGCATAGTCGGCAGCCCCCGGGCTCGCCCGCGGGCCCGAACCTCGTGAGCGGAATCGCCGACCTGCTCGGCGCCATTCGTC
The DNA here is from genome assembly GCA_003220495.1 of Candidatus Rokuibacteriota bacterium. Lineage (GTDB taxonomy): Bacteria > Methylomirabilota > Methylomirabilia > Rokubacteriales > CSP1-6 > AR31. Next base: position 26,512 of record QHSP01000104.1, on the reverse strand, counting down.
GCGGTGAGGCGGAGACCGTCGCTGAGCTGGTGGCGGCCGGTCCGGATCTGGCGAACGCCCGCGACGAGCGCGGGAATTCCCCTCTCCTGATCGCGACGTACACCGGCCAATATGATATCGTGCGTCTCCTGCTCGAGCACGGGGCGCGCGCGAGCTTCTTCGAGGCCTGCGCCCTCGGGCTCGTCGCAGACGTCCGGCGACAGCTCGCCGAGAATCCCGGGATCGTGGGGCAGTGGTCCCACGATGGCTGGCCGCCCCTCCACCTGGCGGCGTTCTTCGGCCATCGCGAGACCGTCGAGGCGCTCCTCGACGCGAGCGCCGACGTGCGGGCCGTCGCGCGGAATTCCGAAGCCAACCTGGCGATCAACGCCGCGGCCGCCGGGCCGCGCGCCGATCGCCGTCCGGACATCGTCCGGCTCCTCATCGCGCGGGGGTCCCCGGTCGACGGCCGGGGATCACCGGCCGGCCACACGCCGCTGCACGAAGCCGCGTTCAACGGCGATCTGGCTCTCGCCCGCCTTCTCCTCGACAGCGGCGCCGATCGGGCGGTGCCGACGCCCGAGGGCGAGACGCCGCTCGACATCGCCACGAAGCACAAGCGAGCAGAGGTCGTGCGTCTGCTCGGAGGGTGACTGCGCCCCAGGAGGCTTTCATGTTCAAGAGGATCGACCACGTCGAGATCGTGACCGGAGACCTCGAGCGCTCCGTGCAGTTCTATACCGACGTGCTCGGATTCAAGGTCCGCGCACGAGATCGGATCGACCGCTCGAGCCTCGGCGTCTCGCTGGATCTCGCCTATCTGGATCTCGGTGGGACATCGATCGAGCTGATCAAGTACGGTGGGCCCGTCGCGCCCGCGCCCACGCAGGAGCACCTGGGCTATCGCATGATGGCTCTCGAAGTGGCGGACATGCAGAGCACCATCGCGTATCTGAACGAGAAGGGCGTCCCGATCACCTGGGGGCCGAGGGTGCGCGAAGGCGAGTATTCGAGGGCGGAGATCCGCGATCCGGACGGACACAGCATCGAGCTGAGGCACTGGTTCGGTCGCCGATGATCCTCGACGAGCAGGCGGTGCACGATCTCCTGAAGATGGAGGATCTGATCCCCGCCATGGCGAAGGCGATGGCCGACCTGTCGAGTGGCAAGGTCGTTCAGCCCATGCGCGTGATGCTGCCGGTCGCCGAGCACCAGGGCTTCCTGGGGCTCATGCCGGCTTACGGCGGCGCGCTCGGCGCCAAGCTGGTCACGTTTTACCCCAACAACCAGGGCATCCCGAGCCACCACGCGATGATCCTGCTCTTCCGGCCCGAAACGGGCGAGCCGCTGGTCACGATGGACGGCCGGCTCATCACCGAAATGCGCACGGCGGCGGTGTCGGCGGTCGCCACCCGGCTGCTCGCGCGACCGGAGGCCGCGGTGCTCGGCATTCTCGGCTCGGGGGTCCAGGCGCGGAGCCATCTCGAAGCGCTCCGCCTGGTCCGCACGTTCCGCGAGGTCCGCGTGTGGAGCCCGCGGAACGCGGCGTCCTTCGCCCGGCAGTTCGGGATCCGCGCGGCGGCGTCGGCGGAAGAAGCGGTGCGGGGCGCCGACGTGGTCGTGGTGGCGACGAGCTCGCAGACGCCCGTGCTGTCGGGCGCCTGGCTCGCGCCGGGGACGCACATCAACGCGGTCGGCGCCCCGCGCCCGACCTGGCGCGAGCTCGACGACGACGTGGTGCGCAAGGCTCGGCTCTACGTCGAATCGCGCGAGGCGGCGACCCGCGAGTCCGGGGACGTGATCGCCGCCGGTCAGATCTTCGCCGAGATCGGCGAGGTCGTGATGGGCATCAAACCCGGACGCCAGTCGGCGGACGAGATCACCCTGTACAAATCGGTCGGCGTCGCGATCCAGGACGTGGTGTCCGCGGATCTCGTCTACCGCAAGGCCGTGCGCCGCCGGGTCGCTTAGCGCAGGGTCTGGTGTGGGAGGTCCAGCACTTTTTCGGCGAGCGTCGACAGCATCCGCCAGAGGGGCTCCTGATCGCGCGTCGCCTGCGGATCGTCGCCCGCGCTGTCCAGCAGCACGTACGCGGCGCCGAGCGAGTCCAGCGCTTCCAGATCTTTTCGCATCTGATCGAGGGTGCCCTGGCCAATCAGACGCTCGGCGTCGGCCCGCGGCGACTCGGTCAGCTCCAGCCTGATGCGCGGGCAGAGCGCGGGCACGGGCTTGCCCTCGGCGGCGGCGACGGCCTGGAGCTTCGGCAGGCCGGTGTCTCGCAGCCAGTCCATTCGAACCCGATTGGGGTGCCAGCCGTCGCCGTAGCGCACCGCCCGGCGCAGCGCCGCATCGCTCGAGCCGCCGATCCAGATGGGCGGATGCGGTGAGCGGAGCGGCCGCGGCGCGGTGTGCACGTCCTTGAACGAGACGAACGCGCCGGTGTAGGACGCGACGTCCCGGGTCCACAAGGTCCTGATCGCCTCGAGATACTCGTTCGAGATGGCGCCGCGGCGCGTGAACGGCACGCCGAGGGCCTCGAACTCCTGCTTCGCCCAGCCGACACCGACTCCGAAGATGAAGCGGCCTCCGCTCAGTCGGTCGACGGTCGCGGCCATCCGAGCCGTGAGGACGGGATTCCGGTACGGAAGGATGATCACGGTGGTGCCGAGCTCGATCCGGCGCGTGGCGCCCGCGAGCCAGCCGAGCGTGGTGAACGGGTCGTAGAGCGGCGGGGGATACTTGGTCGCCACGTCGGGGGTCGGCGCCACGTGGTCCGAGATCATGACCAGGTGATAGCCGAGCGCGTCGATGAGCGCCGTCGTGCGCGCGAGCGCATCCGGACTCACGCCCGGTCCCCAGTTCAGGAGGTTGACGCCGATCTTCATCGCGAGCCGATGGCGGGGCGCCGCGGCGCCCACGGATGCGCCGCCTCGAACGCGGCCGAGGCGCGCAGCACGGTCACGTCGTCGAAGCGGCGGCCGACGATCTGCAGGCCGATCGGCAGCCCGGCCTTCGTGAAGCCGCAGGGCACCGTCGCCGCCGGCTGGCCCGTCATGTTGAAGATGTAGGTGAACGCGCTCGCCGCCTCGCGCCCGACCTTCACGCCGCCGATCTCGTCCGGATAAAACTGGCCGATCGGGAGCGGCGGGCACGCGACGGTCGGCGTGAGCAAGAGATCGTAGCGCTCGAAGAAGGCCCGGGCGTGCTGCCACCAGGCGAGCCGGTCGAACCACGCCTGGACGTACTTCGTCGGCGGGAGCTTCGTGGCCTCCTCGACGATCGGGAGCAGACCGGGATCGATCTGGTCGCGGCGATCGAGGTAGGGCGCGAGCCGCGCGCCGATGCCGCCGAGGAAGATCGTGCGCCAGCAGTCGTAGGGCGAGGGCCACGTGGGCTCGGCGCTCTCGACCTTGCAGCCGAGCTCGCGGAACGCGCGCGCGGCCTTCGCGGTCGCGGCGCTCACCTCGGGGTCGACCGCCGGCGCGACGCCGAGCTTCTCGCTCCACGCGACGCGCAGCCCCTTGAGGCTTCCCTTGAGCGCCTTCACGTAGTCGACGGTCGTCGCCGGCAGCGAGTACTGATCGCGCTCGTCGGGCGCGGCGCACACGTTCATCATGAGCGCCGCGTCCTTCACGGTCCGCGTCATCGGCCCGGCGTGCGAGAGGCTCCACGCGGCGCTCGAGGGATAGACGGGAATCCGGCCCCACGAGGCCTTGAGCCCGTAGATCCCGCACCAGGCGGCGGGCTTGCGAATCGAGCCGCCGCCGTCGGTGCCGAGCGCGAGGGGGGCCAGCCCCGCCGCGACGGCGGCCCCGGCGCCGCCGGACGAGCCGCCCGGCGTATGGCCGAGGCTCCACGGGTTGCGCGTGACGCCGAATACGAGATTGTCGGTGACGCCGACCCAGCCCAGCGTCGGCGTGTTGGTCTTGCCGAGCATGATCGCCCCGGCCGCCTTGAGCCGCTCGACCGAGGGCGCGTCCTCGGTCGGCACGTTGTCGCGGTAGATCGGCGAGCCGAACGTGGTGCGGACGTCCTTGGTGATGATCAGGTCCTTCACCGAGAACGGCACGCCGTGGAGCGGCCCGAGCCGGGCACCGCGCCGCATCACCGCACGCTCGGCGGCCTTCGCGGTCTGACGCGCGCGGTCGGCGTCGAGCGTGACGTACGCGTTCAGCTGCTTCAGCGTGCCGATCCGCTCGAGCACGGCGTCGACCACCTCGACGGGCGACACCTTCTTCTTCGCGATCGCGGCGGCCAGATCGGAGGCGGACATCCAGCAGAGCTCGCTGTTGTTCATGGTGGCGGCTATTGTATGCTGCCCGGGCTATGCCCGCGGCGGCTTTCGGAGTCTTCGATCACGTCGATCGGTCGGACGAGCCGATCGGCGCGCTGTACGAGCATCGGCTGAAGCTCGTCGAGGCCGCCGAGGCCGCGGGGTTCAGGACCTACCACGTGGCCGAGCATCACGCCACACGACTCGGCATGGCGCCGTCGCCCGGAATCTTCCTGGCCGCGGTGGCGCAACGCACGCGCCGGATCAGGTTCGGGCCGCTCGTCTACCTCTTGCCCCTCTACACGCCGCTGCGGCTCATCGAAGAAATTGCGATGCTCGACCAGATGAGCGGCGGGCGCTTCGAGCTCGGAGTCGGCCGCGGGATCTCGCCCTACGAGCTCGCGTACTGCGGCGTGGATTTTCTCGAGGCGCCCGCGATGTACGCCGAGGCGCTCGACGTGATCCTGGCGGGACTCTGCGGGGGGCGCTTGACCCATCGTGGGCGGTACTACCGATATCTCGACGTCCCGATCGAGCTCACGCCGGTCCAGCGACCGCATCCGCCGCTCTGGCAGGGCGTGACCTCACCGGAGGGCGCGGCCGCGGCCGCCGCGCGCGGCGTCAACATCGTCGGGACCGCGCCGAACGCTCGGATGAAAGAGGTCGTCGAGCGCTACTTCGAGGCGTGGAGCAAGAAATCGGGCGAGAGGGCGCCGATGGTGGGCATCCAGCGCCACGTGTTCGTGGCCGAGACCGACGCCGAGGCGACCGCCGGCGCGCGCGCGGCCTACCAGGCCTGGTACGACAGCCTGACGAGCCTCTGGCGTCAGTTCAACACGGTGCCCGTCCGGTTCGCCGAGACGCTCGAGCGCGCGCTCACCATCGACGCGGCGATCGTCGGCTCGCCGGCGACGGTGCGCGCCGAAGTCGAACGCCACCTGGCGGCCACCGGCTGCAACTATTTCGTGGGCCGCTTCATGTACGGGAATCTGTCGTACGAGCAGGCGAGCCGCTCGCTGGCCTTGTGGAGCACCGAAGTCATGCCGAGGTTCCTTAGTGCTGAGTGGGGCGACCCCCCTCAGACTCCCCCGGCTCTCAACCAGCCGGCTCTGAATAAGTTTTCGACGGAGCGATCGACATGAAGCTTGCCTTGAATCAAGGCCTCTCGGGTGCGGCAAGTCTGTCCGGCGAAATCGACCGGGTGCTCGAGGCCGAGCGGCTCGGCTACGACTCGGTCTGGACCTCGGAATCGTACGGCTCCGACGCGGTGACGACCGCGACGTGGATCGCGGCCCGCACGCAGCGAATGCACGTCGGAACCGCGATCATGCAGATGGCGGGGCGGACGCCGGCCGCGACCGCGATGACCGCGATGACGCTCGACGCCCTCTCGGGCGGACGGTTCAGGCTCGGGCTCGGCGTGTCCGGGCCGCAGGTGGTCGAGGGATGGCACGGGCAGCCCTTCGGCAAGCCGCTCCGCAAGACCCGCGAATACGTCGCGATCGTCCGCGCGATCCTGAGGCGCGAGAAGCCCCTGGAGTTCAGCGGCGAGTACTACCAGATCCCGTACGGCGGTCGCGACGCGACGGGCCTGGGCAAGCCACTGCGCTCCATCCTGCACGGCCGCGCGGACCTTCCGATCTACCTGGCCGCGATCGGGCCGAAGAACGTGACCCTCACCGCCGAGCTCGCCGACGGCTGGATCCCGACGATCTTCTCGCCGCGGCGCATGCCGCTCTTCCGCGGCTGGCTCGACGAGGGCTTTCGCGCGCGCGGCGGCGCGCCGGCGACGTTCGACATCATGCCGTCGTGCCCGGTGATCGTCGGCGACGACGTGAGCGCCTGCCTCGCAACCCACAAGCCGGCCATCGCGCTCTACGTCGGCGGGATGGGCGCGCGCAGCCGGAACTTCTACAACGAGGTGGTGCGGCGCTACGGCTACGAAGAGGCGGCGGCGAAGATCCAGGATCTCTACCTGGCGGGCCGCAAGGCCGAGGCGGAGGCTACGGTGCCGGACGCCCTCGTCGACGAGGTGACGCTCTGCGGCCCGCGCGAGCGAATCCGCGAGCGGCTCGCCGAATGGCAGGCGGCTGGTGTCACGACGCTCGGTATCCGCGGCAAGATCGACGCGATCCGCCTCATGGCCGAGCTGGCGCTCTAGCTAGTCCGAGCTCGAGCGCCGGCGATGATCGAAGCTCCGCTCGACAAGTACCGGGATCTGGTCCGGCCCGAGTGGATCGACCACAACCGGCACATGAACGTCGGCTACTACCTGGTCGTGTTCGACTTCGCGACCGACGAGTTCTTTCGGTGGATCGGCCTCGACGACGCGCACCGACGGCAGCACCATGTGACCACGTTCTGCCTCGAGGCCCACGTGACCTACCACCAGGAGGTCCGCGAGGGCGATCCGTTGCGGTTCACGACCCTCTTGCTCGGGCACGACGTGAAGCGCCTCCACTACATTCATCAGATGTATCATGCGAAGGAAGGCTATCTGGCGGCGACGAACGAGCTGATGTCGCTGCACGTGAGCCAGGCCACGCGCCGGAGCGCGTCGATGGCCGCGGAGATTCTGGAGCGGCTCGCGCGAATCCAGGACGCGCACGACGCGCTGCCGCGGCCGCCGCAAGTGGGGCGCACGATCGGCCTCGCGAGGCCGGCTCGTCAGGGAGGGTGAGGGCATGACCACGATTGGGCTCCTGAATCCAGGTGAGATGGGCAGCATGGTCGGCGCCGCGGTGCGGTCCGGGGGAGCCCGGGTCCTGTGGGCGGGCGAAGGCCGAAGCGCGGCCACCCGCAAGCGCGCGAGCGACGCCGGGCTCGAGGACGCGGGCTCGGTGGCCGCGGTCGCCCGCGCCAGCGACGTGATCCTCTCGGTCTGCCCACCCCACGCGGCCGTCGACCTCGCGACCCAGGTGGCCGCGCTGCGCTTCGCCGGGACCTACGTGGACGGCAATGCGGTCTCCCCGGCCACGGCGCGCGAGGTCGGCGGGATCGTCGAGAAGGGCGGCGCCACGTTCGTGGACGGCGGCATCATCGGTCCGCCGCCCGTGAAGCCGGGCAGCACGCGCTTCTATGTCTCCGGCTCGGGCGCCGAGCGCATCGCCAAGCTCCTCACCGTCGGACCGCTCGAGTCCATCGTCGTCCCCGGGGGGCCGGGCGCAGCCTCGGCCGTGAAGATGGCGTACGCGTCGTGGACCAAGGGAAGCTCCGCGCTGCTGCTGGCCGTGTGCGCGATGGCCAGCGCCGAGGGCGTCGAAGACTCGCTCGTGCGCGAGTGGAAGATCTCGCAGCCCGATCTCTCGGCCCGGGCCGAGGGCGCGGCCAAGTCCAACGCGAAGAAGGCGTGGCGCTTCATCGGCGAGATGGAGGAGATCGCCGCCACGTACGCCGCGGCCGGGCTTCCCGACGGTTTCCATCAGGGCGCGGCCGAGATCTATCGCCGCATGGCGATCTACAAGGACGGTCCGTCGCCCTCGCTCGCCGAGGTGCTGCGCGCGCTCACACCGCGCCGTCCGGCCTGAAGGCGGTCCTCGAGCTCCTCGAGCGTTCGCGGCCAGTCCTGCTTGAGCAGGCGTGACAGCGCGCGGTCGGCCAGGAGCCGGCCGCCGGTCTGGCAGACCGCGCAGTAGTTGGTCTCGTTGTCGGCGTAGGCAATCCGCTGCACGGGCGATCCGCACGCCGGACACGGCTTGCCGTAGCGCCCGTGCACGGCCATGCCCTCGCGAAATGCCGTCACGCCCTCCGGGAACTCGCCGGCCGCCTCGGCCCGGATCCGATCACACCAGTCCAGGAGCGTCGCGCGGGTCGCATCGAAGAGTCGCGCGGCGTCCTCCTCCGAGAGCTGCCGGGTCTGCTTCACGGGCGAGAGCTTCGCGCGATGCAGGATCTCGTCCGAGTACGCGTTGCCGATGCCGCTCAGGATCCCCGGGTCGGTCAGCGCGCGCTTGAGCGTGTGGTTCTCGCGCGTCAGGGCGGCCCTGAACGCCGGGAGGTCCGCGTCGAATACCTCGAGCCCGCCCGGATCGTGCTCGCGTAGCCCGGCCTCGCCGCGCACGAGATAGAGCGCCGCGCGTCGCTTCGTGCCCGCCTCGGTCAGCACGAGGGTCCCCGACGAGAAGTCGAACGCGGCCAGGCCGATCTTGCCGGGCGGCTTGGCGCCGGCGGCCTTCCAGTGCAGCCGCCCGGCGATCATGAGATGCAGCATCAGGAAGAGATCCCCGTCGAGACCGATCACGATGCGCTTGCCGAGCCGGCGAAGGCCGGTGACGCGGCGGTTGGCCGCCGCCGTGATCGGGGGATCGACCGAGCGGAGCAGGAACGGGCTCGCGAGCCGCACCCGCTCGAGGGTCGCGCCTGCGATGCGGGCCTCGAGCGCCTCGATGTAGACGGCGACGTCGGGCAGCTCAGGCATCCTCGGATGGAACGGAGGCGGGCGGCCTACACCAGCGGCCAGGGGTAGCGGAGGCCGCCGGTGTCGACGGGGAAGCACGCGGCGTTTGCGAGCGCAGCGGCGCGGGCGCGCAGCGCCCGTTGCTCGTCCGGATCGAGCAGCGCCGCCAGCGCCTTCGGCAGCTTCGCGCGCGCGAAGCGCCGGACGTCCGCCAGCATCTCGCCCGGAATCGGCTCGCCGCCGAAATCCCAGATGACCGTGCGCAGCTTCGGCTCGACGTGGAAGCAGAGGCCGTTGTCGACGCCGTAGATCCCGTCCGGCCCGAGCAGGCAGTGGCCGCTCTTGCGGTCGGCGTTGTTGGCGACGAGGTCGAAGAGGCAGATCCGCTGGAGCTGCGCGCGGTGCTCGGGCTTCTCGCGCAGCGTGAAGTAGTGCTGCTCGAAGTCGGCCTCGATGAAGAGCTGGAACGAGCCCTCGCCGTAGGGCCCGTCGCGCTCGATCGTCAACGGCACGAGCCCCCAGCCGAACGCTTCCGAGAGATGCCAGGCCGCGAGCTCGCGCTTGTAGAGGCCGCGCGGGAAATCCCACAGCGGCCGCTCGCCGCGCTCCGGCTTGTACACGGCGAGGATCGTCGCGCTCGGGAGCGCCAGCTCGACGAGGAACGTCGCGTTGGAGGCCCACGGCATCCGGCCCTTCACGGTCACCTCGCCGCGGACCAGGATGTCCGACATCTCAGTGGTGGACGTGGCCGTTGCTCCGCGGGCAGGTGTGCCCGCCGGGATCCTTGGGCTGGCTGCACCACGGACAGATCTGGCGGCTCGCCTTCATCAGGACCTCCGCCTGCTTGACGAACGCCGCCGCCTGGGCGCGTGTGATCAGCACGCGCGCCGACGCGGGATCGCCGCTCTCCTCTTCCTCCTGGAGCTCGTTGGCGACGACCAGGATGCGGTCGCGCGCCTCGTCGTAGCCGACGGCGATCGAGGCGACGATCCAGGCCTCGTCGACGGGCTGGATGAGCGACAGATCGCGCGGCATCCGCTCGCCGACGGCGGGCAGCTTCTCGAGAAGACCGGACAGGTACTGGGCGAGGGCGCGCACCTGCTCCTTCTCGCTCTTCAGGGTGACGAGCGTGCCCTTCTCGCGCGACTGGAGATAGAAGACGCGCTGCCCCGGCGGGCCGACCGCGCCGGCGGTGAAGTGATCGGGGGCGACGAATTCGAACGACGCGCTCATGAGCCTCCCAGCCAGCCGAGATCCCCGTCGACGGAGTTCACGGTGAGCACGATCGGACCATGGCGATGGTACCCGATCGCGGTGACGGAGCACGGCGCGATCATGATCCGCTGGAAGAGATCGAGATGAATGCCCAGCGCGTGCGCCACCGCGGCCTTGATCGGGTCGGCGTGTGACACGGCGACCACGACGGCGCCGGGATGGCGCTCTACGATCCGGGCCAGCGCGGAGACCACGCGGGTCTGCATCTCGATGAACGACTCGCCGCCGGGAAAGCGAAACCCGCTCGGGTGGCGCTGGACGGTCTGCCACTCGGGCTTGCGGGCGAGGCGGCGCAGCTTCTGGCCCGTCCACTCGCCGACGTCGCCGTCGGCCAGGTCACGATCCACGCGCACCGCCAGCCCGTGCGTGCGGGCGATCGGCAGCGCGGTCTCCCGCGCGCGCTCGAGCTGCGATGCATACACGGCCGCGACCTTGGGCAGCTTGTCGATGCGCGCGGCGACGACGTTCGCCTGGCGCTGACCCTCCTCGGCGAGGTGCAAACCCGGCGCCTGCCCCGGGAGAACCTTGCCGGTCGTCGGCGTCTGCCCGTGGCGCACCAGGAGGACGAGAGTCGGACGCATTCGCCGATTATATCCGGCGCCAGATGTCGGGCTGCGAGCCGTCGTGGTCGGTGAACCCGTACTCGTGTGCGAGCTGCGCGGAGCTGACCGATTGCTGGTTCCATCGGCCCCGATCGGGATCCGACGCGAGCGCGACGACGGCGCGTGCGACGTATCGAGGCGACTCGGAGAGCGCGAAGTCGGCGGGGGCCGTGGTCCGATCGACGGCGTCGCGCCAGTTCGCCTCGGAGACGCCGAAGTTGTCGAGCATCATCTCCGAGCGAAGCCATCCAGGCGTGATGGCGACCGCGGACCCTCCGTGTGGCTTCAGCGCTTGGCCCTGAGATAACGCCAGCCGGTTCACGGCCACCTTGGCCAGGTCGTAGAACACGGAGATCCGATAGCGTGACGCGTTGTAGTCGAGGGTGCCATCGGTCACCTCGACGCGCCGGCCGCCCGGCCTGTCGATGAGGAGCGGCAAGAGATGATGCGACCATTGCATAGCTCGAGCTTGCCCGCGCTCGTCCTCACGCACAAGCCGCGAGGCCGTCAGTAGTCTCGGGGGTCGAGGAGATCGCGCAGGCCGTCGCCGGCGAGATTGAACGACAGGGCGAGCGAGAAGATCGCGAGCCCGGGCCACCACGCCATCCACGGCGCCGTCTCCAGGAATTGCTGCGCCGTGTTCAGCATGGTCCCCCAGCTCGGGGCGGGGGGTTGCACGCCGAGCCCGAGGAAGGACAGCACCGCCTCGGCGATGATCGCGATCGGGATCGAGATGGTCGCCTGGACCAGGAGCGAGCTCACGATGTTCGGCAAGACGTGTCGGCTCATGAGCCGGAGATCCCCGGCGCCGAGCGCGCGGGCGCCCTGGACGTAGTCTTCGGCCGCCGTGGCGAGCACGAGGCCGCGCGTGAGCCGGATGTAGGTCGGCGTCGCGCCGAGCCCGATCGCGACGGTCGCGTTCGTGAGCGACGGCCCCATGATCGTCACGAGCCCGATGGCCAGGATCAGGAACGGGAACGCGAGCCACGCGTCGGTCAAGCGCATGATCGTCTGATCGAGGACGCCGCGGTAGAAGCCGGCGACGAGGCCGAGCGGCACGCCGACGGCGATCGCGAGCAGGATCGAGAAGACCCCGGCCTGCATCGAGATGCGGGTGCCCCAGACGACGCGCGCGAAGGTGTCGCGGCCGAGATCGTCGGTGCCGAACGGGTGCGCGAGGGTCGGCGCCTTGCGGACCAGCTTCCAGTCGGTCTGCATCGGGTCCGCGCCGGCGATCCACGGCGCGCCGATCGCCGCGACCACGAAGAGGAGCACGATCACGGCGCCCACCACGGACGCCGGCCGATGCCGCGCCTGCCGCCACGCCCGGGCCACGCGGCTCGGCTCGGTGGACGGCGCTCGCGCCAGCAGCGCACTCGGCGCGGTCGTGCTAGGACTCACGGGCCGCGCCGCCGATGCGGATCCGGGGATTCAGGAGCGAGTAGGACACGTCGACCAGCAGGTTGATCAGCACGTAGGAGCTGGCGGTGATGAGCACGACCCCCTGAACGAGCGGATAATCGCGCGTGAACACCGACTCGACGATCAGCCGCCCGAACCCCGGCACGACGAAGATCTGCTCGGTGACGACCGCGCCGCTCAGGAGCGCGCCCATCTGAAGGCCGAGGATCGTGACGACCGGGATCAGGCTGTTGCGGATCGCGTGACGAAAGACGACGGCGCGGCTCGCCAGCCCCTTGCTGTAGGCGGTCCGGATGTAGTCCGCGCTCATGACCTCGATCATGCTGTTGCGGGTCTGGCGCATCAGGACCGCGGCGAGCGCGGTGCCGAGCACGAAGGCGGGCATGACCATGCGCCGCAGATTGTCGAGCGGGCTCTCCCAGATCGGGACGAACCCCGAGGCGGGCAGCCAGCCGAGCTGCACCGAGAAGAACAGGATGAGCATGATCCCGAGCCAGAAGTTCGGAATCGACACACCGCCCAGGGACGCGCCGCTGGCCAGCATGTCCCAGAGCGTGTTGCGGCGCACCGCGGCCAGGACGCCGGCGGGGATGGCGATGCCCACGGCGATGACGAGCGCCAGGAACGCGAGCTCGATCGTGATCGGCAGCTTCGTCGCGACCGTGTGGATCATCGACTCCCGCGTGCGGATCGAATGTCCGAGGTCTCCGCGGAGCGCCAGCCCCACCCAGCGCAGATACTGGATGGGGATCGGATCATTCAGGCCGTACTTCTCGCGAATGGCGTCGATCCCGGCGGCGTCCGCGTCGGTCCCGGCCAGGACGCGCGCCGGATCGCCGGGGATCATGCGCACGCCGGTGAAGACGACCATGCTGATGACGAAGAGGGTCACGACCGAGATCGCGGCCCTCTGGACCAGGAAGTCGAACACCGGCGCCGCCGACTACCGGGTCAGTTCCAGGACGTGCCCTTGATCCGGATCAGGCCGTCGGGCACGGCCTTGTACCCTTTCAGGTTCTTCGGAAAGGCGACGATGTAGTTGGGGTGGTAGACGTAGATGATGTTGCGCCGGGCCGTGAAGAGATCGATCGCTTCCCGGTAGAGACCTCGTCGCTGGTCGACGTCGCTCACCTCGCGCGCGCGGTTCAGGATCGCGTCGACCTTCTCGTCGCAGGCGAGCGTGGCGTTCAGGCTCCCCTTGCAGGTCTGGTTCATGTGGATGTTGCCGTCGGGATCCACGCGGCCGCTCCAGCCGATCTGAAACGCCTGGTGCTTGCCGTCGTCGTCGTCGGTCAGCGCCGAGGCGAACTCCTGGGCGCGCAGCGAGATGTTGAAGCCGGCCTCGCGTGCCATCTGCTGGATCACCTCGGCCACGCGACGCTCGCGGGGGTTGTTGACGACGGTCATCTCGAAGCTGTAGCCGCCGGCGAGCCCGGCGTCGGCCAGGAGCTTCTTGGCCCGCGTCACGTCGCGACCTGGGCACTTGCGGCTCTTGTCGAAGAAGACGCTGATCGGCGGGATCGGCGTGCAGCCCGGCGTGAAGAGGCCGTCCCACGCCACCTGGTTCAGGGCCTCGCGATCGATGCTGAGCTCGAGGGCTTCGCGCACGCGCGGGTCGTTGGCCAGCGGCGTGCCGAGATCGCCGGGCGGATTCGTCTTCCCGGTCTTGTTGCGGAGGTTGATGGTGATGCCCTGATAGCCGAGCCCGGTCACGTTGGACAGCTCGAACCGTCCCTCACGCTTGATGCCGGTCGCGTCGGTCGGAGACACCATGTGCATCACGTCGATATCGCCGGATTTCAGGTTCGCCACCCGCACGTTGTCGTCGGGGATGATCCGGAAGATGATCTTGTCGAACTTCGCCTGTCCCGGGTCGAAGTAGTGTGTGGATCTCTCGACGACGATCCGATCCTGCGCGACCCGCTCCGCGAACTGCCACGGCCCGACGCAGACCGGCGCGGTGCCGAACCTCTCGCCGAGCTTGTTGACCGCCGTCGGCGACAGCGGCATGCCCGCCCGGTCCGTGAGCTGGGCGAGCAGCGGCGAGAACGGCGCCTTCAGGCGTAGCCGGATCGTGAGCGGATCCACCACCTCGACGGCCTCGACCGGCGCCAGCTCGCTGGCCCGATTCGAGCCCTTCAAGGTGCGGTGCCGCTCCAGCGAGAACCGGACCGACTCCGCGTCCATCGTGGTGCCGTCGTTGAACTTCACGCCCGACCGCAGCTTGAGCGTGATGGTGCGGCCGCCGTCGCTGATCGCGGGCATGCTGGCCGCGAGCTGGGGATGGATCCGCAGCCCCTCGTCGATCTCGTAGAGCTTCTCGCACATCTGGGAGAAGACGATCCGCCCGACGTAGGTGCGAGCCAGGGTGGGGTCCAGGATGTCGGGATCCTGATTCAGCGCGACGACGAGCGTCTTTTTCTGCGCATGGGCGGCGTCAGTCAGGGTGAGCGCCGCGAGCGCCCCCACGACGAGCGCGAACCCGTTGAAGATTCTCGGCATGGTCGGCTCCTCCGGATTCGAATACCCCGCGCCGGGTGGCCGGGACGGGCCGCATCATACCTCACGCGGGCGTGAGACGTCTCAGGGCCTCCTCGCGCAGCTTCACCTTCTGAATCTTGCCCGAGCTCGTCATCGGAAAGTCGTCGACGAAGATGACGTGGCGCGGGATCTTGAAGCTCGCGATCCGTCCCTTGCAGTGGGCGATCACCTCGGTGTCGGTGAGCGCCTGCCCGGGCTCGCGCTTCACGAAGGCGACGCCGACCTCCGACAGGCGCGCGTCGGGGAAGCTCACGACCGCGGCCAGATTGATTCCGGCGAGGCTCATCAGGAAGGCCTCCACTTCCATGGGGTCGACGTTCTCGCCGCCGATCTTCAGCATGTCCTTGTAGCGGCCCATGAAGCGGAGATGCCCGTCATCCCGCACGATGCCCATGTCGCCCGAGTGCAGCCAGCCGTCGCGATCGAGCGCCTGCGCCGTCTCGGCGGGCTTGCCGTAGTAGCCCCGCATCGTCATGTAGCTCCGCACGAGGATCTCGCCGGGCACTCCCGGCGGCCGATCGATTCCCGTCACGGGATCGACCACGCGGATCTCGTACCCGGGCGCCGGGAATCCCGATGCCTCCGTGCATTGCTCCTCGGTCGAGTCGAGCGCGCTGAGCGCGGCGCCGACACCGAACTCGCTCATCCCGTATCCCGAGAGGAACCGCCCGAACACCTTGCGCGCCTTGCGGGCAATCGGCACCGAGCTCGACATGCCGGTGGCGAGGATACCGGTTCGGACGCTCGACACGTCTCTGGGAAAACGCTCGTGCGCCTCCATCAGCTCCTTGAAATGCGTGTCGAAGCCGTGGAGGATCGTCGCGCGCTCCTGCTCGACGAGGCCGAGGCTCTCGGCGGGGTCGAACGTCTCGGTCAGCACCTGGCGAGCGCCCGTCACCATGGACATGAGCGCGCCGTCCGAAAAGCCGAACAGATGAAACAGCGGCAGGTACATCATGATCGTGTCGTCCGGGGTGATGGCCATGCGAACGGCGCGGTCGAGCAGGTTGCGGACGATCGCGTGGCCGTGCATCGCGCCCTTCGGGAACCCCGTCGTCCCGGACGTGTACATGAAGAAGGCGGTGGCGTCGGGATCGACCGCGGCGGCCCGCGAGCGAAGCGCGGAGTCGTCGACGCCCTGACCCGCCGCCACGGCGGCCGTCCAGTGAAGTGTCTCCGCGCGCGGCTCGTCACCGGCCGAGACGACCAGTCGCAGGTGCTCGAACCTCGCCTCGCGCACCGCGCCGCCGCGAAGAGACGGCGCCAGCTCCTGCACCATGCCGAGGTAGTCGACGGGACCGGAGCGATCGGCGATGAGCAGCGTCGCGGAATCCGACTGGCCGAGGATGTAGGCCGTATCCTCCGTGCGCAACCGCGTGTTGATCGGGACGAGCACGGCGCCGATCTTCATCACCGCGAACATCGCCTCGATGAACTCGGGCCGGTTCACCATCCAGAGCGCGACCTTCTCGCCGGGCCGCACGCCGAGCCCGATGAGCCCGCGCGCCAGCCGGTCGATCCCGGCCGACAGCTCGGCGAAGCTCCAGCGCCGTCCCTGGAAGTAGAGCGCTTCACGCCGGCCCCAGCGCTCGGCCGCGCGCTCGGGCAGGGAGCCGAGCGTCTGCTTCGGAAACCAGTCGCCCATGAGCGTGTCCGAGCGTAGAGAGTAGCGCGCTTCTCGGCGACGCGCCGCGATGCTGAAACTCTTACACGCGGACACGAGACACGCTCCCTGAACGATCCGCGCGCGGCGGCAGGCCTCGGTCGCTTGACGGCGCGCCTGTTCACCGTCTAGCCTCCGTCTGACATCGCGTGAGCCGCCGGCTCGTTTCGACCGAAGACTTGACTCCGCTTCTCCGAAAGGGAGAGTCGCCATGATGACCGCCCTCGAGTTCATTCACGCCGAGCTGAAGCGCTTGCACGGGATGCTGGACAAGGCGATCGCCGACCTGACCCCCGCCCAGCTTCACGCGGTGCCCGCGAGCCATCCCAAGGCGAACACGCTCGCGTGGATCTTCTTCCACTACGCGCGGACCGAGGACAACGTCGTGCGCTTCGTGCTGCAGAATCGCCGCCCGACCGTGTGGGCGGAAGGCGGCTACGCGGAGAAGCTCGGCCTGCCGCCGGTGGCCCAGGGCACGGGCATGTCGACGGCCGACGCCCAGGCGCTGCGGCTGAGGGACGTCGCGCTGTTCCGAGACTACACGCAGAAGGTCTGGGCGAGCACCGAGGACTTCATCGCGAAGACGGACCCGGCCACGCTCGACGCGGTCATCACCGTGAAGCCGCTGGGCGACATGCCCGGCGTCCGCGCGCTCGGCCAGACCTGCGTCTCACACGGCATGGCGCACGCCGGCGAGATCGAGCTCGTGCGAACCCTGATCGGCGCGGGCCCCGCAATCGGCGTGTGATGGCAGTGCGAGCCGCAGGACGTCGCGGGGCTGGGGCCTCGCCGTCCGAGGCGAGCCTATGAGGCGAGCCTATGAATTGACAGCCAGTGGTACCAGGCCACATAGTGCCGCTATGAGCAAATCGCGAACGATCGGCGAGCTGCGAGCGAGCGGGTATCAGCCGAAGACGGTGAAGCAGGAGCTGCGCGACAATTTGATCGCGCGGCTCAAGAACGGCACGGGTCTCTTCCCGGGCATCGTCGGTTACGAGGAGAGCGTTCTGCCGCAGATCGAGAACGCGCTCCTCTCCGGCCAGGACATCGTCTTCCTGGGCGAGCGCGGCCAGGCCAAGACGCGGATGGCGCGTCTGCTGACCGAGTTGCTCGACGACGAGATGCCGGCAGTGGCCGGCTGCGAGATCAACGACAACCCGTTCGCGCCGATCTGCCAGGCCTGCCGCCAGGCCGTCGCCGAGCGCGGCGACAAGGCTGAGATCGCCTGGATCCCGCGCGACCGCCGCTACGGCGAGAAGCTCGCGACCCCGGACATCACGATCGCCGACCTCATCGGCGAGGTCGACCCGATCAAGGTCGCCGAGGGCCGCTACCTTGCCGACGAGCTGACCATCCACTACGGGCTCGTGCCCCGGACCAACCGCGGCATCTTCGCGATCAACGAGCTGCCGGACCTGGCCGAGCGCATCCAGGTCGGCCTGCTCAACATCATGGAAGAGCGCGACGTCCAGATCCGCGGCTACAAGGTGCGCCTGCCGATCGACGTCTACGTGGTCGCCAGCGCGAACCCCGAGGACTACACCAACCGCGGCCGGATCATCACACCCCTCAAGGACCGCTTCGGCTCCCAGATCCGCACCCACTATCCGCGGCGGCTCGAGGACGAGATCGCGATCATGGAGGCCGAGCTCACGCAGTTCCCGGCCGCCGGTTTCCAGTACGCGCCCGCGGGGTACATGAAGCAGGTCGTCGCCGAGCTGACCCACCTGGCGCGCAAGGCGCCGGAGATCAGCCAGCGCTCGGGCGTGTCGGTGCGCGTCAGCATCTGCAACTGGGAGAACCTCCTGTCCAACGCGCTGAAGCGCGCCATTCGCCTCGACGAGCGCGAGGTGGCGCCGCGCGTCAGCGACCTCGGCGCCATCGTCGCCTCGACCAGCGGCAAGATCGAGCTGGAGACCCTCGGCGACGGCGGCGAGGACAAGGTGCTCGGCAAGCTCGTCCAGAAGGCGGTGCTCAACGTCTTCAACCGGAGCTTCGCCGGCGGCGAGCTCGACGCGGTCGTCGCCGCCTTCCAGGGCGGCTTCGGCATCGACGTCGCGGACTCGATGCCGTCGAAGGAGTACGTGCAGCAGATCGCCGAGGTGCGCTCGCTGCAGCCGGCGCTGAAGAAGCTCGGCGCGAGTGACCCCGCCAGCACCGCCGCGGCGCTCGAGTTCGTGCTCGAGGGCCTGCATCTGAGCCGCAAGCTCAACAAGGACTCGCGCGCCGGGCGCTACCGCTACCGGAGCTGAGCCTCCCCGCGGCGGCGGCCGTCGTACGCTCGAGAGACGCAGTGACGCGCGCGGCAACGGTCGCCCGATGTTCCTGACCAGGGGGATGACCATGACGTCACGTCTCACGGGATACCTGGCGCTGGCGCTCTCGCTCGTTGCCGCCGGATGTGCCGGATCCGATTTCGCCAAGCAGTCCGAGGACGCCCTCGTGCTGGGCCAGACCACTCGTCAGGACATTCTGCAGCGGCTGGGCACTCCCTACCGCGAAGGAACCGCCACCAAGAACGGCAAGCAGCTCAAGACCCTGAGCTACGCCTTCGCGACCACCACCGGGGCGCCGGTGCGAGACGGCGTCGTCCCGACGCGAGGCCAGGGCTTCTATTTTCTGGACGACAAGCTCGCGGGATACGACTTCGCGAGCTCGTGGAGAGACGACCAGACGAATTTCGACGGCGCGAAGGTGCCGGAGATCAAGAAGGGAGTATCGACCCGCGACGAGGTTCTTCGACTGATCGGACGTCCGGGCGGGAAGTACGCGTATCCCCTGATCCCGGATCAGACCAGGCAAGCCGACGTCTACCTATATGCGGAGACCCGAGGCGGCCCCTTCAACGTGAAGTTCTACCAGAAGCACCTGGTCGTGACGTACGACGAGCGCGGCGTCGTCAGCAACGTCGACTATCAGGAAGTCGGTCAGAAGTAAGGCGGGGCGCGGGCGAGCTACGAGCGTGATGCGGCGAGGATCGCCTTGGCCAGGACGCGGCTTCCCTCGTAGCACTTGTCCGGCTGCTCGTAGCTGAACGCCAGGCGGATGTGACGCTCGCCGCCCTTGCCGGCGAAGAACGCGCGGCCGGGCGTGTACTGCACGCGCGCCTCCAGCGCCAGCTCTTCGAGCTTGGCCACGTTGGTGGCCGACGGCAGCTTGATCCAGATGAAGAACCCGCCCTGCGGCCGGCTGATCTCGACGTCGGTGCCCTCGAGCGCTTCCCAGAGACCGCGGAGCATCGCGTCGCGCTTGGCGCGATAGACGCCCACCAGCACCTTGACGTGCGCTTCCATGTGGTCCCGGAGGAAGTAGGTCGCCACGCGCGACATGAACGGGTTGACGCCGCCGCCGAAGTTGAAGCCCTGGAACGCCGGCAGCATCGCCGGCGGCGCGCAGAGCCAGCCGAGCCGGACCCCGGCGCCCAGGATCTTCGAGAGCGTGCCCGCCCGGATGACGCGCCCGGTGCGATCGAGCGCGTAGACCGGTGGCTTCGAGTCGCCCTCGAACCTGAGCTCGTTGTAAGCGTCGTCTTCGAGGATGATGGTGTCGTATTCCTCGGCCAGCTCGATCAGCTCCTGGCGTCGCCCGATCGACAGATCGGGTCCCGCCGGGTTCTGGAAGTTCACGATCGTGTAGATCAGCTTGCACCGGCGGCCGGATTTTTTGATCTTCTCGAGGCTCTCACGGACCGCGCTGATGACCATGCCGTCGGCGTCGACCGGGACGCCGAAGATCTCGGGGCCGTGCCGGCGAATATTGTTGAGCGAGCCCGAGAACGTCGGCGCCTCGATGATCATCGGATCGCCCGGGTCGACGAAGGCGCTGAACGCCAGCGAGAGCGCGGCGCCCGACCCGTTGGCGATGAAGATGTTCTCCGGGGTCACCGCGAGATTCTCGTAGAACTTGTACTTGTGGCAGATCAGCTCGCGAAGCCCGTGATAGCCCTGCGGGTCGCCGTAGGTGAGGGCCTCGGCGCCCTCGGCGTCCATCATCTTCCGCGTGGCCTCGACCATGCCGTCGTACGGGAACGAGGCCGGGTCGGGGAAGCCGCCCCCGAACTCGTAGAATGGTTTCGGGACGGGCCGGGCGGTCGTGACGGACCCGCCCCATCCGATGCGGGCGCGGGTCGACAGGAGATCTTCGAAGCGGGCGGTCGGGGTCGGAGTGGTCATGACGGTTAGCATACGACAACCAACGGCCCTATAATCACGTCCATGCTCTTCCGCTATTCGCGCTGGGACGGCAGCCAGCAGCTCGCCGACCTCGACGCCGACGACCTCTTGGCGGCGATGTCCGACGACCTCATGTCCGACGGTGACTTGTGGAACGCGCTCCGGCGCATGTTCCAGCGAGGGCTTCAGACCCCCCATGGGCCCCAGATACCCGGCCTACAGAATCTGATGGACCGGTTGCGGAAGCGGCGGCAGGAGCAGCTCGACCGTTACGATCTGGGCTCGGCGCTCGAGGACATCAAGAAGAAGCTCGACGAGGTCATCCGCACCGAGCGCGCCGGCATCGAGCGGCAGGTGCCCGACGCGGGCGAGCGCGCCAAGAAGCTCGAGCGCCAAGAAGCTCGAGCCCCTCGATCAGCTCCCGCCCGATCCGGCCGGCCGGATCAAGCAGCTCCAGGACTACAACTTCACCGACCCCGAAGCGGAGCGCCTGTTCCAGGAGCTGATGCAACAGCTGCAGCAGCAGATGCTGCAGCCGTTCATGCAGGGGATGAAGCAGTCGCTCCAGAACATGAGCGCCGACGACCTCAAGCGCATTCGCGAGATGATGCGCGATCTCAACCAGATGCTGCGCCAGCGCGCCGAGGGCGACGAGCCCGACTTCGACGCGTTCAAGCAGAAGTGGGGTCAGAACTTCCCCGGCGTCGAGAGCCTCGACGAGCTGCTCGAGCAGCTCGGACGCCAGGCCGGGCAGCTGCAGTCGCTCCTGGACAGCATGTCGCCCGGGCAGCGCCGCCAGCTGCAGGAGATGATGTCGAGCCTGTTCATGAAGGACGAGCGGCTGGAAGCCGAGATGGCCCAGCTCGCCATGCATCTCGACCAGCTCGGCCTCACCGAGGAGTTCCGCCGGCGCTACGACTTCCGCGGCGACGACGACGTGACGATGCGCGAGGCGATGAAGCTGATGGACGAGCTCCAGCAGATGGAGGAGCTCGAGCGCCAGCTGCGCCGCGTCCAGTCGCCGGACGATCTGGACAAGATCGATCCGATCGACGTCGAGAAGCTGCTCGGCGAGGAGTCGGCGCAAGACCTCGAGCGGCTGAAGGAGCTCGCGAAGAAGCTGGAGGAGGCGGGCTACCTCGAGCGCAAGGGCGACCGGCTCGAGCTCACCGCGCGCGCGATCCGCAAGCTTGGCGACAAGGCGCTCAAGGACATCTTCGCGACCCTCAAGCGCGACCGCTTCGGGCGGCACAACATCGAGCGCCGGGGCGCGGGCGGTGATCCCACCGACGAGGCCAAGCGCTACGAGTTCGGCGATCCCTTCCTGCTCGACCTCAAGAAGACGCTGATGAACGCGGTCGAGCGCAACGGCGCCGGCACGCCTGTGCGGCTCTCGCCGGACGATTTCGAGGTGATCCGGACCGAGCTCTCGACCCAGGCCTCGACGGTCGTGATGCTCGACATGAGCCGCTCGATGATCAACAACGGTTACTTCCTGCCGGCCAAGAAGGTCGCGCTCGCGCTGACCGCGCTGATCCGCGGCCAGTTCCCGCGCGACAGCCTGTACATCCTCGGGTTCTCCCTCTACGCGAAAGAGTTCAAGGCCGAAGACCTTCCGAAGCTCGCGTGGAGCGAGTGGAACATCGGCACCAACATGCACCACGGCTTCCAGCTCTCGCGGCGGCTTCTGGGGCGGCAGAAGGGCGGCAACAAGCAGATCATCATGATCACCGACGGCGAGCCGACCGCCCACATGGAAGGCGGCGAAGCCGACTTCTCCTACCCGCCCACCCGGCGCACGTTCGAGGAGACGTTGAAGGAGGTCCAGCGCTGCACGCGCGAGGGGATCACCATCAACACGTTCATGCTCGAGCAGAGCCGGATGCTGACGCAGTTCATCGAGCAGCTGGCCCGCATCAACAAGGGCCGCGCGTTCTTCGCGAGCCCCGATCGCCTCGGCGAGTACATTCTGGTCGACTACGTCCGCAACAAGCGCCGCGCGATCGCGTAGAGCCGTCGGACGCGGCGCGCCGTCCTCACTCCACCTTCAGCAGACCTGCCTGTCGAAGGACGGCGGCGTGATCCCAGTAGATCCGCTCGCAAGCGAGCTTGTCGCCGCGAAACTGCACCACCACCACGACATCCATGGCGATTTTCTTGTGCGTCGGCGGGACGTTCGGCAAGAGCCACGGCATCGGCTTGCTGTGCGTGAACGTGAGGCGCAGCTCGTCCACGAGTTGCCCCTCGCCGACGACACGGTTCACGGGCGTCGTTTGTAGATCGCCGGGCCATGAGGGGATGAAGTCATCGCGATAGAACGCTCGCAACGCATGCTTTCCACGGCCCCCGGTGCTCACAGGCATATGGTTGACGGAGGCATCGTCGACCATGGTGGCCAGCGTCGCCTCGACGTCTTTGCTCTCGAACTCCCCTTTGAGGTGTTCTGCCCACAGATGCTCCAGCTGTTGCGATGTCATTGCCTGTCCTTTCTCTGATTCAGCATGATTGTGCCTCTTCCGTGCCATGAGCGACACCCGATAATGCTGTGAAATGGCGCGGGTCGGGATAGATATGCATGAATGAGAGACCGAGGAAATGATGAGGGTTGAGACGGCTCGGCTTCTCTTGCGTCCCTGGCGTGAAGACGATGGCGTCGAGCTTCAGCGCCTTTTGAGCGACTCGGCCGTCAGGGGTGGCCGACATATGCCTCCAGACCGAATCGCCGGGTTCGCCAAAAGCAGCTTGCGACAATGGCGAGTGAACGGGTTCGGCCCGTGGGCGGCTGTCGAGAAGGCCACCGGCTGCTGGATCGGCCGGCTCGGTCTCGATGAGCTCGATGACTGGCCGGAAGCCGACAAGATCGAGGTAGGGTTCGAGCTTCACAAGGCGTGGTGGGGCCAAGGCCTCGCCACCGAAGGAGCCGTGGCGGCGCTCGACTTCGGCTTTGAGCAGCACGGCCTCGAGCGCATCATCAGTGTCACAGCCGCCGCGCACACCGCCGCTCGCCGTGTGATGGAAAAGGCGGGGCTCACGTACCGAGGCACGCGTTACTGGATGAATCCCGAAGTTCCGGTCGTGTGGTACGCCATCGACCGTGTCGCGTGGAAAGCGAGGAAGCGAAGGGACCTCTCCTAGCCTACCCCCTCGCGGCGGCCGGCTCCCCCAACGGCGTCGCCCGGCACTCCTGGCCCTTCATCAGCCACCGAATGAGCGGCGTGGCGATGAAGGTGCTCACCAACGCCATGATCACGAGCATCGAGAAGACGTCCGTCGGCAGAAGCCCCAGGTCCTTGCCGATGTTGAGCACGATCAGCTCCATCAGCCCCCGTGTGTTCATGCAGACCCCGATCGTGAGGGCGCTTCGATGTCCCTCGCCGACGAGCCGGCCGATCACGTAGGCGCCACCGAATTTGCTGAGGAAGGCCACGGCGAGGACCAGCAGCAGCGTGACCAGGCCCGGCCAGCCCTGGATCGCGCCGATGTCGGTGCGCAGCCCGGTATAGGCGAAGAAGATCGGCAGGAAGAACACCCAGACGATCGGCGAGATCCGGCGCTTCCACTCCTCGACGAATTGCCGATCGTCGTGGAGCGCCACGCCGATCACGAACCCCCCGATGATCGCGAAGACCCCGAGGTTGCTCGTGATCGCCGCGGAAGCGAAGAGCAGGATCACGATGTAGGGGATGGACGTCAACCGCATCCCGCCGTACCGAGCGAGGTGGCTCGCGACGGCGCGCCGAAGCGGCTTGCGGATCACGAAGAAGACCAGGGCCACGTACGCGGCCAGGCCCGCGACCCGCGGGACGATCCAGCCCCAGCTGAAGGCGCCCTTCACGAGCAGTGAAATCGCGCCGAGGATGATCCATCCCGACACGTCGTCGATCGCTGCGGCGCCGATCGTGAGGGCGGCCGTCCGCGTGTGCGAGAGACGGAGCTCCATGAAGATGCGGCCGAGTACGGGGATCGCGGTGATCGACATCGCGACAGCGAAGAAGAGCTGGAAGCCGAACAGCGGCACGGGCTCCGATAGCCGCGCGTGGAACCACGGCGCCGAGAGATAGCCCATCGCGAAGGGGGCCGCGAGTCCGATCAGGCTGATGAGGACGATCGACCGGTGGTTTCCGCCCAGATGCCGCTGGAACTCGAACTCGAGGCCGATCTGGAACATCAGGAAGATGAGACCGACCTGGGCCAGGCCCGTGAAGATGGTGGCGGTCGAGGCGGGAAACAGGGCGTGCATGAAGTCCGGGAAGAGCGCTCCGAGCAGGCTCGGCCCCAGGAGCACGCCGGCGAGGATCTCACCGGACACATCGGTCTGGCCGAGCCGGCGCACGATCGAGGTCACGAGCCGTGTCGCGAGGAGGATCACGATGAGCTGGTAGAGCAGCCGGAGTGTGATCTCCTCCGCGCCGCTCCCGACGGCGGAGTCCGAGCCGGCCGCGGCGCTCGCGACCTGGGCGCCGACCGCCGCGCCGAGCACTACCGCGCGGGCGTCACGCCGCCCCTGGGATGTTGTAGAGCCGGGCGCAGTTGTCCCAGAGGATCTTCCGCTTGCTCGTGTCAGAGAGCGGGAGCTTGAGGAAGATGTTGGTCGCCTCGGGAAAGTGCGAGTCCGAGTGCGGATAGTCCGTCGAGAAGACGAGCGTGTCGTCGCCGAGTCGCTGGATCACCCACTCCACCTGATCCTCGTCGGGATCGACGCTGATGAAGCACTGGCGCTTGAAGTACTCGCTGGGCGGCGCCTGCAGCCTCGTCGTCTCGCCGCTCTTCGCCATCTCCCAGTATTCGTCGAGCCGCCAGAGGAGCCACGGCAGCCAGCTGCAGTTGCCCTCGAGGAACGCGACGCGCAGGCGCGGGAAGCGCTCGAGGACGCCGCCGGCCGTCATCGAGGCGACGGCGGCCATCAGTTCGATTGGATTGTTGAGCCCGCCGGCGATGGTCGTACTCGGCGCCGTGAGGTAGCGGTTGACGAAGTGCGTGTCGGAGTAGTTGTTCGGCGCCGGATGAAAGCAGATCGGCACGCCCAGGCGCTCGGCCTCGGCCCAGAGCGGATCCATCGCCGGGTCGTGCAGGTTCACGCCGTTCACCGGATTCGGCATCATCTGGGCCGCGACGAAGCCGAGCTCCTTGACGGACCGCCGGAGCTCGCTCGCCGCCAGGGTCGCGTCGTGCAAGGTCACGAGCGCCGCGGCCTGCATCCGCGCGGGCGCCGGCTTTCGGAAATCCGCCGCCCAGTCGTTCCACGCCCGGCACAGCGCGATCGCGAACGCGGGCTCGAACGCGTCGACGCACACGACGGGCAGGGTGCGGAAGAGCACGGCCACGTCGAGCCCCTCGACGTCCATCGCGCGCTGCTGCGAGACCGAATCGAAGCGCGCGGCGGCGTAGTCTTTCAGCACGGTGGCGGCGCGCTTCTCGGCGTCGACCCGCCCGCGGCCGAGCGGCCGCGGGAACGTGAAGTCGCCGACCGTCCACTGGCTCGTGTAGGCGCCGCGCGTGGCGGTGGGGCGGGGCGTGCGATCGCGAAAGGCCGGGTCGAGATAGTGATCGTAGAGGTCCGAGGGCTCGATCACGTGAAGATCGCTGTCGAGGACACGGAAGCCGGCTTTCATTTCGCTCTCCCCGTGTGGTCGGCGATGACCTGCGCGACGCACGCGGTCACCTTGGCGCCGGTCGGCAAGTGAAGGAACTCGTTCGGTCCGTGGGCGTTCGAGCCCGGGCCCATCGCCCCGGTGATGAGGAACTGAGCCTGCGGGAAGCGCTCGCCGAGCATGCTCATGAACGGAATCGAGCCCCCGAGGCCCGCGAACATCGCGGGCTTGCCGAAATAGCTGGCCGACGCGCGATGGATCGACTCGAGGAGCTTCGGATCCGTCGCCGGCGCGTTCCAGCCGTTGCCGGCGTCGCCATAGGTGTCGAGGGTGACGCGCGCGCCGTAGGGCGGATCGGCCTCGAGGATCTCCTTGAGCCGGCGTACCGCGCGGCCGGCCTCGCACGTCGGCGGCAGCCGGAGCGAGAGCTTGAGCGATGTCTTCGGGCGGAGCACGTTGCCCCCGTCGGCGGGCAACGGAAGCCCGGCGGCGCCGGTGATCGCGAGCGCGGGCCGCCACGTGTTGTTCAGGATCAGCTCGTAGGCATCGGTGCTGATCGGTCGACCGCCCGGCGGGAACGGAAAGCGATCGTAGATCT
>QHSP01000149.1 GCA_003220495.1 Candidatus Rokuibacteriota bacterium | reverse complement strand
GGTCGCGAAGACGATCACCTGCGGCTTGCCCTGTGCGATCGCGTCGGCAATGCGCGTCTGGTGCAGCCGGGGATCCGGCGGCTCACTCGAATCGATCGTCCTCAGGTCGATGACGTCGGCGGCGATGAGGTTCCGACTGCGCGGCGCCAAGGTCCCCGGCATGGGCGTCCGGGAAACCGGCAGCACGTCGACGCTCAATCGCGCCCCTTGGGCGCGACCGTCACCCAGCTGCGCCAGGACCTCGACGCCCCAGGCGCCGGGACGCGCAAAGGTCACTTGCCCGACGTAGATCCCCTGCACATCGGTGGCAGCGCCGTGCACGTGCCGCGAACCGTCGGGGTGGATGTGGACATGCTTTCCCTGGCTGATGACCTCCAGCGCGTGATACCGGGCCGGCGTTTCGGCGACGAGGCGAGCATCCTCGTTTTGGAGGGCATAGACCCGCACGGTAACCCTGGCGTCCGCGAGGAGCTTCCCGTCCTTCAAGAGCCCGAAGGCGAACCGATTCGCGCCGACCACCAGCTCGGAGGTCGTAAGCAGGACCTGCAGGGCTTCTGTCGCCGTCGGGGTGAGCTGGGCCGCCCCTTGGTCACGCTGGGCGAAGCACACGGCGAGAAGCCCCAGCGTGACCAAGCCGCCGACGCTCAGCGTCGTCACCACCGCGATCGCTCGCTGCCCCTGACGTCGCATGTCGCCCTCGGCACGCCTCTCGCGTGCGCCGCTTCCCGCTGCGTCCCCGTGCGTCGTGATCGCGCCGCCTCGCCATCGGACCCGGGCGGGACGCGGCCGAGACATAGCGCCGTGCCCCACCCAAGTCAAGCGCGTGTGCGGCGTCAACAACTGCGCGTCTGAGGCGTCTTGGACAGCCGCTTGACTCGGAGGCGCCGCTGATGGAGTCTCGTCAGCGTTTGGTTCGGCAAGGACACGCAATGAACCGGCGTCTCGCTCCCTTGGTGCTGCTCGCGGTGCTCGTGCTGGGTCACACGCGGGCCGGCGCCGAGATGCGAGTGTTCGTCACGAACGAGAAGTCGGACGACGTGACGGTGATCGATGCGGCGACCCGGACGGTCGTCGGGACGATTCGCGTCAGCAAGCGCCCCCGAGGCGTGGCGGTGAGCCCCGACGGCCGGCGGGTCTATGTGGCCAACAGCAACTCGGACAGCCTCAGCGTCATCGACGCGAAGTCGCTCGCGGTGCTGAGCACCGTGCCGGCAGGCCTCGACCCGGAGGGGATGACCTTCAACCGGGCGGGGACCGCGCTCTACGTCGTCAACGAGAACGAGCTCTCGGTGACGGTCTTGGACGCCGCCTCATTGACGATCCGCGCGAAGATCGCCGTGGGAAAAGAGCCCGAGACGGCCGTGGCCTCGCCGGACGGGCGCTGGATCGCCGTCTCCAACGAGACCTCCGACGACATCCACCTCATCGCGGCGGCGAGCGACACCGTCGTCAAGCAGATTCCCGTGCCACGGAATCCGCGTGGCATGCGCTTCACGGCCGACTCGCGTCAGCTCTTCGTCGCCAGCGAGCAGGCCCACGTCGTCTCCGTGATCAATCTCGCAGAGATGCGCGTTGTCAAATCGGTGCCGACGGGCGGCAGTCGCCCCGTCGACGTCGTGCTGACGCCGGACGGCTCCCGCGCCTACGTCTCCCACGGCCAGTCCGGAGATGTGCGGGTCCTGGACACCGCGTCGCTGAACGTGCTCGCGGTCATCCCGGTCGGACCACGGACGTGGTGGATGGCGCTCACCTCGGATGGGCGATTCCTCTACGCGACGGTCGGACGCGCCAACGAGGTCGCCGTGATCGACATTCGCTCGAACACGGTGGTCGCGCGCATCCCGTGCGGCACGCTGCCTTGGGGCGTGGCGATCGCTGACACGCCGTGAGGCCGGCGGCGCACCGTCACATCACGAGTCGGAGCCAGCGCCGACCGCTCAGCGCGATGATCCCGCGGTCGAGTCCCCATGTCCGACCCGCGCGCGCGCAAAGAAACACGATCATGGAGGTCACGAGGAGGACGTGGAAGCCCTGCTGGCCGAAGCTCATCCATTGGCTGGCGAGGCCGTA
The DNA here is from genome assembly GCA_003220495.1 of Candidatus Rokuibacteriota bacterium. Lineage (GTDB taxonomy): Bacteria > Methylomirabilota > Methylomirabilia > Rokubacteriales > CSP1-6 > AR31. Next base: position 1,133 of record QHSP01000149.1, on the reverse strand, counting down.
GTTCAGGCAGAGAAAGAGCCCGACGAGGGCGGTGAGGCCGGTCAGGAGTCCCAGGATCAGCCCAAGACCGACCGCGGCCTCGGCGAAGGTCTGAAGCGTCGCGAACACGCGGCCGTTCGGCAGGACCGTCCCCTCGAGAAACTCCTTGTACCAACCGACGGGATTTCCGGCGGCGAATTCGGCGACCCGTTTGGGGTGAACGGCGAGGAAGCGCGGCGACACCGCCGGATAGGGAATCACGTCCCACAAGAACCCGAGAGTGAACTTGGTCCATACGGCCTTCACGAACCACACGCCGACAACGACTCGCAGGACAACGATCCAGGGCTCCGGGCGGATCATTTACCCGCGTTCCCGAGCGCGTGGGCCGCGAGAGGCGTCATGAGGCGCTCATGCTAAAAGACGCCGCGAGCACGGTCAAGGGCCTCGTCGCCGCTTCGCAACAACGCCGCTCGTCGCGCTCTTTGCCGTCGCCCTGGTGAGCTGCACGCTGATCGTGATCCCGCCCGCGCCGGGCCGGCCTTCATCTTGGCGCACCTTCATGCGGGCGCACTGGGGCGCGATCGTCGGTGCCGAGTTCTTCACGACGGGCGTGTGGACCTCCTGCGGGCTGGTGCCCTACTGCACGCTGTTCGGGCTGGATCTCAAGAGCCGGCGAGTGCAAATCGTGGGCTCGACGCGGAATTCCGATGCGGCCTTCATGGCCCAGGCAGGGCAACAGTGGACGGACGGGATTCCGGAGTTTACGCGAGGGAGTAGGAGTGGCGGATTCCGGAGTTTACGCGAGGGAGTAAGAGTGCTCATCGTCCTGACGCCGTCCAGGCGCCGAACGCCAACGCCTACGCAGAACGGTTTGTGCGCTCGATTCGCGTGGAGTGCTTGGACCACATGGTCCTCTTGCGCGAACGGCGTCTGCTGCGCGTGCTCAAGGAGTTGGTTCGTTGCCGCGACCACTTGGGCGGGTGGCATCCCGCATCTCATTGTGTGCAAGGGACAGCAAGCTTCGGAAAAATTTTTCACCGCCTCCTTCGAGCCGTCTCGCGATAAACGCTCGGGAAGGCAGCGAAGGCTTCCCGACCTCATCGCTGGCACGGATTTTTCTAGCGTCAGTGATTTCAATCTTGCGCTTCCTA
>QHSP01000148.1 GCA_003220495.1 Candidatus Rokuibacteriota bacterium | reverse complement strand
GGAGAACAACAGCACCGACGGATCGAACGGTCTGCCGTCGATTACCAGTCCGCTGACGATCGGCGGAGACGGGTCCGGGAACACCGTCATCGAGCGTGCGGCCACCGCTCCGCAATTCCGTGTGTTCCACGTCGCGCAATCCGGCCTCTTGAACCTCGAGGACCTCACGGTGAGAGGCGGCCACTGGGGCGGGGGGGTCGCGTTCGGCGGCGGCGGCATTCTCAATCGGGGCACGCTTGTCATCACCCATTGCGCGGTGACCGACAACTTCAGCTCCACCGGCAGCAGCAGCGGGGGCGGCGGTATTGCCAGCCTCGGTCGACTGTTCATCGCCGGAAGCACCGTGGCCAATAACACCGCGGTGCAGAGCCAGGGTGGAGGCATCTTCAGCCCTGCTGCCGTGACGGTCATCAATAGCACGATCAGGGGCAACCGCTCGGAAGCTGGCGGCGGCGGCATTGCGATCTCGCATCCGGCAGGCAGCGCGACGATCATCGGCACCACCATCGTCGACAACCGCACGGGCGAGAGCCACGGCGGCGGCCTCCATTCAGAGTCCTCGGCCGTGGCCATCGTCAACAGCACGTTTGCCGAAAACGGAGCCGAATCCGGCGTCGGAGGCGGGCTCTTCGTCAGGGGTGGCGTCGTTGTCAACACTACCATCGCCAACAATCGCAGCAACGGCGGCCGAGACCTGGCAGCCACGAGTGCGTTGGCGCTCCACAACACGATCGTTTCGGGGCCGTCAGACTTCTCCGCCACGGCCTGCCAGGGTCAGGTCACTTCGCTGGACAACAACCTCTTCTTCGACCCGAACTGCGCCGTCGCGTTGCTCCCGCACGATCGCACCGGCGACCCCGGCCTGGGCGACTACATCGACTTTGGAGTCCCGGGGCGTGGGTTCTTCCTGCTCACGAGCAACAGTTCGGCGCTCGATGCGGGCGACAACGCCGCGTGTCTGCCGACCGATCAACGGGGAAGCCCGCGGAGTGGAAGCTGCGACATCGGAGCCGTCGAAGGTACGGACCCCTGAGACGCGCGCGGATTCGCGCAGGGCAGTGATCGTCGACCCGTGGCCGCCTGCGAGGAGGCGGCCACGGCCGTGACGCTTCAGACTCCGGCGCGCTTGAGCACCAGGCCGATGTTCTGCGCCTCGGGTTTGCGCGCGCCGGCGTCGACCTCGCGGACGATGTCGACGGTCGCGGCGGAGACCGGCGTGGGCACCCCGCGCTCGCGGCCCTTCGCCACCACGTGGCCGTTCATGTAGTCGATCTCGGTCGGGCGCCCCTTGGTCACGTCTTGCCCCATCGAAGAGCGCCAGTTGCGGCCGCCGGCCGAGGTCGGCGTGAGCATCCGGTCCAGCGTGTCGTACACCTCTCGCCGGTCGGCGGCGGCCCACTGATCGGCGGTGGTGCCGTTGAACTTGGGCACCTTGTAGCCGAGTGCCAGCCCGACCCGCGCGGACTCGGCGCCGAGGTGGATCGTGATCGCGCGGCCCACCTCGCTGGAGGCGATCTCGAACGACCCGAGCCCGGACATGGCCTGCACGGGGTTGCCCGTGGCGTTCGCGCAAAGCTTGGCCCAGCGCTCGCCCCAGAGGTTCTCGGTCACCTGGGAGCCGTCGATCACCTTGAGCATCTCCGCCACCTCGTTGGCGCGAGTGGTGATCTTGCCGTCGTGCTCGCCCACGCGGAACACGTCGTGGCCGGTGCCCTGACCTTTCTCGGCACCGCGCTCGACCTGGCCTGGCTTCCAGAGCGCCACGCCGATCTTCGACATGACCAGCCCGAGCGAGCGCGAGGCGCCGGCCACCGAGGCCACGATCGGATCCGGCCAGCAGTTCTCCGACGCGACGATGTAGCCCTCCGGCTTGAGGTGACGGAGGGCCAGCTGGGCGGCCCACGCCGTGTCGTAGACCTTCATCGCGACGAACGCGAGGTCGAAATCGCGCGGCAAGCGCTGTGACTCCCCGAGATGAAACGCCTTGGGATGGGCTTCGAACGGATCGTGCGGCCCGGTCACCGAGATACCCTTCTTGCGGATGGCCTCGACCTGCTCCGCCCAGGGATCGACGAGCGTCACGTCGTGGCCGGCCCTTGACAGGAATGACCCGATGTAACTCCCAATGGCTCCGGCGCCGACGAACAGGATCTTCTTGGCCATGATGTCCTCCCGTTGTGGTTCGCGCTGCAGGCCGTCGCGGGGCTGGGGCCCCGCCGGCCGAGGCGCGGCTACAAATTCTATTCGAGTGCCGGGCATTATCGCGCGTCAGGCCGTGCCTGGCGATGCCCAAATACATGTGGTTGCGGACACGCGCCACCAGCTTGCTGGCCCCGCGTTTGGTGAGGGGTTAGCTCGCGCCCAGCGGTGAGGTTTTCGGACATGCCCTTCGCGAGCTTGGCTGGGTCGAGGGTCAGAACATCCTGTTCAACCCCTTTGCCCACGGCCGACCTGAACGTATTCCCGAGGGGAGTCGCGGGTGAGTCATGGCCTTGATGTTCTTCCTCCGGTCCGCCTGAGCGATCGAGGCGCGGCTCTGGCGACCTTTCCTGTTGATGCCAAGCGCGAGGTTGGCAGCACCGGCCGGGCGTGGTCGCCGTCGGTGCGCGCATCCAGCACGGCGCGCACCTTGCGCGCGAGGGCATCCGGTGTGAGCGGCTTCTGGATGAAGCGCGCGGGGTTGACGATCGCATAGTCCGTGTATCCCGACATGTACAGCACGTCCATCTCGGGGTGCAGGCCGACGAGGCGCTCGGCCAGCTGGACGCCGTTCATCTCGGGCATCACGATGTCCGTGAGGAGCAGATCGATCGGGTCCCCATGGCGCTCGACGAGCCGAAACGCGTCCGCGATTTCTCCCGCGCTGAGCACGGCATACCCGAACTCTTCAAGGATCCGTTGCACGAGCGCACGAACCTCGCTTTCATCCTCGACGACCAGAACGGTCTCGCTGCCGCGCGCCGGCAGCGCGGTGCTCACTTCCGCGGTCTGCTCCGGGACACCCACAACGCGAGGCAGGTAGATCGTGAAGATGCTGCCCGCTCCCAGCGCGCTCTCGACCCGGATATTTCCGCCGCTTTGACTGACGATGCCGTAGACCGTCGCCAGACCGAGTCCCGTCCCCTTGCCCAGCGCCTTCGTCGTGAAGAAGGGCTCGAAGATGCGGGCACAAGTCTTCGCGTCCATGCCGATGCCCGTGTCCCCGACCGAGAGCGTCACGTACGAGCCGGGACTGACACCGACGTGCCGGCGGGACGAGTCCTCGTTCAGCTCGACGTGCCCGGTCTCGATGGTAATCCGGCCGCCGTTCGGCATCGCATCGCGGGCGTTCACGACGAGGTTGACGACGACCTGCTCGAGCTGCCCCGGGTCGACGGTCACGCAGCCGAGTTCCGGGGCCGGCCTGAACACGAGCGTGATGTCCTCACCGATCAGCCGCTGGAGCATCTCGGCCATGCCAGGGATCACTTCGTCGAGGCTCAGCACCGAGGGGGCGAGAACCTGCTTTCGGCTGAACGCCAGGAGCTGCGTCGTCAGCCGACACGCGCGCGCCGCCGTCCTCTCGATGATGCCGAGCCCGTCGCGGAGCGGATCGGCGAGCGCCGACTGCCGGAGCATGAGCTGGCTGTGCCCCGTGATGACCGTCAACAGGTTGTTGAAGTCGTGTGCGAGGCCGCCGGCTAGGCGGCCAAGGGCCTCGATCTTCTGGAGCTGGCGAATCTGCTCCTCCCTCTCCTGAAGCACCCCGTCGACGCGCTTCCGCTCGATGCACTGGGCGATCTCACCCACGGCCGACGCGAAGCCACCGAGGGCCAGGCCGTCGAGCGGGGCTCGCGCGAACGCGGCCGTGACGCCGACGAGCTGATCCTCGACGAGGAGCGGATGCCCGACGAACGCCACCAGCCCTTCCCCCCGGGCCCACGCGGGATCGCCCATGCGAGGATCCTGGAGGATCGCGCTGGTCACGTGCGTCCGGCGCTCGGCGGCGATAAGCCCGATCTCGCCCTGACCCAGGGCGACACGGCGATGGGTCTCGCTCAGGTGCGTGCAGCTCCCGGCGCTCGCCTTCAGCTCGAGGACCTTGGCCTCGCCGTCGAGCGTCCAGACGCCCGCCAGCGCCAAATCGAGATGCCGGGCCAGGATCTCGGTACACCGCTGGAGGATATCCTCGAGCTTCTCGTGCTGGTTCAGCGTGATGCTGATCGCCGACCTCATCGAGAGGGCACTGAACTGTCGGTCCAGCTGGGTCGTCATCCGGTTGAACGACCGCGTGAGGGCGCTGATCTCGTCGTGGCCATCGACCACGATGGGCTCGCGGAACGCGCCCGTCTCGACCTCGGCCGTCGCCGCGGCCAGACGGGCGAGCGAGCGCGTGATCCGCCGGGCGATGATCGCTGTGGCGAGTAGCGCAAGGCCGACCGCCGTACCCAGCGCGACCAGCACCGCGGTCCAGGTGCGCGTCTCCAGGCGCGCGGCCTCGGCCTGCGCTCCGAGGCTCCGCGCGTACGTCGCCGCCATGAGCCCCTCCAGGTTCTCCTGGAGCTCCGTGATGCGCGTCCGTGCGTCGGTCTCGCTCAGGCCCACGGCGCGGGCGCGGTCGCCGCGCTTCGACAGCGCCTGCTCCTGGGCGACCATGCCGCTGTATCCTGCAAACGCGGCCCGCGCCCGGCGCAGGTGTAGCGTCTCCTGCTCGCTCTCGGCGTAGGCAGCCAGGCCGTCGAGATCCTGGGCGACCCGTGCCGCCCGCTTGGTCCACGCCGACGCGAAGCTCGCGTCGCCCAGCACGACGGCCCGCGCCTCGAGCCGCACGAGGGCGGGAATCGCCTCGCGGGCCGACGCGGCGAGCCGCACCGCTGGCACCGTGCGGGTTGCGATGTCCCGATTGACAGACACGAGCCGGCTCACGGCGCCGAGGCTCAGAAACCCGACGCCCGCGAGCACCACGATCACGAGTGCCGCGGTCAGGAAAATCTTGGAAGCGAGGCGCATCTTTCTCCGTCCCGCCGAAGGTCGGGTCGATGTCCGAAATCCCGGCCAACGCCGTCAGACCCGAGAACCCATCCACAAGATGCGACACGCAAATCCTGTACCCGGAGCGCATTCCATAAATATCAAGCGGTTCTCGAACCTCGGTCGGGATCGAGCCTGGTAGATCCCTTCCCGGACGGACACTTCTTGTACCAGGGCACCCTCGACGTCGCGCCAGAGACCAGCGGTGGAACGAGAACAACTGGCTCATTGAATTGGTGCGGGCATCGTAGGGTCGAAAATAACCGTTGATAACCGGTGCGCGGTCGAGCGCTCTCGTCGTTTTGCCCGATAGGCTATGGGACCCTACCCCGTGGACCCGCTGATTAAGAGTCAGAGTCTTGGGTACCTAACCCAAGGCTCCACTGCAACCCAACGCGCTACCGCAAGCCATCTCCAGGACTACGCTTCCAAGGCGCTCCGAAGCTTCTATGAAACGACGAGATCGAACGGCGCAGTCCCTCGCCACACACCTTTCGCGTTTAGGCCGGATTTCTCAAGCTAACGATCGGTCGGCTGACTGACAAGTGCGGCGCGACGGTCGAAAACCTTCATAGTCCATCCAAGAGCACCAAAGGGGCCGAATCGCTCGGCCCCTTTGGTTTCGCCACGTTGCGTGGTTGCGGGGGCTGGATTTGAACCAGCGACCTTTGGGTTATGAGTACAACACGGTCATGTCCGGTAACCCTCTGATC
>QHSP01000085.1 GCA_003220495.1 Candidatus Rokuibacteriota bacterium | reverse complement strand
ACCTCGAAAAGCTGCACGACTGGGCCCGCCGGCAAGCCGAGCAGTCCGGCTTCAAGACGGTCGGCATCTACGCCGGGGCGCTCGGCTTCGGCTACAACCCGGAAATTTTAAAAAAGAAGAGGCTCGCGGCGCCGATGTGCTGGAAAGACCTGATCAAGCCCGACTATAAAGACGAGATCCAGGTCGCGAACCCGAACTCGTCCGGAACGGCGTACACGGCGGTCGCGACGATCGTGCAGATCTTCGGGGAGGACGAAGCGTTCCGCTATCTGCGGCAGATCCATCGCAACGTCAACCAGTACACGCGCTCGGGCGTCGGCCCGATCAAGGCCGTGGCCCGCGGCGAGACGTCCGTCAGCATCAGCTTCATGCACGACGTCGTGACCGAAGCGCTCGCGGGATTTCCCGTGAAAGCCCAGGCGCCGTGCGAAGGCACTGGCTACGAGGTCGGCTCGCTCAGCATCATCAGGGGCTCGCGCAATCTCGAGAGCGCCAGGAAGTTCGTCGACTGGGCGCTGACGCGGGAGGCGCAGAAGCTCGGCGCCGAGGCCAAGCAGTTTCAGGTGCCCTCCAACCGGGAGGCTCAGCTGCCGCCGCAGGCGCCGCGGTTCGCGGACATCAAGCTGATCGACTACGATTTCGCGAAGTACGGCGCGAGCGCCGAGCGCAAGCGCCTGCTCGAGCGGTGGGAGCGAGAAGTCAACAGCCAGCCGAAGTAGGCGCCGTCGCCATGCGCGACGGTCTTCGCCGCTGGGCGCTCGTCTGGAGCCTGGTCGGTTGCGCCGGTCTCGCGCTCGCTCCCTGGTACGCGGCCTCCGACGGCGCCGGACCGGGGAAGCTGCAGCTGCTGGTGCCCGGGCTTGCGCTCCTCGCGGCGCTCGCGCTGCGCAATCTCCCGTTGCGCCTCGGCCGCGCCACCCTCGGCCTTCGGCTGATGGTGCTCGGAGGGGGCAGCTTCATCTATATCGCCGCTCAGGGGTTTGCGATCGGCGGCCAGCCCGGCATGGGGCTCGGCGCCGCGGTCGTCGCGACCAGCCTGGTGATGCTGTTCGCGCTGGGGCTCGCCGCGCGCGGCTTCTTCAAGGGCGATGCCTTCGTCGCCGGGGCGGTCGTGGTCGTCGCCGTCCTCGTCGTCTTCTTCACGCTCTATCCGGTCGCGCGGATCTTGCTGAGCGCGGTCCAGGGGAGCGACGGCGCGGTCTCGGGCCGAGCGCTCGCCGAGCGTCTGTTCGCGGCGAAGATCTGGCGGCTCGACTGCCTGACCGGGGGACGGAGCTGCGGCGTCGGCTGGAACACGCTCGTGCTGGCCCTGCTGACCGCAACCACGACGACGGCGCTGGGCCTCGCCTTCGCCCTGGTGGTGACCCGGACCGGATTCAAGGCCAAGCGGCTCTTGCGCGTGCTGACGGTGCTGCCGATCATCACGCCGCCGTTCGTGATCGGCCTCGGGCTCATCCTGATTTTCGGCCGATCCGGCCTCGTCAACCAGCTCATGGAGTGGGCGTTCGCCGTTCCGCCTTCGCGCTGGATCTACGGGCTGCCGGGGGTGTGGCTCGCGCAGACGCTCTCCTTCACGCCGGTCGCGTTCCTCGTGCTGATCGGCGTCGTGGAAGGCGTGAGCCCGTCGCTGGAAGAGGCGTCGCAAACTCTGAGGGCGGATCGCTGGCAGACGTTCAGCCGGGTCTCGCTGCCGCTGATGCTCCCCGGACTCGCCAACGCGTTCCTGGTGGGCTTCATCGAGAGCATCGCCGACTTCGGCAACCCGATCGTGCTCGGGGGCAACTTCGGTGTGCTCTCGACGGAGGCGTTCTTCTCGATCGTCGGCGCCCAGCTCGATCAGGGACGGGCGGCGTCGCTCGGCGTGCTCCTCCTCGTGCTGGCGCTGGGCGCGTTCTTCGTCCAGCGCCGGGTCGTCGGCCGGAAGGTCTACACGGCCATCTCGGGCAAGGGCGACGGCGGCCGGCCGGCGCCGCTGCCGCCGTTCGTGCGTCGTCTCGCGTTCGGCGTGGCGCTGCCGTGGACGATGTTGACCCTGTCGATCTACGGCATGGCGCTCGCGGGCGGATTCGTCGAGACCTGGGGGCGCGACTACACGCCGACGTTGCGCCACTACGCGAAGGCGTTCTCCGTCGAATGGGGCGGCACCGGCATCATCTGGTCGGGCTCGGCCTGGCGCTCGTTCTGGACGACGCTCGAGCTCGCCTCGATCGCCGCCCCGCTTACCGCGGCGCTCGGCATCCTGACCGCGTACCTCCTGGTGCGGCAGCGCTTCGCGGGCCGCGCCGCGTTCGAGTTCGCCACGATGCTGAGCTTCGCCATCCCGGGGACCGTGATCGGCGTCAGCTACATCCTGGCCTTCAACGTGCCGCCGATCGAGCTGACCGGCACCGGCATCATCCTGATCGTCTGCTTCGTGTTCCGGAACATGCCGGTCGGGCTCCGCGCCGGCGTGGCCGCGATGAGCCAGATCGACGGGAGCCTCGACGAGGCCTCGCGCACGCTCGGCGGCCGGAGCTTCGTGACGCTTCGCCGGGTGATCCTTCCGCTGCTGCGCCCGGCGGTCGTCGCGGCGCTCGTCTACAGCTTCGTCCGGGCGATGACGACCGTCAGCGCCGTAATCTTCCTGGTCTCGGCCGACTACGACATGGCCACGACGTACATCATCCACCGCGTGCTGAACGGCGACTACGGCGTCGCCATCGCCTACAGCTCCGTGCTCATCGTGCTGATGCTGGCGGCGATCGGGCTCATCCAGCTGCTCGTGGGCGAGCGGCGGCTCCGGCGCGGGGCGCCGGCGCTCGAGGCGCTCCCGACGGGGCCGATCGCATGACCGACCGTCGCGCGGCCCGCATCGAGCTCTCGGGCGTGACCAAGCAATACGGGGCGGTGACGGCGGTGCGCGACGTGAGCTTCACGATCGCCGCCGGCAGTCTCGTCACGTTGCTCGGACCCTCGGGCTGCGGCAAGACGACGACGCTCCGGCTCATCGCGGGGCTCGAGACCGTCACGTCGGGGCGGATTATGATCGGCGGCGACGACGTGACCGCGCTCGGCGCGACCGACCGGAACGTGAGCATGGTCTTCCAGAGCTATGCGCTCTTCCCGCACATGTCCGTGCTCGACAACGTCGCGTACGGCCCGCGCGTCGGTGGGCGATCGCGGCGGCAGGCGGCCGAATCGGCGCGCGAGGCGCTGGCCGGGGTGGGGCTCGCCGAGCTCGCAGACCGTCTGCCGAGCGAGCTCTCGGGGGGCCAGCAGCAGCGCGTGGCGATCGCCCGCGCGCTCGTGCTCGAGCCGCGCGTGCTGCTGTTCGACGAGCCGCTGTCGAACCTGGACGCGCGGCTGCGGCGGCAGATGCGGGAAGAAATCCGGGCGCTCCAGCAGCGGCTCGGCATCACGGTGGTCTACGTCACGCACGACCAGGAGGAGGCGCTCGGCGTCTCCGATCGCATCATCGTGATGAACCATGCCGTCGTCGCCCAGGAGGGCCCGCCGCGCGACCTCTACGAGTCGCCGGACGACGTCTTCGTGGCCGGCTTCATGGGCGAGACCAATCGGGTCAAGGGCGTGCTCTGGCGCCTGGACGAGCGGACCGGCCGCCTGACGATCGGCGGGCTCACGCGCACCGTGCCCCACCGCGGGCTGGCCGACGGCACGGTCGACGTCGCCATCCGGCCGGAGGCGATCCTGATCGTCGACGGGCAGCCGACCGGCGGCGCGCTCCGCGGCACCGTCAGCCAGGCGGCGTACCTCGGCTCGCGGATGGAGTACTCGATCGCGTCGGAGATCGGCGAGCTCTTCGTCACGAGCCCAGCCGTCGACGCGCCGCTCGCGCCCGGCGCGCCGGTCGCCTTGACACTGGCGAGCCATGGCATCACCCTGATTCGGCCATGATCGAAGAACGAGTCGTCCAGGTCCTCAGTGGTCTCGGTGTGCCGTACGAGCTGATGCCGATCGATCCCGACTTCGCCGACACGGCGGTGTGCTGCGAGAAGTACGGGCTGCCGCTCGACAGCGCGGGCAACACGATCGTCGTCGCGTCGAAGAAGGAGCCACGGAAGTTCGGCGCCTGCGTCGTGAAGGCCACCACGCGGCTCGACGTGAATCACGCCGTGCGCGCGCTCCTCGGTGCCTCGAAGGTGTCGTTCGCTTCCGCCGAGGAGACGAAGGCCCTCACCGGCATGATGATTGGCGGCGTCACCGTGTTCGCGCTGCCGCCGGACCTGCCGATCTACGTCGACGACAAGCTGATGCAGCGCGAGTGGGTCATCCTCGGCAGCGGCAGCCGCTCGTCGAAGATCAAGATCGCGCCGGAGGTGTTTCGCCGCCTCCCGAACGCGACAATTGTCCCGGATCTCGCACTCGAGATCGCGCGCTGAGGGCGGCTCGGCCGTCTGTCGCTAGTCGGTGATCGCCTGCAGCACGAGGCTCTTCAGCAGCTGGCGGTAGTGCACGCGGATCGGGCCGGGCGCCTGCACCATGACGACGACGGTCAGCTCCTCTTTCGGGTCGACCCAGAAGGCCGTGCCGAAGGCACCGGCCCAGTTGTAGTCGCCGGCCGAGCCCGTGAGCGACGCGACGCCGGTCTCCTTGCGCACGGCGAAGCCGAGACCGAAGCCGTAACCCGGGCCGGGTGAGTACGCGGGGCCCGGGGCGATCCGGGTGCCGAGATGGTCCGAGGTCATGTACTCGACGGTCTTGCGGCCGAGGATCCGCGTGCCCTCGAGCGTGCCGCGGTTCAAGAGCATCTGGGTGAACCGCACGTAGTCGCTCGCCGTGGAGACGCCGCAGCCGCCGCCGCACTCGAACTTCGGCGGGATCGTCGGGTCGAACAGCTTGATCTCTTTGCCGGTATCCGGATCGGTCGCCAGGCCCTGGGCGAGACGCGCTTGCTTGTCCGCGGTGACGACGAAGCCCGTGTCGGTCATCTTGAGCGGCCGGAAGATCCGCTCGGCGAGAACCTGGCCGAGCGGCTTGCCCGCGACCACCTCGACGACGCGCCCGAGGACGTCGGTCGACACGCCGTATTCCCACGTCGTCCCGGGCTGGTTCAGGAGCGGAAGCTTCGCGAGGCGGTCGATGAACTCCTGCGGCGTGAGCTCGCGCGCGAGTCCGCTCGTGCCGCCCTCGAAGAGCTTGTGGACGTGCGTCGTACCGCGGTTGCCGTAGGTGAATCCCGAGGTGTGACGAAGCAGGTCCTGGATCGTCATCTCGGACTCGGCCGGCACCGTGTAGAACACGCTCTTGCCGGTCGCCGGATCGAGCTTCTCGACGCCGACCTGACGGTCGGCGAGCTGCGGAATGTACTTGGAGACGGGGTCGGAGAGGAAGAGCCGGCCTTCCTCGTAGAGCATCATCGTCGCCACGGAGACCAGCGGCTTGGTCATCGACGCGATGCGGAAGATCGCGTCGAGGGGCATCGGCGCGCCCGAGGACTTGTCGCGGAAGCCGACCGTCTCGTAGTAGGCGATGCGGCCTTTGCGCGCGACGACCACGATGGCGCCGGGGATGCGCCCGCGCTCGACGTCGGCGCGCAGGGTCTGGCCGATGCGGTTGAGCTTCTCCGATGAGAACCCGACGTCTTCGGCCTTGGCGCGCGGGAGCGGGTCGGCCGCGGCACCGGCGACGAGGAGAAGCGAACAGCCCATCACGAGCGAGAGTGCGAGCGTCTTCACGATCCGCCTCCTGTGCTAGAGTGCCGCTGCCCGCCGGCGGGACCGGCGTGAAGACGATAGAGGAGAGTGTCATGGAGCGCAAGACGAGCGTGGTCACGCCCGAGCGGTTCGCCTCCGGGATGACGTTCGATCAATACGTCGCCTACATCGGCACACCGGAGAATCTCAAGCGCGAGGGCTCCGGACGGCCGCGGAGCGACATGACCGCCAACCTCCGAGCGGGCTATGCCGCGGCGCGGCTGGACGACGCGCAGACGGCGGCGATCAAGTGGCTGGCGGCGCGGCCGAACGGCCCCGCCAAGGTCCTCGTCATCTCGGAGGAGTGGTCGTCCGACTGCCGCCGCGACGTGCCGATGCTCGCGCGCCTGGCCGAGGCGGGCGGGATGGAGCTGAGGATCTTCCGCCGCGACGGGCAGCGGTTCAGCTCGAGCCATCGGCCGAGCCTCGCCGAGGCGCCCGACAGCAACGCCGACATCATGGCCGAGCTCCTCAACACGAAGAACGGACAGACCTGGCAGTCGATTCCCGTCGCCGTCTTCTACACGAAGAATCTCGAGTACATCTACCACTACACCGAGTACCCGGCGATCTATCAGAAAGATGCGGTGGTCGGGGGTCTCCGCGGCGCGCGGCCGGGCGAGAGCAAGGACGAGACGCAGAAGCGCGGCGACCGCGAGTTCACCGAGCTCCAGCAGTCGCCCTTCTTTCGGATCTGGGCGTGCGCGGGCATCGACGAGATCCTGAGCGCGCTGCACAGAAAGGTCGTGCTCGGTCCCTCCGCCTGAGCCCGCGCGTCACTCCGTCAGGATCCAGGCGTTGTGGCGGAAGGGATCGTAGCGCTCACCCTTCGCGCAGAAGCCTTTCGTGGCGATCACGCGCTTCATCTCGCCCTCGCTCGCGCGGCGCGCCGACAGGTACAGATCGAGATCCTCGAAGGCGCCGCGGCCGGCGTCGCGCTGGCGGCAGAGGTTGCGCGCCCGGTTGAAGTAGACGATCGGATCGCACGCGATGCGCGTGTCGAGCGGCAGCTTCAGATCGCGTCGCGTCGTGGTGCCGTCGGCGTTGTGGAGATCGGCCCACCCCTCGCAGGTCGCGCGGGCATCGAACATGTGGAGCGCATAGAGCCGGCCCTGTCCCGTCAGGGTGCGATCGCCCGGGAAGGCGTAGGGGATCAGTTGGAGCAACGAGAACATCGCCGCGAGCGCGTACACCGACCAGACCTCCCGCCCCCGGCAGAGCGCGACCAGCGGCCCGTCGGGCGGATCGCGCGGCTCCACGAGCCGGCTCAGCGGGAAAATCGTCAGGATCGCGAACATGAGGAGCGGGTAGAAGAAGCCCACCACCTGCCACGACAGCGCGTGGAACACGAGGAATTGCGCGAACGCGACCCAGAAGATCCAGGCGCGCTTCGCCAGGAGGCCCCACGCCACGCCGAGCTCGAGAACGATCACGTACACGCAGGCGGCGACGACGCCAGCGCCCGAGAAGGGCCACATCGGACGGTAGAGGCCGGCGCCCGAGATCCATTCCCAGTTGAGCTTGAGCGTGCCGGCCCAGAAGTAGAAGAGCGTGACCAGGACGCGCAGCGCGTCGCGCTTGCCGGGCACGAGCAGGTACACGAAGGCGGCGAAGAGCCCCATGTAGTGCTGGTTCATTCGCAGGCGGTAGTCGAGCAACATGATCGCGAGCTTGAGGACGTTGACCAGCACGAGGCCGGCGTAGGCCCAGGGGACCATGCGGCGGGAGGCGAAGAGGAATCCGGCGCCGATCGCCGCGGCGAAGTAGGCGCGCAGCAGCAACGCCATGCCCGGCGCCGACAGCACGCGGAGCTGCTCGCACGCGGGCACCAGGGGCCAGCAGATCGGCTCGGCCTGCGCGTTGACGAACGTCACGATCCGCTGGTCGACCCAGAACAGATAGGTGACGACGTGCACAACGGCCATCGCGACCCCGTACCAGCGAAGCGCGTCGTCGCGCTCGATCTCGGCGATCTGCGAGCGAAGGAATCGGCCGGCGGCCGACATGGCGGGAGCCTAGCCTATGCGAGGCGTCAGAACAATTGACCTCTCCCGGCGCCAAGGGCTAATGTCGCCGCCGGAGGCGGGAGGTCCATGGGCAGAAGGCTTCGTGTCGCCCTCGTCCTGAGCGTGCTCGGTCTCGTCGCTGGCGGTTGCATCAGCCTCACGCCGGCGCAGACGGACACACTGGCTGACGTTCAGCGGTTCGCCGACGCGACGGCGAAGGCCTACGGCTTGATGCGAATTCCCGTGAGCGTCCAGCCGGCGACCAATCTCGGCATCGGTGGAAGCTACCGCCAGGGCAATTTCTATCTGAACGCCAACGCCCTCAGCTCGGGTCACCTGACGGCGATGGTGGCTCACGAGCTGGGGCACTACGTGCTGGGTCACGAACCGACATCTGGCGTGTCGATGGCGGAGCTCCTGAGGGCCCAGGAGCTGCGGGAGCTCGACGCGAACGCCAAGGCCGTGGAGATCCTCGTGCGCGCCAAGGGCATGGCCCAGCCCCAGGCCGTCCGGACGATGGTCGTGTACCTCCGCTCGGCGCAGAACGCGCAGAATCGCGGCCAGCCGAACGCCCCCGGCCATCGCCCGCCCTCCGAGGAGATCGCCGACCTGCTCGCGCGATACCCGGAAACCGCCGCGACGGCCCGGCCCCAAAGCGTCGGATCCGCCTTGTCATCGACGGGGGTCCCGATCCTCGCGCCGACCTGGAGGCCCGGAGATCAGTGGACGTTCTGGTGGGACAACCCGCGAAGCTCCGGCACGTTCGTGTGGTCCGTGGAT
Source organism: Candidatus Rokuibacteriota bacterium (assembly GCA_003220495.1). GTDB lineage: Bacteria > Methylomirabilota > Methylomirabilia > Rokubacteriales > CSP1-6 > AR31. The sequence continues at coordinate 5,195 of QHSP01000085.1, read as the reverse complement.
CGCGAGGAGGTGGTCGACGGCACGGAGTACTACGTCATCGCGTCAGGCCCCACGCGATCGGAGCCGGCCAGGGAGTTCTTCTATCAAAAGGCCGATCTCGCGTGGCGCATGCTGAAGGTGAACGGCAACGTCGAAAGCCGGGCGGAACCGGCACAGCGGCGCTACGTCTGGCCGCTGACCGTCGGCGGAGCCTGGGAGCAGACCGTGACCGTGACGACCGAGCGTCAGGGAAGTAGCTCGACCGAGATCAGCGCGCGGTCGTGTCGGGTCATGGGCGAGGAGACCCTGACGGTTGCCGGCGGCATCTTCCGCACGATCAAGACCGTGTGTCGCGACAAGGCGACTAACGAGATCGTCTCCCAGGTGTGGTACGCCCCGGAGGCCAAGCACTGGGTCAAAGAATGGAATCGATTTTCCTGGGGCATACAGGAACGAGAGCTCATGGCCGCAAAATTCAAGTGACCCTGTCCGAAGAGCGGCCTCCGCCTGCAGGGTTATCTGAATTTTTTTTCACAGTGCCTGGCAAGTCCCGCGTCGGAATTGTTCAGCTCTTTATAGGTGGTTCACCGACACGCGGTTGGCAAACTGGGCATCGTTCCGGCTGTTTTCGCCCCCCGCGATCGCATTTCCGAGAAATTTCTGATGGCATCCGCGGCCTGGCGTAGGAAATGCACTTTGCGATGGGCCGATAGCCCCCGCCAAAAAGCCGAGTAGAAAACGACGCGGGGTCGTGAGGCCTATGCGTCTAGTGAAGCGCGGCATCTCGTGATCCGGGTCCTCGTCGCCGACGATCACCCCGTCGTCCGCATCGGCCTCAGAGCAATCCTGGGGCACCGAGCCAGCATCGCGACCGTGGCCGAGGCGGGCACTGGGGCCGAGGTTCGGCTTCTCGTCGCTCAGAAACCCTGGGACGTCCTCGTGCTCGACGTGAACTTGCCCGGCGGCGCAGGCCTCGAGATGGTGAAGGAGATCAAGCGCCTGCGCCCGAGCCTTCCCACCCTCATGCTCGGCGTTCACCCCGATTCAGAGTTCGCGGTGCGTGCGCTACGCGCGGGTGCAGCCGGGTACATCAGCAAGCGTGCGGCTCCGGAGGAGCTGATCATCGCGGTCCAGCGGCTCGCCCAGGGGCGCCGGTACATGAGCCCCGCCGCCGCCGAGGAGTTGGTCCACGTGCTGGGCAACGGAAACGGTGCGGACCAAGCCCCCCACGCCCGTCTCTCCGATCGCGAGTATCAAGTCCTCTGTCTTCTCGGCAGCGGCAAGAGCGTCGGCCAGATAGCCGAGGAGCTAGCCCGGAGCATCAAGACCATCAGCACCTATCGAGCGCGGATCCTCGTGAAGATGGAAATGCGGAGCACCGCCCAGCTCATGCACTATGTCCTGCAGCAGCGTCTGGCCGAGCCCACGTAACCTTCATCCGCCTCGTCCGCTGTAAGCCGAAGTCCGACGTCCAGCCCGACCAGATTCCTACCGCGCGATTGCTTTGCCGCCGATTGTTCCGGGAAGGTGGAGTCCCCGAGAATTACTGTTCCAAGGAGGCTCCCGGGATGATGCGCTGGATAGTCGGGACGAGCTTACAGTTTCGATTCCTCGTTGTCGGCCTTGCCGCGATGCTGATGGTCTTCGGGGTGACGCGACTTCGCGATATGCCGGTCGACGTCTTTCCAGAGTTCTCCCCGCCGTCGGCGGAGATCCAAACCGAAGCTATCGGGCTCTCCGCCTCCGAGGTGGAAAGCCTGGTCACCCTGAACACGGAGGAGTTGCTGGCGGGCGTGCCGTGGCTGAAGACGATGCGCTCGCAGTCGGTGACGGGCATGTCGTCCGTACAGCTCGTCTTCGAGCCCGGTACGAACTTGATGCGCGCGCGGCAGCTAGTCCAGGAACGCCTGATCCTATCGTACCTGCTGCCGAACGTCTCGCAGAGGCCGGTGATGCTCAATCCGGTATCGGCGACGAGCCGGACGATGATGATCGGCGTGTCCTCGAAGAAGCTGTCCATGATCGAGCTATCGGTGCTCGCCCGCTGGACGATCAAGCCGCGCCTGATGGGCGTTCCCGGCGTCGCCAACGTCGCCATCTGGGGCCATCGGGAGCGGCAGCTGCAGGTGCAATTCGATCCCGAACAGCTGCAAAAGCTCAAGGTGACGCAAGAGCAGATCATCAAGACCGCCGGGGACGCCCTGTACGTGTCGCCCCTGACCTTCCTGAATGCCTCCTTCCCGGGGACCGGCGGCTGGATCGACACCCCCAATCAGCGGCTCGGTGTCCAGCACGTCCTGCCCATCTCCTCCCCGGAGGACCTGGCGCGCGTCCCGGTCGACGGCGCGTCGGTTCGCCTGGGCGACGTGGCCAAGGTGGTGGAAGGCCATCCCCTGGTCATCGGGGACGCATTCCACAATGGGGGCGCGGGACTGCTGCTGCTCGTCGAAAAATTCCCCGGCGCCAACACGCTCGAGATCACGCGGGGCGTGGACACGGCGCTCGAGGCGTTGCGGCTCGGCCTCCCGGGGGTGGACGTCGACTCGCGGATCTTCCGAGCGGCGACGTTCATCGAGATGGCGTTCGAGAATCTCGGGATCGCGCTACTCCTCGGCGGCGTGCTCGTCGTGCTCGTGCTGGGCGCCTTCATGGCCTCGTGGCGGACCGCGCTGATCTGCCTGATCGCGATCCCGCTGTCCCTGCTGGCCGCCGCGGTCGTGCTGAGCCTGCGTGGCGCCACGCTCAACACGATGGTGCTCGCGGGGTTCGTGATCGCCGTCGGGGTCATCGTCGACGACGCCATCATCGCCGTCGAGCACATCGGGCTGAGGCTGCGGCAGCGCCGGTCGGAAGGCAGCGACCAGTCGACCGCCTCGATCATCTGGGACGCGTCGCTCGAGGTGAGCCGACCCGTTCTCTACGCGACGCTGACCGTCCTGCTCGCGGTGGCTCCCGTCTTCTTCATGGAGGGCTTGTCGGGCGCCTTCTTCACCCCCCTGGCGGTCTCCTATGTTCTAGCGGTCGTCGCCTCGGTGGTGGTCGCGCTGACCGTCACTCCCGCGCTGGCCTTGATGCTCCTGGGCGGCGCGCCCATCAAGGACCGTGCGGCCCCGCTCGTCCGGTGGTTGCAGCACGGCTACGATCGACTGTTTGCGCGGATGATCCACGCTCCACGTACGGCAGCCGTCACCGCGCTCGTGCTGATGGCAGTTGGACTCGCTGTGTGGCCCTGGCTCGGGCAGTCCTTCCTGCCGGCGTTCAAGGAGCGGAACCTGATGATCGACTGGGTGGGGGCGCCCGGCACCTCTCATCCGGCGATGGCTCGCGTCATGAACCATGCGGCTCGGGAGCTGCGGACCGTGCCGGGCGTCACAAACGTCAGCGCACATCTGGGGCGTGCCGTGACGGGCGACCAGGTCGTGGGGATCAATGCCAGCCAGCTCTGGGTGAGCGTCGATCCCAAGGCGGACTACAAGGCGACGGTGACCGCCGTTCAAAGAGTGGTCGACGGCTATCCCGGACTCGCCAAGAACGTGCAAACGTATCTGCGCGAGAAGGTGCGAGAGGTGCTCACGGGCACTGACGACGCCATCGTCGTGCGCCTCTATGGTCCGGAGCGTGCCACGCTCAACCGCACGGCCCAGGAGGTGCGGGAGGCCCTGGCGAACATCAAGGGCATCTCCGACCTGCGCGTGGAAGGCCAGGCCGAGGAAGCCCAGATCGAGATCAAGGTCGACATCGCCGCGGCCGAGCGCCATGGCCTCAAGCCCGGCGACATCCGCCGGCAGGTCGCCACCATCTTCGCCGGCCTCCAGGTTGGGACCCTGTTCGAGCAACAGAAAGTGTTCGAGGTGGTGGTCTGGGGCGTGCCGGAAGCGCGCCGCAACCTCACCAATCTCCGCGAGCTCTCGCTCGAGAATCCCAGGGACACTCGCGTGAGTCTGGGTGACGTGGCCGAGCTGCGCATCGTGCCTACGCCCACGGTCATCCACCACGAAGCCCTCTCTCCGCGGATCGACGTGGTCGCCAACGTGCGCGGCCGCGACCTGGGGTCCGTCGCCGGCGACGTCGCTCGTCGTCTGAAGAAGGTGAAGTTCCCGCTCGAGTACCGAGCCGAGCTGCTCGGTGAGTACGCGGAGCGACAGGCTGCTCAGAAGCGCATGCTCAGTTTCGCCATTGCCGCCGCAGCCGGCATCGTTCTCCTGCTACAGGCGTGCTTCGGCAGCTGGCGTCTGGCCACGCTGGTCTTCGTGACCCTCCCTGTGGCGCTGGTAGGCGGAGTGCTGGCCGCGTTCGCCGGCGGGGGCATCTCGCTCGGGTCGCTGGTCGGATTCCTCGCGTTGCTCGGGGTCGCCGCGCGCAACAGCATCCTGTTGATCGGCCGTTACCAGAGTCTTCAGCAGCACGAGGGTGAACCCTTCGGCCCGGCGCTGGTCCTGCGAGGAACCCGCGAACGGGTAGCGCCGATTCTCATGACCGCGGTCACCACCGCGGTCGCGCTGGTACCCCTGGTGCTCCTCGGCGACATCGCAGGCCTCGAGATCGTCCGTCCGATGGCGCTCGTGATCCTGGGCGGCCTGGTGACATCGACATGGCTCGCCCTGGTGGTGATCCCCGCCCTCTATTTGAGGCTGCGAGCGGGGACCTATCGAGTGGACGTTACCGACCATGTGCCCGGCGCGGCGTCGGCGCGAGCGTGAGTGATGGCGTACAAAACCGAACGCAACGAGGAGGAAATCATGCGGCGTGACTATCGACTGTGGGCTGTGGTCGCCATCCTTGCTGGTCTGCAAACGGCCGCGTGCACGCAGAAGGCCGAGATCCTGAGCGAGATCAAACCGGCCAAGGTCGAGCGTGTCCAGGGAACGGATCTCCCTCGCCTGACACTAACTCCGAAAGCGGTCGAGCGGCTCGATATCAAGACGGCCGCGCTTCGTGAGGAGCGGATCGAGGCGCGGAAGCGGCTGGCCGCCGGAGAGGTCATCCCCAGGCCGGCCGCCGCCAACGACAGCAGCAAAGTCTGGGTCCGCGTGCCCATGTCTCCCGCTGACCTTCGCTCGGTGGCCGCCGGCCAGCCCGCCCAGGTCGCATCGCTAGCGGATGTCACGGGCGGCACGACGGCCCGAGCGATCGCCAGTCTCAACGCCGCCAAGGAACTGACGGCCCTGCATTACGCGGTCGATCAAGCCGACGGCTTCGCCCTGGGGCAACGGGTG
>QHSP01000103.1 GCA_003220495.1 Candidatus Rokuibacteriota bacterium | reverse complement strand
AATTCGAGTGTTCGCCGCGATCAACGGCTCGAAAGTCCGGATCACGCACGAGATCGACGATCGCGTGTTTACCGCCGATCTCGTCGTGAACGGCGATCAAATGGTGGGCGAGGTCAAAGGACGCAAGGTCCGCTTGCTGCTGGCCCGCCAGGGCGGCGCTTCGAACGCCCCGGCTCGAGAGGTTCCGCCGCAGGCCGCCCAGATGATGCCGCCGACGGTCATCGCGAGCGAGCCCGTGGCGCCCCCGCCGGCGGCCGTCGTGATGGCGCCTCAACCGCCGGCGCAGGAGCCCGAGAAGCCGAAGGCAGAGGAGGCGACGCCGCGGTTTCGAAACGAGGATTACCTGGCAGCCCCCGAGCTGAAGTCGCTCTACTTCGACTTCGACAAGTCCGTCCTGAGGCCCGACGCGGTGGATGCGCTCTCGAACAATGTGACGTGGCTCAAGGAAAACGCCGACACGTTCGTGCTGATCGAGGGCAACGCCGACGAGCGCGGCACGGCCGAATACAACCTGGCCCTCGGCGATCGTCGAGCCAAGTCAGCCATGGACTACCTCGAGGCCAACGGGATCGCCAAGGACCGCCTGTCAACGGTGTCCTACGGCAAGGAGCGGCCGACGTGCACCGACGCCACCGAGGAGTGCCGGACCCAGAACCGTCGGGCCGATTTCCGCGTCAAGAGTCGTTGAACGGTCGATGAAAGAAGGAGCCGGCGAGCGGTTCACCGCTTTCCGGCTCCGGTTTGACTCAGTGATCCAGCGCTCGCCGCTCACGCCAGTCGTCTCGCTTTTCGTCCTCCTCCTCACCGTGTCAGCGTTTCTTTGCCTGACGTCTACGGAGGCCGGCAGCCAGGCCAGCGCCAGTCCCGGACCGCGTGTTTTCCTGGGCACCGATTCGAGGAGCGGCAACCGCTACATCCGGCTCGCGGCCGGGGGAGCGGCTGTCTACCCGACGGTCGACCTTTCGTGTGACGGCAGGCGCTGGACGCTCACCCTGACACGCTCCGAGGACGGCGCGGTCTACGAGCTCTCGCGCGACGACGTCGAGCTGATGCTGAACGCGGTCGAGTGCCGCCTGTTCTTGCCGGATCAGGAGGTCGCGCTCTCTCGCCAGCAGCTGTGGGGGGTGTGGGCCGGCCCGGCGCACAGCCCGGACGCTCCGCACGTCCTCGTCGGCCAGGTCGTCGACGTCATCGACGGCAATACAATCCTGGTCAATCTGGGCGAGCGCTCGGAGACCGTGCGCTACATCGGCATCAGCAGTCAGGAGAAACGTCGCCCGCCGAGCCCGGAGGCAGTCCCGGGCGACGCCGTCCAGGCCAACCGCCAGCTGGTCGAGCGCCAGCAAATACGCATGGAGCTCGACACCCTGGAGCGCGACCGGGACGGACGCCTTCTCGCCTACGTCTACGTCGCGGACAAGATGGTCAACGCCGAGCTCGTTCGTCGCGGCTCCGCCGAGGTCATGACGATTGTGCCGAACGTGCGCCACCGCGACCTCCTCGTCACGCTCGAGCAGGAGGCCCGGGACAACCGGCGGGGGCTATGGGCGGATCCCTCGGAGCCGACGACGCCCACGACGGTCGAGCCGGCTCCTCGCCAGGTCACCGAAGCGCGCCGCGGCGTCCCTCCCGAAGGCGCGTGGGGGTGTCCAGCGCCCCAGCCGATCAAGGGCCAGTACACCACCTACACGGGCGGCGGACGCTGCGTCTATCACATGCCGGATGGCGATCGCTACAGCGCGACCAAGGCTGACCGATGCTACGCGACCGTCGAAGAGGCGCGGCAGGACGGGTGCGTGGCCTCGAGGCGCTAGCGCAAGCCGCCTCGAGGAGTCTCTAGTCCGGCCTGGTGTACTTGCAGTCCCCGGGTAGCGTCGTCTGCTCGGCCAGCACGAGCGCGTCGGCCGACAGCTTCTCCGCGGTCGCGCCGATCCCGGCGGCGCGCCTCTTCAGGCTGTCACAGTGCGCGACCACGTCGGCCTCGGGTGCGAATGACGTGAACGCGGCGAAGGCGGCGCCCTCGTCTTCGGCCACGGTCGCTCCGCCGCTGTACCGCTGCGACCGCCCGCGCACGGTGTACTGGTAGCCGTCGGGCCGCGTGGTGAGCGTCATGCCGGGCCCCTTGTCGAGGCACTTCTCCAGGACGGCCCATGTGATCTCCGACCGCCGGGGCTCGGCGACCGGCGACAGCGACAGCTTCGTCATCACCAGCGAGGCGGTCTGATGAAATTCTTCTTCTTGCTCGGCGACACTCTTTCGCAGACGCTCCTTGGCCTGTGAATACTCCTGGTAGTGATTCTGGAGGTCTCCGCTCAGGGCGCGGTGAGAGGTGAAGAGCAATCTCAGCTCGGCCGCGTTGTCGGCTCGTTCCTTGCGGAGGTCCGTCACGCGGCCTTCGGCGCGCATGCGCCGTGCGACCTGCGACAGTCGTTCGGCGTCGGTGCGCAGAACGGGCTGCAGCTGGCGCAGGTGGGCCTGCCGGACGTCCGTCGTGCGAGCCTGTCGGCCGTCCGCCGGGCGCGCGGGCTCTGCCTCCTGCGGAGGCTCGGGCGCGGCGGCCGGCCTGCCACCGAACGCGCTCTCGGCGTTTCGAGGCGCCTCGGGCGAACGATACGCGTAGAAGCCTCTCGCGCCGACGACGAGGCCGGCGAGCGCAATCCCTACCACGATCGACCACAGCGCCAGTCGGGTAAGGGTCGCAGCCAACGAGGCCCGTCCGGACGAGCGCCGCGCGCGCGCCGCGACCCGCTCGAACCGTCGCCGGTCTCGACCCGTCAGCATTGGAAATCGCGGCGACACGGCCTACTATATCGCGTGAACGCCGGGAGCCGGTAATGCGGGGCTTGCTCGATGCCGCGATTACACTGCGCGCAGATGCGTTTGGGCCTCTTGCTCGCGGCAGTGGTACTCCTTCTCGTCGCCTCTCCAGCGGGCGCGCAGGCGCCGCCAACCGCTTCCGAGACACCCGGACCGCCGGAAGAGCCCGTTCAGCTGCCGCCCGTCCAGGTCATCGGGACCACCCCGCTCCCGTCCCTTGGCATCCCGCTCGAGAAATACCCCGGCAACGTGCAGCGAGTGACGACCGAGGAGTTCAGAAACCAGAACCTCGTCAATCTCCCCGAGCAGCTCTTTCGCAATTTCGGCTCCGTGAACACGAGCGGGGGCCAGGGCAACTCCTGGCAAAACGCCCTCACCTATCGAGGCTTTCTCGGCGCGCCGCTGACCGGTAGCCCCATCGGGTTGTCCGTCTATCTGGACGGCGTGCGCTTCAACGATGGGTTTGGGGACACCATCAACTGGGATCTGATCCCTCAGTTCGCTCTTGCGGGGGTGGACATCATTCCCGGGTCCAACCCGCTCTTCGGGTTGAATACCCTTGGTGGTGCGCTCTCCATGCGCACCAAGCGAGGCTTCGAGTTTCCTGGTTTCGAGATCGGGGCCTCCGGCGGCTCCTGGGGGCGCTGGGCCGTCGAGGGCGGCTACGGCGGGTCGCGCGGCCCGTTGGACTGGTTGCTTGGCTTCAACGTTCTCAGCGAGAACGGCTGGCGCGACGAGTCGCCGACCGATTTGCGCCAGCTGTTCGCCAAGGTGGGATACCGGACGCCCCAGACCGACCTCGAGCTGAGCTACGTCTACGCCAACAACACGCTCACCGGCAACGGGCTCGTCCCCGTAAGCACGCTGGACGTGGATCGCAGTGCCGTCTACACCTTTCCCGACCAGACCAAGAACGTCATGCACCTGATCAATCTGAGAGGAAGTCAATGGCTGACGGACACGGTGCTGTTGTCGGGAAACACGTTCTACCGCAGCTTCGAGCGCGAGACCTTGAACGGCGACGCCGAGGTCAACTGCGTCGACGATGCCACCGGCAGCCGGGTCTTCACCGCCAACGGGCGCGCTCTGCATCCGGGCTTGTGTCAGGGCTCCGCCGTCGGCTTCGTCGATGCTCAAGGTAACCCCCTCGCCGGGAACCTGGAGCTCAACGCGGGGGGCCGGGATCGCATCACCAAGACCCGCACCCAGGACTGGGGCGTGACCTTGCAGCTCCAGCACCGCGGCACGCTCTTCGATCGGAACAACCGGCTCACCGTCGGCTTCGCCTATGACGGACACGCCACGCGCTTCACTCAGAGCGAAGCCCCGTCGAACTTCCTGCGCCGGGGGAGCAGTGTGGGAACTGTCCGCACGAGTGACTTCGAGACCGACGTCGACGTCAAGACCGGGCAACAGAACTTCGGGTTGTATCTTGCCGACACGTTCGAGATCTTTCCGCAGCTGGGGCTCACCGTGGCGGGGCGCTTCCAGCAGGCGAGCATCGGCATCCGCGACCGTTCGGGCGGCAATCCGAATCTCAACGGGGACCACCACTTCGATCACTTCAGCCCGGCCGTGGGGCTCACCTATCAGCCGCTTCCCAGTCTGACGACGTTCTTCTCCTTCAGCGAAGGGTTCCGCGCTCCGACCCCGGCCGAGCTCACATGCGCCGACCCCGCCGCTCCGTGTCGACTCCCCAACGCCTTCCTCGCGGATCCCCCGCTCGACCCCGTCATCGCGCGGACCTACGAATTCGGCCTGCGGGGGAACGTGCCGCTCGGGGATGCGCTTCGGTGGAGCCTGGCGTTCTTCCGCACCGATCTCAAGGACGACATCCTGTTCATCGTAGCCCAGACGGGCGGAGCCGGCTTCTTCCAGAACGTGGCCAGGACACGTCGCCAGGGCATCGAGGCCGGACTGGAGGGCCGATGGAAGCGACTCGGGTACTTTCTGAACTACGCCTACATCGATGCGACCTACCAGAGTGGCGAGACGCTGGCGAGCGTCACCGATCCCAACGGCGTTCGCGTGCAGAGCGGCGACTACATCCCCGGCATCCCCGCCCACAACCTCAAGGTGGGGGGCGAGGTCGAGATCCTGAAAGACTTTCTCGCAGGCGCGAACGTCATCTACGCCTCCGGGAGCTACCTGCGCGGTGACGACGGCAACAACCAGCCCAAGCTCGACGGATACACGACCTTGAATCTGGCGTTCCGCTACGCTCCGATCAAGCACCTGGAGCTGTGGGGACGGGTCGACAACGTGACCAACGCTCGCTATTCGACGGCGGGCGCCCTGAACTTCAACGCGTTCGCCGCCCCTATCGCGGTCGAGAGATTCGTCGCCCCCGGGGCTCCGATCGCCGGCTGGGTTGGTGCGAAGGTACGCTTCTGAGGCGAGTGTTAAATGGTGGAGCTGAGGGGAGTCGAACCCCTGACCCCAAGACTGCCAGCCTTGTGCTCTCCCAACTGAGCTACAGCCCCACGCGAAGAACCACCCTACAAGCGGGCGCGGAAGCTTGTCAAGGAATGGTACCGGGGGCGGGAGTTGAACCCGCACGCCCTCGCGGGCACTGGATTTTGAGTCCAGCGTGGCTGCCGTTACACCACCCCGGCCCGGATCCTCTACGTATCAACGGCGGGCCCAGTGTACAACCACCCGACTCTGGGTCGCCCGACTGAACGAGCCGGCGCACGACCCAGCGGAGCTAGGAACCTTAGGGCCTTGTCACGCTTTCGTGCGAGGCACGGAACGAATAGTACATCCAGCCCAAGATCCGTATGGATTCGGCTTTGGCGTAGCGCAAAAGCCAAACCGGCGGCTCCCTGCGGCCGCCACTATTCTGGATGGCTCCCGAGACCGACGCGATCCTACGAACGCTCGCCTGAATCCACTCGAGGAACCGACGGCTCGCCGAGGCCGACGAAGGATCGTGTTGTCCGCGCAGCCGAGCTTGGTCGCAATTTCGACGGTCGACAGCATCGCACCCATGTCGCGACCTTGACGCCAGAGTCCGCTGGCACCCGACCCACGTCAATGCCCACATTTCCATGCATGTCCACATCCCGAGCCGCCAGGCAAATCATTGAAATTGTTTGATGTATACTGAGTCGACGCTACTTCGGCGCTCACAATCTGTCACGAGGAGGACACCGATGGTCAGACTCGTCGCCTTGCTGGTCGCCGTCCTGTTCGCGGCGGTCTCCCTCTCGGTCTCGCCAGTGCTGGCGCAGACCAAGACCGACGCGCCCGCCAAGGCCAAGACCGAGACGAAGGCCGACGCGAAGAAGAAGGAGCCGCTCGACATCAACACCGCGTCGGCGGACGAGCTCAAAGCTCTGCCCGGCATCGGCGAGGCGTACGCGAAGAAGATCGTCGATGGCCGTCCGTACGCGCGCAAGGACGAGCTGGCCAAGAAGAAGATCGTGCCGCAGGCCACCTACGACAAGATCAAGGACCAGATCATCGCCAAGCAGAAGTAGCGCCGGAGGTCAGGGGTCGCGGCATGGGTGAGCGGTCGTTCGCGGAGGACGTCAAGCAGCTCGGGTACGGGGAAGGCGAGATCCTTCGCGGCGAAGGCATTCTCGCGATCACCAAGGCGCTGCTCCAGTCCGGCGTGAGCTACGTCGGCGGTTATCCGGGCGCGCCGGTCTCGTACTTGATCGACGTCCTGGCCGACGCGAACGATCCGCTCCTCAAACCGCTCGGCATCTACTTCGAGCAGTCCGGGAGCGAGGCGGCCGCCGCGGCGCTCCTCGGCGCCTCCATCAACTATCCGATGCGCGGAGCCGTCACGTGGAAATCGGTCGTCGGCACCAACGTGGCGTCCGACGCGCTCTCTCACGTCGCCTCGGCCGGCGTGATCGGCGGCTCCGTCATCGTGATCGGCGAGGACTACGGCGAGGGCGCCTCGATCCTCCAGGAGCGCACCCACTCGACCGCGCTCAAGTCGTCGATCCCGCTCCTCGATCCTCGCAACAGCCTCGACTCGTTCGCCCGCTTCGTCGGGGAGGGCTTCGGGCTCTCGGAGGCGAGCAACGAGCCGGTCTTCTTCTCGATTCGCATCCGGGCTTGCCACATGCGCGGGACATTGAAATGCCACGACAACGTGCGTCCGGCGATCAGCATGCGCTCGCCGCTCGCCGCGCCGAGCTTCAGCATCGATCGGATCAACCTGCCGCCCTTCACGTACCAGATGGAGGCGCAGAAGTTCGAAAAGCGTCTGCCGGCCGCAAAGCGCTACATCGTCGAGCGGGGGCTCAACGAGCACTTCCGCGGCGACGAGGACCACGTGGGGATCGTGATGCAAGGCGGGCTCTGGAACACGACCCTGCGCGGGCTGCACGTGCTCGGCCTCGCCGACACGCGCGGCCGGACGCCGATCCCGCTGATGGTCCTCAACGCCATCCACCCGCTGGTGCCCGAGGAGCTGATCGAGTTCCTCCGGGGCAAGCAGCGCGTCTTCGTCGTCGAAGAAGGGATGCCGAACTACATCGAGCGCGAGCTGAAGGCGCTCGCGCACGAGGCGCGGCTTCCCGTCGAGATCCAGGGCAAGGAGCTTCTCTCGCCGCACGGCGAGTACGTGCCGCACCTCGTCATCGGCGGCCTGCGGCGCTTCGTCACCTCGGCCGGCGTCAAGTCGCAGTCGACCGTGGCAATCGAGGACCGGTATCGCGCGCTGACCGCGCATCGGGAGAAAGTCGGCGACGTGCTGCCCGAGCCGGTCGCCAAGCGCCCGCCGTCCTTCTGCACGGGCTGCCCGGAGCGGCCGGTGTTCAGCGCGCTGAAGATCCTCCGGCAGCGCGAGCCGGAGATCGGCGACACGCACGTCGCGGCCGACATCGGCTGCTCGACGTTCTCGACCCAGGCGCCGTTCAACGTCGGCAACTCGGTCCTCGGCTACGGCATGGGACTCGCGTCGTCGAGCGCGGTCTCGCCGCTCTTCGGCAAGAGGACCATCTCCGTGATGGGCGACGGCGGATTCTGGCACAACGGTCTCACCAACGGCGTCGCGAACGCGATGTACAACCGTCAGGACTCGGTCCTGGTGATCCTCGATAATTTCTACGCGGCGGCGACCGGCCAGCACCACGTGCCCTCGACGGGCAAGAACGCGCGCAACGAGCCCGTGCCGATGACCATCCCCGATGCCCTGCGCGGCCTCGGCGTAAAGTGGATCCGGACCGTGAACTCCTACCGGATCGCCGAGGTGATCGGGACGATGCGCGAGGCGCTGACGACGCGCGTCCCCGGGCTCAAGGTCGTCATCGCGAAGAACGAGTGCATGCTGGAGCGCCAGCGTCGCGAGCGACCCCGGCTGCGCCGAGAGGCGGCCGCCGGCCGCCAGGTCGTCCAGCCGCGCTTCGGCGTGGACCCCGACGTGTGCACGGGCGACCACTCCTGCATGCGCCTGAACGGCTGCCCGTCGCTCACGCTCCGCGAAAGCCCCGATCCGCTGCGCGACGATCCGATCGCCCACGTCGACGACACGTGCGTGGGCTGCGGCGTCTGCGGCGAGGTCGCCCACGCCGCGGTTCTGTGCCCGTCGTTCTACGAGGTGAAGGTGATCACGAACCCGACCTGGTGGACGCGGCTCGTGGATCGTCTGCGCGGGGCTGTCATCCGCCGGCTCGCGGCCGTCGGGACGTGACCGACGCCGCTCTCCTGAGCCTCCTGGTCCCGGCCGTCGGCGGGCAGGGGGGCGGCGTGCTCCTCGACTGGATCGTCGACGCCGCGCTGATCGACGGATATCCTGTCCACGGCACCTCCATCCCCGGGGTGGCTCAGCGGACGGGATCCACGACGTACTACGTGGAGCTCTCGGGCGAGCGAAACCCCGCGGCGGACGACACGCCGATCTTCTCGCTCTATCCCGTCCCGGGGGCCCTCGACGTCCTTCTGGCCCCGGAATTCCTCGAGGTCGGGCGCTCGATCGAGCTCGGCTTCCCGTCGCCCGGCCGGACGACGATCATCGCCAGCACCCACCGGCTGTACTCGATCCACGAGAAGATCGTGACCGGCCGCGGGATCTTTCCGATCGAGAAGCTGCACGCGGCGGCGCGCGCCTTCTCGAAGAGGCTCATCGCGTTCGACGCGCTGGCGCTCGCGCGCGAGCACGGAACCGAAGCGAACGCCGTCCTGCTCGGCGCGCTGGCGGGCTCCGGCGTCCTGCCGCTCCGTGGGGATGCGTATCGCGAGGCTATCCAGGCCAAGGGCGTTCAGGTCGAAGCCAACCTCCGTGGGTTCGAAGCCGGGTTGGCGGTGGCGGCAGGGTCCGCGGCAGGCCCCGGGGAGGGGTCGCGTGGCGTCGGAACCCCACTCGCCACGGACCCCTCCCCGGGGCCTGCCGCGGACCCTGCCGCAGTCACCCGCCCCGACGTCGAGCGGACGGCGGCCGGCTTCCCCGAGGGGCTTAGGGCGATTGTGCGCGAAGCTCTCGGGCGTCTCATCGATTACCAGGACCGGGCGTATGCGGAGAAGTATCTCGGGCGGCTGCGGCCGTTTGTTGAGGGCGGGGATCTCGAGCTTGCGCGACTCGTGGCGCGGCACCTGGCGGTGTGGATGACGTACGAGGACGCGGTGCGCGTGGCTCAGCTCAAGACCAGGGCCAGCCGGTTCGAGCGGATCCGTCGGGACAAGGGCGTCGGCGCGGGCGCGATCGTCGTGACCGATTATCTCAAGCCGGACCTCGACGAGATCTACGGCGTCTTGCCCCACCGCCTGGTCGCGCCGTTCGCGCGCTGGGCCGAGCGCCGCTGGCCGCACGGGCGTCCGACGCTCGGGCAGCACGTGAAGACGACGACCGTGAGCGGGTTCTTCCGCGTCTGGATGCTCACGTGGCTACGGCCGCTGCGCCCGGTCTCGTACCGCGCTCGCGAGGAGCACGCGCGAATGGACCGCTGGCTGGCCGCGGTCGCGCGGTGCGCGACGTGGGATACGGCGCTGGCCTGCGAGGTTGCCCGGGCCGCGCAGCTCGTCAAGGGCTACGGGGACGTCCGGCGACGCATGACCGCCCACTTCGACCGCCTGCTCGAGGCGGTGCTCGGCGCCGCCGAACGCGAGGCGGCGGCAGGGGGAAGGTTCGAGGCCTCGCGATCGCTCGCCTCCCGCTACCGCACCCTGGTCCTGCAGGGGCCCGACTCGGAAGCTGCCGCCGCGGCGCTGGCCGCCGAAACGGCGTCGCAGCCCTAGTCGGCTCGCCGCGGCTACGCCGGCGTGCGGCGGATCAGCGCGCGCAGACGCTCGGCATCGCGGGGATCGAGGCGCACGAACGTGAACGCCTGGCCATCGGGATCCACCCGGACGAGGATCGAGATGACCTCGATCGGAGGGCCGGCGTCGGGGGGCGTGAAGATGGCTCTGCCGATCGTGTCCGGGTCGAACACCGCACCGAAGCGCGCCTTCATGCCCGACAGTCCCACCTCGGTCAGGGTCCCCTCGTGCTCGCGGCCGTTGTACTCGCAGAGCCTCACCGGTATCGCCAGGCGCGTGCGGCTCGAGCTGCGCTTCTCCGGGCGTCGCTCGAGCTCGGCGACCCTGGCCATGGCGTGAGGCTCGAGGAAAGTCAGGACCTCGTTGAGTCGATCGAGCTGCACGGGCTTGCCCATGAAGTCGGCCGCGCCCAGCTTGAGGCACTCGCGGGCCTGGCTCTCGTTGACGACGCCGGAGACGGCGACGATGGGCACGCCGAGCGCGCGCACCGGGCGGAGCTGGAGGAAGTCGAGCCCGCTCATGCCCGGGAGCTGGACGTCGAGCAGGATCGCGTCGAGGCGCTCGGTCTGGAGGCTGGCGAGCGCGGCTTCGGCCGTGTGGACGACCAGCGCGTGGTGGCCGAGCTCGACGAGAAAATCGCGAAACACATCGCCGAGGTCGACCTGGTCTTCCACAACCAGCACCCGCATGCTCGTGGAGCGTAGCACGATAGGTGCGACTTCCACGAGGAACGGAGAGCGCGCAGGCGGCTCAGGTGAAGGTGCTATACTGAGCGCCCGGGTGCATCTCGAAGGAGGAGTATCTTGTCGGGCTACCTGCCCGTGCTCATCTTCGCCGCGCTGATCACCGGTTTCGGGGTCGTCTCGCTCGCGGTGGCGCGGCTGCTGCGTCCGAGCCGCCCCGGCGCGGTCAAGCTCATGAACTACGAATGCGGCGCCGAGCCCATCGGAACGGCGTGGGTGCAGTTTCCCGTCGGCTTCTACCTGGTCGCGCTCGTGTTCATCGTCTTCGACGCGCTCGCGGTCTTCCTCTTCCCGTGGGCGCTGGTGCTCCGCGCGGTCGGGCTCAGCGCATTCTGGGTAATGGCCGCGTTCGTCGGCGTCCTCGGGCTCGGCTGGCTCTACGCATACCGGGAGGGCGTGCTCGAATGGAAGTGAAACCGCCCATCCCGCAGGTCCCCCCGCCTGTCTGGAGCGAGTTCAAGGATCTGCAGGAGTGGGAGAAGTACCATCAGTCCCGCTCGCTGGACGACAAGACCTCGAACGCGCTCGCCTCGATCGCCGACGCCATCCACCACATGCCGGGCGGCTGGATCGTGACGACGTCCACCGACAAGATCTTCAACTGGGCGCGAAAGTCGTCGATCTGGCCGGTGACGTTTGGCCTGGCGTGCTGCGCCATCGAGATGATGGCCACCTTCGCCTCGCGCTTCGACGTCGAGCGCTTCGGGATGGTGCCCTGGGCCTCGCCGCGCCACTCGGACCTGATGATCGTCTCTGGCACGGTGACCATCAAGATGGCGCCGATGCTCAAACGCATCTACGAGCAGATGCCCGACCCCAAGTGGGTGGTCTCCATGGGTTCGTGCGCGAACTCCGGCGGCCCCTTTCGCCACGGTTACCACGTCGTGAAAGGCGTCGACCGCGTCGTGCCGGTCGACGTCTACGTCCCCGGCTGCCCGCCCACGCCCGACTCGCTGATGTACGGGCTGCTCAAGCTCCAGACCCAGGTCGAAGAGTTCCAGAAGACCGGGAAACGCAGCGCTGCGTCCGACCCCGGGGGAGCATGACGGCCGCCGACGCGCGCGCGCGTATCCAGGAGCGGTTCGGAGTGGACGCGGTCGCCGACGGTGGGCTCGCCGTCACCCTGCCGCGCGATCGCTGGCCGGAATTCGCCCGCTTCGCCCACGACGAGCTGGGCTGCCGCTACTTCAACTGGCTGTCCGCCGTGGACTGGAAGGACCAGGGGTTCGAGGTGCTCTGCCGCGTCGAGAACCTCGACACGTCGCTCGTGGTCACGATGCGCACCCGGCTGGCCGCCGGCGAGACGCGCTGTCCGTCGCTGACCCCGCTCTATCGCGGCGCCAACTGGATGGAGCGCGAGTGCTACGACATGTTCGGGATCGTCTTCGAAGGCCATCCCGACTTGCGCCGGATCCTCCTCTCGGACGACTGGGAAGGCTACCCGCTCCGGAAGGACTACGCCGTCGATACCCCGCTGGCCCCGTACCGATGATCGCCGACGAGCGAATCAAGTGAGGAGACGCGACCCATGATCTACGAGCTGCGCACCTATACGCTGTCGCCGGGCAAGCAGGGCGAGTACCTCAAGCTCAACTCCGAGGTCGGACGTCCGATCCGCGGCGACAAGTACGGCAAGCTCGAGGGCTCGTGGACGACCGAGTTCGGCACGCTGAACCAGTACGTCCACCTCTGGGCCTACGCGGACCTGGTCGAGCGCGAGCGCTTGCGGGGGGAGCTCGCGAAGAACGAGGCGTGGAGCCGCGACTACGTCTCGAAGATCCGGCCGCTGCTCCTCGCCCAGGAGAACAAGATCCTCTCGGCGCAGCTGCCGCTCAAGCCGCCGGCCGACGGCGGGCACATCTACGAGCTCAGGACGTATCGCACCCAGGTCGGGAAGGCCGGCGAGTGGCTCGGCCACTTCAAGGCGATCATGCCCATGCGCGAGAAGTACTCGAAGAATGTCGGCGTGTTCCAGACCGAGGTCGCCCAGCTCAACGAGGTCGTCCATCTCTGGGCGTACCGCGACCTGAACGACCGGGCGGCCGTGCGCGCCAAGACGCTCCAAGATCCGGAGTGGCAGGCGTTCCTCGGCAAGGCAACGCCGCTGCTCGTCGAGATGCGCTCGGTGGCTCTGATCCCCGCGCCCTCGTCTCCGATGAAATAGCTCAAGGTCGCCAGTGGCCGCGACACAGACCCAGCAGGTCGTCGAGGTAGGCTACGGGGGCAACGAGCGCCTCATGATGAACATGGGGCCGCAGCACCCGTCGTCCCACGGCGTGTTCCGGATGATCCTCACGCTCGAGGGCGAGACCGTCGTCGCCGTCGACGCCGTGATCGGCTATCTGCACCGCTGCCACGAGAAGCTCGGCGAGAGCCTGACGTACGTGCAATACCCGTCGATCGCGTCGAAGACCGACTACGTCGCGGCGATGACCGCGGAGCTCGCGTACGTCGCCGCCGTCGAGAAGATCGCGAAGATCGACGTCCCCCGCCGTGCGCAGTACCTGCGCGTGATCGTCGCCGAGCTGCAGCGGATCGCGTCGCACTGCCTCTGGCTCGGCACGTGGTGCCTGGACATGGGCGGGGCGCTCGGGGGCGGGGCGACCGTCTTCCTCTATTGCATCCGCGAGCGCGAGATGGTCCTGGATCGATTCGAGGAGCTGACCGGCGCGCGCCTGCTCTACGGCTTTCACCAGACGGGCGGCACCCGCTACGACATGCCGGCGGGCTGGGACAAGAAGGTGCGCGAGACGGTCGACTTCATCGAGAAGCGGCTCGACGAGTACGAGGCGATGCTGGAGGACAACACGTTCTTCCGCGTGCGCACGCAGGGTGTTGGGGTGATCTCGCGCGAGGTCGCCGAGGCGGTGGGCGTCTCGGGCCCTCTGATCCGCGGCTCGGGCGTGGCGTACGACGTCCGCCGGGCCGAGCCGTACTCGTCGTACGGCGATTTCGACTTCGTCGTGCCGGTGGAGACCGCGGGCGACTGCTACGCGCGCTACCGCGTGCGCATGGTCGAGTTCCGCCAGTCGATCCGGATCGTCCGGCAAGCGCTCGACGGGCTCCCCGAGGGCCCGATTTCCTCGCGGCCCGCCGTGAAGTCGGTCGCGCAGGTCCGCGTGCCCAAGGGCGAGGGCTACACGCGCATCGAGGGCGCGCGCGGCGAGATCGGCTGCTACATCGTGAGCGACGGCGGGCCGAAGCCGTATCGGCTGAAGTGGCGGGGCGCGTCCTTCTCGAACCTGGCGGTGCTTCCTCATATTGTGCCCGGCCACAAAGTCGCCGACGTCGTCGCGATCATGGGCTCGGTCGACCCGGTCTTCGGCGAAGTCGATCGGTGACCAGCGTGACCTTGCCGCCGGTGGCCTGGCACGCGATCGAGGCCTTCATCGTCCTGAACGTGCTGCTCGGGCTGGTGGCCTACGTCACGCTGCTCGAGCGCAAGTTCGCCGCGCGGATGCAGTCGCGGATCGGCCCCTACTACGTCGGCCGGCCCCACGGCTGGCTCCAGCCGATCGCCGACGCCCTCAAGCTGATGATGAAGGAAGACATCGTGCCGACCACCAGCGACCGCGCGGTCTACAACCTGGCGCCGATCGTCTTCCTCGTCCCGTGTCTCCTGATCTTCGCGACGATCCCGTTCGCGCCCGCGCTCGGCGTCGCCGATCTGAACATCGGCGTGCTGTTCTTCCTGGCCGTCTCGTCGCTGGAGATCGTCGGCCTCTTCATGGGCGGGTGGGGGTCGAACAACAAGTACGCGCTCCTGTCCGCAATGCGCGCGGTCAATCAGATCATCTCCTACGACCTGCCGTTCATCTTCGCCGCGCTCGTCCCCGTGGTCCTGGCGGGCTCGATGCAGATGTCGGCGATCGTCACCGCGCAGCACGGGCTCTGGTTCGTGGCATACCCGGTCATCGGCCAGCTCGCCTTCGTCGCGTTCCTGGTGGCGACCTTGGCCGCCGAGAACCGGGTGCCGTTCGATATCCTCGAAGCCGAGTCGGAGCTGGTGGCCGGCTTCCGGGTGGAGTACAGCGGCATGAAGTTCGCGTTGATCCAGCTGGCCGAGTACGCGCACATGCTGGGCACGAGCTTCCTGGGCGCCCTGCTCTTCCTGGGCGGCTGGCTCGGGCCCGGGCCGGCGGCGCTCGGACCGTTCTGGCTGCTGCTGAAGGCGATGGTGATCTTCCTCCTCGTCACGTGGGTGCGCTGGTCGTTCGTGCGGATTCGCGTGGACCAGATCCTCGCCATCTCGTGGAAGCTCCTGATGCCGGCGACCCTCCTCCTGCTGCTGGCGACCGGGCTCGTCGTCGCGACGCGAGGCGCCGGTGGCGGGTAACGGCGGCACGTCCGCGTCGGGGTTCTGGCGGGAGACGGGCCAGCTCGTCGGCGCCGTCCGCCGCGCGATGGGTGTCACGTTGCGGAACCTCTTCCGCAAGCCGGTGACCGTCCACTATCCGGACGTCCAGCGGCCGTACCCGGATCGCTTCCGGGGCATCCTCGCGCTCGCCTACGACAAGGAGACCGGCGAGGAGGCCTGCATCGGCTGCCGCCTCTGCGAGTACGTCTGCCCGCCGCAGGTCATCAAGGTCGAGATGCTGAAGAAGGAGAAGCGGAACTTCGCGAAGACGTTCACGCTCGAGCTCTACGCGTGCGAGTTCTGCGAGCTGTGCGTGCAGGTGTGCCCGACCGACGCGATCATCATGATGAAGTCCTTCGATCTCGCGACCGCGGATCGACGCGATCTCCTGCTCGACAAGGATCGCCTGCATGCCCTCGGCCTGCAGTTCGAGCCGTCGTGGGCCACGGGCAATCGGCTGCGCGACATGCAAGCGCCGCCGAGGCCGGTGCGATCCGAGGCCAGGGGAGAAGCCAAGGGAGAGACGAAGGAGCCGGCCGAGTGACCCTCGAGACGGTTGGATTCTGGGTGGTAGCCGTAGTGCTACTCGCCTCGAGCCTCGCCGTCGTGCTCACCCCGAACCTGTTCCACGCCGTCCTGTACCTCGCGGCGGCGCTGGTCGCGACGGGCGCGATCTTCCTCTTGCTGGAGCAGCCGTTCCTGTTCGCCGTCCAGCTCCTGCTCTACGCGGGAGGCGTCGTCACGATCGTGGTGTTCGCGATCATGCTGACCGAGCGGCTGGTGGGCGAGCGCATCAGGCAAACGAGCCGCCACCTGATCAACGGCGCGATCGTCGCGGCCGCCGTCTTCGCCGGCATCGCGGGCTTCCTGCTGCAGGCGCCGCTGGCGACGCCGCGCCCGGGACCGGCCCCCGACGCGACGGTCGCGATCGGACGCGCCCTGGTGGGCCCCTTCGCCGTGACCCTCGAGCTGCTGGCCGTGCTCCTGGTGACGGCCCTCCTCGGCGCCCTCTACTTCGCGCGGGGCGAGGAATGATCGGGCTCTCGGCGTATCTGGTCCTGGCCGCGCTCGTGTTCTCGATCGGTCTCTTCGGGGTCCTGACCCGCCGCAACGCGGTCGGCATCCTGCTCGGGATCGAGCTGATGCTGAACGCCGTCAACATCAACCTGGTCGCGTTCGCGCGCTTCAACGGCGACCTCACCGGGCTGATCTTCACGCTGTTCACGATCTCCATCACCGTCGCCGAAGTCGCCGTGGGGCTCGCGATCGTGATCGCAATCTTCCGCGTGCGGCGGACGGTCGAGGCGGACCGCCTCGACCTGCTCCGGGGATAGCGCCGTGACCCTGGACGTCGGGCTCCCGCTGCTCGTCCTCGCGCTGCCCTTCGTCGCGTTCCTGCTGCTGGCGATCGTCGGGCCGCTGCGCCGAACCGGACGCGGGGCCGGTCTGGTCTCGATCGCGGCGATCGCGATCTCGTTCGGCGCCGCCCTGGCCGTCTGGGCTCGGGAGTTCGTCGCGGAGCGGACGTGGGGATGGATCCCGGCCGACGGTGGACCGATCGCGACCGTCGGGGTCCTGGTCGATCCGCTCAGCAACGCGATGCTCGTCCTGGTGACCCTGGTGTCGCTGCTCGTCCAGATCTACTCGCTGGCCTACCTCGCCGACGAGCGACCCGGGCCGCTCGGTCGCTACTACACCTACCAGTCGCTCTTCGTCTTCTCGATGCTCGGCCTCGTGCTCGCGCCCGGATTCCTCCAGATGTTCGTCTTCTGGGAGCTGGTGGGGCTCTGCTCGTATCTCTTGATCGGCTTCTGGTACGAGCGCCCGGCGGCCGCGCGCGCCGCGGTCAAGGCGTTCTGGATCACGAAGCTCGGAGACGTCGGCTTCATCGTCGGCATCGTGCTCCTGTGGTCGGCCACCGGGACGTTCGAGTTCACCGAGCTCTTCGAGCAAGCGCAGGAGAATGCGCTGGCCGTCCCGGGCCTGGCGACGATCATGTTCCTCATCTATCTCGGCGCCGTCGGCAAGTCGGCCCAGTTCCCGCTCCACGTGTGGCTCCCCGACGCGATGGAGGGGCCGACTCCGGTTTCGGCGCTCATTCACGCGGCGACGATGGTCACCGCGGGCGTCTACATGGTCACGCGGACCGAACCCCTGTTCGCGCTCGTCCCGGAGGTCCTGACCCTGATCGCCTGGGTGGGCGCGTTCACGGCGCTCCTGGCCGCGACGATGGCGTGCGTCGAGGGCGACATCAAGCGGGTGCTCGCGTACTCGACCGTCTCGCAGCTCGGATACATGATGGCCGCCGCCGGGGCCGGCGCATCCCCCGCGGGATTCCTCCACCTGCTCACGCACGGGCTCTTCAAGGCGCTCCTGTTCCTCGCCGCCGGCGCGGTGATCCACGCCGTGGGCACCAACGACATCTTCCGGATGGGCGGGTTGTTTCGCGCGATGCCGCAGACGGGCATCGTCTTCGTCGTCGGGACGCTCGCGCTCGCCGGGGTGCCGCCGCTCGCGGGCTTCTTCTCGAAGGAGGCGGTGCTCGGCGGGGTGTGGGAAGCCCACCTCACGGGACCGTTCCTGATGCTGGCGCTGACCGCGCTGCTCACCGCCTTCTACATGTTCCGCGTCGTCTTCGTCGCGTTCTTCGGTCGCGCGCATGCGGGCGGACATCCGCACGAGGCGCCGTGGCTGATGCGCGGACCGCTCTGGCTCCTCGCGATCCTCACGCTGCTCGTCGGGATCCGCTTCGCCCTCGGCGGCGGCGAGACCCACGCGGAGGCGCCGGGATGGTTGCCGCCGCTGTCGGTCGGGCTGGCCGCAGTGGGCTTCGTGCTGGCCTGGGCGATGTACCAGCGGCGAGCGATCGATCCCGTCCGGATCGCGGTGGCGCTGACGCCGTTCGACTATCTCGCGCGGCGGCGATACGGGCTCGACGGACTCTACGCCGGCCTCTATCGTGGGATCATCCTCGGATTCTCGCGACTGATCGGCTGGATCGATCGCTACGTCGTCGACGGGATCCTCAACGCGCTGACCGCGCTCACGCTACGCGCCGGCGACGGGCTGCGGCACATCCAGAGCGGGCGGGCGCAGGACTACGTGTACGGCGTGGCCTTCGGCGTGCTCTTCCTCTTCGTCTGGGCTCAGCTATGGCGCCGCTGACCGTGCCCTTCCTCTCGATCATCACGTGGTCGCCATTCGTCGGCGCGCTGCTCATCATGTTCACGGCGCGCCATAGCCCCCGCGCGGTGCGCCTGATCTCCGCGGTGACGACCGGTATCTCCGCGGTGCTGTCGCTCTGGATCTACGTGGCCTACGAGCGCGAGAACGCCGGGTTCCAGTTCTACGAGAAGGTCCCGCTCGTGCCCCCGCTCGGCATCTCGTACGAGCTCGGCGTCGACGGCATCAGCCTCGTGATGGTCTTGCTGACGTCCATCATCATCGTGGCCGGCGTCTTCGCGTCGTGGACGGTCGCGGTGCGGAGCCAGGAGTTCTATGCGCTCCTGCTCGCGCTCGTGACGGGGGTCTACGGCGTGTTCGTGTCCCTGGATCTTTTCGTCCTGTTCCTCTTCTACGAGCTGGCGGTGCTGCCGATGTACCTGCTGATCGGCATCTGGGGCTCGACGGGCGAGGTGCGGCCCCGAGGAATCTTCGCGTGGGCGTACCGGGAGACCGGGGTCGGGACGAAAGAGTACGCCGCGATGAAGCTCACGCTCTACCTGCTGTTCGGATCGGCGTTCATCCTGGTCGGCATCCTCGCCCTCTACGTCAACGCCGGCTCCGGCTCGTTCTCGTTCCTCGACTTTGAGGCGACCGCGTTTCCGCGTTCGCTCCAGCGCTGGGTCTTCCTCGCGTTCTACCTCGGCTTCGGCGTGCTCGCCGGGATCTGGCCGCTCCACACGTGGTCGCCCGACGGTCACGCCTCGGCGCCGACGGCGGTCTCGATGCTCCACGCGGGCGTGCTCATGAAGCTCGGCGCCTACGGCGTCGTGCGGGTCGGCATGGGGCTGCTGCCCGACGGGGCCGTGGACCTCGCCTGGCTGGTCGGCACGATCGCGTGTGTGAACATCGTGTACGGCGCGCTCTCCTCCATGGCGCAGACGGATCTGAAATACGTGATCGCCTACTCGTCCGTCTCCCACATGGGGATCGTCATGCTCGGCGCCGCGACCTTGACCGAGGCGGGGCTCAACGGCTCCGTGTTCCAGATGTTCGCCCACGGCATCATGACGGGGCTGTTCTTCGCGCTGGTCGGGCTCGTCTACGAGAAATCGCACTCGCGCGAGATCGGCAAGATGGGCGGCTTCGGCACGGTGATGCCGGGCATCGCCACCGCGTTCACGATCGGCGGCCTCTCCTCCTTGGGTTTGCCGGCCACCGCGGGTTTCGTCGCCGAGCTCCTGACCTTCCTCGGGGCGTGGCGCTCCGCGCATTCGTGGTGGCTCTATCCCGCCGTCGCGGGAACGTTCCTGACCGCCGTGTACGTGCTCCGGGTGGTCAAGCAGATCTTCTGGGGACCGCCCTCCCCCCATTTCCACGACCTCGTGGACGCGCGCGGGCCCGAGTGGGTCGCGCTGGTCGCGCTGGTCGCCGTGCTGATGCTCTTCGGCATGGTGCCGGGGCTGGCGATCGCGCCGATCGACACGGCGACGGTGCCGCTCCTGGCGCGGATCGTGAACCCGTGAGCCCGTTCACCCTCGAGATCGCGATCGGCGCCGTCATGCTCGCCGTCTTCGGCGCGACTCTGGCCGCTCGCGGGACCGATCGCCGGTGGATCGCCTGGGTCGCCACGCTGGGCGTCCTGGCCATCGGCCTCGTCAGCGTGTTCGCGAGGCCCACGCCGCCGGCGCTCTTCGGCATGTTCGTCCAGGACGGGCTCGCGATCTTCGCGAAGCGGCTCTTCCTGGCCGCGACTTTCATCGGGCTCCTGGCCGGAATCTCCAGAGACGGGGTCGCGTGCGGCCGGCGCGCCGGCGAGTATCACCTGCTGATCCTGTCCTCGCTGCTCGGGATGCTGGTGTTGTCGTCGGCGCGCGACCTCATCTTGTTGTTCGTCGCCTTCGAGCTGATGTCGATCCCGCTCTACGTGCTCGCCGGCTTCCTCAAGAGCCAGGCCGAATCGGTCGAAGCCGCGCTCAAGTTCTTCCTGGTCGGCAGCGTCTCCTCCGCGGTGATGGCCTACGGGCTCTCGTTCGTCTACGGAGCGACCCGCACGACCGACCTCGCGCGGGTAGCCCAGACGTTCGCGCCGGGCCAGCCGCTCCTGCTGCTGGGGCTCCTCGCGGTGTTCGCCGGCTTCGCGTTCAAGATCGCCGCGTTTCCGTTCCACATGTGGGTGCCCGATACGTACGAAGCCGCCTCCACGCCCTTCGTGGCCTGGCTCTCGGTGGCCCCGAAGGCCGCCGGCTTCGTGGCGCTCTTCCGCGTCTACTTCGAGGGGATGGGCGACCGGGCCGCGGCGTGGAGTCCGATCGCCGCGGGCCTCGCGGCGCTCACGATCGTCGGCGGCAACCTGATGGCGCTGCCGCAACAGAACACCAAGCGCCTGCTGGCCTACTCCGGCATCGCCCACATCGGCTACATGCTCGTGGGGTTTGCGGCGGCTTCGGCGGCGGGCATGGCGATGGTGCTCTTCTATCTGGTGGCCTACGTGTTCGGGAACATGGGCGCGTTCCTCGTCGTCGAGGCGGTCGCGCGCTCGGAGCGATCGGAAGCAACGGCCGCGCTGCGCGGCCTCGCGCAGCGCTCGCCCCTGCTGGCGCTGGCGATGCTGCTCTTCCTGCTCTCGCTCGGCGGCATCCCGTTCGTGGCCGGCTTCTGGGCGAAGCTCTACGTGTTCTGGGCGGCGGCCGCGGCGGGGCTCTACTGGCTCGTGCTCGTCGGCGCCGTGCTGACGGTCGTCGCCCTGTTCTACTACCTCGTCGTCGCGAAGCGGATGTACATCGAGCCTCCGGATGCGTCCGCCGGGCGGATCCGTCCTTCGGCCACTCTCGCCGTGGCTGTCATCCTCTGCGCGATCGGCGTGGTCGCCCTCGGTGTCTATCCCAAGCCGATCGTGATGGCCGCGCTCCGGATCGCCACGCCCCTCTTCTAGGCGAGCCTCGAATCGTCCGGCTGGCCGGCCACCGGCCAGCAACCGCTCGGCCGTTGAACCGCTTGAGCGCGTGCGCGCTCATCACTAAGCTCCGGAATCGTCCATCCCGGAGTTACCGCCAGTCTTAGCTCTAACGTTACGAAAGTATTACGATTAGAACCAATGCCTTGACGGCCTTAAATCCCACGAGTATCTTCTGTACCGACTGGTCAGTACACGTGACGATAAAGACGACCGAGAGCACTAAAGTTCGAGACGGCCGCTCGACCCGCGAGGCGATCCTCGAGGCGGCGAGTCGGCTGATCCACGTCCACGGCTACAACCACACGTCGCTGGACGACGTTCTGCGCGAGAGTGGCGTCGGCAAGGGGAACTTCTACTACCACTTCAAGAGCAAGGAAGATCTCGGCTACGCCATTCTGGATCAGATCATCGGTTCGTTCCTCGAGCGCACGCTCGAGCCGTGCTTCTCCGACCCCGAGGGGCACGCGCTCGGTCAGATCCGGTGCTTTCTCGATCGCCTCCTCGAGGCGCAGCGCGCGAGCAATTGCGTCGGCGGCTGCCCGCTCGGCAACCTCGCCGCCGAGTTGTCCGACGTGCACGAAGGATTCCGCGGGCGCCTCGCTTCCGTGTTCGCCGCCTGGCGCGAGCGGCTGACCCTCGTCCTACGGTCGGCGCAGAGTCGGGGCACGGTCGATGTCTCATGCCAGCCCGAAGCGGTCGCCGATTTTCTGGTCGCCTCGCTGGAGGGCGCAATCCTCCTGACGAAGCTGACGAAAGACATCGCCGTCATGGAGCAGTGCGTGGCGGAGACGAAACGTTATCTGTCGCTGTTCGAACCGAGGGTATGACGGTCATGGACAGGACGAAGCCGGACGGCGACGCGGCGCTGGTCGAGGCGCTGCGCCGCGAGGATCCTGAAGCTCCGGAGCAGCTGGTCGAGACCTACGGCGACCGCGTCTATCGACTCGCCCTGCGCATCACGGGGTCGAACGAGGACGCGGAAGAGGCCGCGCAGGACGCGCTGTGGACGGCCGCCCGGAAGATCTCCACCTTCAAGGGGGAGTCGGCCTTCGGGAGCTGGCTCTACCGGATCGCCGCGAACGCCGCCTATCAGAAGCTGCGCGCTCGCCGGTCGAAGTCGCACGAGATCGCGATCGACGACGTCTTGCCGACCTTCGACGACGACGGCCGGCACTTCGAGCCGATGGCCGACTGGTCGGACCGAGTCGACGAGCAAGCGCTGCAGGGTGAGCTACGCCGGGTGTTGGGCGATGCGATCGACGGCCTGCCGCCGGACTACCGCACCGCGCTCGTGCTCCACGACGTGGAGGGCCTGTCCAATCCGGACATCGCCGAGGCGCTCGGCATCAGCCTGCCCGCCGTGAAGTCGCGGGTGCATCGCTCGCGCCTCTTCGTGCGCAAGCGTCTCGCCGAGTACATGAAGACGGCCTGAGGTCTCGTCCGGGGCCGCTCGCTGGTTGACGCAAGGCGTCGGCTTGTGGTCAGATGGACGCTCCTCGAAGTTGCCGGAAGAGAAAGGCCTGACGCCATGGAAGCCGTGATCGCGACCGGGGGCAAGCAGTACTGCGTGACGACCGGGCAGGTCATCTCGGTCGAGAAGTTGGCGGGTGAGAAGGGCTCGCCCGTCGAGTTCAAGTCCGTTCTGCTGGTCAACCGCGATGGCCAGGTCATCTCGGGTGAGAAGGCGCTCAGCCGCGCCAAGGTCTCGGGCGAAGTGGTGTCCCAGGGACGTCGTCGGAAGGTGAGGGTCGTGAAGTTCAAGCGTCGGAAGAACTATCGCCGGAACCGCGGCCACCGCCAGGCGGCGACGACGGTCCGCATCACGAAGATCGAGGTCTAGACGCGATGGCTCACAAGAAGGGTGTCGGTAGCTCGCGAAACGGCCGGGACTCGAATGCCCAGATGCTCGGCGTGAAGCGGTTCGCCGGTCAGTTCGTCACGGGGGGCTCCATCCTCGTTCGCCAGCGCGGGACGCGGTTCAAGCCCGGCCTCAACGTCGGGATCGGCTCGGACGACACGCTGTTCGCCAAGGTGGACGGCTACGTGAAGTTCGAGCGGCGCGGAGACTCGCGCTTCGTGAGCATCGGCTCCAACCCGGTGTGACCTCCGCCGGGCCGCCCGGGCCCGCGGTGCACGGCATGTTCGTCGACGAGATCGATGTCTTCGTCAAAGGTGGCGACGGAGGCGCCGGCTGCGTCAGCTTCCGCCGCGAGAAGTACGTGCCGTATGGTGGCCCCGACGGCGGCGACGGGGGTAACGGCGGCAGCATCTGGCTCGAGGCCGCTCCCGCGCTGACGACTCTCCTCGATTTTCACTACCGGCGCCACTACCACGCCGAGCGTGGCACCCACGGCCAGGGCTCGAACCGTCACGGGGCCAACGGCGCCGACCTGATCTTGAAGGTCCCGCTCGGGACCGTCGTCGCCGACCGCGACACCGGGGAGCGTCTCGGCGACCTCACGGTGCCGGGCCAGCGCATTCTCGCCATCCGCGGCTCGAGGGGCGGGCGCGGCAACGCGCGCTTCGCTACCTCGACCAATCAGGCGCCTCGGCGCGCCGACCTCGGCCGACCCGGCCCGGAGCGCTGGCTCCATCTCGAGCTGAAGCTCCTCGCCGACGTCGGGGTGATCGGCTTTCCCAATGCAGGGAAGTCGACGCTGGTGTCCCGGCTCTCGGCGGCGCGTCCGAAGATCGCCGACTATCCGTTCACGACGCTCGAGCCGACGCTCGGCCTCGTGCGCGCCGACGATGACCGCTCGTTCGTGATCGCCGACCTTCCCGGCCTGATCCCGGGCGCCGCCGACGGGAAGGGGCTCGGTCACCAGTTCCTCCGCCACACCGAGCGGACGCGGCTCCTCCTGCACATGCTCGACCTCGATCCGATGACCGGACGCGATCCGCTCGACGATCTTCAAGTGATCGACGGTGAGCTCGCGGCGTACTCGGCCGATCTCGCCGGACGTCCCCAGATCATCGTCGCCAACAAAGCGGATCTGCCGGATGGGGCGCCGAACCGCGAGCGAGTCGAGCGGCACTGCGCCGCGCACGGCCTGCCGCTCTTCGTGATCTCGGCCGTCACGGGAAGCGGTCTCACCGACCTCGTGCGCGGTGTCGCGTCACGTCTGGCATCGCTCTCGGCGCCGGAGGCCGGCGCGCCGGCATCGCCGCCCGCGTCGGGCACAGGTCGTCCGGGAGCGCGGACCCGATGAGCGGCACGCGCCGGCTCGGGCGCGTGCGGCGGCTCGTCGTCAAGGTCGGGAGCGGGCTCGTGACCGCACCCGGCGTGGGTGCCAGCCCCCCCCGCATCGATGCGCTCGCGGCCGACATCGCCTCGGTCAGCGAGGGGCGACGGATCGTCCTCGTGTCCTCGGGCGCGATCGCGACGGGCATGGCCCGGCTCGGGCTCGCTGAGCGGCCACGCTCGATCCCCGAGAAGCAGGCGGCCGCGGCCGTCGGCCAGTCGGCGCTGATGTGGCAGTACGAGGCGGCGTTCGGGCGTCATCGGATCCCGGTCGGTCAGGTGCTCCTGACGGCCCAGGACATCAGCGACCGCGCGCGGTACCTGAACGCGAAGAACACCTTGCTGGCGCTCCTGAAGTTCGACGTCATGCCGATCGTGAACGAGAACGACACCGTCGCGGTCGAGGAGATCAAGGTCGGCGACAACGACAACCTGAGCGCGCTGGTCGCCTCGCTGATCGACGCGGATCTGCTGGTGCTCCTCACCGACGTGGACGGGCTCTACACGGACGATCCCTCGGTCAACGCACGGGCTCGCAAGCTCGATACCGTGGACGCGATCACCGACGAGATCGTCGGTCTCGCCCATGATCGCGCGGATCGCGTGTCGGTCGGCGGCATGGCGACGAAGCTCCAGGCGGCGCGCAAGGCGGCGGCGGCCGGCGTGCCGATGGTCATCGCCAGCGGGCTCGAGCCCGGCGTGCTCCGCCGCGTCCTCGACGGCGAGTCCGTGGGGACCTACTTCGCGCCCAAGGCCGACCGCCTGGGGGCGCGCAAGCGCTGGATCGCGTTCGCCGTTCCGCCGCAGGGCCGGCTCACGGTTGACGCGGGGGCGCTTGCGGCATTAACTCAGCGTGGCAAGAGCCTCCTGCCTTCAGGCATAGTCGAGATCGAGGGCGACTTCGACTCGGGGGAGGTGGTGGCTCTCCTGGGGGGCGCCGGCGGCAAGGAATTCGCCCGGGGAGTCGTGAACTTCGACGCGACCGAGCTTCGCAAGATCCGCGGGGCGAAGACGCAGGAGATCGAGCATCGGCTCGGCTACAAGAGCTTCGACGAAGTGATCCACAGGGATAACCTGGTGATTTTATGATGATGGACCCGAAGACCCTCATCGAGACCCGCGCGCGGTCGGCGCGGACGGCGGCGCGCGCGATGGCGCTCTGCCCGACGAAGACCAAGAACGAGGCGCTCCAGCAGATGGCGCGCGGGCTCGTCGAGAAGAGCCAGGTGCTGCTCGAGGCCAATCGCGCCGACGTCGAGCGCGCGCGCGGCCGGGTGACCAAGGCGTTTCTCGATCGCCTGACGCTCACCGAGTCGCGGGTCGAGGGGATGGCCCAGGGGCTCCGGGAGATCGCGGGATTGCCGGATCCGGTGGGCGCCGTCGTCGAGTCGTGGCGCCAGCCCAACGGCCTCGAGATCTCCCGAGTGCGGGTGCCGCTCGGCGTGATCGGGTTCATCTACGAGTCGCGGCCGAACGTCACCGCCGACGCCGCCGGTCTCTGCGTGAAGTCGGGGAACGCGGTCGTGCTTCGCGGAGGCAGCGAGGCGATCGAGTCGAACATCGCGATCGCGACGGTCCTGGCCAAGGCGCTCGAGAAGGTGGGGGCGCCCGCCGAGGCGGTGCAGCTCGTCGACACCACGGACCGCGCCGCGGTGGCCGCGCTGCTCGAGCTCGACGAGCTCGTCGATCTGATCATCCCGCGCGGCGGCGAGGAGCTGGTGCGGTGGGTGAGCCGCAACTCCCGCGTGCCCGTGCTGAAGCACGACAAGGGCGTCGTCCACGTGTTCGTCGACGCCGACGCCGATGCGGCGATGGCCGGCACGATCGTCGTCAACGCAAAGGCGCAGCGGCCGAGCGTGTGCAACGCGCTCGAGACGCTCCTCGTCCATCGCGCGATCGCCCCGAGCCTGCTGCCGGCCCTGGCGAGCCGTCTCGGCGAGGCCGGCGTCGCGCTCCGCGGATGTCCAGAGACGGCCGCGCTCGTGCCGGGGATCACCCCCGCGACCGACGCCGACTGGGACGCCGAGTACCTCGACCTGATCCTCTCGATCCGTGTGGTCGACGACCTCGACGCCGCGATCGCTCACATCGCGCGCCACGGCACGGGCCTCGCGGAGGCGATCGTGACCAACGATCTCGGCCACGCCCGCCGCTTCACCCGCGAGGTGGACGCGGCCGCCGTGCTCGTGAACGCGTCGACGCGGCTCGTCGACGGCGGCCAGTTCGGGATGGGCGCCGAGATGGGCATCTCGACCTCCCGGGTGCACGCCCGCGGTCCGGTCGGTGTGCGGGAGTTGACGACGACCAAGTTCGTCGTGCAGGGCGACGGGCAGGTGCGGGACTAAGTGCGGCGCCCGATCGTGTCCACCCGGCGCTAGGGCTTGGCGCGCACGGCCGTTCTCGGCGGCTCGTTCAATCCGATTCACTATGGCCACCTGCTGCTCGCCGACGACGTGGCCGACCTGCTCGGTCTCGACCACGTCCTGTTCGTGCCCGCCGCGCGGCCGCCTCACAAGCCGAACGCCGACCTCGCGCCCGCCGCGGACCGCTACGCCATGGTCGAGCTCGCGATCGCCGGCCACCCGAAGTTCGCGGTCTCCGATCTCGAGTTCCAGCGGTCCGGGCCCTCGTACACCGTCGACACGCTCGAGGCGCTCGACATCGCCCGAAAGGACCTGTTCCTGATCGTGGGCTCGGAGACCTTCCTCGATCTGCTCACCTGGCGCTCACCCCGGCGCGTGGCCCAGCTCGCGCAGCTGGCCGTCGTACCGCGCCTCGGCAGCGCCTTCGATGCGGAGAGCGCGGCGGCCCGAAAGGTCGTGCACGAGATCGGGCAGGAGCCGCTGGTCGTCCGAGCGAGCTCGCTCCCGATCTCGGCGTCGGACCTCCGGCGCCGCGTGCGCGAGGGGCGCTCCATCGCCTACCGACTTCCCGAGGCGGTCGACGCGTACATTCGCGCCCGGCGCCTCTACCGGTCCCCAGAGTTGTGACGGCGCCGTCGGCCGAGTGGAAGGCCCGTCGCGCGGCCCGTGCCGCGCTGGACAAGCGCGCCGGCGATCTCGTCGTGCTCGACGTGCAGCGCGTGTCGAGCGTCACCGACTACTTCCTGATCTGCAGCGGCAAATCGACGACGCACCTGGAGACGATCACGGACGCCATCCGCGCCGAGCTCCGGGGCGAAGGCGTGAGCGTCCTGCATGCCGAGGGCGTCGCCGAGAGCGGCTGGGTCCTGCTCGACTACGGCGACGTGCTGATGCATGTATTTCTGGAAGACACCCGCATTTACTACTCGCTCGAGCGGTTGTGGGGCGACGCGCCGGCCCTCACGCTCGACGATTCGTGAGACAACGTGTCCTGGCGGCCCGTTGGTGTTGCGCGCTCTCGAGGTGCGTGCTAGCGTTGGTTCCTTGAGTGTGCGCCATCGTCGTAAGGAAGGAGGCCGCGATGCGCAAGGACCGGCTCGCATACTTCAAAAAGCGGCTTGTCGAAAAGCAGCGGCAGCTGACCGAGGAGGTCGGCCGGACCGCTCTATACGGAAAGGACGCCGAGGACGACTCGATCAAGGACCTGGGCGACCAGGCGAACACCGCATACACCCGGGAGTTCTTCTTCGAGCTCGGCAACGGCGACCGTCGGCTCCTCCGCGACGTCGTTTCGGCCCTCCAGAAGCTCGACGATGGCGCCTTCGGGTCGTGCGAGCGGTGCAACGAGCCGATTGCCGAGAAACGGCTCGAGGCCCTGCCGTTCGCCCGTCACTGCATCGACTGCCAGCGGGTGATCGAGGAAGAGGAGCGGATGGCCACGGGCTAGTCGTGCGCCGCGCCGCCGCGCCTGCCCGCGGTCGTTTCCAGGCATCGCCGCGCCCGTGACGTTGCCCGTCTCGGTCCGTTCGCTCCTGTCGCTCGGCCTGACCCTCAAGGGCTTCTTCCAGGCCGGCGCGGGTCGGCGTGCCGAGGCCGACGACTCGCCGACCCTCGAGCTGCTCCAGCACGCACAGGAAGCGCGTCGTCTGGGCCGCAACGACGAAGCCGCCACCCACTTCCGGCAAATCTTGCAGCGGCGTCGCGACCACCTCGGTGCCTTGCGGGGTTTGCGCGATCTGGCCGCGCAGGCGGGGCGTTGGCGCGAGGCCCTGGACACGCAGCAACGGGTGCTCGGCGCCGTCGGCTCGACCGAGCGATCGCCGGAGACCGAGTGGCTGGCCGCCATCTATTACGAGCTCGGCCGCGCCGAGGTCGCGCGGTCGAACGCCGCCGGCGCCCTCGCGCATTTCAAGAGCGCTGCGCGGGCCGATCGCTTCTTCCTTCCCGCGGCGCTCGCACTCGGCGACGCCTACGAGCTGACCGGAGACCATCGCGAAGCGGTCCGCACCTGGGAACGCGCCGCCGAGTCGTTGCCGGCACTCCCACTCCTCGCGCGGCTCGAGCGGGCGTATCGGCAGGAGGGCCGCCCGAGTCGAATGATCGCCCTCTATCGCGCGGCGATCGACCGGGCGCCGGACGATCTCGCCCTGGCCGTGGCGCTCGGTCGCGTTTTCCTCGAGCTGGAGATGCTCGACGAGGCCGCCGACCAGTTCGAGAAGGTCGAAGTCCGGGCACCCGGCTCGGCCGTGGTCCACGCGCTTCTCGGTGCGGTCTTCGAGCGCCGCGGCGAGACCCGGGAGGCGTTCGAGGAGTACCGCCGTGCGCTCCAGCTCGGTCACGCGTTCGACTGGCCCTATCGCTGCGAGGCGTGCGGCGCGTCGGCGCCGATGTGGCAGGACCGCTGTGCTCAGTGCCATCGCTGGAACGCCCTGCGCCCGCTCGGCGCGTAGCTCCACCTCCGTGCTCTCGAGCTTCACCCTGGCGGCGCTCGATCTGGTTTTCCCGGCACTGTGCCCCGTGTGCGAGACGACGCTCGGCGCCGGCCGCCGCGACCCTCTGTGCGGTCAGTGCTGGAGCGCGATCACTCGCCTCGGTCCTCCGTGGTGCGACGTCTGCGGCGCCGCACCCGCTGTCTCGGCGACATCCTATGAACGACCGTCACGCGTCGCGCACGGGGATACGGCTGGGGGTGCGGGGCCCACGAGCAGCGGAGTGGGACCCCCAGCCGTATCCCCGTGCGCGACGTGCGCGACGACAGCGCTGCCGCTGGATTACGCGCGGTCGGCGGCGGTCTACGAGGGCGAGCTGCGGGAGGCCCTCCACGCCTTCAAGTTCGCGGGCCGTCGCGCGCTCGCGCGCCCGCTCGGCGATCTCGCGGCCGAGCAATGCGTCGCGTCGTTGCCCGACGGAATCGACGCATTGATCCCGGTGCCCCTCGCCCGGGAGCGTGAGCGCGAGCGGGGATTCAACCAGGCCACCTTGCTGGCCCGGCGGATCGGACGGTGGCTCGATGTGCCGACGCGCCCGGGCTGGCTCGCGCGCACCCGGTCGACCCGACCGCAGAGCGACCTCTCGGCGGCGGAGCGCCGCGCCAACGTGCGCGGCGCGTTCCGGGCGTCGGATCACGTAGCCGGCCGCCACCTTCTCCTGGTCGACGACGTCCTCACGACCGGCGCGACGCTCCACGCGTGCGCGCGCGCGCTGCGGGCCGCGGGGGCGCGCCGCGTCGGGGGGCTAACAGTTGCTCGCGTCGTCCACGCGGCCGTATAATTTGGAAGGCCTGGACGTCCCAAGGTTTCCACAAGGAGCTCGCCCATGAGCGTTCGTGTTGGTGTCAACGGATTCGGTCGGATCGGTCGCGTATTCTTCCGGACGGCGCTGGAGTCGAAGGACATCGAAGTCGTCGGGGTCAACGACCTCGCGGACGCGAAGACCCTGGCCCACCTGCTGAAGCACGATTCCGTGCACGGAACGCTCAAGGCGGACATCGTGGCGAAAGGCGAGGCGATCTTCGTGGATGGCCGCGAGATTCGCGTCTGCGCGCTGAAGGATCCGGCGACGCTTCCGTGGCGCGAGCTCGGCGTCGACGTCGTCGTCGAGTCGACCGGCGTGTTCCGCGACACCGCGACCGCCTCCAAGCACATCCAGGCGGGCGCCAAGAAGGTGATCATCACCGCGCCCGCGAAGGATCCGGACGCCACGATCGTGCTCGGCGTGAACGAGCAGACGTACGATCCGGCGAAGCACCGGATCATCTCCAACGCGTCGTGCACCACCAATTGCCTGGCGACGACCGCGAAGGTGCTCGACGACCGGTTCGGCATCAGGCGCGGGTTCGCGTCGACGGTCCACTCGTACACGAACGACCAGCCGGTGCACGACTTCCCGCACAAGGACCTCCGCCGCGCGCGCGCCGCCGCCGTGAGCATGATTCCGACGACCACGGGCGCGGCGACCGCCGTCGGGCTCGTGCTGCCGAAGCTCAAGGGCAAGCTCGACGGCATCGCGATCCGCGTGCCGACGATCAACGTCTCCGTGGTCGATCTCGTGGCCGAGCTGGAGAAGCCGGCTTCGGTCGCGGCGGTCAACGAGGCGTTTCGCGAAGCGGCCTCCGGCAAGCTCCGCGGGATCCTCGAGGCGACCGAAGAGGAGCTGGTGTCCTCGGACTTCAACGGCAACCCGCACTCCTCGATCATCGACCTGCCGTCGACGGCGCTGATCGAGGGCAACCTCGTCAAGGTCCTCGCCTGGTACGACAACGAGTGGGGCTACTCCTCGCGGGTCCGTGATCTGATCCGGTTCATCGCCAAGACGCTTTAGTTGGCGAAGCTGACGATCGCGCAACTGGATCTTGCCAGCCGGCGCGTCTTCGTACGCGCCGACCTCAACGCGCCGCTCGACCACGGCACCGTGACCGACGATACGCGGCTCCGCGCGGTCGTTCCGACGATCCAGTACGCGCTCAAGGCCGGCGCGTCCGTCGTGCTGGCCTCTCACCTCGGGCGGCCCAAGGGCAAGGTCGCGCCGGAGTTCTCGCTGCGCCCCATCGCCGAGCGCCTCGAACCCCTGCTCGATCAACGCGTGGAGCTGGCACCGGACTGTGTCGGGCCCGCGACGCTCGCGCGCGCGCGCGCGCTGTCGGCGGGGCAGGTGCTCCTGCTCGAAAACCTGAGATTCCACGCCGAGGAGGAAGCCAACGACGACGGCTTCGCCCGGTCGCTCGCGGAGCTGGCCGAGCGTTACGTCAACGATGCCTTCGCGGCCGCGCACCGCGCCCACGCCTCGATTGCCGCGATCACGAAGCACCTGCAGCCGGCCGCCGCCGGCCTGTTGATGCAGCAGGAGCTGACGGCGCTGGGCCGAATCCTCGAGTCACCCGAGCGGCCGCTCGTCGCGATCCTGGGCGGGGCGAAGGTGTCGGACAAGCTGACCCTGGTCGAGCACCTGCTCGAGAAGGTCGACGCGCTGCTCATCGGCGGCGGCATGGCCTTCACGTTTTTGCATGCGCTCGGCCACGCCGTCGGCCGCTCGCTCGTCGAGCCAGACCGGCTCGAGACGGCGCGACGCACGCTCGACGCCGCGCGCCGGCGTGGTGTCGCGCTGGTGCTCCCGCTCGACGCGGTCGTGGCCGACGGTCTCGACAGCCCGAAGGGCCGCCCTGTCGGCATCCGCGAGATCCCGGCCGGTCAGATGGGTCTCGACATCGGCCCGCGCACCGTGGAGCGCTTCACCGCGGCCCTGAGCGGCGCCAGGACCATCGTCTGGAACGGTCCCATGGGCGTCTTCGAGCGACCCGCCTTCGCGGCGGGAACGCTCGCGCTCGCGCGCGCCGTCGCCGGCGCGTCGGCGTTCACGGTGATCGGCGGTGGGGACACGGTCGCCGCCGTCACACAGGCTGGCGTCACCGAGAAGATCGGGTATATTTCGACCGCCGGCGGCGCGTTCCTCGAGTTCCTCGAGGGGCGGAAGCTGCCGGGCGTCGAGGCGCTGACGGACTTCACCCGATGAGAACACCCCGATGAGAACACCGCTCGTCGTCGGCAACTGGAAGATGCACGGCACCGTCGCGGAGGCCCGGGTGCTCGCCACCGGGCTGCGGGACGGGCTCAAGCGCCCGCGCGGCGTCCACGTCGCCGTGTGCCCGCCGTTCACCGCGCTCGCCGCGGTGTCCGAGATTCTCGCCGGCTCGCCGATCCAGCTGGGCGCCCAGAACTGTCATCACGAGCCCGCCGGCGCGCACACGGGTGAGATCTCCGTGCCGATGCTCGCCGAGCTCGGCTGCCGCTGGGTCCTCGCGGGTCACTCCGAGCGGCGCAAGGAGATGGGCGAGTCGGACGAGCAGATCAAGCTGAAGGTCCGCGCGATCCTGTCCCACGATCTGACGCCGGTGCTCTGCGTGGGCGAGACCGCCGACGAGCGCCGCCAGGGATTGACCTTCACCACCGTCGAGGGCCAGCTGCGGGCCGGCCTGGCCGGGCTCTCCGCCGATCAGATCGCCAAGACCGTCCTCGCCTACGAGCCGGTATGGGCGATCGGAACGGGGGTCAACGCGACACCCGGTCAGGCCGCCGAGGTGCAGGGATATCTGCGCGGGCTTCTCTCCGAGCTCGCGTCGAAGGAGATCGCCCAGACTGTTCGAATCCTGTACGGTGGCAGTGTGAAGGCCGAGAACGCCGAGGCGCTGATGGCCGAGCCCGAGGTGGACGGAGCGCTCGTCGGCGGCGCGAGCCTGAACGCCCAAGGATTCATCGGCATCGTGCGTAAGGCGGCGCGAATCGGAACGGCCGCCAAGGAGTGAGTGGGTGCACATCGTCCTGACCATCGTTCACGTGCTTGCGTGCTTCGGGATCATCGGCATCGTCCTGCTCCAGTCGGGCAAGGGCGCCGACATCGGCTCGGCGTTCGGCGGCGCCGGCAGTCAGGCGGTGTTCGGCTCGATGGGCACGCCGACCTTGCTCGGCAAGATCACGACCGGGATCGCCATCGTCTTCACCCTCACGTCGTTCACGCTCGCCATGCTGGGCGGCGAGCGCGCAAGCTCCGTCGTGCGCGAGGCCGCGCCGCCCCCGGCGAGCGGGCCGGCCGCGCCCGTCGCTCCGTCGGCCCCCGCGGCGCCGACGGTTCCGACGGCTCCCGCGCCGACCCAGCCGCGCTGACGCGCATGAGGCGCGGCGCCCTCCTCCGCCTCTCCGGCCTGCTTCTGCTGATCGCGCTCGCCGGATGCGGCGGCGAGGCGGACAGCGCCCTCGAGGTCACGGCCGGGCAGGCGCCCGGCAAGCCGGCCTACGGTGACACCTACATCGAGGCGCTCCAGGGGAATATCTCGGGCCTGCTTCCCAACGTCCTCACCGATGGGCCGTCGTTCGAGGTCGCGGGGCTGATCTACAACGGCCTCGTCAGGTACGACAAGGACCTCAACCTCGTCGGCGAGCTGGCCGAGTCCTGGCAGTACAGCCGTGACTGTCTGGATCTCACGTTCAAGCTCCGCCGGAACGTGCGCTGGCACGACCAC
This sequence comes from Candidatus Rokuibacteriota bacterium, assembly GCA_003220495.1. GTDB lineage: Bacteria > Methylomirabilota > Methylomirabilia > Rokubacteriales > CSP1-6 > AR31. The sequence continues at coordinate 1,948 of QHSP01000103.1, read as the reverse complement.
CAGCAGTTCACCGCCGCCGACGTCGTCTTCACCTACGAGACGATGATCAGCCCGAAGACGCCGACCGCGTATGGGGGCGACTTCAAATTCGTCGAGTCGGTGGAGGCGGTGGATCCGTACACCGTGCGCGTCCGCTACAAGCACCCCAGCGCCAAGGCGCTCCAGAGCTGGAGCATCTGGATGCTGCCCAAGCACCTGCTCGCGTCGTATGCCCGAGAGGGCAAGCTCCGGGAGGCGCCCCAGAATCGGACGAATCCGGTGGGAACCGGACCGTACCTGTTCAAGGAATGGAGGCCCGGAGAAAAGGTCGTGCTGGTCGCCAATCCCGACTACTTCGCGGGCCGCCCGTACATCTCGCGCGTCGTCTATCGCATCATCCCGAGCTCGGCGACGACCTTCCTGGAGCTGAAGGCCAAGGGCGTGGACGGCGCGAAGCTCACCGCGATGCAGTTCAAGCGGCAGACAGAGTATCCGGCCTTCCGCAAGGCCTACGCCAAGTATCAGTACGCGGCGAACGTCTACGTCTACCTGGGCATGAATCTGCGGGACCCGCGCTTCGCCGACCGGCGCGTGCGCCAGGCCTTCGCTCATGCCATCAACAAGCGCGAGCTGATCGAGGGCGTGCGTCTCGGTCTGGCGCGCGAGGCGACCGGCCCCTACAAACCCGGCACACCGCAGTACAACCCGAATGTCCACCAGTATCCGTACGATCCGGCGAAGGCGCGCGCGCTGCTGGCCCAAGCCGGATGGACCGAGACGAACGCCGACGGCATCCTGGTCAAGCACGGCGTCCCGTTCAAGTTCGACCTGCTGAGCGCGCAGGGGAGCGACGAGGGCCGCAAGGTCGCCGAGATCATCCAGGCCTCGCTCAAGGACATCGGCGTCCAGGTCGAGATCCGCGTCATCGAATGGGCGGCGCTCCTGAAGGAGTACATCAAGAAGCGAAACTTCGAGACGGTCATCCTGGCCTGGGGGATCACGCCCGACCCGGATCAGTACGACATCTGGCATTCGTCCAAGACCTCCCCCGACGAGCTCAACCGCATCGGCTACGCGAATCCCGAGGCCGACGAGCTCCTCGAAAAGGGGCGGAGCACGTGCGTCGAGGCCGACCGCAAGAAGTACTACGATCGACTGCAGGAAGTGCTCGCCGAGGACCAGCCGATCGTCTTCCTCTACTTCCGCGACGGCCTCCCGGTCGTGTCGTCCCGGGTGCGTGGCATCGTGCCGGCGTCGATCGGCATCAACTACAACTTCAACGAGTGGTTCGTCCCGCTGAATCTGCACCGCTATACGGCCGGCTAGATCCGACGCCGCCGCGATAGAATAGCGGGCCATGCTCGGCTACGCGCTGCGGCGGCTCGTCCTCGCGATCCCGCTCCTCGTCGGAATCACCTTCGTCTCGTTCCTGGTCATCCACCTGGCACCGGGCGAGCCGGTCGACATCCAGTCCGACGAGAGCAGCACCCGCTCCGACGCAAAAATCCGCCAGCTCCTGACCGAGACCTACGGGCTCGACAAGCCGCTGCACGTCCAGTACTGGAGCTGGCTGACGCGGCTCGTGCGGCTCGACTTCGGGCGCTCGTTCTCGCCCGACGCGCGGCCGGTGCTCCAGAAGATCGGCGAGCGGCTGCCGGTCACGCTCTTGCTGAACATCGTCGAGCTGATGATCATCGTCGTGCTCGCGATCCCGATCGGCGTGCTGTCGGCGACGCGTCAATACTCGACGTTCGACAAGATCACCACCATCTTCGTGTTCGTGGGCTTCGCCACGCCCGACTTCTGGCTGGCGCTCATGCTCATGATCCTCTTCGGTGTCCAGCTCGGCTGGCTCCCGATCTCGGGCCTGCGCTCGCCGACGTGGGAGTACCTCGCCTTCTGGGCCCAGCAGTGGGACTTCGCGGCGCACCTGGCCCTGCCGATCCTGGTCGCCACGTTCGGTGGGCTG
>QHSP01000084.1 GCA_003220495.1 Candidatus Rokuibacteriota bacterium | reverse complement strand
TGAAGCGCCCGCCTTGCTTGTGGATCGTCGGCTGGTAGGCCGAGCGCCCCTGGAGATCGTCGTGACCGACCAGCTCCATGTCTCGCGCTTCGGCCCCGTGACCGCGCGGCGTTTGCGACGAAGCGGGCCCGGACACGAGCGCGATCAGGGCGAGGCCGAGGAAGACCACCGAAAGCCGTCGTAGCCGGGAAGTCATGGGCGGCTCCTTTCAGCGTGCGAGGGGATGATAGCGCGTATCGACGCGCTGACGTTGATCTCGCCGTTCGCGCTCGCTAAAGTTGGCACATGACGCAAGCCCCGCTCACGCTGCGGCGCTGGAAGCGGGTCGAGTACGACCGGCTGGTGGACCTCGGGGTCTTCGAGGGCGAGCCTCTGGAGCTGATCGGCGGCCAGCTCATCGTTGCGGAGCCGAAGGGCGCCTATCACAGCTCGGCGGTGAGCACCGCCGAATATGCCCTGCGGGCGGTCCTTCCACCGGGATGGATCGTGAGAACCCAGCTGCCCCTGTCGCTCGACGACGAGTCCGAGCCCGAGCCCGATCTGGTCGTCGTTGCGGGCCGCCCGGCCGACTACCGTGAAGCGCACCCCGCGCGCCCCGCGCTCGCCGTCGAGGTTGCGGATTCGAGCCTCCATTTCGACCGGCACCGCAAGGGCAGCCTCTACGCGCGGGCAGGCATCGAGGATTACTGGATCGTCAACCTCGTCGATCACGTTCTCGAGATCTACCGAGATCCGAGCCCCGATCCGTCTGCGCTCTATGGATGGCGGTACCGATCCGTCACCACGCTGCCACCGCCGGCCTTCGCCGTTCCGCGCGCCTTCGCATCGAGCAGGATCGCCGTCGCCGACCTGCTCCCGTAGCGGCAGCGCTCCGCGCCAGCGCGTCGCTAGATCGCGCCTTCGGCGCGCAGCTTCGCGATCTCGTCCTTGGAGTAGCCGAGGCCCGCGAGCACCTCGTCGGTGTGCTGGCCCAGACGCGGCGGCGGGGTCTCGATGCTCGGGCCGCCGTCGGCGAACTTGAACGCGGCCATCGGCACGGTCACCGGACCCTCGATGCCGTCGATCTTCTCGTGGCGGTGCAGGACGCCCCGCGTCGCGAGCTGCGGATCTTTCAGTGATTCCGAGAGCCGCCGTACGCGCCCGGCCGGGACGTGGCTCCCCTGGAGGTATTGCTCCCACTCGTCGGCGGTCCGCTGCGCGATGATCTTCTGTAGCTCTTCGGTCTGCGCGTCGTACAGTTTCTCGCGTTCGTCGTGACTCGACTGCGCGGCGATGTCCGGGCGGCCGACGGCCTGGAAGAGGCGCTCGTGCTGGCCACGGTTGCCGGCGGCGATCATCAACGGGGCGTCCTTGGCCTCGTAGAGCTGACTGCTGGCGCGGTCCATCTGGTTACCCTTGGGCTGGGGCTCGTGGCCCGTGCGCATGTACGACGTGATGTGCGAGCCCATCAGCATCAGCGACACGTCGAGCATCGCGCTGTCGATGTGCTGGCCGCGGCCCGTGCGCTCGCGCTGGAAGAGCGCGGACGAGATCGCGAACGCGCACATCGTGCCGGTGGCGTAGTCGATGACGGGAGCGCCGGTCTTGATCGGGTTCACGTCCGGCGTGCCGGTCATCGCCATCATCCCCGACGTCGCCTGGATCAGCTGGTCGTAGGCGGTCTGCGCGCCGCGCGGGCCTTCCTGGCCGAAGGCGGTCATCGAGCAGTAGATCAGCCGCGGGTTGAGCGGGCGCAGATCGTCCCAGCCGAGCCCGAGCGCAGGGAACGCGCCGGAGCGCCAGTTCTCGACGAGCACGTCGGCGTCTGTCACGAGCTTCTTCAAGATCTCGCGCCCCTTCTCGTGCTTGAGGTTCAACGTGATCGCGCGCTTGTTCGAGGCCTGCGTGAGGAAGCCCGTGCCCATCTGCTGGCGGTTGAGGGCGCGATCGCCGCCCGAATCGCGGCTCTGATCGTAGTCCGTCGGATGCTCCACCTTGATCACGTCGGCGCCCAGCAGCGCCAGCTGGTAGGCCGCGAACGGACCGGCCAGCACGTGCGTGATGTCGATGATCTTGATGCCCTCGTACGGTCTCATGGCGTCCTCCCCGCGTTGGTTGCGCTATTCTACAGGCGGGAGGATTCGGATGAGCGGGATCACCGTGCTGAGCCCGTTGGGTGTCAATCGGGTCGGGTCTCAGCCGCTCGCGCCGCGCCTGCGATCCCTCGACGGCGTCACCCTGGGCGTTCTCAACAACAGCAAGCCGAACTCGCTCGAGCTCCAACGACGCGTGATCGAGCTGCTCGCCAAGCAACACCCCGTGGCCGGCTCCCTGACGAAGCAGAAGCCCAGCGCCGCGATCGGCGCCGAGGGGCTCGACGCGTACGCGAAGGAGGTCGGCGCGGTCATCACCGCGATCAGCGACTGAGGCTCGTGCACGTCGTGGTGTATCCACGACTCGGTCGAGCTGGAGCGCAAGGGCATCCCCACGGTGACCATCTGCACCGAGGCGTTCATGGGGCTGGCGCGCGAGGAGTCGAAGAATCTGGGGATGCCGGATCTGCCGCTGGCCATCATCACGCACCCGATCGGCGGTGAGTCCATCACGGTCATCCACCAGCGCGCCGACGACGCGCTCGCGCAGGTCATTCGCGGCCTGACGGGCGACGCCGCGACCCGTCCGGCCGGCGCCGCGTCGAGCGCGGGACCGACGATGAACGAGCGCTTCACGTTCGCCGACGAAGACGAAGCCCTGGAGGCCTTTCACGCGCGGCGGCTCACTGACGGTCTGCCGTTCGTCTTGCCGACCGCCGAGCGCGTCCAGGCGATGATCGCGGGCTCCGGCCGGCAGCCCGGCGAGGTCATCGCGATCGTGCCGCCCCGTTGGGCCGAAGCCACGGTGGAGAACATCGCGATCAACGCGGTGATGGCCGGTTGCCGGCCGCAGTACATGCCCGTGCTGATCGCCGCGCTCGAGGCGGCCGCCGATCCGGCGTTCGGCCTCTACAGCGTGCAGGCGACCACGCATCCCTGCGCGGTCATGATGCTGGTCTCGGGCCCGATGGCGCAGGAGCTCGGGCTCAACTTCCGCCACGGCGCCTTCGGCCCGGGCTTCCGCGCCAACGCCTCCATCGGACGGGCCATGCGGCTCGTGCTCGTGAACGTGGGCGGCGGCATCCCGGGCGAGGGCGATCAGGCCACGCACGGCTCCCCGGCCAAGTTCAGCTACTGCGTCGCGGAAAACGAAGTCGCCACGCCCTGGGAGCCGTTCCGGGTGACGCGCGGATTCGCCAGGAGCGACAGCACGGTCACGGTCTTCTCCGGCGAGGGCCCGCACAACATAAACGATCACGTGTGCACGTCGGCCGAGACCACCCTGACGGTCGTCGCCGACACGATGACGACCGTCGGCCACAACAACGCCGGCTCGGTGATCCGCGGCGACGTGCTGGTGGCATTCGGCCCCGAGCACGCGCACACGATCGCCTCGGGCGGCATGTCCAAGGCCGACGTGCAGAAGTTCCTCTTCGAGCGGGCGCGCAACAAGGTCGGCTTGCTCAAGCTGCGCGCGATGTACAAGGCCGAGAACTGGCCCGACTGGGTGGACCAGAGCGACGACGAGGCGCTCTGCCCCATCGTCGGCAAGCCGGAGGATATTCACATCGTCGTCACGGGCGGCCCCGGCAAGCACTCGGCCTTCATCCCGACCTTCGGCACCTCGAAGTCGGTCACCCGGAAAATCCAGCCGAGGCGCTAGACCTTCAGCACCTCGGCGCCCGGCGCCGCCTCGAGCTCGCAGGCGTTGACCGTCATCGCCAGCATGCTGTAGTAGCCGATCGCGCCGGTGAGCTGGATGAAGCCGTCGTTGCCGAACCGACCGATCAGCGCCTTCACGGTCGGCTCGTCGACCCGGTGCTTCCGCATGAGCTGGCGCGTGAACTCGACGATCTGGGCGTCCTCCGACGGAATGCCGCGGCTGTGGTTCTCGCGGATCGCGGTGATCGTCGACTCCGGCACACCGAGCCGCCGGGCGCCGCCCGCCTGCGCGCCCCAGACGTACACGGCCTCGAGCTCGCGCGCGACCGTCATCGCGGCGAGCACACGCACGCGCATGTCGAGCGAGCCCTCGAACCGCACGTAGGCGCCGAGGTGCGCGAGCCGGCCGGCCAGCTCGGGCGAGTGCAGGAACATCGTGAACGGCCCCTGCAGCGCGCCGCGGCTCGCGACGATCGAGTCGACGATCGCCTGGTCCTTCGCGGCGACCTGGTTCTTGCTGGTGATCGGTGTCAGCCTTGCCATGATCTCCTCCTCATGCTCATGCGAATCCGGCCTCTCGAAGCAGGGTGTAGACCCGGTGCGGCGTGAGCACCGGATTCGTGACGTCGAGTCGCCCCCCGAAGGCGTCCGCGACGGCGTTGGCGAGCGCCGCGGTCGGCGGGCCGGTGGCGCCCTCGCCGACCCCGCGCACGCCGAGCGGGTTGTGATCCGTCGCGAAGTGCAGGTGCTCCATCACGAGCGGCGGCATGTCCTCCGCCCGGGGGATAGGGTAGTCCATGAGCGTGTTCGTGAGGAGCTGGCCGTCGTCGCCGTGGACGATGTGCTCGCCGAGCGCGACCCCGAGGCCCTGGGCGAAGCCCCCCACGATCTGGCCGTCGACGATCACCGGATGGAGCTGGCGGCCGCAGTCGTGCACGATCGCGTAGCGGAGAATGGCGACCCGCCCGGTCTCCGCGTCGACCTCGACGACCGCCGCGTGGACGCCGCTCGACCACGTCACCGTCGGCGGCGAGTAGAACTTCGTGGCCCAGAGCCCGGGACCGCCGAGCTCGACGAGGCCGCGATCGGTCAGCGCCGCGCGAGCGACCTGGGCGAGGGGAATCGCGCGCGCGGGCGTGCCGACCACGAACGCACGACCGTCCTCGATCCGCACGTCGTCCGGCGCGCACTCGAGGAGGCGGGACGCGACGCGACACGCCTTCACCTTCACGTCGGCGGCCGCGACCGCCACCGCGTTGCCGGTGTTCACCGCGACCCGGCTGGCTCCCGTCCCGTAGCCGAAGGGCACCAGCGTGGTGTCGCCGCCGCGGACGCGGATGTCGTCGAACGCGGCGCCGAGATACTCCGCGCACACCTGGGCGAACACGGTCTCGTGGCCCTGACCCGAGCCCGACACGCCGATGAGCACCTCGACGTGACCGCGATCGTCGACCTTGACGGTCGCCCACTCGCCGGGACGCACGCTGCCCCCTGCTTCGAGGTATCCCGCGATCCCCAGCCCGATCCGTCGGCCCTCGGCGCGCAGGTCGCGCTGGCGCTTCCGCCAGCCCGCGTAGTCGATCAGGTCGAGCGCCCGACGGAGCTCGAGCGGGTAGTCGCCGCCGTCGTAGCTCACGGCGACGCCGTCTCGGTACACGAGGCCGGGCCGATAGGGCATGTCCGCCGGCGCGATCTGGTTTCTCGCCCGGACCTCAGCGGGGTCGAGGCCGAGCTTGGCCGCGAGCCGATCGAGCAGCCGCTCGACGACCAGAATCGCCTCCGGCCGGCCGGCGCCGCGGTACGGCGCGGTCGGCGTCTTGTTGGTGACCACCGAGAAGCCCTCGGCGCGGAACGCCGGGACCCGGTACTGAGACGGCAGGTGATTGATCGTGTTCGTCGGCTCGTGGACGGAGAAGTAGTGATAGGCGCCGACGTCTTTCACGATCCGTACATCGAGGCCCAGGATGCGCCCCTCGCGTGTCGCCGCGAGCCGGGCGTGATGCGATTGCTGGCGCGCCTGATGGGAGCTCGACAGGAACTCCGTGCGCGTCTGGATCCACTTCACGGGGCGGCCGAGGTGATGCGCGAGCAAGGGGACGAGCACGTCCTCCGGGTAGATCCCTTCCTTGGGCCCGAAGCCGCCGCCGGTGTCCGGCGCGATGACGCGCACGCTCTCGGCCGGCAGCCCGAGCCGCGCCGCGACGACGCCGCGCAAGTGGTAGGGCGCCTGGTGTGCCGCCCACACGGTCATCGCGCCGGTGGCCGGATCGAACGCCGCGCAGAGGCCACGCGTCTCGATCGCCATCGAGGTCACGCGCCCGTGAGAGGGATGGTCCTCGACGACCGCGTCGGCGTCGGCGAACGCGCGATCGACGTCGCCGATCACCTTGGCGACCTGGCCGACGACGTTGCTCGTGCCGTCGTGGACCTGCGGCGACGTCGCGGCCATCGCGGCCTCGGCGTCGATGACGGCGGGCCGCGGCTCGTACTCGATCCGGATCAGCTCGGCGGCGTCGGCCGCCTGGTACGGATCCGGACCGATCACCGCGGCGATCGGCTCGCCGACGTAGCGGACTTCGTCGCGGGCGAGCGGCCGCTGCGCGCGTGGAGTGTCCAGGCGGACGTAGGGATTCGTCCTGTCGGCGCGCGCCGCGGGGAGGGGCTCGGCGAGCCCGGGCAGATCGTCGGCGAAGAAGACGACGACCCCGGGGAGCTTGCGCGCCGCCTCCGCATCGATGGCGACGATCCGTGCCCGCGCGTGCGTGGAGCGGACGACGGTGAGATGGGCGATGCCGGGTGGGGCGATGTCGTCGATGAAGCGGCCGCGGCCGGTGATGAGCCGCTCGTCTTCCTTGCGCCGGGGGGATTGACCGATCACCGCGTCACGCCCGTCCTCTTGCGATAGGCCGCGATCTCGCGCTCGAGGTCGCCGAGCTCCTCGCACGGCAGCAGGCAGATTCGGCGCAGCGCGGCCAGGTGCTCCTCAGCGCGCGCGAGGTCGCCGACTATCAGGTAGGCTTCCCCCGCGTACTCGTGGGCGCCGCGGTGGCGGGGGTTCAGCTCGAGCGCGCGCCGATAGTGCGCGAGCGCGGCGTCGAGCTGTCCGAGATTGCGATAGGAGTAGCCGAGGTAGTTCTCGAGGTCGGCGTTGTCAGGGTCGCGCAACGCGGCCTGTTTGAAGCGCCGGCCGGCTTCGCTCCAATCCTTGCGGTCGAGCGCCTCCTTGCCGGCCGTGAAGTCCGGGTCGGTCGCCGCTGCTTCCGGTTTGGTTTCGGTCGGCTCGGCGAACACCGGCGCACCGCTGCCGGCCGTCGCGGCGAACGCCAGCCAGACGATCCACCGGCCCCAGCGATGTCGGTCCCGCGCCTTCATACAGCCTCCGGTCGTCCAGAGTGCGACATGGATCTTATACCGCTGCGGCGCGGCCTGCGGACCCGTCTCAAGAGTGTGAAAACAGCCGTGGTGGCTCTTGCCCGGGAACCGAGGACTGGAGCCGCCCGTTTATGGGGCGATCCCGATATGGAGCGGGCAGACCGCCTCCCATAGCGATTCCGGGCCAACGAGGTGCCTTCGTCCTCACTGATCGTCGCTTGAAATTCACTTGAACTGCCAGGGGAGGGGGTGTCCTTTAGGTCGATCGATACAACGGAAGCCCGTGGACGCGGGGAAGTCTCACTCAACCCGTAAGGGAGGACGCCATGCGCCGGGACAAGCTCATCAAAACCGTGCTGGTCGCCACGCTCGTCGGGTTCTCAGCGAGCTACGCCTACGCCGAGGAATTTTTCGCGCGCTTGAACGGGTTCCAGGAGATCGGAGCGCTGGCCGGTCCAACCGGGGCGATCCGATCCAACGGCACGGGCACCTTGCATCTCAGCCTCAATGAGACGGCCGGGACGGCAACTTTCACCCTGACCTATTCAAACGTGGGCACCACGGCGCCGGGTACCGGCAATGTGACGCAGGCGCACATCCATTTCGGTAAAAAGCATGTGGCCGGTGGAGTCATGGTGTTCTTTTGTACGAACCTGGGTAACGGTCCCGCCGGGACGCAGGCATGCCCGAATCTCGGGGCCGCGACCGCAACCGTGACCGGTACCTTCACGAACGCGAGCGTCGTGGCCATTCCTACCCAGAACGTCACGGCTGGAGAGTTCGACGCGCTCGTCGACGCGCTGAGGTCGAATACCGCCTACGCCAACATCCACACGAGCGCTTTCCCGGCGGGCGAGATCCGCGGCCAGATCCACAGGGTGCGCGGTGATCACGACGACAAGGAGCACGACGACAAGGATCACGGCCGGTAAGTCGACACACGGCCACTCGGGGCTCTCGTGAGCCCCGAGTGGCTCATCCCTTACACCGGCCCGTTCGGGCCCACCAGGATCTTGCCGCTACGCTCGCCGCGCTGCGCGTGCGCCACCGCTTCCTTGATGTCCTCGATGGGATAGACCATCTCGACCGGCGCCGACAGGTTGCCCTTCGCGACCTGCTGGCCGAGATCGGCGTAGATCGCCCGGATCTCGGGGAGCGAGCGCGTGCCGAGCGCGCGGCCCAGGATGAAGCCGACGAGCGACTGGCCGCCCGAAATCAGCGTGCTGCGCGACATCACCGGGTCCTCGCCCGTCATCGAGCCGTAGTTGCAGACGACACCGCCGTCGGCCAGACAGGCCGAGAGCCGTGCGGTCGCCCGGCCCGACACCGCGTCGAGCCCGAGGCGGATCGGCGCCTCGCGCGTCTGCGCCTTGACCGCCGCGGCCAGATCGGGCCCGTCGAGGACGCACACGTCGCCGCCGAGGGCCTTGAGCTCGCCGAACAGCGACTCGCGCCGCACCACGTTCACCGTCTTCACGCCGCGCGGCCGCGCCAGGCGGATCACCAGGCGGCCGACCGCCGAGTTGGCGACGTTCTGGATGATCCAGTCACCCGGCTTCAGCGGGACGACGTCGGCGAGCAACAGGAGCGCGGTCGCGGGATTGATCCGCAGCATCGCCGCCTGCTGGATGTCGATACCGTCCGACACCGCGATGACGTCGTCGCCCTTGACCCGCCGCTGCTGGGTCCAGTTCTCGCGCTGCAGATTGATCACGAGGTCGCCCGGCTTCACGTGCGTCACGCCGGAGCCGATCGCGGCGACGCGGCCGACGCACTCGGCCCCGGGTGTCGCGGGCAGCTCGGGCCTGAGCCGGTAGGTGCCGCGGCAGAACGAGATATCGGCGGGATTGATCGGAAACGCGAGGACGTCGAAGACCACCTCGCCGGCGCCCGGCGCCCCGAGGTCCGGCACCTCCGCGCAGCGCAGGCCATCCTCGGGCTGGCCGTAGCGATCGAGCATGATCTGTTTCATGGCTTCACTCCGTCAGGCCGGAAGCTTCCAGCCGAGCCAGTTGCAAAGCGCACGCCCCATGACCAGCTCCTTGTCCTTCGCCGTCAGCCACGGCAGCTCTTCGGTGAACATGGTGACGCACTGTGTCCACGGGCACGGCATCCGCGTGATGTCCGTCCCCCAGAACATCCGATCGGGGCCGAAGGCGTCGTAGAGCTTGCGAATGTGGCCGTGGATGTCGCGATACGGATAGGGCTGGGCCGAATAACTCGGCGCTCCGGTCGCCTTCAGCGCGACGTTGCGGTGCTTGGCCGCGGCGACGAGGTCCGGCAGGTTGGACCAGGCCGCGTCGGGGCGCCCGAAATGATCGATGATCAGCTTGAGCCCCTGATGCCGCTCGGCGATCTTGCCGATCACTTGCATGAGCCCGGGACCGAGCAGCGCGACCGGCATGCTGGCGCGCTCGGCGGCGACCCAGAGCCAGTCGAGGGACCCGTCGGTGAGCCACGTCTGCTGATGCGGCTGCAGCAGCGCGAAGCGGAGCCCGAGCATTCCAGGCCGGTTCTTCAAGCCGTCGATCGCCGAGCGGCTCTCCGGCTTGTCGAGCGGGAAGTTGGCGAGGATCGCGAGGCGATTCGGATGCTGGCGCACGGCCTCGACCGCCAGGGCGTTGGAGTTGGGGTCCCATCCGGGCGGATGGATCACGGCCGCGTTGACGCCGCCTCCGTCCATCTCCTTGAGCACGTCCTCCGCCGTGTAGTCGGCGATCTGGCGATGGTTCGGATTCGTCGGCTTGTGGCCTTTCCAGATGTGGATCTGCGCGTCGACGATCAGCATGCCTATTTCTCCTTCGTGCTGCTCCTCACGTCTTCTCGAAGTCGATCCGCTCGGCGACCGGCAGCCCCTGGAGGTAGCGGCGCAGGCAGTCGAGCCCCATCTCGGTCGCGCCCAGACGTACCCACTCGCGGCCGCCGAGAATCCGGCTGCGTCGGGACTCGGCGCCGTCGGCGGTTCCGATCGCTAGACAGATGGTGCCACCGAAGTCTATCCGGTCCGGGCCGTCGTCGAGCGCGATCAGCACCGCCAGTGCGTAGGTCGCGCCGGTGCGCCGGCGCGCGGCCTGCGCCACCGCCTCCGCCGTCTCGCGCGTGAGCTCGCCCGCGGGGGGATCGCCGTCGAGGCCGACCCCGGCGAAGATCTCGCCGAGGTCCCGTGCCACCACGCCGCGGCGGAAGACCTTCTCCGCGCCGGGCAGGTGGGCGAAGCGCGCGGCGATCTGCCCGCTCGTGAACGTCTCGACGATCGCGAGCGAGCCCTGGCGCGCCGTCAGCGCCGACAGGACGACGCCCTCCAGGGTCTGCTCGTCCTCGGCCATGATGAAGTTGCCGAGCCGCTTGCGCACCTCGCGCTCGACGGGCGCGAGCTTCGCCCGCACGTCGTCCATGTCGCGGCCGCGCACCGTCAGCTTGGTCTCGAGCTGCGGGTAGTGCGCGCGGAAGCCGAGCTTCACGCTGCCGTCGGGCACGAGCTTCTCCACGTCGGTGAGCAGCGCGTCCACGTGGGATTCGCCGAGGCCGTAAGAATGGAACCGCTTGAGGTGGATGGCCGTCTGCAGGCCGCTCTTCGCCAGCAGGCGCGGAATGATCTGCTCCTCGAGCATGCGCCGGAGCTCGCGCGGCACACCCGGGGTGAAGAAAAAGCGCGCCCGGCCGATGTCGAGCGCGAAGCCGCAGGCCGTGCCGACCGGGTTGTCGATCACCTCGGCGGTCGCCGGCAGCATCGCCTGCTTCTTGTTGTTCGGCGGCATGACGCGGCTGCGGCGGCGGAAGAACTCCTCCATCGTCTTGAGCCACTCCTCGTTGAGGACGAGCTCGACCCCCGCGGCCTGGGCCGCGATCTCCTGGGACAGGTCGTCGACCGTGGGGCCGAGGCCGCCGTTGACGATGACCGCGTCGGCGCGTTGCCCGGCCTGCTTGAACGCCAGCAGGAGATTCTCTCGATCGTCGCCGACCGTCGTTTCCCACTGGACCGCGAGGCCGACGTCCTCCAGCTTCTGCGCGATGTAGCTGAAGTTGGTGTTGACGATCTTGCCGGTGAGGACCTCGTCGCCGGTGCAGATGACCTCGATACGCATGTGGGATTCGTCCTAGTGGAGGACCTTCAGCAGCGCGTCGACCACTGCCTGGGGCTCCTCGCGCGGCATGAAATGACCGACGCCGGGTACGACGCGCCGCTCGGTTCCCGCCGGAAATCGTGAGAGCTCGGCCTCGGAGCGCCGGGCGGAGCTCACCGTGTCGTCGCCGCCGTGAAGGATCATGGTGGGCACGGTGATCGCCGGACTCTCGGCAAGGCGCCGCTCGATCGCGTCCAGGCGCCCATCGCCTGGCGCGTTGCCGTGACGGTGGCGGTAGGAGTGGATCACGACCGCCACGAAGTCGGGATTGTCGAACGAAGGGGCGGTGCGATCGAACGTCGCCGGATCGAATCGCCAGGTCGGAGACCATTCTTGCCAGAGAAGCCGGCAGATGTCGCGACGGTTCTGCTCGAGCCCCCGCCGGCCGCGCTCGGTGTTGAAGTACCACTGGTACCAGTACGAGCGCTCGGCTCGAGCCGAGGCCGGCGCCGCCGGCGTCACCGTGTTCTGGACGTTGTAGCCGCCGATCGTGACCAGCGCGCGCACGCGCTCGGGCGCCAGGATCGCCGCGATGCACGCGGCGCGACCGCCCCAGTCGTAGCCGGCCAGCGCGGCCGGCGCGAGGCCGAGCGCGGCCATGAACTCGAGCAGGTCTTGAC
>QHSP01000146.1 GCA_003220495.1 Candidatus Rokuibacteriota bacterium | reverse complement strand
GACGTCCCAGGACAACTTCGGCATCGCGAGTCGCCTGGCGAAGACGCTCAGTGTCGAGCTCGTCAACGTCGAAGGTCGCCGCGCGCCACAGGCGAACCCGGATGCGGTGGACCTCTCCATGCGTGGCTGGTCGATCTTGAACGGAGGGCCGGGCCAGGACGACGTGAAGCGATCCGTCGCGCTGTTCGAAGACGCACTGCGCATCGATCCGGACAATAGCCAGGCCAGGGTCGGACTCGCTCAGGCCTTCACGCTCATGCACCGCAATCGTTGGGATCCCGAAAGAGACAGGATCCTGGCGCGTGCCGATGAAGCGGTCACGCGCGCCATTGCTCTTTCGCCCAACTACGCCCACGCGCACTACGTGAAGGCCGAGGTTCTCGCATTGTCCCGGCGATTCGACGCGGCATTGGCGACGTACGACCGGGCCATCGCCCTCGATCCCAACCATGCGGCGGCATACGTTTCCCGCGGCCGGGCCTTGATTGCCATCGGACGGGCCGCGGAGGCCATGGCGCCGGTGGAGAAGGCGATCCGACTCAGCCCGCGTGATCCTGACTTGTTCATCTGGTACTACGTCCTGTGCCACGCGCATACCCACCTGGCGCGCGACGCGCCGGCAATCGAATGGTGCCTGAAGTCGACGGCGACCGGTAAGTCGTTCTGGGGCGCCTGGACAGACCTCGCCGCCTCGTATGCCTGGCGAGGTCAGAAAGCCGAAGCGGCGGTGGCGGTTGCGGAGCTCCTGAAGGTCAGACCGGGCTTCACAGTAGAGACCCTGGCGCAGGACGGAGCGCAGTATTCCGACAATCCAACATTCCGCAAGGAGTTCGAGCGGATTGTCGAGGGAGCACGCAAGGCCGGCTTGCCGGAACGCTGACACGACTCGGCTGCGCAGTCGCGTCCATCATTTCGCACCGACTGCCCGAGAGAGCTTCCTGACCTCGATGCGGCTCCTTGCGAGGGCGTATCGAAGTCCGCAGGCGCGCGTGTTGCGATCTCTCATCGGACAGGCCCAATTGGAACCGGCGCTACTCGACGCTGTTCGCAAACGCTGGGTGGAGCCGCGTCGAAAGATCGCCCGTGCGATCGTGCGACGGGGGATGGAGACCGGCGAGCTTCGTGCGGGTCTCGACGCTGACGTCGTACTCGATGCTCTGTACGGCCCGATCTGGTCACAAGTCCAAACCGCAGCACGCAGGTCACCACGATGAAAGGACGTTCTCGCGTGATGTGCCTCGCTCAACTGTTCGGCCGTTGCGGACGAGCGGGTCCGCACGAGATTAAGACTGACAGAACACCAAGGGGTCTGCACCATGCGCGGCAATTGTTTATCAACTACCAGAGCGGATGAGCCGCACGCGGTGACGGCGCCGTGAAGCGAACGTATCGCAAGAAGGCCTATCCGGTATCCGGAATACGGCGATTCTTGGAACCCGGTCCTATCGTGCTAGTCAGTTCATCGTGGAACGGAGCTTCCAACATCATGACCATGGGATGGCACATGATGCTCGGCTTTTCGCCCGCGTTGTTTGGCTGCTACATCTGGGACGAGAACCACAGCTACGAGATGCTGCGCCGCAGCCGGGCGTGCGTCATCAATCTCCCCACCGTCGATCTCATCGATACTGTCGTGAGCATCGGCAACTGTCACGGCAACCAGGTCGACAAGTTTGCGCAGTTCGGGCTCACCGCGCGCCCCGCGACGAAAGTGAAAGCACCTCTGATCGCGGAATGCTACGCCAACTTCGAGTGCCGGCTGCACGAGGACCGAATGATTCAGAGCTACGGCCTGTTCATATGGGAGGTAGTCAAGGCCCACGTGGCTGTGTCTCCGAAGCGTCCACAGACGATCCACTATCGTGGCGACGGCGAGTTTATGCTCTCCGGCGGATGGCTCAGCAGGCGCGGGCACTTCAAGTCGGAGAATCTCTGAGATGGTCGCCAGAACCCCAATTCCTGGGTGAAGTCTGGGTAAACGAAAGGGGTTAGCGGCTGCTGCGTCCGCTAACCCCTCGTCGTCGATGGTTGTGCGGGGCTGGATTTGAACCAGCGACCATTGGGTTATGAGCCTAGTACTTGCCGCGACATCCCACCAACGATCCCCAACGACAGCGGTCGCTTAAGCCTCCACCGGAGAACCTGCCGGCCAAGCAGATACGGATGCGGCTCGAAGGCCGGAGGCTTGAACGGACATCTGAACGACCGGCCAATCGATGGGCGCAGTAGGCTGACTCTTGTGGAGCGTACGGCTACTCTTTTTGCTTTCGTGCTCTACGATGACACTCAGAGTCACCATGGCCACTCGGGCGCGCCACGTCCTTCTGAGCCTGGCCACCCTGCTGGGTGTGCTCGGGCTGGGCTGCCAGTCGGCGCCTTCCACCGGTTCCCCCGGGCCCGCCCCGGACGGCGTCGCTGCGCCCTCTCGAGCGGCGCCGTCGGCCGCGGCCCCGGAGGCCGCCGCCTCCGGCGACACCTACATCCGCTGGCTTGTGGACCGCTCGATGCTCCACCAGGCGGAGTTGACGGCGCGGCATTACTCGGGCCAGGGGCAGCTCTGGCAACATCCATACGCCAACCCGCAGCCGCGTGCCGCCTCGGCTCTGGCGTCGGTGTGGTTCACTGCTTACCCGCCCTCCCACATCACTCGGCCAGGCGAGTCGGTGCTGCGCAGCCTGGGTGACCCGGAGCTCTGGAGCCTCTTCAAGGAGATCGGGGTCAAGGGGGTGCACACCGGTCCTATGAAGCGTGCTGGGGGCATCCGCGGGCGCGAGTACACCCCCACCATCGATGGGAACTTCGATCGCATCAGCACTGAGATCGACCCTGCCTTCGGCAGCGACGAGGAGTACAAGTCCATGGTCCGGCGCGCGCGCGACAACGGCGCCGTGGCCATCGGCGACATTGTTCCCGGCCACAGCGGCAAGGGGGCCGACTTCCGGCTCGCGGAGCGCGGCTACGGCGACTACCCGGGCCTCTATCACATGGTGGAAATCCAGTCGAAGGACTGGGGCGTGCTCCCGCCCGTACCGGCCGGGAAGGACGCGGTCAATCTCAAGCCCGAGGCGGTGGACGAGCTCAAGGCGCGCGGCTACATCGTCGGGCAGCTCCCGCGCACGATCTTCTACGAGAAGAACATTAAGGAGACAGACTGGTCGGCCACCGAGGCCGTTGCCGGGGTCGACGGCAGAAAGCGCCGCTGGGTCTACCTCCACTACTTCAAGGGAGGCCAGCCCACCTTCAACTGGCTGGATCCCACGTTCGCCGCGCAGCGGCTGGTCATCGGAGACGCGCTTCACTCCCTGGGCACGCTGGGGGAAAGCATGCTGCGGCTCGACGCCAATGGCTTCCTCGGTATCGAGGTCGGGGCCAACAACGGCCGGGCCTGGTCCGAGGGGCATCCGCTGTCGGTCACCTCCAACCAACTCATCGCCGGCCTGGTCCGCAAGCTCGGTGGCTTCACCTTCCAGGAGCTCAATCTCACGCTCGACGACATCAAGGCCATGTCCCACGGTGGCGCCGATCTCTCCTACGACTTCGTGACGCGCCCCGGCTACCATCACGCCCTCGTCAGCGGCGATGCCGAATTCTTGCGCCTCATGCTCGGGCTCCAGAAGACCTACCAGATCGATCCGGCAGGCCTCATCCACGCGCTCCAGAACCACGACGAGCTCACCCTCGAGCTGGTGCACTTCTGGACCCGCCACAAGGACGCCACCTTCACCTTCCGCGGCAAGACGATGAAGGGGAGCGAGCTGCGCGAGATCATCCGAGCCGAGATGCACGGCCGCCTCCTCGGCCCGGCTGCGCCCTACAACCTGGCGGCTGCCAATGGCGTCGCCTGCACCACTGCCACGGTGGCCGCCGCCGCCCTCGGAATTCGCGACGTCCGCCGCCTCACCGAGGCGCAGCGGCGGGACATCCAGCGCGCCCACCTGCTCGTGGCCATGTACAACGCCATGCAGCCGGGGATCTTTGCCCTGTCCGGCTGGGATCTCGTGGGTGCCCTGACTCTGCCGGCCGAGTCCGTGAAGACCCTGCTCGCCGACGGTGATACGCGCTGGATCAACCGAGGCTCCTACGATCTGCTCGGCACGAACCCTGGCGCGGTCAAATCGAGCGCCGATCTACCCCGCGCCCAGGCGCTCTACGGCACGCTTCCCGAGCAGCTCACGCGCCCCGGATCGTTCGTCCGGCAGCTGAAGAAGATGCTGCGCGTACGCGCCGAATACCGCATCAATGAGAGCGAGCAGATCGACATCCCGGCGGTGAAGGCCAGTGGTCTGGTCGTCATGGTCCACCGGCTCCCCGACGGCAGGGGCACTCAGGTCACGGCCACGAACTTCGGCCGCACGATCGTGGACGAGACGGTGGCCATCAAGACCGCGCCGCCCGGCGGCGTGGTCACGGACCTCCTCGAGGAGAAGGCGCTCGGCACGCTGGGGACAGATGGGCGGCTGCATTTCACAATCGGTCCCCATGAAGGACAGGTTCTGCTCATCAAGTAGTCGTGACGAGGAGTTGTGACGAGGTCCCAAGACGCCTAGAGGAGGGCCG
>QHSP01000144.1 GCA_003220495.1 Candidatus Rokuibacteriota bacterium | reverse complement strand
CATGAAGCACGGCTGGTATCCGAAGAGTAGCTCTAGACGCCCAGCGACGCCGGGTTGATCGGCGTCGGCATCCCCTGCACCGCCGGAAGGACCTTCTCCGCGAACAGCCGAAGGCTCTTCTCTGCCTTCGCTCGGGGCATCCCGCCGTAGAAGAAGTGGATGACCACCATCTCCAGGCTGAGGGCGTGCTGCAGCGTTCTGATCTTCTCGATGATCTCGTCAGGCGTCCCGATCGGCTGAGTGGCGCGGCGCGCGGCGAGGCTCGCGTCGGCGACACCGACGTCGGCGGTCTGGCGCTTCAGATATTCCTCGTAGCCTGGAATGCCTGCGTAGCCCGGGTTGTTCCACTCGAAGTAGTGGTGCTGGGCCGCGAGCAGCTGATTGCGGAAGTACTCCCAACCTTCTTCGGCTTCCGAGGAAGTTTCCGCGCAGTACATCCATAAGAGCGTCGTCGGCTGATCCGGCGGCAGGCCCATTCCGGCGCGGATCGTGTTGAAGCGCCGCACCTGCGCCGTCATCTCGTCGAGGCCCGCGCCGGCGACGAACATCTGCCCGAGCCCGTTCTCGGCGGCCATCCGCGCGGAGGCTTCGGTCGTGAACGCCGCCTTGATGCGCGTGGTGAGATCGCCTTTGTGCCGCGCCTGTGGACGAATGGTGGTCGGCGGAATCTTGTACACCTTGCCGTCGAAGGTGAAGCGCTCCGCGCCGTCCGATGCTCTGAGGGCTCCGATCACGTCGTAGAAGTACGCGTGCGATTCTCCGATTGGGTACCCGAGCGACGCGTACTCGTGGGGAGAGATCCCGCGCCCGATGCCCAGGTGGAGACGACGGCCCCTGAGCAGAATGTCGAGCATCGAGATCTCGCTCGCGAGCCGGACGGGATTCCACCACGGAGCAACGATGACCGCCGTCCCCACATCGACTCGCCGGGTGCGTCCGGCCCAGTACGCGAGGTACTGAAGCGGATTCGGCTGCATGGAATAGGCGGAGCCGTAGTGCTCGGTGGCCCAGATGGAGTCGAACCCCAGAGGCTCGACGAGCTCGCCCAGCTCGAGCGTTTCGTCCATGTTCGCGGCGTCCGACACCGCGGGCGGGCGGCTATAGTCCTCCGCCAGGAGGCGCTCCCAGTCGCCCTGGTTGTAGCCGGTCACCATCACGCCGCAGTGCATGCCTGTCCGCCTCTCTCGCGCATCACGCGTCCCTTCCTCGTCGAACTGTTGGCGCGGGCGATAGTGTACTGTCTCAACACGATCCCGAGAAGCGACACAGGAGGAACGACATGCCGGACGTGCTGTACGTGGGCCTGCAGGAAGACGACAAGATCGCGAGCTTCGGTATCGACGCCGGCTCCGGCAAGCTCGTGCCCAGCGGCGAGACGCCGGCCGCCGGCGCGCCATCGGTCTTCGCGTTAAACCCGGACCGGCGCGTCCTGCACGTCGGCTATCGAGGTGCGCCGGCCATCGAGAGCTGGCGCATCGACCCGGCCAGCGGTGTGTTGACATCGCTGGGGCGCGTCGCGACCGAGCATTGGCCGACGTATCTCGCCACCGACCGCGCCGGCAAATACCTCCTCTCGGCCCACTATCAGGGCGGGTACGCGGCCGTGCATCCGCTCGGACGCGACGGCGCGGTGAGCGGGCCCGCGCTCGACCGGCAGAACACCGCGCCGGGAGCGCACGCGATCCTGACCGACCCGTCGAACCGCTTCGCCTTCGTGCCGCACATCGCCCGGCAGAACGACAACGTTCTGGAGCCTCCCAAGAACATCCCCGGCCCGAATTTCATTGCGCAGTTTCGGTTCGACGCGGCCACCGGACGGCTGAGCGCCAACGCGCCGTTCAAGCTCGACCCGCCCGGGCCGATCGGTCCCCGACACTACTGCTTCCATCCCACGCTCGATCTCGTCTATTTCTCCGACGAGCAGGGGTGCAGCGTGACGGCCTACCGCGTCGATCGCGCCTCCGGCACCCTCTCCGTCGTGGCAACGACGCCCTCGCTTCCGGCTGGCGTGACCGTGCGCAATACCTGTTCGCAGATCTATCTGACGCCATCGGGCCGGTTCCTCTATGTCGGCAACCGCGGCCACAACAGCATCGCCGGGTTCACCGTCGACCCGGCGACCGGGCGCCTGACGCCCGCCGGGCATGCAGCGACCGAGGCGGTGCCTACCGCGTTCGGTCTGGATTCGAGCGGTATGTTCCTCTTCTCCGCGGGAACGGCGACCGGTCGTCTCGCCTCGTACCGGGTCGACAGTAAGACCGGCGCGCTGGCGCCGCTGGATATCCACGCGGTCGGACGGCGGCCCGCGGCGGTGCTCGCGGTCCCTCTCAGCCGCTAACTCGTGCGGCCGAGGCCCGCCGGTCACATCGCCGTGTAGCCGCCGTCGACGAACAGCAGCGTTCCGGTCACGTAGGAAGCGTCGTCAGAGGCCAGAAACAGGATGCAGGCGGCGACTTCATCGGGCGTGCCGTGACGCCGGAGCAAGGTGCCCTTGGCGGCGTCGTCCCGGTACTGGTCGAACGTCCGGCCGACCGCCTGATTGCGCTTCTCGTGAAAGGGCGTGTAGATCGGTCCGGGGCAGACCGCGTTCACCCGGATGCCGTCCGCGGCGTGATCCGCCGCCATCCCACGTGTTAGCCCGGCGACCGCCGCCTTGGTGGTGTCGTACTGCGTCGTCTTACCGATGCTCGTCACGGATCGCACCGAGGCGACGTTGACGATGCTGCCGGGAGCGGCCTGCCGGAGGAGCGGAATCGCCGCCTTCGCGCAGAACGCGTACCCCTTGAGATTCACGCCGAGGATCTCGTCCCAGCTCTCGGCGCTGGCCTCTTCCACCGTGTGATACAGCCGGACCCCGGCGTTGTTGACGAGGATGTCGAGGCGGCCGAAGCGCTGCGCGGCCTGGCGAACGAAGTCCGCGGCCTCCACCTCACGCTCCATGTGCGCTTCCACGAATATGACCTGGCCGCCGCTCGCCGCGATCTCCGCCGCGACCCGCTTGCCGCGCTCGACATCGCGGTCTGCGAAGGCCACCTTCGCCCCTTCCGTCACGAATCGCCGCACGGTGGCCTCACCGATCCCCGAGGCGCCGCCGGTCACCGCCGCCACCTTCCCGTTCAGTCGTGCCATGCTCGAGGCCCTCCCTGTTCTCCGCCGTTTGATACAGTGCGGCGCGTTGTGATAGACGTCAAGGCACCATGAAAGTCATTCCGACCGCCGCCGTGCTCGGCGCGGAGATCGCCGGGGTGGACCTCTCGCGGCGGCTCGACGACGCCACGTTCGCCGCGATCGAGCGCGCCT
>QHSP01000145.1 GCA_003220495.1 Candidatus Rokuibacteriota bacterium | reverse complement strand
GGCTCACCTCGGAGATGAAGACCCCACCTACACTGTCGCTTTCGATCATCTCGAGCATCTGCCTGTACCCACGCCGCCCCACGTCCAGGCCGCTGTGGCCGAGGTCACAGTCGATCACAACGACGTCGTCGCGCCGCCAGCCGTGCCGCCACGCGTGCTCCACCTGAGACTCCTGGTGCCGGCGGCTGCCCTCGTTGAGGCGCACCTGCCGCTCCGTCGATTGACGGATATAGACGACGGCCAGTCGCTTCCGATACCGGGCCGGAATGTCTGTCATCGTCGGACGCTCCCGTTGCTGGTGTGTGGGGCCGGCTTAGCACTGCGCGCAGGGCCAGCATCCCATAGAGAGCAGCAGCCCGCCGGCCCGGGGTGATGTCGCCTCGTTTCATGCCGCGGAATAGTACTGCACACAGAAACTAGATTCAAAAATAGCAGATCAGCGTGCCGCACAATTCGGCTCATGATTTCGCCGACTAGGCGTGCCTGCGGGCGTCGAGCTCCTTCAGCAAGCGGCGGACGCCAGCCAACACCTCCACGCGCCGCGCGATGACAGCGCTATCGCCGGACGACCGCGTGTCGTCGGCGTCGGTCACGGCACCGTTGGCATTGGTCACGGCACGGTCGCGGGCTGCACCACGGCCGGGATCCTCGTCAGCACCGCCGGCCATCAACCCAGCCCCCGGAGGTTGTCCGGCACGCGAGCTCCGACGGCATCCCGGGTGAGGCGGCCGAGGATCCATGCCTCGATCTCCGCCTCGATCCATCCGACAGCACCGGGGCTGAGCTGTCGACGCGCGGGGAAAGCACCGCGACGCTCTAGGCGCCACAACGTCGTTCGAGACAACGCGGTCCGCGCCATGACTTGGTCGACGCGGAGGATGCAGGCGGGGCCCGCTAGATGTGACGACGAGGCCGCCTTGATCGACCGGGCACGGGCGGATCCATTCGTGGTCTCCTCGGGCCTTGTGTTCATGTCCCCACCCCAGGCTGCGGCGGCGGCTTCTGGGTGGTGATGCTGTGCCAGATCTTGTCGGCCTGCTCGTGGCCCCGGTAGATCTCCCCCTTGGCGAAGATCACGTGCGCGGTGTCGCGCACCTCGACCCGGAGGCCGATCTCGTAGTCGCGCGGGTTCTTGATGAGGAGCCGGCCGGTGGCGGGGTCGACCATCCGGTAGCCCAAGATGGTCAGGTGCTCGAGGTCGATGTTGCCCTTCTCGAGATAGAAGGCGCGGTCGGCGAAGAGCGCCGACTTCAGGATGCGCTCGCCCTCCTGGTCGAGGGCGTCGTTGGAGGCCTCGAAGTGGACGAAGCGCCGCTCGCCCTCGGTGTGGGGCGTGGCCTTCAGGAAGTCGAGGCCAACGAAGAGCGAGTCAGCCGACTGGCTCTCCGCCTCGCGTTCCGCGACCATCGCGTCCACCACCCCGTCCGCCACCACCACCACCACCCAACCCCTGAAACAAAAATGGGGGCCGTCCCGCGTCTAACGGGACGGCCCCCACGAACAGGCTTCGTTCCTCCGGGAGCGACCTACGCGCTCGTGCGCGTTATCTCACTCTTCACCGCTGCCGGCGGCGGGCGCGCGAGTCAAGCGCCGGAAGAGGAGGAGGCGCCCCTTCACGAGCTCGAGCTCGCCCTTGCACTTCGGGCAGCCGATCACGATGCGCGCCCTATCCCCCGGTTCCAGCAAGAGAAACCGATTCTTGAGGATGAGGCCGGTGGCCCGCTTGCGCGTGAGCTGCTCCCCGCGGGCGGGGCAGCGGCCGGTGGCCTCGCCGCTCACGACGGGGCCGACTTCCTAGACAGCTGGCGGCCGCGGAAGCGGTCCGCCACGGCCCGCCGGCCCTCCTGGGCGGCGGTCGGATCGCGGCGGAGGATGCGCGGGCGGAGCGCCTTGAGCGCGCCGGTGGCGTGGTCGGCCATCTTGGCGGCCGTCGTCCGGAGGAGCGCCTCCTGCTGGAGCTCCCGCTCGCGGAGGACCTCGGCGCGCGCGGCCGCGGCGCGGAGGCGCTGGCGGACGTCAGCCACGGCGCGCGCCGCCGTCGGTGAAGGTCTCGCCGAGCGGCGCCATGAACGGCGCCTCGCCCGTCATCGTCGCACCGCCCGTCGGCGTCTCCGGTCCGGCCGGCCAGGTGAGGCGCGCGCTCTTCGCGACCGGCCCGCAGTGCGGACAGGTGTCGACGTGCGGCGCAAGCGCCGCGTGGCACTGCGGACAGACCTAGCCCTGTCGGTCCATGGCGGCGCCAGCGGCGCGCCGTCCTTGCACGGGGTAATCGCCACCGCGGCCGGACACTCGCACGTGCGCATGCACGGCCCCGGCATCCCGACCACGAACGGCGCCCGGCACGCGGGCATGCGAGCGGGCTCGCCGGGAATAGGGCGCCGCTCATGCCGCCTTCCGCCCGTCGCGCTCCGCCTAGCGCCGCGCCGGCCAGCCCCGTGTCGTCGAGCGACGCCGCCGGGTCGGTGAGCGTCCAGCGGAGCGCGTTACTTCCGCTCGATCCGCTCCTCGGCGCGCGCCTCGGTGATCTCCCGGACGGCGTCGAGGTTGTGGGCGAAGACGACGACCGGCTGCTGCTTGAGATCGCGGCCCTTCAAGAGCGCGCGGAGCTTCTGGATCTTCGCGTTCGTCGCGCGCGGCGCGAGGTCGACCACCCGCCGGAGGGCGTTCTCCTTCGCAGTGCCCGGATTGCGCTGCACGCCGCGCGCGATCCGCTCGACCTCCTGCGGGTCGCTGACGCCCGCGAAGCGCTCGGGGGCGAGCACCTTCGCCGCCGCGGCGTCGAGCTCGCCGCGCCCGCGCGCGGCGCGGAGCTGCTGGAAGGCCGCCATGACGGCCGCGTAGCCCTGCGCCCTCGGCGCGTCCTCTCCTCATGCCGCCCGAGAATGCGGGCGGATATGGCGCTTCAGTTCCGTCGCGATCTCGTCTCGACGGATCTCGAGGTCGTAACACTTCTGCCACCCAGCGGAATGGTTACGAAGCGCGCCGTCTGGTTGAACTTCGGTATGGCCTTGATCATGCGGAGAATAATGACACGACGTTGGCCTTCGCGGTCCCGGTGACAATCGACTCTAGATGCGCGGCCCACGCGTTCAGCGCCGTCTTCTTCTCCCTGTCGTAGCTCGCCCGATCGTACACCTTGGTGACGCCCGTCTCGACGTGGTTAAGCAGCTTGCTCACCACGAGGCGGGATACTCCCAGCTCCGACGTCAAGAACGTTGCTACGGTTCGCCGGAT
>QHSP01000014.1 GCA_003220495.1 Candidatus Rokuibacteriota bacterium | reverse complement strand
TCGTCGATGCGATGCTAGTTGATGACCAATGTCTCCGCAGCGCTCGCTCGCAATCCTCGTCGCCGCCGTGATGATGTCGCTGGCGGTCCTCGCGCACGCGAGCCCGCCCGACCCGGACTGGATCGGCGGATTCTGGGACAACGCCGACTACGACGACGTCGTTCTCCTGGTGACGTCCGGCGTGGGCGCCGCAGAGTCTCACGTGAGGGCCGAAGCGCGCCCGGTCGTGCTCGTCAGCGCGCTCGTGTCTGCCACGGGCGAGAATCGTCTGCCCGCTCACCCGTGCTCGTCCGCACCCACGCGGGCCCCACCCGCTCCCTAGAGTCCTTTTCGCCGCGGCCGCGGGATTGCCCGCGGTCATGAGGTCGTCTCATTTCGCGTCACGCGCGCTGCGTTGGCAGCTCGCGCGTCGGGAAGGCGACTCCTATCACCGTTCTCGAGCGGGAAATGAGAAGAGCCGTGATCCGTTCCATCGGCCCTTGCGGGCGCGTGGGGACAGCGGTCGTGCTGTCGATCGGCCTCGCTGGATGCGCGCCTCTCGTCGACATGGACGAGCCGTCGGTCCAGGGGCCGCGGATCTCGCACCTGCGATTCGTCCCGTCCGAGACGCGAGCCGGCTGTCCAGTCATCGCGAGGTTTCGGCTCGAGACCGCCACGGAGGAGATCGTGAGCGCAAAATGCGCGTGGGTTCGACGGCACGGCCGGAGCGCCGAGCTCGGCCATTCGACGCTCCCGGTCGATCTCGATGCGATTCGTGACCAGCACGCGAGAGAGATCGAGGCCCGGTTCACCCCGAACGATTCCGGGACGTACTACTACTACGTCCAGGTCGGAGATGGCGCGGGCCGCATGAGCAACGTGCTCCGCGGCACCCTGGCCGTCGACCGCTCGTGGACGGATCCAGCGCCGCCGTGTCCGGCCGAGAAGCCGTGAACATCACCTGCCAGGGCCGCAGCCTCGGTCTCCTCGCGTGTCTGGGCATCGCCCTGATCGCCCGTGCGTCCGGCGCGCAGGAGCGTCTGGACCGGCTCACCCTGGACGACGCGGTCAACACCGCGATCCGCCACAACGCGACGCTCCGCGCGAAAGAGGCGGAGCTCGAGGGGATCCGCGCCAACGAGATCACGGCCGCGCTACGGCCCAATCCGACCGCGTCGTACAGCGCCGAGCAGTTCGGGGGAGGCAGTACGGCCCAGCCGCAGCACACGATGATCCTCGCCCAGCCCATCGAGACCGGTGGGAAGCGCCAGCGGAGGATCGACAGCGCCCGGGCGGCGACGCGGACCACGGGCTACGAGCTGAACGACGTCCGCCGACTGGTCGTCTCCCAGGTCAAGAGCGCCTTCGCCGGCGTGCTCGTCGCCGAGGCGACGCTCGCCCTGGCCGAGCAGAACCTCAAGACCCTCGACGAGATCGAGCGCCTGCAGCGGATCCGGGCCGAGAAGGGCGACATTTCCCAGCTGGAGCTGCTCCGCCTGCAGGTCCAGCGCTTCGCGTTCGAGCGCGACGCCGGCGACGCGCGGCAGGCGATCGAGGCGGCGAAGATCGCGCTGCGCGCCGCCGTCGGGCCCGACGCGCTGGCCGACTCGTTCGAGGTCGTGGGCGAGCTCGACTTCCGCGACTCGCTGCTGAACCGTGACGAGCTGCGCCGGCGCGCCCTGGCCAACCGCCCCGACCTTCAGGCGGCGCAGGCCGCGCGAGACAAGGCGCGCGCCGACGTGAACCTGGCCCGGGCCAACGCGTGGTGGGACGTGACACCGCAGATCGAGTACCAGCGGATCGGCCCCGACAACACGATCGGCTTCGGGTTCAGTTTCCCCCTCAGGATCTTCGATCGCAATCAGGGTGAGATCGCGCGCACGCGCGCCGAGGCGGAGCGGTCGGACGCGCTGACACGCTCGGCGGCCGTCCAGGCGCTCGCCGAGGTCGACACCGCACTGTCCGCGGTGACGGTCCAGCGCGAGCGAGTCATCGTGCTGCGCGATACGTACTTGCCGAAGGCGCAGCAGGCCCGCACGACCGTCGAGTTCGCGTACCGTCGGGGCGGCGCCAGCCTCCTCGATTTCCTCGACGCCCAGCGGACCTACCGCGAGACGGCGCTCGAGCACCTCCGCGCGATGGGCAACTTCTGGTTCGCGCTGTACCAGCTCGAAGCCGCCGTCGGGGGCTCGGGAGGACTCGAGTGACGATGCGGCTCGTCGTCCTCGCGCTCTTGATGTTCGCGGGCGCCGCCTGTGAGTCGCCCGCGCCGGCGGCGTCGCCCAAACGCGGCCCCGACTCGCCGGCAGCGTCCGACGTGACGCCGACGGTCGTCGCCCCCGAGTACCGTACGCGCCAGCGCATGATCGATACGACCGGGAAGGTGCAGTTCAACGAGGAATCGCTCGTGCGCGTGCATGCCCCGGCGACCGGGCGAGTCCTCGAGGTGTTCGCCCGGCCCGGCGACGTCGTCGAGCCCGGCGCGCGCCTGTTCGTGATCGACAGCGCGGACCTTGGCGCGGCCAAGGCGGACTACGCGAAAGCGGTGGCCGACGTCGAGCGCTCGGCCGCCGCGGCCCGGCTGAGCCGCGAGCTCTTCGAGGCCCAGGCGATCGCCCAGAAGGAGCTTCGCGAAGCCGAGAACGACGCCCGGAAGGCGGTCGCCGAGCGGGAACGGGCGGCCTCGCGCTTGCAAACGCTCGGCGTCCCCCCGGAGCACCTCGCGGACATCGCGGCGCGGGCCGACGCGGCCACCACGATCGTCGTCAAGGCGCCGCGCGGCGGTGTCGTGGTGGAGCGCAACGTGACACCCGGGCAGGTGGTCGCGTACGGCCAGTCAGACACGCCGGTCAACCTCTTCGTCGTCGCGGACCTCAACACGATGTGGGTGGTCGCGGACGTGTACGAGCCCGACGTGCCACGGCTGCGGCGCGATCAGCCGATGGTCGCCACGCTCCGCTGCTGCCCGGGGGAGCGCTACGAGGGGCGCGTCAGCTACATCAGTGACGCGGTCGACAAAGAGACGCGCACCGTGAAGGTCCGGTCTATCGTCGTCAACCGCGGCCGGACGCTCAAGGCCGAGATGTTCGTCAACGTCGCCATCGCGACCGGCGCCACCCGGGCGCTCACCATTCCACAGAGCGCCGTCCATCGCGAGGGCAGCGAGACCTACGTCCTGGTCGCGAAGGCGAAGGATCAGCTCGAGCGGCGTCGCGTCGTGCTCGGCGACGATCTCGGCGACGCCGTCGAGGTGACGACCGGGCTCGGGCTCGATGACCGCGTCGTCAGCACCGGCAGCATCCTGTTGAAGGCCACGACGCGGTGATCGACCGGCTCGTCGCGTTCGCGCTCAACCAGCGCTTCATCACCCTGGCCCTGGCGCTCGTGCTGACGGGAGCCGGCATCGTCTCCTACCATCGGCTGCCGATCGAGGCCTATCCCGACGTCGGCGACGTCAAGGTCGAAGTGATCACGCTCTGGCCCGGCCACGCCGCCGAAGAGGTCGAGCGCCTCATCACGATTCCTCTCGAGAACGAGCTCAACGGCATCGCCGACGTGACGTTTCTGCGCTCGGATACGCTCTTCGGGCTCTCGAACATCAAGGTCCTCTTCGCCGACGGCACCGACAACTACTGGGCCCGGCAGCAGGCGCAGGAGCGCATCACCCAGGCCGATTTGCCAGCGGACGCCAAGCCGGCGCTGGGACCGCTCTCGAGCGTCATCGGCGAGGTTTTCCGGTACACCCTGGAGTCGACGACGGTGCCGCTCGTCGAGCTGAAGGCGATCCAGAACTGGGTGCTGGAGCGCGAGTTCCGCAAGATCCCCGGCGTCGCCGACGTCGTCTCCTGGGGCGGCGGCACCAAGCAGTACCAGGTCGACGTCGATCCGTCGCGCCTGCGCGGCTACAACCTCACCCTCAAGCAGGTGTTCGACGCGGTGGCCACCAACAACTCGAACGCCGGCGGCAGCTACGTCCCGCAGGGCCAGTACGCGCTGACGGTGCGCGGCATCGGGCTCTTCCGAGGCCCGCGCGACATCGAGAACGTCGTCGTCGCCGCGCAGAAGGGGACGCCGGTCCGCGTCCGTGATATCGGCCAAGTGGGGATCGGCCATGCCATCCGGCTCGGCGTGCTCGGCCGCGACCACGACGACGACCTGGTGCAGGGGATCGTCCTCATGCGGAAGGGCGAGAATCCTGGACGGGTCATCGACGCGCTGAAGATCGCGCTGCCGGAGATCCAGAAGCTCCTGCCGTCCGGCGTCGAGCTGCGGCCCTACTACAGCCGCGACGTCCTCGTGAAGCGCACGGTCACGACCGTGCTGCGCAATCTGATGGAGGGCGCCGGCCTCGTGATGGTGCTCCTCTCGCTCTTCCTCTACAACGTGCGGGCGGCGCTCATCGTGGCCCTGACGATCCCGCTCTCGCTCCTCTTCGCCTTCGTGTTCATGGACCTCCGCGGCGTGCCGTCGAACCTCCTTTCGCTCGGCGCGATCGACTTCGGGATCATCGTCGACGGCGCCGTCATCATGGCCGAGAACATCTTGCGACGCCTGAGCGAGCGAAAGGTCACCGGGCCCCAGGTCCTCCACGAGGTGCACGATGCCGCTGTCGAGGTCGCCCGGCCGCTGACCTTCGCCGTTCTGATCATCATGACGGTGTACGTGCCCATCCTCACCTTCCAGCGCATCGAAGGGAAGCTCTTCCGGCCGATGGCCCTGACGATCTCGCTGGCCGTCATCGGCTCGCTGCTGCTCACGCTCACGGTCATCCCGGTCCTCTCGAGCCTCGTCTTCCGGCGCCCGCCGTCGGCGCGCGAGAGCCCGCTGCTGCGCTTGATGCGCCGGCCCTACAAGGCGGCGCTCGGCTGGTGCCTGCGCCGGCCGCTGGTGCCGGTGCTCTGCGCCGGCGGCGGTCTGATGGTCGCGGTCTTCGTCTTCGCGATCCTCGGCAAGGAATTTCTGCCGGAGCTGGACGAGGGCGACCTGTGGGTTCGCGCCCAGTTCCCAACCGGCATCTCGGTCGAGGGCGTCCGCCCCTATACGCGGGAGATCCGCGAGCGGCTGCTGAAATTTCCCGAGGTCCGCGTGATCGTCTCGCAGCTCGGCGCGCCGGACGACGGCACCGATCCCGAGGGACCCGACAACGTCGAGTTCTACGTGGGCCTGAAGCCGCGCGAGGAGTGGGCGAACCCGGACAAGGAACAGCTCATCGAGTCGATGCGAGCGGCGCTGGCGGACATGCCCGGGTTCACCACGAACTTCTCGCAACCGATCAAGGACAACGTCGACGAGGCGCTGGCCGGCGTCAAGGGCGAGCTGGCCATCAAGCTCTACGGCCCCGACATCTTCGTGATGGACGCCAAGGCGCGTGAGATCGTGCAGGTGCTC
Organism: Candidatus Rokuibacteriota bacterium; assembly: GCA_003220495.1. GTDB lineage: Bacteria > Methylomirabilota > Methylomirabilia > Rokubacteriales > CSP1-6 > AR31. The sequence goes on along the minus strand of QHSP01000014.1, from coordinate 6,940 downwards.
CGAGACGTTCCGGGCGTGACCGACCTCGACTGGGACCACCTGTCCGGTCTGCCACAGCTACAGATCATCGTGGACCGCGACGCGGCCGCCCGTTACGGCATCAATGTCCAGGACATCCAGGACGTGATCGAGGCCGCGACCAAGGGCCGGGTGGTCACCCAGTTCTACGAGGGCGAGCGGCGGTTCGACGTGGCGGTGCGGCTGGTCCAGGACGGCGACCCGATCGCCGGTCTCCGGAACCTCTCCATCAGCGCGCCCAGCGGTGAGCGCATCCCGGTCACGCAATTGGCGGAGTTCATCAAGACGGACGGCGTCTCGGAGATCTTGCGCGAGGGCAACGTCCGCCGCCTGGCCGTCAAGTGGAGCGTGCGGGACCGCGACATGGGAAGCCTGGTGACCGAGGCGATGCGGAAGGTCGGTGCAAGCGTGCGGCTGCCCGAAGGCTACCGGATGGTGTGGAGCGGCCGGTTCGAGGACCAGCAGCGGGCGCTGGCGCGGCTCTACATCATCGTGCCGCTGGTGCTGTTCATCATCTTCGTGCTGCTGTTCGGCGCCTTTCAGTCGGTCGGCGACACGCTGCTGATCATGCTGAACCTGCCGTTCGCCCTGATCGGCGGGACGCTCGCGCTCTATCTCTGGCGGACCAACTTCAACATCTCGGCCGCGGTGGGCTACATCGCGGTGTTCGGGGTGAGCGTTCTCAACGGCGTGGTCCTGCTGTCGTCGATCCGGCGGGCGCGGCAAGAGGGATTTTCTCCGCGCGCCGCGATCGCCCGCGGCTGTGAGATCCGGTTCCGGCCGATCGTCGTGTCCGCAGTCGTGGCGGTCATCGGCTTTTTGCCGGCAGCGCTCTCGCAGGGGATCGGGGCCGAGATCCAGCGGCCGCTGGCGCGCGTGGTCATCGGCGGGCTCATCTCGTCCACGGCGCTCACGCTGCTGGTGCTGCCGGCGATCTACGCGCTCCGCAGTGGGCGGGCGGGCGAGAGCGAGCCGCCGCCGGCGATCGAGACGATGGCCGCGTGATGAGTCGACATCGGGGTATGACTCGCGCTCTGGTCCTCCTGGTGGTCGCGCTCGCCTCGTTTACGCTCGCCGTCACGGCGAGCGCCGATCCACCGGATCCGACGTGGATCGGCGGATTCTGGGACGACGATGACCAAGACAGTGTGATCATCGCCATCCTGGCGATCCGAGGCTTGGTGGCCGGCGCCAGCCTGAGTCTTCCTACCTTCGTCGCGATAGAGCCGCTCCTCGTGGTTCCCCCCGAATCCGAGATCGCGATCTCCGTCTGTTCCGACATCGAGCCACGCGCTCCGCCGCTCGCTCCGCAGCACCTTCTCTGAGATCACCGCTCGACTCGTAAGCATCGCTAGGGCCCGTTGCCGAAGGACTGTCACCGCGGCAACGTCGACACGGGCGCGCCGATGTTGGACATCGCGACGTGACGATCGGTGCCGGTCGGTCCGGCATAGCTCGAGACGGAGGTCAGATGAACGTCTTGCTGATCGGCCTCGGCCGCTGGGGCGAAAAGCACTTAAGGGTACTCCGCCAGCTCGGGGTCACGCTCTGGGTGGCGGACGTCTCGCCGGCGCGACTCGAATGGGCCGTGCGGAATGGCGTGGAGTCCGCACGGGCGGTCCGGGACTATCGCGCGGCGCTCGCGCATGTCGGCGCGGCGGACATCGCCACCCCGGCGGACACGCATTGGACGGTGGCGCGCGATTGCCTCTCCGCCGGCCTGCCCTGTTTCGTCGAAAAGCCGCTCGCGCGCACGCTGGCGGAAGGCCACGCGTTGCACAAGCTGGCGCGCAGCGCGGGACGTCTCGTTCAGGTGGGGCACATCTTCCGGTTCCACCCGGTGACCACGACCTTACACGAGGCGCTGCGGGATGGACTCATCGGCCAGGTCCGCTACGCCACCGGACGGTTTTCGGGCTTCAAGCGGCCACGCACCGACGTGGGCGTCACCCAGGCGGACGCGATTCACTACGTCGACCTCTTCGCGCACCTGTTCGCCCGCGAAGCCACGAGCGTCACCGCGCTTCAGCGAGACTACCTGGGCCGCGGCCTGGACGATGCGTCGTGGACCGTCGTGCACTATGGCGAGATTCTGGCGGTCATCGAAGCGAATTACTTCACTCCCGGCACTTGGCGGGACTGTGTGATCGTCGGCGAGCACGGCGCGCTCGTGGGGGACTACAGCGCTTCGGTCGTGACCCTCCATCGGGGCGAGCATCTGGTCCGCGGCGAGACATGGGAGGCCGTAGAGACCGGGAAACAGGAGCTCTCGATCGGGCGGGGGGAGCCGCTGCGATTGGAGCTTCAGGCATTCCTCGACGCCTGTGCCGGTCGAGGGCCGAACCTCGTTCCCGCCTCCGATGGCGTGCGCGCCCTGGCCGTCATCGAGGCGGCGGCCCGGTCGGCGTGGCTGCGCTGCACGGTCGAGCTCTGATGCCGAGGCCCGGCCGTCCCACGACCGCATACGCCGTTCCCAAGCCTGTCCCGATTCCGCTGTCGCGCCCACCCGTCGACGATGAGCTCAAGCGGGCCGTGCTGGCCGCGATCGATTCCCGGCAGTACATCCTCGGCCCGGAGTGCCGCGCACTCGAGGCGGAGCTGGCGCACGACACCGGCGTGAAACACGCGGTGCTGACCAGCTCCGGGACCGCCGCGCTCTGGTTGACGCTGCGGGCCCTGGGCGTCAAAGCGGGCGACGAGATCCTCGTGCCGGCCCACACGGCATTCCCGACGGTCGAGGCGATCTGCCTCGCGGAGGCAACGCCCGTGTTCGTCGACGCCGATGAGTTCTACACGCTCGATGTCGCCGACGCGACGACGAAGATCACACCGCGGACGGTCGGGATCATTCCCGTGCACCTGTACGGCCAGCCGGCGGATCTTCCCGCCATCCAGGACCTCGCCGCGCGCCACGACATGTGGTTCCTCGAGGACTGTGCGCAGGCGCAGGGCGCCGGGTGGGACGGACGGCGGGTCGGCAGCTTCGGTCGCGCGGCGGCCTTTTCATTTTATCCGTCGAAAAACCTTCCGGCGATGGGGGATGGAGGCGCCGTTCTCACCAGCGACGACCACATCGCGCTGCGGTGCCGCCGGCTCCGCGACCACGGCCGGCTCGAGAAGGACGTCCACGGAGAAGTCGGCTTCAATTTGCGGTTCAACGAGTTGCAGGCCGCGGCGCTGCGCGTGTTGCTCCGGCGACTGGACACGATGAACGAACGCAGGCGCGCGCTTGCCGCACGCTACCTGCAAGGGCTCGCCGGCCTTCCGCTCGTGCCGCCGGCCACCCGCCAACGGGCGCGCCACGTCTACCACCTCTTCATCGTCCGGACTCCGCGGCGCGCGGAGCTGGCCGCGTTTCTCAAGGAGCGCGGAATTCAGACCGGCGTCCACTATCCGATTCCGACCCATCGCCAGCCCGCCGTCGGGTGCTTCGCGTCGCTGGCGGTGCCGCGCACGGAGCGGCTCGTCGATGAGATCCTCAGCCTGCCGATGTCGGCGGACCACACGGACGAAGAGATCGACCGGGTGGTCGCCGCCGTCCGCGCATTCTTCGGCGCCTGACGTTGGCCGAGCCCCTCCGCGTCCTCCAGCTCTATCCGAAGGCGGACTACTACACCGGTGCCGCGATTCAGCTGGCCGAGCTGGCCGAGGGACTCCACCGGCGGGGCCACGAGGTCGTCGTCGCGACGCGGCCGAGCGAGGCGTGGACGTCGAGGCTGCGGCAGGCCGGGATCGCGCACTACGCCGTGCCGATGTCGTCGCAGGTCGACCTTGGCTCGGTCAGAACGCTCGTTCACATCCTCCGGCGTCATCGCATCCAGGTCATCCACGCCCAGAAGGGAAAGGCCCGAACGCTCGCGCTGTTGGCCGGCTTGTTCGTGAAGATCCCGGTCTTGATCCTGAACCGCGGCGTGAGCTTTCCGCTCACCCGGTTCAATCGCCTCGGTTACACCACTCGTCGAGTCACCGCGATTGTCGCGGTATGCGAATCGATCAAGCGGGGTCTCGTCGCGTCCGGCGTCCGGGCGAACAAGATTCACGTCATCTACTCCGGAACGGACACGGAGCGATTCAACCCGATGGTGAATGGACGCGCGATCCGGCGTGAACTTGGCCTCGGCCCCGACGTGTTTCTCTTCACTCAAGTCGGTGTGAGGAGCTGGAAGGGGAACCACGACGCGATCGATGCCTTCGCGCTCGCCGCGGCGCGCCGACCGCGCGCGCGTCTGCTCATCGTCGGAGCTCGGGATCCCCGTGCGTTTCACGACCGCGCATCCGAGAGGGGCGTGAAGGATCACGTGTTCGTCCGCGGCTATCGCCATGACGTACCCGAGATCCTGGCGGGGAGCGGCTGCTGCGTTGACGCTTCGTACGCGGGCCTGGGCCTTACCGGCACACTCCGGGAAGCTCTCGCCGTCGAGACGCCCGTGATCGCCAGCGACCTCGAGGGCAACCCCGAGCTCGTGAGGGACGGCCAGACTGGGATTCTGTTCCCGGCCCGCGACGTGCCGGCGCTGGCCGCGGCGATGGTGCGGATGATGGACGAGCCGACACTCGCCGCGACCACGGCGCGTGCCGGCCGACGGCTGGTCGCGGCAAAGTTCTCGACCCGGGCCAAGCTCGAGGCGACCGAAGACCTCTATCGCCGGCTGCTTGAGGGGTCGAGCCCGTAGGCCGGCGGAGTGCGGATCCGGGTTCTCGATCGCTATATTCTTCGGGAGCTGGCGTCGCCGTACGCCTTCGGCTGCGCGCTCTTCACGTTCTTCCTGCTGATCGACCGGATCTACCATCTCACCGACTTGGTCATCACGAAGGGCGTGCCCTTCTTGCTCGTTGGCCAGCTCCTCGCATTCATGCTGCCGTCATTTCTCGCTCACACGCTGCCCATGGCCCTCCTGGTGGCCGTACTCCTCGCCGGTGGCCGTCTGGCCGGCGATCTCGAAGTCGTTGCGTTCAAGGCCGCCGGGATCAACGTGTTGAGGCTCTTCCGTCCCGTTCTGGTGGCTTCGCTCGTCGTCACCCTGGCCACCGCGGCGTTCACGCTCGTCCTCACCCCATTGGCGAACGGAGAGTTCCAGCGGCAGCTGTTCCGCATTCTCCAGTCTCGGGCGGTCAGCGGGCTGCAGGAGCGCGTGTTCAACGGGATGTTCGGCGACGTGATCATCTATGTCGAGGACGTGAGCGCCTCGCAGATCGCGCTCCATGGTCTGCTGGTCTCGGACGAGCGCGATCCGATGCTCACGCGCATCATCACCGCTCGGGAAGGCCGCCTGTTCACCGATGAGATGAATCGGAGCATCACGCTCCGCCTGATGAACGGCGCGGTCAACGAGGCCGACGTGATGGCCGCCGATCCGCCGAAGGACCTCACGACCAAGGAGGTCCGGACCGCCGGAGGCGCCGCGAGCCCAGCCCGTTACCGCTATACGCGCTTCAGCGTCTACGATCTCAGCTTGCCGGTGGACAGCCCGATCCGGGCTGCCTCCCGCATCGCGAAGCCCGAGACGGACCTGACCCTGGGCCAGCTGCGCGAAAAAATCCTCGAATTTCGCCATGATGCCTATAGCCGCGCGCCGTTCCAGGTCGAGTACCACAAGCGATTCGCGCTTCCGCTCGCGGCGCTCGTCTTCGGTCTTGTCGCCTTTCCTCTTGCGGTCCGCTCTCACCGAGGCGGCCGGAGCTTCGCGCTCCTCGGCAGCCTGGTCATCCTGGTGACCTACTACCTGCTGATGACGTCGCTCGAGGGCGCGGCGCTGGGCACGCGGATCCCCGCGTGGGTCGCCATCTGGACTCCGAACATCCTGTTTACGGCGATCGGCCTCGGCCTCCTCGTCGCGACGACGGAGGAGTGGAAATGGCCAGTCATGCCGGCCTTCTGGCGCGCGCTCGAAGGCCTGGCGCGCATCGGGTCGAGCCGACGTCTCGGGCGTCTCGGCGTCCGATCGCACCGGTCCGGCGCGGCGCGTGACTCGACGCACATCATCGACCGTTATCTCGTCCGCGAGTATTTGTCGTTCATGGGGATCGGACTCGCCGTGGCGGCGGCGCTCTTCATCATGATCGACCTTCTCCAGACCTTGAACAGATATTTGCGGTCCAAGCCACCCGTGCTGTACATCGTGGAGCACTTTGCCTACCGGGTGCCGGTGGCGCTGCACGAGGGGCTTCCAGTCGTGATGCTCGTCGCGACGCTCTTCCTATTCCTGACCCTCAATCGCCACCACGAATTGACGGCCCTCAAGGCGGCGGGCGTCAGCCTCTACCGGGTCAGCGCGCCGGTGGTGGCTCTTGGGCTCGCCGTCGACGTCGGCGCCGGGCTCTTCCAGGAGCTCGCGGCGCCCCTCCTGAACGAGCGCGGGGAGGAGGTCGACCGCGTCAAGATCCGCGGCGAGAAACCTCGTCACCTCCAGTCACGTCAGCGCCTCTGGGTGCGGAGCGGCGACTCGCGCTTCTATCGCGTCGAACTGCTGAACCCGGGAACCAGCGAGATGTATGGGGTGACTGTCCTCGAGGTGGACCGCGAGTTCCGTCTCATCGATCGGCTGGACGCGCGGCGCGCGTACTGGACCGCGGCGGGCTGGGAGCTGACGGACGGTGCCTACCGCGAGATCGGCGCCGACGGCACGGTCGAGACGGTCCCCTTCGGTTCGACGGCGCTGGACCTGAAGGAGGACATCGAGGACTTCGTGCGGATCGAGAAACAAGTCTCCACGATGAGCTTCCGGGAGCTCAGAGATTATGTCAGCCGGCTCGAGTCGGCGGGGTTCCAGGTTCGGAAATATCTCGTCGATCTGTACTCGAAGCTCTCCTTCCCGCTTGTCAATCTCGTCATGGTGCTCGTCGCCATCCCGTTCGCGCTCCAATCACCGCGCGGCGGACGACTCTTCGGGATCGGGCTCGCCATCGGGATCATGGCGGGTTA
>QHSP01000077.1 GCA_003220495.1 Candidatus Rokuibacteriota bacterium | reverse complement strand
CAGGCGAACACTCCCCATAGCTCTCAACGATGTCCCGGTCAGCGCGGCTTCATGGCGCGGGGGGCGACGGCGGCAGGCGCGGGTGCCTCGCGCCGGAGGTTCACGATGAATATGCAGTTCGCTGACTATCTGGTGCATCTCTCGAACATCATGCTGCTCGTGTCGTATTCGGTGCGCGACATTCTCTGGTTGCGGTGGTTCGCCGTTGGCGCCGCGCTCATCAACATCCCGTACTTTCTCCTCCAGGGAACGGTGCTCTGGCCACCGGTTCTTTGGGCACTCGTATTCACCGCCATCAACCTGTATCAGATCACGCGCATCTATCTCGAGCGTCGTCCGGTTGTCCTCTCCGAGGACGAACGGAGGCTGTATGACCTCGGTTTTCGATCGCTTCGCCAGCGAGAATTCGTGGCACTGGCGCTCGCGGGCGAGTGGAAAAGCGCGGAGGCCGGCGAGAGGGTGGTGACCGAAGGGGAGTCTGTATCAGGCCTCTGCATCTCGATCACCGGGAGCGCAGAAGTCCACAAGCAGAGCGATCGAATCGGGACGTTGGGACCAGGACACATCATCGGCACATCGCTGGCCCTTACGGGCGCTCCATCGCCGGTGGAAATAGTCTTCACCGAGCCCGCACGCTACATGCGCTGGTCGCTCCCGAACCTGCGCAGCTTCATGGACAAGCGGCCGGATCTGCGCGTGACGCTGCAGCGTCTCGTCAACCGCGACCTTGCCGGCAAGCTGGAGAAGCTGTTATCGCCGTAGGGGCTCCCGGGGCGGCTGGCAGCGGCTCCTGAGGCGGCCGGTGGACTACGGCTTCCACGGGCCCCCGCAGCCTATTCGTCGAGCGGCCTGCGTCGCAATGCGACCTTGGGCCGACAGCACCTCCGACTGAGACCATAGTCTCGTGGATGTAGGAGCTAAAGGGCTGCCTTCGATTTCAAGGCATCGGGTAAAGTGAAGCGGCCCGAGGGGTACTTAGATCCTCGATCGGTCGACCAGGGCACGGAGGCTGCCGAGGGCGTCGAGCTCAAGATCCTCGAGTAGTGCATCTCGCCGACTACACCTCCCCGCCAGCACTCGGCGACCGTGAACAGGTCGCCGCCGAGACAATTCACTGGACGCGAGCGACGGAGACGAACATGGCTTCGCGCAACATGCTGACGTCCGTGGTTCTCGTGGCGAGCGTGCTCGTGGTGTCCGGTTGCGCGGGCCTGGTCGTGCACGACACGGCCAGCCTGCTCGCGCCCAGGTTTCAACGGTCCGAGGTCTTCGGCTTCGTGGCGGGTGCGGGAACGACCTTTGCCGCGTTGCCCGACCTCGTCGCGATGCTCAGGCGCCGATCGAGTCGAGGTATGAACCCGAGGATGGCGGGCATCATGGGCGTCTTTCAAATCGGCTGGATCTACTACGGCCTGTTGATCGCGTCGCGACCGGTCATCGCGTGGAATATGATCGCGGTCGTGATCAACTTACTGAGTGTCGCGGCGTACCTTCGTTTCGCCCGGCGCGAGAAGAATTGACGGCGACGCTCTCCCCGCAAGAGATCGAGCGCGAGCGGTTCGGGCTCGGGACCTTCGCGCTCGTCCTCGCCGGGCTCGCCGCCGGCGCGCCAATCTTAGTAGGCCCGGGTGCGTTGCGACTCGTCGGTACCTTGCTGATGGTCGCGAGTCTGATCGAGGTCCTGCACTGTTTCCGGCGCGTCCGTCAAGCCGTTCAGCGCTCGGCTTATGCGAGCGCCGGCTTGACCTTTCTGATGGGTCTGCTGGTTGTCAGCGCTCCCGCGCTGGCCGAGACTGCGCTCACCTTGCTACTCGGCGCGTCGTTCGTCGTCGATGCCGTCCAGCGGGCCGTCGAGCTCCGACGGAGCCAGGACCGCCGAACGGCGCTGACGATCGTGCTGGGCGTCGCTGGCAACGTCGCGATGGCCGTCCTCCTCCTCGTGCTGTGGCGACGCTCCAGCCTATGGACCATCGCCATCGCCGGCGCGCTTCGCATCGTCGGAGTTGGCTGGAACATGGTCATGTCGCCTCTCCCCTCCCGCGATGCCGCCACGGTGATCCGGAGTTCTGGTTTGCCGGATCATCCCGAGGTGGCCCGCCTCGGCGAGCGGCTGGCGCGAGAGGAGACGGCGCGACGGCCGTACGATCGGCGCTGGAGCGTCGCGCTCGTGGCGATCCTCTTCGCCACTCACGTCGGTCGGATGCAGGCCGAATGGACCCTGGTGGGCCTGCTCGCGCCGTTCGTCGCGGTGGCGGGCGACGTCGCGTCGGCGTTCCTCATCGCCCTCGGCGTGATCGGCCCGACGAGGTTCGCGCTGCGCCGCGTGACGTGGCCACTGGAGCGACGCGGGTGGGCGCGGATTCTCGCGGGATCCGTCGACCGCCCCCTGGGGCTGCTCGACCGGCTTCTGCGCGCCTATCTCATCCGGAGCTTTCGAATCTGGATCCGCTTCCACCAGATGCGCGACTCGCTGCCGTTCGTCTTCGAGCGGGGCCTGCAGATGGGCCTGCCGGTGGTCGCGGTCGCGGTGGCCACGGTGCCGATCTGGGGGATGAGCTGGTACTTCAACTCCGAGAACTGGGCGGCCGCGATCTACAACTCCTGGGCCGAGCACCGCACCGACACCTGGCGCGTCGCCATGACCCGCGCGGTCCTGGTCTCGGCGCCGAGCCCCGGCGCGGCCGGAACGCTCGCGCTCGATCCTCCGAAGCTCGGCGGAGATTTCGCCTTCCTGGTGATCGGCGATCCCGGCGAGGGCGACGCCTCCCAGCACGTCCTGCGCGACCAGATCATCCGCGCCGGGGCCGGCCCGGACGTGCGCTTCATGGTCATCTCGTCGGACGTCATCTATCCCACCGGGTCGATGAAAGACTACGAGGCGAACTTCTGGCTGCCGTTCAAGGGATTCGACAAGCCGGTCTACGCGATCCCGGGCAACCACGACTGGTACGACGCCCTCGAAGGCTTCGTGGCCACGTTCTTCACGCCGGAAGCCGCCAGGGTCGCTATGCGCGCGCGGGTCGAGGCCGACAACCGGCTGACCAGCACCACCGACGATCGCATCGCGTGGCTGGTCGGCGAGGCGGCGCGGCTGCGCCGCGAGTATGGCGTGCCGACCGGCTTTCAGCGGGCGCCCTACTTCCAGATCCAGAGCGACCGCTTCGCCCTGCTGGCGGTCGACACCGGCGTGCTCCGGCGCGTCGATCCAGACCAGCTCGCGTGGCTGCGCGCCGCGCTCGAGCAATCGCGCGGCAAGTTCAAGATGGTCATCCTCGGACATCCTCTGTATGCGGGCGGGCTCTACCAGGCCACCGGCGATGGCGACTTCACGGCCCTGCACGACCTCATGCGCGAGCACGGGGTCGAGATCGTGATGGCGGGCGACACGCACGACCTCGAGCTCTACGTCGAGCGCTATCAGGCAGAGGGAACCGAGCACGTGATGCACCACGTCGTCAACGGCGGCGGGGGCGCGTACCTCTCGTCCGGGACCGCCCTGGCGTGGCCCATCGCACCGGCCGTGCCGCAATGGGCTTTCCATCCCACCTCGGCCGCCCTCACCGCGAAGATCGACTTCCACACGCCGCGCTGGAAGTGGCCGTTCTGGGTGTGGACGAAGCACTTCGGAGCCTGGCCGTTCTCGGTCGAGTGGCTCTCGGCCGCCTTCGACTACAACGTGGCGCCGTTCTTCCAGAGCTTCGTCGAGGTGCGCGTGGAGCCGTGGGCCGGGCGCGTCAGGATGCTTCCGTGGGGTGTGCACGGGCGTCTGCGATGGGTCGATCTTCAGGTGTCGCCGGGCTGGCGCCCGGCCGACGGCCGTCCGGACGAGCCGGTCGAGATCGTGCTGCCGATACGCGCGCAGCCGCCGAGGACGACGCCGGCTCGATAGCCCGTCCGTCCAGGGCCCGCGCGGTCGCGCGGCTATTCGGGCAGCGCGTGCAGCGCGTACATCGCGATCAGGATCTTCGGGGGCGGACCGAGCTTGCCGAACCAGCGGCCGTAGATCTGCACGATTTCACCCGACCGGTAGAGACTCGACAGGACGCGGTTGACGGCGAGCCTGAACGGCGCGTCTCCGCGTCGCATCATGAACGCGTAAGGCTCGTAGGACAGGTACTGCTCGGCGATGGCGAACTGCCCCGGATCCTTCGCCGTGGCCGCCAGCCCGATGAGGATGACGCGATCCGACGCGTAGGCGTCGATGCTACCGCTCTCGAGCGCCGCCAGGCCGCCGCGATGGTCTGTGATCGTCACGATCTGCGCCGTGACGGACGTCTTCTGGAGCAGGGACTTCAGCGCGCTTTCGGTGGTCGTGCCGGGAATGACACCGATCTTCTTGCCGCCGAGGTCCTGGAGGTTCGCGAAGTTGCTGGTCAGCTTCACGAGCAGGCTGCCGCCGTCGACGAAGGTCATGTTGCTGAAGTCGACTTGCTCCTGGCGGCTGAGCGAGCTCGTCGTCGAGCCGCACTCGAGGTCGATCGTCCCGTTCACGACCGCGGCAATCCGGGTGTCGACCGTCACGGGAACCCACTTGACGTCGAGCTTCGGCAGCTCGACCTGCTGCTGAATGCCGGTGACGATCCGCTGGCAGAGGTCGACCGAATAGCCCGTGGGCTTGCCGTCGTCGCCGCGGAAGGAGAACGGAAGGGACTGCTCGCGGTAGCCGATCGTGATGGTCCCGCTGTCCTTGATCTTCTTGAGCGTGCCTTGAAGATCCTGGGCCGACGCCGCGGCCGGGATCAGGCCGGCCAGCGAGATCACCAATAGAACGGCCTTGAGCACGCTCATTGTCCCACCTCGACTGTCAGGAGATTCGACGGGGATCAGCTCGACGAGCAGCTGCCAAACACGAGGAAGCCGCCGCTGCGAACGATGACGGCGCTCGACATGGCGCCCGAGTCCTCGGAGACGGACATCGTCCATCCGCCGCCCAGCTCCGTCCCGCCGATGAGGAGTCGCCCGCCTTCGCGGCTGACCCAGGCGATCTTGATCGTCCGGCCGGTCGCCGCGCCGCTGATCAGGCGCTGGCCGACGTCGACGTTGAGGACCGCAGGGAGGCCGACGGTGTCAGCCGTTCCGCGAACGCAGACACTCGGGTCGCTGCAGATCATCGAAGTCTGGATCGCGCACTGCATCGGCTTGGTGCCGTCGTACGGCGGCGCCGCGCTGGCGGCGACCGCGGCCGCCAGCAGCAACAGCGCGCTCAATCCTATCCGCAAGGCCTTCATCGACAGCCGACGATACGCCGGTCGTGTACTTCTGACTATGCGACCTTGGTCGCACGCCCTACCAGACGCGCAGGCCCGGCGTCGTCAGCGGCGTCGTGATGGCGAGCCGGATCAAGGTCGGTCCGTACGCGATCGCGATCAGGAGGGCCGCCAGCGCCAGCCACGGCCGCCAGCGATCCACGAACGCGGGCGCATGATCCGGCCCGGACACCGCTTCCGCGAAGTCGGGGGCCGCCTGCGGGGCGCGGCGCGAGACCGTCGCGGTGAGGACCATGTTGAGGAAATAGAGCGCCGCGCTCACGAAGAGGATCGAGCCGCCGATTCCGACCAGCGGCAGGAGCGTCTTCCATTGCGGCTGCATGTACGAGACGTGGCCGATGTCGGTCCGGCGCGGCATGCCGCGCAGCCCGAGCTCGTGGAGCGTCGGCGAGAAGATCAGCATGCCGCCGAACCACAGCCAGACCTGGACGAGCGCGACCGCGCGGCTCCAGAGCACGCGTCCCGCGAGGTGGGGCACCAGCCAGTAGGTGATCCCCATGAACGTCAGCGCGACCGCCGTGCCGACCGTGAGATGCAGGTGGCCGACGATGTACGCCGTGTTGTGCACGACCATGTTGACGTTGAACGACGCGTTGATCAGGCCGCCGACCCCGCCGAAGGCGAAGAGCACCATGGCGAGCACCTGCGCGGCCACGGATGGATCGGTCCACGGAAGCTTCCCGAACCAGCTGATCCATCCCCGCGCGCCCCGCGCCCGGCCCGCGGTCTCGAGCGAGGCGGTGACGTTGAAGAACGTGAGCAGGCTCGGAAAGAAAACGGCGAAGGTCAGGAGCGCGTGCAGGAGCTTCCAGCCCTGGTGGATGCCCGGATCCGTGTACTGGTGATGGATGCCGATCGGCGTGGAGAGGATCAGGAACAGGATGAACGAGGTGCGCGCCATCGGATCGCTGAAGAGCTTGCCGCCGGCCTGCCGCGGCACGAGCGTGTACCACGAGATATACGCGGGCAGGAGCCAGAAGTAGACGATCGGGTGGCCGGTGAACCAGAAGAGCGTCCGCGCCAGCAGCGCGTCGGTTCCGCCGACGAGCCCGAGCGACCACGGGATCAGGAGGACGAGCATCTCGGCCGCGAGGCCGAGGGACGCGATCGTCCACATCGCGAATGTCACGAGCGACATGAACGCCGCCAGCGGCGTCCGCCCGTCCGGATTCCGCGCGCGCCACGCGCGCCACGTGAGAACGAGATTCAGGGTGACCAGCCAGGTTCCGACGACGACCAGGGTGAGCCCGACGTAGAAGGCCCAGTGCGCCTGGAGCGGCGGATAGAAGGTGAACATGACCGTCGCGGCGTTGCCGACCAGAGGAATCGACGCCAGGACCAGGCCGCCCACCATGACCCAGAAGGTCAGCCAGCCGAGCCGGGCGCTCGCCAGCGGCGCCTGCAAGGACCGGCTGAGCACGAAGGGCACGAAGCCGCAGATGAAGAACGTGGTGAACACGAGCGCGTTGAGGACGCCGTGGATCGAGACGCTGTGGTAGTGGGAGCGGATCACGGGCGCCAGCGACGAGTAGATCTCGACGCCGGCGTACTCGAGCGCCTGGAAGAGCCCGGTGACCACTCCGCCGAACAGGGCGACGAGCGCGACCGTGACGTTCGCGGCGGCGAGGCGCTGCTCGGTCCGCGTCATCGCCGCGCCTCGACGATGATCTTGCCGGCCATCGTGTGGTGCGCAATGCCGCAGTACTCGTGGCAGATGATCGGGTACTCGCCCGGCGTGTCGAAGCGCGCCTGGGCATGGGAGATCTGCCCCGGCAGCAGCATCACGTTGACGTTGTGGCGCGGAACGAAAAGACCGTGGACCAGGTCCTTGCTGGTCGCCCAGAAGTGGACCGTGGAGCCGGCCGGCACGCGAACCTCGTTCGGCGCGAACGCCCAGATCTGGCCCGTCATTCGAACCTCGTACTGCCCCGGCGCGATCTCCGCGACGCCGGGCTCCCTGAAGAGCGCGTGCTCGGCGACCTTCGTCGGGTCGATCCGGCCTCGATCGCCGGCGACATTGATGCCGGCGCCGAACGCGGTGACCGCGAGCGCGGCGAGCATGCCGACCGGCAGGGCAATGCTGGGCAGGATCCAGGCCAGCTCCCAGAGGTACACCGTCGAGGGGCGGCCCGTTGCCATGGATCAGCTCCTCCAGATACGCAGATAGGTGTTGAGCCAGAACGCGGCCATGACAGCCAGGTAGATCATGATCAGGAGGAGTGCGCCCCGCGGCCGGGGTTCGTCGTCGCTCGGCTTCTCGTCCACCGTCACTCTCCTTGGGTCGATGCTCCGTCAGCGAGATCGCGGCTGGACGCTACACCGGCCCGATCCCGGACACCACTCGACCATAGTCGTACATCTCAGGCATCAGATCTCGAGCTCTTCTCGGAGCCGGAATGATCCGCCAGGGACAGCGCCACGAGGCGGGCGACGGTGATTCCGATGTAGAGCTGACCGCCGATGGCCTCCATCGACGCGAGCGTCCCGGCGAGCGCGGTCACCGGCGTCACGTCGCCGTAGCCGAGCGTCGCGAGGGTGACGAACGAGAAATACCGGTAGCGGATCGGGCTCAAGGTCATCCAGGCAGTGTCCGCGGGAAAGCGGAACGAGCCGGGGATCACGCCGTCGAGCGTCTCGTACACGCTCGCGCACCCGAGCCCGATCAGGAGGTACACGCAGATCGCGCCGACGATACGATCACCGACCGGCCGGTGTCCACGCATCACCGACCCGTACGTGAGCCAGACCACGGTTCCGGCGAAGACCGCGACAACGGCACTGGCGACCAACGGCAGGTGCCGGAGCCGCACGGTGTAGTCCACGGCGCTCATGAGGATCACGGATGCGGCCAGGGCGATGGGGACGAGACGGGGCTGTCCGGGCGCGCGCAGCTCGACGACGGCGATGCCGAGGGTCATCACGAGAAGGACGAATTCGATGAGCTGCGCCGACCCGACTTGCGGTGAGACCGCCGTTCCAACGATGAGCACGAGCAGCGCCAGCAGGAGCATGCGGAAGCGGCCCGGCGCGAACACGGCGCGCCCAGGTGTGGCGGTCATGATGCTCATGTCTCACCCACGGCTTGCGTCATAGCGCTGGGAGACCGGCACCTTCACGGGCCAGCCGGGCTGGAGCTTCGCGTCGACCGTCGTCCCGTTCGCCACCGCCATCTGGGCCGGGTTCCAGGTCCCGCCGCCGCGCGCCAGCACCTCGGCGACGGTCTCGTTCGCGCCGGTGACACGAACCCGCAATCGGCTCTCGACGAGCCGCTCGCGGTCGGCGGCCAGAAGCGGCCGGAACGTTCCTCCCGTCCGTTCGAGGATCGCGCCGTAGCGGCCCCAGTCGCGGACGCGCGCGACGGCCGTCACGCGGAAGACGCGCTCGCGATGGGCGATCCACGTGAGCACGGCCCGCTGTCCGGAGCGCGTATCGGCCACCAGCCGGGCGGCCGGAAGCGACGCGACGCGCACGCGCTGAAGCTGCTTCAGCTGCGCCTCGGAAAGACCATCGGCTTTGGCCGCCGCCACCGGGTCGTCGCCGTCGCCGGACAGGCTCAGGACGACGGCGGCGTCGCCGTCGGGCGCGACGGCGCCGGCGGCTTCCGCGGTGTTGATCGTCTTCCACTTCGTCGGCATCTCGAGCGCGACGTCGAAGACCGGGTGCACGAACAGCGGCCCGAGGAACACGCCGGACGCCGGATTGTCGCCGACCACGAGCCCCTCGAGCTTCTGGAGAAATGCGCCGCGGCTTCCCGCGAACGGCGCAGCGGTCGCCCGCGTCTGCGAGCGCGCGGCCGTACGGACGTTCCCCACGCGTTCGGGCGTCGCGGGGTGAGTCGCGAAGAAGCCGGGACGGTTGGGATCGTGCCCGGCCAGCGCCTCCTCACGCTCGAGGGTGTGAAGAAAGGAGGCCAGGCCGGCGGGATCCCAGCCCGCGCGGGCCGCCAGCGCGATGCCGCGCTGATCGGCGTCGCGCTCCTGGTCGCGGCTGTAGGACGCCAGGACCATCCCCGACGCCAGCTCGCCCGTGCCGCCGACGATACCGCCGAGCGCCGGGCTCACCGCGCCGAGTATCCCCGCCGGAATCCCGAAGAGCAGCGCGAACGGCGTCGCGGCGCCGGCCCGGCGCGCGGCGTGCCGCTCCAGCACGTGAGCCATCTCGTGACCGAGGACTCCGGCCAGCTCGTCCTCGCTGTTGAGGAGGGCGACCAATCCGCGCGTGATGTAAACGTAGCCTCCGGGGAGCGCGAACGCGTTCGGCTCGATGTCGTCGGTCACGTTGAACCGCCAGGTCACGTCGGTGCGCTTCGCGACCTGCGCCATCCGGCCGGCGACCTGCCGCACATAGCCCACGAGCTTGGGATCGCTGAGCAGGCCGACCGTCCGCTCGACCTCCTCCGCGGCCTCTGCCCCGAGCTTGCCCTCCTCGCTGGGCGAGATCGTCGCGCAGCCACTCGAGAGGATGGCCAGGGTCGCGACGAGACCGCCGCTGAATCCCCGGCGTGTGAGTCCGACTGGCGCGGTGTCGATGGCCGTGTCCTCCCTGTCGTGAAGCCGGTCGTCGTGGTCGACTGGCATTCTACGGCAGGCGGCACGAGGCGAGGTAGGCCTCGCTCGATTCGCCCAGAGAATGATATGGAGGAATGATGCAAGAGCTCCATCAGCTCGAGACCGTCATCGCGCTACTCGCCGCCGTGCTGGCGCTCGCGACGGCGGCGCGCCGTGTCCTGATCCCGTACCCGATCTTCCTCGTGCTCGGGGGCCTCGTCATCGGCGTCGTGCCGAACGTTCCGACCCTGCGCCTCGATCCCGACCTCGTCTTCCTGATCTTCTTGCCGCCGGTCCTCTGGTCGGCGGCATACTTCACCTCGCTCCGCGACTTCCGCGCCAACCTTCGCCCGATCACCTTGCTCGCGGTGGGGCTGGTGCTGGCCACGACGGCCGTCGTCGCCGCCGTGGCGCGCTTCGTCATGCCCGGGCTGAGCTGGCCGGCGGCGGTCGCGCTCGGGGCGATCGTCTCGCCCCCCGACGCCGTCGCCGCCAGCGCGATCGCGCGCCGTCTCGGCATCCCATTCCGGATCGTCACCGTCCTCGAGGGCGAGAGCCTCATCAACGACGCCGCGGCGCTCGTGCTCTACCGCTCGGCGGTCGCGGCGGTCGTGACGGGCGCCTTCTCGCTCACGGACGCGCTCTGGCAATTCGTCCTGACCTCGGCGGGCGGCGTGCTGATCGGGCTGCTTATCGGCGGGCTCGTTTGCTGGGCCCTGCGCCTCACCGACGACAGCCTCACCGAGACCGCGATCACCTTGCTGGCCCCCTATGCCGCGTGGATCCTCGCCGAGCGTACCCACACCTCGGGGGTGCTCGCGTGTGTCGCCGGCGGCCTCTACATTCGGCAGTTCTTCAGCGCGGCGGTCGCACCCGCGACCCGGATACAGTCCAACGCCGTCTGGCGCCTGCTCATCTTCGTGCTGAACGGCGTCATCTTCGCGCTGATCGGGCTCCAGCTCGGCGCGATCCGCGAGGCGGGACTATCCGCCGACCTCAGGACTCTCGTGCGGCTGGGCGCCCTCATCAGCATCGCCGCCATCGCGATCCGCCTGATCTGGGTGCCGCTGGCCGTCGTGATCCCGCGCTACGTCAGCCGCGCGCTGCGCGCGCGCGATCCGATCCCGCCGTGGCCGTGGGTGCTGCTGTTGTCGTGGATCGGGATGCGCGGCATCGTCTCGCTCGCCGCGGCCCTGGCCCTGCCGGTGACGACGGCGTCGGGCGCGCCGTTTCCATTCCGCGCCGAGATCATCCTCGTCACCTTCGCGGTGATTCTCGCGACGCTCGTCCTGCAGGGGCTCACCCTGACCCCGCTGATCCGCGTCCTCGAGCTGGGAGAAGATCGCACGCTCGAGCTGGAAGAGGCGCGCGCCCGCGAGGAAGCCGCGCAGGCCGCGATCGCGCATCTGGACGGGCTGGCGAGCACACCGTGGGCGAGACGCCAGGACGTGGACCGCCTGCGGGCGGTCTACACGCAGCGGATCCGGCTCGCGTCACCGATCGAGCTCGGCGCCGACGTCGGCGCCGCGCGGGCCCAGGCGGCCTTTCGCCGGCTCCGCCACGAGACGCTGTCCACCGAGCGCCGAGCGTTGATCAAGCTGCGAGATCAGGGCGTCGTCAGCGACGAAGTCCTGCACCGGCTCGAGCAGGAGCTCGACGTCGAGGCGATGCGGATCGGGCTCGGCGAGACGCGGCTGAACGACCCACCCGGCGCCTGATCGTACGAGGCGCGCCCGCCGCTAGGGCTGCGTCGGACCCTGCGCGGCTTCGGGCATGGGCTCGCGGACGCGCTGCAGGTCGATCATCGCGGAGGCCTGGCGCGCCTTGAACGAGGTCTCGAACACGGCGTTCATGCGCCCGTCGCTCGAGGCGACCGAATAGGGCATACAGAAATCCGGCCCCGTCCGCTCGCCGCCCAGGACGACGAGGCTGCCCCGGACCGAGAGTGTCCCCGAGGCGCATGTCGTGCCTGCGCTGGTCGCCGTCCACCTGCCGTCTCGGGAGATATTCAGCGTGATGCGGCGGACGCCCTGCAGATAGTGCGTGGGCATCTCCCACACCTCGCCTTCCCAGACGCCGGCGATCGATGCGGTGTCCCACGAGCTCCCCCTGTCCATCACCACGGGTGAGCCGGCGCTTCGCTGAGTCGCACAGCCCGCCGACAGGGCGACGGCGACGAAACCCCACACGAATCCAGCGACACCACCACGGCTCAGCATCACGAGGCCGCGCGCGAGCGGGCTCGAATGACCCGCTCGATCCTTCGCTCGATCTCGGCCTTGGTCTGCACCCCGACGATGCGCTCGATCTCGCGGCCACGCTCGAACACCAGCAGGGTCGGGAGGCTGCTGATCTCGAAGCGCGCGGCCGTCGACGGGTTCTCGTCGACGTTGAGCTTTCCCACGCGCAGCCGGCCCGCCTTCTCGATCGCGATCTCCTCGATCATCAGCGCAATCATCTGACACGGCCAGCACCAGGGCGCCCACGCGTGGGGCAGCACCGGCACCGGCGAGCGCTCGACGTCGGAGGCGAACGTC
>QHSP01000102.1 GCA_003220495.1 Candidatus Rokuibacteriota bacterium | reverse complement strand
ATAGCCAGGTTGCGGCCCATCGCGTGACAAAGCGGGAGCATCGCGACGGCGCGATGCTCTCGGGACTCCAGAATCGGGTAGTGCGCGACGATGTTGGCGCACGCGGCCAGGTGCGGCCCATGACGGTAGACCGCCCCCTTCGGGTGCCCCGTGGTCCCGGATGTATAGATGATCGTCGCGGGGGCGTTGGGCGACAGGGCGCGCGCCAGCCGGTCGAGTACATCGGGCTCGCCGGCGAGCGCCTCACGGCCGCGCTCTTCGACCTCGGCGAGAGGCCGCACGCGCGGGTGGCGGTACATGAAGAGCGCGCGCGTGTCGATCACCAGCACGGCGCGAACATCCGGACACTCGTCGAGCACCTCGAGCGTCTTGTCGAGGTGCTCCTGATCTTCGGCGACGATCAGCGAGGCGCCGCCGTGCTGGAGCAGATGACGCACCTCGCCCGGCGCGCTCGTCGGATAGATGCCGTAGGTGATCGCGCCGAGCGCCTGCGTCGCCAGATCCGCGATGGTCCACTCCGGGCACGGGTTGCCGATGATGGCCACCGTCTCGCCCGGCGCGATCCGGTACTCGCGCGCGAGCCCGCACGCGAGCGCGGCGACCCGCGCGGCGAGCTCGCGCCACGTGGTCTCGCGCCAGATGCCGAGCTCCTTCGCGCGGAACGCGACCCGCTCGGGTCGTGCCCGCGCGCGCTCGACGAGCAAGCCCGGCAGAGTGCTCGCGCACAACGCCTCGAAATTCATGCCGGGCGGATTATACCGGAGGGAAAATTTAGGCCTCTATACTCGAGTAGAGGCTAAGCGACATAAAGGTCGAGAAAGCGGCGCTTTCGGCTCACGCGGCGCTGTAGGGAGAAGCGGGCATGAGCGCCGCAGCGAACCTGCGGCGCTCATGCTTCGTTGCGCACCGTCTGCTGAAACTCCTTAGATTGCCAGGCCGCCCGTCAAACCCCCAAGCAAGCCGAGGAGCGTATTGAGCAGATTCACCACGAGACCGATCACGTTTCCGACGGTGCCGAGGAGGGTGAGGATCTGACAGACCACGTTACCCAGGGGCCCCGCCGTGTCACCGGAGATATCGAGGACGATGGGATTCGTCGTGATGGTCAGCCCGAGGGCGTTGATGGTGATGGCGCCGAGCTCAAGATTCAAGACCCCGCACGTTGCCTGGGCGAGAATGATACGCGGCATTCCTGCTTCGTAGCGAACCGGTCTCACCGCCCCCGACGGGGCCACGCCCGCGACGGCCTGGGTCAACGTGACCGGTATCTCGACAAGATGACGATACACGAGTGTGCCCACGGGGCCCCCGGCCGGGGCGAGCGTACCTGTGATCAGCCCCACGGCCACGATCTGGTTCGCCTTTCTGGCAAAGCGCTGCACGCTGAGCGTGCCCCGAAATGTTCCTGTACCGCCGGAGGTGACGTTCCCGCTCAGGGGAAGGACGAGGGCGGCCGACTGCGACCCGCGGCCCTCCCTGACCGACTCGCGGTCCTCCTGCGCGACTGCTGCTTGGATCGGCATCAGGGCGATGGCCATGACCATGACAAAGGCGAGTGATCGCGCAATAGCAAGATCCCTCATACTGCGCTCCTTTCTGCACTGCCTGGACGTTGATGACCGCGCCGCCGATCGGCCGGAGCACTTTCGCCCCGAAACGGCCCGCGACGGCGTCTCGATGGACCGAGGGAAAGAGCAAGACGCGTACCGCTGGGAACACCAGCAAAGGGGTATCGCTGAACCTGTTGATATCCGAAGCGCGCGCGATCGGACGTTCCTTGAGGCGCCGACCTTTGGCGCGCGGTCCGGCCTCAGGCGGTGTCACTGTGTCGTCACCGTCAGCGTCGTCACCGTCAGCACAGGTTTGGCGACGAGGCCGTTGCGCGCGAGCTAGCCTGATATCCTCCCCGGGGCTGGCGCCCCCATGCCGGCGGCGTTGCGATGAAGACCAGCGCCGAGCGCATCCTCACCAGCCACGTCGGCAGCATCCCCCGCCCGGAGAGCATACGGGCTCTCCTCCGAGCCCGCCTGGGCGGCCAGGCCATCGACGAGGCCGAGCTCGCGGTGCGGGCCGCCGAGGCGGTGACCGAGGTGCTCCGCCATCTCCAGGGCCCCATCACCTACAAGGGTCAGGCGTTGCTGGAGAAGGACCTCGCCACCCTGAAGGCCGCGCTTGGGGGCGTCGCGGTCGCCGAGGCCTTCGTGCCCGCCATCCGAACACCTCCTTGGTGTAGGGCTCGAAGACGATCCGCTCTCCAGGCGTCCACCGCCGCGAGTCCATGATGTCGTGGAAGCGCTCGGGAAATTCCTTCCCGTAGTAGTGCGTGTAGAGCGCGGTTCCCAGTCTTGCCGTCATTCACCAGAGCCGCGCAGATATCGATAAAGGCGTACATCATGAGGAGTGGTGAGCGCCCCAACCTGTTGGAACTATTCACCCCTCATCGAACCGGAGGGGATTATCCTGGGGCCGTCATGACACGCGAGGAGCAGTTGAAAGCCGTCGGTCTCGAGGCCGGCGCGCGCGTGGTCGGCATCGCGGCGGTCGAAGCGTTCCGAGAGAAGGTGCCGCAAGGCTATCGCCCCGAGGACATCCTCCCCGGCGCCCGAAGCGTGGTCGTCGCCGGCGGCGACGGGCCGACCGCCGGGGCGTGGCGCTGCCCCGATCACCGCGTGATGGAGATCACCGGCTACGACCTGCGCGAGAACGTGGCCGTGCACGCGATGTGCGACTTCATCGAGGGCACCCTGTCCCATCACGCGATCCAGGCGCCTTCGCTACCCGTCCACGGCCACGAGCCGCCGATGTCGATGATGCACGCCGCCGAGCTCGCCGGGCTCGGCACGCGCTCGCTCGCGGCGCACATCATCCTGAACCCCGAGTACGGCCTGCTCTACTACGCGGCGCTGATCACGACCCTGCCGCTCGAGCCCGATCAGCCGCTGACGGAGCCCGCGTGCCCGCATCCGGGCTGCGCGGCGATGTACAAGCGCATCGGGACGACGCCGTGCCTGCGCGTGTGCCCGGCGTGCCTGGGCGGAACTGTGCAGGACGGGCGCATCCAGACCTCGACCTACGACCGCGAGAAGTGCCACTCCCGGGCGCAGACGTACGGCATCGGCTCGTTCCAGAAAGGGCTTCTGCAGATCGTGAACGAGGACGATCCCGAGCGCCGTCGCACGATGATCTACAGCGACTTCTTCACGAAGAGCATCCAGTCGCTCGGCTTCTTCCGCGACTCGATCGCCCAGTGCTTCGAGTGCATGCGCGTCTGTCCCGTCGGGCGCAAATATCGGAAGCTTCAATAGTGGCCGAGCTCCCTGCCGGCTCCACCGCGAAGCTGAAGTCGATCGCGCTCAAAGGGGGCGCGACGGTCTGCGGCGTCGCCGACGCCGTGGCGTTCGACGCGCACGCGCCGGAGAAGCACCGCCCGGGCGATCTCCTGCCGGGCGCCCGATCGGTCGTCGTGGTCGGCGGGGCCCAGCCGCGTGAGGGCGACTGGGCGGCTACCTCGCCGTGGGTCATGCAGACGATGGGCACGACCGAGCGCATCCAGGGAGTCGGCCGCCGGCTCGCCCAGTACATCGAGAGCGAGTTCGGCTATTACGCGCTCTACGTTCCGCCGGGCACCGCGAGCGGCGACACGCCCTTTCTCTCGCTGATGCTGGCCGCGCAGCTCGCCGGCCTCGGCTCGAAATCGCTCGCCGGGCCGGTGCTGAACCGCGAGCACGGCTTCATGTACTGGAGCGCGGTGATCACGACCGCGCCCTTCGACGCCGACAGCGTCGAGACGAGCCCCGCCTGCCCGGCGCCGGCCTGCCGGGAGATGTGGGATCGCGAGCGCACCACGCCGTGCCTGGCAACCTGCCCCGGCTCGAACGGCGGATGCCTCTCGGGCAAGCTCGAGAACGGCCGGGCCGTGCGAACCTTCTACGATGCTGCGCGCTGCAATACGCGCGTGCACACGCATTGGGTCGGCGGGTTCCAGAAGGTGCTCGAAGAAACGCTGAACGAGCCCGACCGTGACAAGCGCAAGATGCTCCTCTACGGCGACTTCTTCACGCGCAGCCTCTGGGCCATCACCTATTCGTCGACGAACATCGCGCAGTGCTTCGAGTGCATGCGCGTGTGCCCCGCCGCCCACGGGCTCAGGGAGATGAGATAGATATGGCGGTTTTCAAGCTCGATCCCGAGGTCTACAAGCGCTACAAGGACGAGGTGCTGAAGCTCTGCAACTCGTTCCAGAAGATCGACCAGCCCGGTCTCTCCGACAAGCAGATCGCCGAGCGGCTGGGCCTCGACGAGCGCACGGTGACCGAGATCCGCTGCGTCGCCGAGCGCGACTGCTATTCGCTCGACGAGTGGGAGAAGGCGATCGAGTTCAAGCGCAAGGCGACCCTCGAGTGGTCGGCGCTCGCCCTCAAGCGGCCCGATCTCAAGCCGGAGTGACGCTCTACTTCTTCGAGCGCATCACCGACCACGACTTCATCGGCCCCGTGATCGTCGCGGCGCCCGACGAGGCGGCGGCCTGGACCGTGCTCGCCCAACGCGAGCGCTCCGACGTCGACGCGCTCAAGACGCTCGGCTGGCAGATCGCTCAGGATCTGGCGGCGCTGCCCGCCCGCGCCGGCATCGTCTATCCCAGCCACTACCGCCGCGCCATCCTGAGCTAGGACCGGCCGCGCTCTGAGCGTCTCCCACGTCGCGCTCGCGCTGCTGGTCGTCCTTATCTGGGGTCTGGCGTTCGTCGCCACGAAGGTCGGGCTGGAGAGCTTCTCGCCGCCTGAGCTGACCGCGCTGCGGTTCCTGATCGCTGCCGTCCCTGCTCTGGTCCTGCCGCGTCCGGCGCTCACGTGGCCGCCGCTGATCGCGATCGGAGCGACACTCTTCGCCGGCCAGTTCCTCCTTCAGTTCTTCGCCATCGCCAACGGTCTGCCGCCCGGCCTGGCCTCGCTGCTCGTCCAGACCCAGGCGCTCTTCACGATCGTGTTCGCGGTGATGGCCTTGCGCGAGCGGCCCACCGCGCGCCAGATCTCGGGCGTGGCGGTCGCCTTCGCGGGCCTGGTCCTGATCGTTCTCACGATCGGTCACGACCTGACCGTCGTCGGCTTCTGCCTCGCGATGGGCTCCGCGATCAGCTGGGGCATCGGCAACGTCCTGCTGAAGCGGATCGGCGAGGTGGCGATGCTCGATCTCATCGTGTGGCTCAGTCTCGTGCCGCCGCTGCCGGCGCTCGCGCTCTCGCTGGTGCTCGACGGCCCGATGGGCTTCCCGCGGGCCATCGCGAGCGCGTCAGGGCTGGCGATCGCGGCCACGCTCTATCTCGGGGTCGTCGCGACCATCTTCGCCTATGCGATCTGGGGCCGGCTCCTGCGTCACTATCCGGCGGCGACGGTGACGCCGTTCGCCCTGCTGGTGCCGGTCGTCGGCGGCTACTCCTCCGCTCTCGTGTTCGGTGAGCGGTTCGGCCCGCTCCGACTCGCCGGGATGGCGCTCGTGCTGATCGGGATCGCCGTGATTGTGCTGCCGTGGGATCGCATGACGATCGACCAGCGCGCTCGCCCGCGGGGGACCGCGTTGGCGGTCAGGCCGGCGGGACGCGCGGACGCGCCCGGCGTCATCGAGCTCATCGGCCGGGTGTACCTGGAGTACGGCTTCGTCTACGTGCCGGAGGTCGAGGTCCCCGACCTCTTACGCTTCGACCAGCACTACGCGGCGCCGCGCGGCGCCTTCTTCGTCGTGCGTGAAGACAACGTGGTCGTCGGCTCGGTCGGGGTGGCGCGTCTCGACGGCGGCAGCGCGGAGCTGCATCGGCTCTACCTGGACAGCCGCCTGCGAGGACGCGGCACCGGCCGCGCTCTCGTGGAGGCGGTGCTCGAGTGGTGCCGGACGCAGAATATTCCGCGCCTGATCCTCTGGTCGGACACTCGCTTCGAGCAGGCGCATCGGCTCTACGAGCGGATGGGCTTTCAGCGGACCGGCGAGCGAATCCTGCCGGACGATCTCAATCAGACTCGCGAGTACGGCTTCGAACGGCCGGTGTGAGGCGCCAGACTCTCCGGTCGGTACCGACGAACGGCGCGTCGGCCGCCGAAGCGTCGCACCGCCGATCAACCGCCCGCAGCGCCGCGGAGAGCAGCAAGGTCCTAGAAAGCATCCGCGTTCTACCCTAGGCCAATCTAGCCCGCGAACTATTCCGGAGTGTCAGCCACGGGAGCCGGGCGGGTGGCGCAGGGCACGGCTCCGCCCGCCTCACGCGGCCGACGTTCACGAGCTGGACGGGCTAGTACCCTTTGCGCTTGTCGATCAGCGCGATGAGCGGCTTACCCGCGCGCATCCGGCGCAGGTTCTCGCAGAACGTGTCGATGACACGCTGGGCGCGGCGCGGCGAGCCGCCCGCGGTGTGCGGGGTCACGATCGCGCGCGGATGCGTCCAGAGCTTGTGATTGGCCGGCAGCGGCTCCGGGTCGGTGACGTCGAGGCCGGCGCCGCCGATCGTCTCTTCGTCGAGCGCCTTGAGCAGATCGTCGCCGTAGACGATCGCGCCGCGCGTGACGTTGATGAGATAGCCGGTCTTCTTCATCTTGCGGAAGAGGTCGCGCGTGAAGAGGTGATGGGTCGCCTTGGTGAGCGGCAGGCAGATCACCACGGCGTCCGAGGCCCCGAGCAGATCGCCGAGCCGATCGGGCTTCCAGATCGCCTCGACGCCGGGCTCTGGAGCCACGTCCTCGATGTCCACGCCCAGCACACGCATGCCGAAGCCGAGCGCCCGCTTGGCGACCTCGCGGCCCGTGCCGCCGAAGCCGACGATGCCCATCGTCAGGTCGTAGAGCTCGAGCTGCCGCAGGCGAATAGGCTCGCGCAAGGAATAGTCGGGCTGACGGATCGCGGTGTGCAGGCCGCGGGTGAGCGCCAGCAGGAGCGCGAACGCGTGCTCGGCCAGATGGATGCCGACGCCGCCCTTCTCGCTCGCCAGCGGCACGTCGCTCTCGACCAGCTCCTGCGTGAGGATCGAGTCCACGCCCGCGCCGATCGACTGGTAGTAGCGCAGGCGCTTGCCCAGCGGGAAGATCTCCGGCGACACGCGGCCGAAGAGCGCGTCGGCGTCCACGATCTCGCGCCGTTGCGTCGCGGCGTCCTTGGCCTCGACGAAGGTGGAGCCCGGGCCGCCGGCCTCGAGGATGGCGGCGCGCTGCGCGGGCGAGACGGACGGCACGATCATCAGCGGCGTGTAGAGGATCTTCATCGTCAGCTCCGTTTCTTGGATCGGATATTGGCCATCGCGCGTTGGTGCTCGTCGGACGCGAAGCACCCGGCCAGGGCCGTGTTCATCTCCCGGCGGAACGTCTCGAAGTCGAGGTCGAAGGCGGACGTGCTCAGGCGCTTGCTGGCGGTCACGCTCACCGGCGGCAGCGCCAGGAATTTCTCGACGATCTCGTCGAGCGCTTTCGGAAAATCGGCCGGCGGCACCGCGCGATTCACGAGGCCGATGCGCTCACCCTCGCGCGCCGTGATCGGCTCGCCGAGCAGGATGAGCTCTTTCGCGCGACCCAGGCCGATCAGCCGCGGCAGGCGGTAGAGCGCCATCGACGGGATCAGGCATTCCTTGACGGCCGGCAGGCTGAGGAGCGCGTCCTCGACCGCCAGCCGGTAATCGCACACCAGCGCGAGCTGGAGCCCGCCGCCGATGCAGTGCCCGTTGATCGCGGCGACGACGAGCTTGTCCATGCGCTCGATCGCGGTCATCGCGTCTTCCCAGCGGATCAGATCGGGCTGCGTCAGCTCGCCGACCGCGAGCGCCTTCAGATCGACGCCGGTCTGGAACGCCCGGCCGGCACCGGTCATCACGACCACGCGCACGTCGCGCCGGGCGTCGATCGTCGCGACGGCTTCGCCGAGCTCCGTCGCGAAGCGCGAGTTGCCCGCGTTCAGCACGTGCGGCCGGTCGAACGTCATGCGGGCGACTTCGCCCTGCACGTCCAGCCGGATCGTGGCCTCGGTCATGGGGCAATGGTTTACCATAAAAGGCCTCGTGACGTCCCTGACCGCTCTGCTCTGCCTCACGACCTTCTCCAACATCGTTTCGAGCGGCGCCTTCCCCGCGGTTCTGCCCGACATCGCGCGAAGCGCGGCCCTCGCCGACTGGCAGCTGGGGATCGTGGCGGGCGCCTTCGGGTTCGCGCGAATGGTCGCCGACATTCCTCTCGGGTTGTTCCTGACCCGCAACCTCCGCCGGGCGCTGTGGATCGGTCCCCTGGTGCTGCTGACCGGCGGTCTCTGCGTCACGGCGGGCGGCGGCTTTGCCATCATCGTGTTCGGCCGGCTGCTCATGGGAGTCGGACAGGCGCTCAGCATGGTCGCCGGATTGACGGCGATCCTTCGCTTCCAGGCGGGAAAGAATCTCGCGTCGGCGCTCGCCGCCTACGAGCTCTCGGCGATGATCGGGATGCTCGGCGGCGCCGCCCTCATCGGCACCTTGCCGTCGCATCTGACCTGGAACACCGCGTTCCTGGTCGCGTGCGCTCCGCAGCTCATCGCCGTCGGCGTGGCGCCCAGGCTCCTGTCCGCGCTTCCGGCGCAACACCGCGCGACGGCGCCGGCGCTGTACGCGCGCGAGGCGACGAGCACGGCGCCGGCGAATCCGCGAGCCCGCCCGGCTCGCGATCCGTCGCTGGTGGTGCTCGTCTTCGCGGCCGGCGGGCTCGTGGCCCTCACCTATTCGACCATGGAGCAGTTCGTGGTGCCGCTGCGCGGCAGCCGCGAGTTCGGGCTCGAGCGCGCCGGTGTCGCGCGGCTCTTCATGGTCCAGCAGATCTTCGACATCGCGGCCCTGATCCCGACCGGAATTCTCGCCGACCGCCAGGGCGCGGGGCGTGTGCTGCCCGGCATCTTGCTGCTGATGGCGGCGGCGAACGCCATGATCGGCTTCGGCGGGCTGCCCGTGGTCGCCGCCGGCTGCGCGCTCTTCGGCCTCTCGATGTCGGGGTGGATGCTGCCGCTGACCCTGCTGCGGCGGGACACCGAGCCCGAGCGCATCGCGTGGCGCACCGGGCTCTATCGCGTCTGCGTGGACGGCGGGATCTTCCTCGGCCCGTTCCTCTCCGGCGTCCTCGGCATGCGCCTCGCCGGGCTCCTGCCCGCGCTCTCGACGGCGGCGCTGGCGGTCACGGCGCTACTCCTGCTCGCGCGCGCCCGAAGCTCGGGTACCATGGCAGTCCATGGCTGATGCTGGACTGATGTTCGCCTGCTTCGGGTGCTGCTGCGGCCACACCAACAACGGCGCCGCCCGCATCGCCAGACCGGCGACACGCCGCGTGTTCGACGCGGCCGGACTCCAGGGAAAGGTGCGCTTCGCGTTCTCCGAGTGTCTCGGACCGTGCAGCGAGGCGAACGTGGTCTTTCTATATCTCCACGGCCGGCCGCTGTGGTTTCGGCGGATCAACTCGCTCGAGCAGCTCGAAGGGCTGCTCGCGTACGTCCGCACCGTCGTCGAGGCGCCCGGTGCGCCGATGTCCGAGGCGCTGACCGCGCATTCGTTCTCGTGGACCGGCGGCGGCGTCGGTCCGGAGCTCGCCTGAGGAGCGTCATCATGGACTACTCCGACTTCCGTCACCTCACGTTCGAGTCCAAGCCGAACGGGGTGCTCCTCGTCACCATCAACCGGCCGGAGGTGCTGAACGCGGCCAACGCGCGCCTGCACTGGGAGTTCACCCAGATCTGGCCCGTGGTGGACGGAGACCCGAAGACGCGCGTGGTTGTCGTCACGGGCGCCGGGAAGGCGTTCTCGGCGGGCGGTGACCTCTCGCTGGTCGAGGACATGGCGGGCAATCCCGATGCGCTCACGCGGACGATGCGCGAGGCGTCCGACCTCGTCTACAACATGATCAATCTGGACAAGCCGGTGGTCTCGGCGATCAACGGCGTCGCGGTGGGAGCCGGGCTCGTCGTCGCGCTCATGGCCGACGTGTCCATCATCTCGGAGACGGCGCGCTTCACCGACGGCCACACGCGACTCGGCGTCGCCGCGGGCGATCACGCGGCGATTCTCTGGCCGTTGCTCTGCGGAATGGCGAAGGCGAAATACTATCTGCTCACGGCCGACTTCATCGACGGGCGCGAGGCCGAGCGGATCGGGCTGGTGACCATGTGCGCGCCGCCCGATCAGGTGATGCCCAAGGCGCTCGACGTCGCCGACCGGCTCGCGCGCGGCAGTCAGATCTCGATCCGATGGACCAAGCGTGCGCTCAACAACTGGCTGCGTCAGGCCGGTCCGATCTTCGACCAGTCGCTCGCGCTCGAGATGCTGTCGTTCTCGTATCCGGACGTGCGCGAGGGCGTCAAGGCGATTCGCGAGAAGCGGACGCCCGCCTTCCCCTCGGCGAAATAGCGGAGAGCGCCCCGTGACCGAGAGCCAGCCGGCGCCGCGCACCGGCCACCCGTACCACATGCACGACGCGATCTACGCCCAGCCCGGCGCGCTCAGGCTCGTCGCCCGCGGGCAGGGCGATGCGATCGAGGCGGCGGCGCTGCGGCTGCGCGGGCTCGACCACGTGCTCGTCACCGGTGTGGGCACCTCGTGGCACGCGGCGCTCGTGGGCGAGCTGCTCCTCGCGCGTCTAGGCGGGCTCGGTCTCAAGGCGCGGGCCTTCCACGCCTTCGAGCTCGCGAGCTACTGGCCAGAATCACTCGAGGGCGTCGGCGCCATCGTGCTGAGCCACGGCGGGACCCGGCGCTACTCGCGCGAGGCGCTCGCGCGCGTGAAGGCGAGCGGCGGCTCGGGCGTCGTGATCACCGGCAAGGGCCCGGAGGCCCCGGCGGAAGCGGACTGGACGCTCCGCACCGTAGACCAGGAAAGCTCGGGGGCCCACACGGTGAGCTACACCGCGGCGCTGGCGATTCTCGCGAAGCTCGCCGCCGCTGCCGGCGGCAAGGCTGACGTCGGCCGAGCCATCGATGGCATTCCCGACATGCTCGCCTTCCTCCTCGGGCAGGAGTCGTGGGAGGACCTGGCCGCGCGCTACGGCGATCGCCGTTGCTACTGGTTCGTGGGCGGCGGGCCGAACACGGCGACGGCGTGGGAGGCGGCGCTGAAGATGAGCGAAGCCGGCCACGCGCAGGCGGTCGGCTTCAACTGCGAGCAGTTCCTGCACGGCGCGTGGGCGGCGCTCGAGCGCGAGGACGTCGTGTTCCTGATCGCGCCGCCCGGACCGTCTCACGAGCGATGTGTGGCGGCGGCGAAGGTCGCCAAGGAAATCGGGACGCCGGTGGTCGCGCTCGCGCCCGAGGACGACCGCGAGATCGCCGCGCTCGCGTCGGAGACGATCGCGCTGCCCGAGATCGACGAGCTGCTCTCGCCGATCCTCACGATCGTGCCGCTCCAGCTCTTCATCTACCACGCCGCCGTTCACCGCGGCGTGAACCCGGACCTGACGCGCAGCGACGATCCCGCGTACGGTCGCGGCCGCTCTGCGCTGTC
Organism: Candidatus Rokuibacteriota bacterium; assembly: GCA_003220495.1. GTDB lineage: Bacteria > Methylomirabilota > Methylomirabilia > Rokubacteriales > CSP1-6 > AR31. Next base: position 26,574 of record QHSP01000102.1, on the reverse strand, counting down.
GCTCTAGCTCAGCCTGGCGGCCGATGGGTGAGCGGCGCCGTCAGCCCGACTAGGCCGGGGGCGGCGATCCTTCCGGGCGCGGTCCGCCGCCTCGGCGCCCGCGCCGGTGACGACGGCGCTGGCCGGCGCCATCACCCGACGGCGGCGGCGGAGGCGAGGGCGCAGGAGGCCGGGCCGCGTGTGGCGGCTCGCTCTGCGGTCGACCGTGCGGACGTCCGCCCCCTCCGCGGCGGCCGCGGTCGCGGTCGCCGAAACGGTCGCGGGCCGCGAGGCGCGCGCGGCGTTCCTCGGCATAGCGTCGGCGTTCGTCCGCCGTCGGCTTGATCTCCTGCAGGAAGAGGTCGTCGTCGGCCCACTCGACCGCGATCTTCTGTCCGATGAACTTCTCGATCGCCTCGAGGGCCAGGGCGCTCGACTCGTCGACGAGGCTGATCGCTTTGCCGCCCGCCCCGGCGCGCGCCGTGCGGCCGATGCGGTGCACGTAGTCCTCGGCGTCCTGCGGCAAATCCCAGTTGACGACGTGGCTCACCGCCTCGATGTGCAGCCCGCGCGAGGCGACGTCCGTCGCCACCAGGATGGGCAGCCGGCCTTCCTTGAAGTCGTTGAGGATCTTGAGCCGCCGCTTCTGGTCGACGTCGCCGGTCAGCGCGCGCGTCTCCCAGGCGTTGCGCGTCAGCCGGTCCTCGAGGCGCCGCGCTTCCTCGCGCGTGTTCGAGAAGATCAGGATACGATCGCCGCCCTCGCGCCGCAGGAGGCCCAGCAGCAGCGGAAACTTCTCCTCGCGACCGACGTGGAACAATGACTGCTCGACGCGCTCGGCCGTCTTCTGCTGCGGCATGATCGTGATCTGCGAGGGGTTGTTCATGAACTCCCAGGTGAGCTCGAGCACCCGGAACGAGAGCGTCGCGGAGAAGAGATACGACTGGCGCCGCTCCGGCGGCGGCAGCCGACGGAGAATGAAGCGCAGGTCGGCGATGAACCCCATGTCGAACATCCGGTCGGCCTCGTCGATGACCAGGATCTCGACCCGGCGCGGGGTCCACACGTGCTGCTTCAGGTAGTCGATCAGCCGGCCCGGCGTGCCGACGAGGAGATCGCAGCCCGCCGCGAGCGTCTCGCGCTGCTTGTTGTAGTCGATGCCGCCGTAGACCGCCAGGGTCCGGAACGGCGTGAACCGTCCAAGCTGCCGCGCGTCCGACTCGATCTGCACGACCAGCTCGCGCGTGGGCGCGATGACAAGCATGCGCGGCGCGCCCGCGCCCGGGGGCGCCGACGGCGCCGGCGTGCGCAGCATCTTCGTGAACGCGGCGATGAGGAACGCGGCAGTCTTGCCGGTCCCGGTTTGCGACTGGCCGGCCACGTCCTTGCCGCGGAGCGCCAGCGGCAGGGCCGCTTCCTGGATCGGCGTGGCGGTCACGAAGCCCGCCTCGCGAATTCCCTGCAGGACGGGCTCGGGAAGGTCGAGGGAGAGGAAATCCATCTAGGCCGATTCGACGGGCGCGGGTTCGGGCGCGGTCGCGGGCTTCCGCCCGAAGATGCGCGCGCAGATGATCCCGACTTCGTAGAGGAGGATCAGCGGGCCGGCCATCAGGGTCTGGTTGAACGCGTCGGGCGTGGGCGTCAGCACCGCGCCGGCGATGAAGGCGCCGAGGATCGCGTACTTCCGATTGCGCGCGAGCATCTTGGAGTTGACGACGCCCACACGCGCCAGGATCGTGAGGGCTAGCGGCAGCTCGAAGACGGCGCCAAAGGCCAGCGTGAACTTCAGCAGGAAGTCGACGTGGTTCTGCAGCGTGATCATCGGCTGGAGCCCCGGACGCGCATAGCTCAGCAGGAACTGGATCGCGTACGGCGTCACCACGAACAGCGAGAAGGCGCCGCCGCCGATGAAGAGCAGCGAGCCGATGATCACGAAGGGCAGCGCGTACTTCTTCTCCTGAGCGTGAAGCCCCGGCGCGATGAAGGCCCAGACCTGCCAGAGGATCGCGGGCGCCATGAGGAAGATCCCCACGATGAGCCCGACCTTCATCTGCACCCAGAACGCCTCGGCCGGCGCCGTGAAGACCAGCGTGTAGTTGAGCTTGGTCACCGGCCGGGCCAGCCAATCGACGATGTACTGGCTGAACGGCAGCACGATCACCGTCCCGACCAAGAGGGCGATGAGCGCCCGGACGATCCGGGTGCGCAGCTCGCCCAGGTGCTCCATGAAGGACATCTTCGCGTCTTCGACGGATCGCACCATGCCTACCAGCTCGTGACGAAGTGCCGGAGCGCGCCCACGCCGCCGCCGGCCTGGAAGCCCTCACGGATCGCCGCGGTCACGTACGCCTTCGCCTCGCTGACCGCGTCCTTCAGCGCGTGGCCGCGGGCCAGGCCCGCCGCGATCGCCGACGAGAGCGTGCAGCCCGTCCCGTGGGTCGAGTTCGAGGGCAGGCGCGGCGCCGGGAAACGGGCGAAGTCGCGCCCATTCCAGAGGATGTCGGTGGCCGAATCCCGGAGGTGCCCGCCCTTCACCAGCACGGTGCGAGGGCCGAGCGCCAGGATTCGCCGGGCGGCCTCTTCCATGTCGCGCTCGGTCGCCACCGGCATCCCCGCCAGCGCCTCCGCTTCGTGGAGGTTCGGGGTGACCACGGAGGCGAGCGGCAAGAGCTCCTTGACCAGCGCCGTCCGCGCCTCGGGCTGCAGGAGCGCGTCGCCCGACTTGGCGATCATCACCGGATCGAGCACGACCTTCTCAGGCGCGTGCGCGCGCAGCCGCTCCGCGACGACGGCGATGATGGGCGCCGTCGCGAGCATGCCGATCTTGATCGCGTCGGCGCCGAAGTCCGAGAGCACGGAATCGATCTGGCGGCCCACGAACTCGGGCGGCAGGTTGAAGACACCCTGGACGCCGAGTGAGTTCTGAGCGGTCACGGCGGTGATCACGCTCATCCCGAACACGCGGAATGCCGAGAAGGTCTTGAGATCCGCCTGAATGCCCGCGCCGCCGCCGGAATCCGAGCCGGCGATCGTCAGCGCTTTGGGTACGCCCATAGACGTCCGAAGTATACACGCCCCCGCGCCGGCGACATTCCGTCAGCCGCCGGCCGGGATCAGCAGGGTGAACTCGCCGCGCGGCGTGGCGGCAGCCAGCCGCCCCAGGTGCACCGCCGGCGTCGCGGCCACGATCTCCTCGTACTGCTTGGTGAGCTCGCGGGCGAGCACCAGCTCGACCTCGCCGAAGACCTCGCCGATCGCGGTCACGGCGGCCACGATCCGATGAGGCGACTCGTAGAGGACGACCGTGGTGCCCATCTCCCGCAGCGCCTTGAGACGGTTGAGCCGCTTGCCGGGCTTGACCGGCAAGAACCCGTCGAACACGAACCCGTCCGCCGGGAGCCCCGACGCCGAGAGCGCCGTGACGATCGCGCAGGCGCCCGGGACGGGGACGATCGCGACGCCCTGGGCCCGGGCCTCGCGAACCAGGAGGATGCCCGGGTCGGAGATTCCCGGGGTACCCGCGTCGGTCACGAGCGCGATCGAGCGCCCGGCGGCCAGGTCGCGCAGGAGCTGCGGACCCCGCGCGAGCTTGTTCTGCTCGTAGTAGCTCACGGTCGGCTTGTGGATGTCGAAGTGCGTCAGGAGGGCTCGCGTCCGCCGCGTGTCCTCGCAGGCGACCAGGTCGACCTCGCGCAGGACGCGGAGCGCGCGCAGGGTGATGTCCTCGAGATTGCCGATCGGAGTCGCGACTACAAAGAGGATGCCGCTCAGGCCGTCTGTTCTTTCGCTTCGGAGACCAGCATCGGCCTTTCGCGGTTCAGGATCACCTCGCGGGTGATGATGCATTCCTTCAGGCCCTGGATGGAGGGCAGGTCATACATGATCTCGAGCATGACCTCTTCCAGGATCGCGCGCAGCCCGCGCGCCCCGGTGCCGCGCTTGAGCGCCTCGCGGGCGATCGCCGCCACCGCGTCGTCGGTGAACTTGAGCCGCACCTTCTCGAGGTCGAAATATTTCTGGTACTGCTTGATGATCGCGTTCTTCGGCTCGCGCAGGATGCGCACCAGCGCCTGATCGTCGAGGTCGTGCAGGGTCGCGATCACCGGCAGCCGGCCCACGAACTCGGGGATCAGGCCGTACTTCAAGAGGTCCTCCGGCTGGATCATCGCCAGGAGATCGCCGATCCGACGCTCGTCGCGGCTCTTGATCTCGGCGCCGAAGCCCATGCCCGACCGCCCGACGCGGCTCTCGATGATCTTGTCGAGTCCGACGAAGGCGCCGCCACACAGGAAGAGCACGTTGGAGGTATCGACCTGGATGAACTCCTGATGCGGGTGCTTGCGTCCGCCCTGGGGCGGCACGTTGGCGACGGTCCCCTCGAGGATCTTCAGGAGCGCCTGCTGCACGCCCTCGCCAGAGACGTCGCGCGTGATCGACGGATTTTCGGACTTCCGGGCGATCTTATCGATCTCGTCTATATAAACGATGCCTCTCTCAGCCCGTTCCACGTCATAGTCAGCCGCCTGCAGGAGTCGCAGAATAATGTTTTCGACATCTTCTCCTACGTATCCCGCCTCGGTCAGAGTCGTCGCGTCGGCGATCGTGAACGGCACCCGGAGCATCTTTGCGAGCGTCTGGGCGAGCAACGTCTTGCCCGAGCCGGTCGGGCCGATCATCAGGATGTTCGACTTCTGCAGCTCGACGTCGCCCGCCTCGCTGCCCGACTCGATGCGCTTGTAGTGATTGTGGACCGCGACGGCCAGGACCTTCTTGGCGCGCTCCTGGCCGACGACGTACTGATCGAGGACGGTCTTGATCTCGGAGGGCTTCGGGAGGCTGCGGAGCTCGCGCGACTTCTCCTCTTCCCACTCCTCCGCGATGATGTCGTTGCAGAGCTCGATGCACTCGTCGCAGATGTAGACGGTCGGCCCGGCGATCAGCTTGCGGACGTCGTTCTGGCTCTTGCCGCAGAACGAGCACCGCAGGGTTCCGTTGCCTTCGCGCGGCCGGGCCATGCGCTCGCTACTTCTGGAGCGTGAGCGCGGAGGCTTCGCTCACCGGTCGGGTCGTCGGCTTCGAGGAGATCACTTCGTCGACGATTTTATAGTCCTTGGCCTGCTCGGCGGTCATGAAAAAGTCCCGATCGGTGTCGCGCTGGATCTTGTCCATGCTCTGCCCGGTGTGGTGCACGAGGATGCGGTTCAGCTCCTCGCGCATCCGGAGAATCTCCTTGGCCTGGATGTCGATGTCGGTCGCCTGCCCCTGCACGCCGCCGAGGGGCTGGTGAATCATGATCCGCGCGTGCGGCAGCGCGAACCGCCTGCCCCTGGCGCCGGCGCACAAGAGCAGCGCGCCCATCGACGCGGCCTGACCCATACAGATCGTGGAGATCGCGGGCTTCACGTACTGCATCGTGTCGTAGATGGCCATCCCCGCGGTGACGGACCCGCCGGGCGAGTTGATGTAGAGGTTGATGTCCTTGTCGGGATCGTCCGCCTCCAGATAGAGCATCTGGGCGATCACCAGGTTCGCCAGATCGTCCTCGATGAAGGTCGGCAAGAAGATGATGCGCTCCTTCAGGAGGCGGGAAAAGATGTCGAACGCGCGCTCACCGCGCGGCGTCTGCTCGACGACCATCGGAACCAGACCCATCGGAGATCTCCTGTTCATCGGCTCACCTCCAGACGGCGGGGCCTCGACCCTGCGTCCTGCGGCTGCCACGTTTCTTTCGCTCGCCTCGAACGGCGCGGCACACAGCCGTTAGGCTCGGACTTTCGCGTTGGCGACCAGCAATTCGAGGGTCATGCGGTCTCGGATCCCCTGACGCAGCCCCTCGAGGTCGCCGCTTTTCTCCATCATACGACGGAGGGCCGGCGTGGGCCGCTGACTGGCTTGGGCGAGCTTCTCGACCTCGGCGTCGAGGTCGGCGTCCGTCGGCGCGATCGCCTCCTTGTCGGCGATGGCCTCCAGCAGGAGCGCGCGCCGCACGGCCTTCTCGGCGCCGGGACGGAGCTCGGCGATCAGCTTCTCGTAGTCCCACGGCATCCGCTCCGGGTCGATGCCCTGGCGGCGGACGGACTCGCGGGCGTGCTCGATCCGATGGGCCACCTGGCGCATGACCAGCGCGTCCGGCACCGTGAACTCGTGCCGCGCGATCACCGCGTCGACGACCTTTTCCTGGAGCTCGCGCTGCTCGTCGTGCTCGCGCCGCGTCTCGAGCTGCTTCTGGAGCTCCGTACGCAGCGCCTCGAGCGTCTCGAACTCGCCGAGCGACTTCGCGAAGTCGTCGTCGAGCGCCGGCAGCGTCTTCTCCTTGACCTCGACGACCTTGACGGTCGCGTTGCCGCCGCGCCCGCGCAAGTCCTCGCGACGGTGGTCATCGGCGAAGCGCAAGGTGACCTGGCGTTCCTCGCCCGCGCGCAGGCCGACCACCGCGTCGTCGATCTCGGGCAGCACGTTGCGGGCGCCGACCAGGAACTCGTAGCCCTTCTGGCTCGACGGGTCGTGGCCGTCGACGGCCACCGTGTAGTCGACCACGACGAGATCGCCGGTGACCGCCGCACGCTCGACCGCGTGGAACTGCGCCTGCTGCTCGCGCATGTGCTCGAGCGTGGTGGAGAGGTCGTCGGCGGTGACCGCCACCGGCGCGTGCTCGACCTCGACACCCTTGTAGTCGGTCGGGTCGATCGCCGGCTTGACCTCGACGACGGCGACGAAGCTGAGGGGCGCGCCCTCCTCGAGCCGGACCTCCTGGAGATCGGGCTCGTTGACGGGATCGAGCTTCGCCTCGGAGAGCGCCTGGCGATAGACGTCGGGGATCAGGTGCTCGGCGACCTCGCGGCGCACGTCGTCTGAGAAGTGGACCTTGACGAGCGAGCGCGGCACGTGGCCCTTCCGGAATCCCGGCAGGCGCGCCTGCTTCTGAACACGGCCGTAGGCCCGCTCCCATTCCTGCTGCACGACGTCCACCGGCGCCTCGACGGCCAGACGCCGCTTGCACCCCTCGATCGCTTCGACCGCGACTTTCATCGACACTCCAGAGTGGTTTCGCGCTATCGCGTCACGAGCCCTCGCATGTTACCACGCCAGACGCCGGAACACATTCGGGCTCCGGGCGCGCGCGCCGTCGCGCCGCTGGGAACCCCGGGCCCTCTGCTAGACTCCCCGCCAGCAGACCCTCCATGAGCGAGCGACTCATGCGGCTGATCGTCCTGGCGATGCTCGCGCCGAGCCTCCTGCTGGCGTCTTTCGCGGCGCACGCGCAGCCGGCGGGCAAGGTCTATCACGTCGGCCACGTCACGTCCGTGGACTTCGACCAGCCTGAGCAGATCGAGCTGAGGCACTGGAGCGCCTTCGTACAAGCGCTGCGAACTCTCGGCTGGATCGAAGGCAAGAACTTCGTGTTCGAGCGCCGGCTGGTGTCGAGTCGGGGCAGCCTTCAGCAGGCGGCCGAGGACTTCGTCCGCACGAAGGTCGACGTCATCGTGGTGGCGGGTGGGGCCAGAGCCGCGGCGATCCAGCAGGTGACCCGGACCGTTCCGATCGTCACCCTGTCGGCCGGAGATCTAGTCGCGTCCGGCATCGTCCCGAGCCTGACCCATCCCGGCGGCAACATCACGGGGATGCAGAGCTACGCCCCGGAGATCATGGGCAAGCGCCTTCAGATGCTCCGCGAGCTCAATCCGACCCTGTCGCGCGTCGCCGTGCTCCGACGATTTCTGTGGCACGCGGGAATTCTCGCGGTCTACCAGACGACGACCGACGCCGCCGCCCAGAAGCTCGGTCTCAGACTCCACTACGTCCACTTCAACGACGTCGACGAGCTTCCCGCCGCGTTCGCCGAGATGCGAAAGGAGCGCGACGGGGCGATCCTGATCTGGGACGACCCGGCCATCGCAGAGCTCGCACCGCAGCTCATCGACCTCGCCGTGAAGAATCGGCTGCCGACGATCGTCGACGCCGGCCGGTGGGCCACGCTCGGCGCGCTGATCGGCTACGGTCCCAAACCAGAGGACCTTTACCGGCAGGCCGCGACCCACGTGGACCGCATCCTGAAAGGCGCGAAGCCGGCCGACCTGCCGATCGGCCAGCCGACGACGTTCGAGCTGGTCTGCAATCTCAGGACGGCCAAGGCGCTCGGCGTGACGATCCCCAAATCGATCCTGCTGCTGGCGGATCGGGTGATCGAGTGAAGCCGGAGATCTCCCATCCGTGAGAATCTTGATCCAGTCCGCCTGAACCTCAACATCGGCGGGTTCTACCGGCAAGGAATTCCGCAAGCCGTTTCACAGGCCGAATGGAATCGCGCCCAACAGCAGCGTGAGCTGGACGCCAACGCCAAAGCCGTCGAGATACTGGTGCGGGCGCAGGGGCTCAGCGAGAGCGACGCCGTCGGCATCGCCGCGAACGAGCTCCGCCGGTCTCAAGACGCGCAGGCGCGCGGTGCTCCGCTCACTCCTGGACACCTTCCCGCAAGTGCGGAGCTTGCCGATCTCCTGGCGCGCTTTTCCGCCGCCGCAACGCTACCCCGCTGACGTTGCTGGGCACCTCGGTTGAGGATGGCCGGCGGGAGTCTCGCCGAACGCCGGGAGACGCATTCGAATTGCTCCTCATCGTGCGTCGAAACGGCACGTTGCTCGCGACTCTCGAGCGCGCGTTCGCTGGTAGATCGAGCGTGAAGGTAATTCTGGAGCGTCGGGTCGGTCAGCGACGGTCGGCGGCGGCGGATTCGCCGAGGCACGATCTCGCCCCTCGACGGCTTCACGGCCGTGCGCTTTTACGCCGAAAGAAATGATTCCCCCACCCCGAATGACCCCTCCGGGCTGAAGCCAACGACCGCACGTCTGCCGTGGGCGTGGTGGAGCTCCCGTTCGCTGGCCGTCTCACTCGCGCTCGGCGATGTAGCTACGAGAAACCGCGAGGCCGCCAATGCGATTCTGATCGGGGCCTGCCGCGCGGCGATCGGTAACGACTACAGGAAACACCCGATTGACGACGATTCCGCCGATTTGCAGAAATGAGCGGTGGCCGAATGACGAACTCGCATCCGATCGGTTCTGTCCTGCGCGAAAAGGCCAGAGAAGCGATCAAGAGCGGGAGACTGCCAGCGCGTGCGGCCGACCGCACATTGGGCGGACCTGGCACTGGAGCAACCTGCCCGGTCTGTGCCAAACCGTTGAGGCACGATCAGATGGCGCGAGAGGTCCAGTTCAAACGGAGCGGGGCCACGGCTGGAATAGACAGTTACCATCTCCACCCTCCGTGCTGTATGGCCTGGGAGCGCGAACGCGCCATTGCCAACGAAGCGTAGGAGACACGGGTGCCGTGGAACAACCGGATCAGCTATCCGCTCAATCAGACATCCGTCGTTGCAAATGCGCCGGAGCGATCGGGCGTGTACGTGCTCTCGTCCAAGACCACCTGGGTCTACATCGGCGAGGCCGAGAGCATCCGCGCGCAATTGGTCCGGTGGATTTTCTCCGCGGGCTCCGCGCCGACCGTCATCGGCGCAAGCACCATGCCGAGGGCCAGAACGACCGCGAGCTCGATCCGCCGCATGGGCACCTCGGTCGAGGATGCTGGCGGCAGTCTAGCCGACCTGCTAGGACGGCCAACCTGTCATGAACCTGCCGATCTGGCGCTCTACGATTTCGATTAACTCCTTGATCCCTATGCCGTCAGTGTCGTGGCACTGCGGTTGCCGTAACGGTTCACCCAGAACGGGTCCAAGGCATTCTCAAATGGCCTACAGAAAGAGGGACCATGGTGCCCACGGTTAGTCTGAGTTTCCTCAACAGACGAAAGATCAGACAGGTCTGCCGCGTCTGCCACGAGATTGCTGAGCTTAAGACAGAACGACTGTGCGCCGTTTGCACTCACATCAAAGCGCAGATCCGCTTGCGCTTCCCTGACATAGTCGGCGGGACGATGGCGATTCCAGCAGTGCAGCACTGTAAGCGCTCTCGCTGCCTATGCGCCGCGTGCGGCGTAAGAACTCTTGATGCTCACCCGGTCTACCCCTCTGATCCCGTGCGAGCGAACCGGCGCGAAATCCATCTCCATCCGCGATGTCACGAGTTGTGGTTAGAGGCCGTGAAGGGACTGAACACCGGCGCGGAGCAGCCCATCAACATTGGTCAGGGCGACAAGTCCGACACAGCCAGCGAGACCACGTAGGGAGTCCTTCATCGCGTGCCATCCTCGGCGGTCGCTCGTCGTATCACAGTGACTTTCTCGTAAGATCCCCACCGCCGCGTCTCCGTCACTCCGGTTTTGTTTACCCGTTGGACGCGAGCATGAGCGTTCTTCCCTCCAGCAGTCGTCCGGGGCGTCCCAACGACGGCGGCAAAGGGAGGCTGATCGCGCCTTTCCGCATAAGGTGATTACCCTGTGCGCTCGTAGGGAAAGACACTATTTCATCGGGGATGGCGATTATGCGAAGCTTTTCCATAGCATGGATCCGACTCTCCTCCGGGACGTGATTCGCCAACGGATCGAGGACGGCCGACTGCCACGAACTCGCCTCATCGAACTGGGCCACGGGCATGGAATCGGAAAACCCTGCGACGGCTGCGGATCGACCATTGCGCGGAACCAGAGGATGACGGTGCGAATTAGCGCGGATGACTGGCGAACGCTTCGGCTCCACGACGATTGCTTTCAGATATGGGACACCCAGAAACACGCGAACGCGCGAGGAGTGTAGTCGGAGCACCAACGTTTTCTCTGCAACGAATCCCCAACGAATCCCCAGGACAACATTGGTCGAGCACGTTACTCGAGGACCTGGTCGGCCCGTTGTAGCAGCGTCTGTGGAATTGTCAGGCTCAGCGCCTTCGCCGTACCCTTAAGGATCTTGTCGACGTAGCTTGCCGCCCGCCGATAGATGTCGACGAACTCCTCGGGGGTCCGCGCCCGGACCGTGACGAGCTGAAGCCCCACCAACTTCGCGGCGGCCTCCGCGTCCTTCACGTCATGAAGGGGATTGTCCGGATTCAACAGAACCGCGACGCGGTTGAGCCCCGGAACCAACTCGGCGAGAAGCTGAAGCGACTTGGCCTCGAGCTCTGGTAGGAGACTCGCGAGCCCCGTCATGTTGCCGCCCGGACGGTTGAGACTCTTGATGAATCCAAGCTTGACCGGATCACCCACACCAGCCATGACGATCGGAATCGTCGTCGTGGCGTCGCGTGCCGCTTGCGCCACCGTCGATGGCAACGGCCACGATGACTTGCGGGTTGAGACCCGACTTGATAGATCTTCCCCGCTTGCTGCGCCTCAGCCGTCAGCGGCGCGGCAAGCACACCGAGAGCGAGAACGACGAGCCCGATCAGCCGCATGGGGCACCTCGGTCGGGATGGCTGGCGCGACTCTAGCGGAGGAGATCTGGTTGAAGGTAAAGCCCCTTCGTTCTGCGGGGAATTACCTGACAGACCAAAACCGCACCTTACCCCGATAGTGCCCGCGCATGGACGCAGACGTACTTCGCCCGCTCATCCGGCGAGCATCCCATCCACGAGAAGAGAGAGGTATCACCGAAAGAGGGAGGGGCCTCAGATGCTGAAGACACTACTTATTGTTGCACTGAGCGCAGTCGTGGCTTCTTCTTACTTGGCGTTCGCCGACGAGGATGAGCCGGGATGCAGCCTGTCGTCCAAAGTTGTCGCCGGCGTGCAAAGTCAGCTCGCTGTCGTCGTGCAATTGAACAACGGCGGTATTTTCCATCCGAATCGGATGTGGTCCGCAGTCGTAGACCGGCAAGGTCGGCTCTGCTCGCTGATCGTGATTGGTGATGCCTGGCCAGGGAGTCGGGCCATCGCGATCGCGAAAGCCAGTACCGCAAATGATTTTAGTAACGACGGCCTGGCGCTTTCCACGGCCAACCTGTATTCCGCCACGCAGCCGGGAGGCTCCCTCTACGGCCTGAACAACTCCAATCCATTCAATCCAAATTTTCTACCGCTAGGGACCGGCATTGGCAGGGTGCCGGGCGGCATCATCACGTTCGGGGGCGGTGTGGCTCTGTACTCGAGGGGTGAGGTCATTGGTGGCCTCGGGCTCAGCGGCGACAGCGCCTGCGCCGATCACGTCATCGCATACCGCATGCGCCGGAACGCGGGGTTGGACGGCATTCCCGCGGGAGTCGGCTTCAATGGAACAGACAACATAGATTACTTGGCGCCTAACCAGCCGCCGACGGGCTTCAAGCACCCGCATTGCTTCCCGTCGGATATTGCCCCGGGCAGCATCTGAGCGCGCGCCCGCCAAGCATGCAGGGCCGACGAACCTGAGGGCACGACCGGGCGAGTAGTGGCCGCTGTGGCGCATTTCGCGCGCGTCGAGTCCCTCTCGGCGCTCGCGGTGCGTTCAGTCTGGAGGTCAGTTCAGCGACGCGAGTCGGAGCAGATCCAGCTCGGCATCCAGAAGAGCGGCGCGTGTATTTACTGTGCTCGCGGCGGGACTTTGATCCACGTCTCGGGGCACGTTGGCGCCGTCGGATAGTACGCTCTGGCGCTCGGACAGTAGTACCAATACGACTGGGCCTGTTGCTCCTCCCCGATGACCGGTGACGGCTGCACGACTACCTCAGGAGAATAGTAGTAAGGCGGCGGGTAATACCACCACGGACCCCACCAGAATGTAGGGCCAACCACGATGGCGCCGTGTCCACGGAAGTGGCCGTGGAATCTGTTGGGGCCTGGAAATACGGGGGGCCTGGGAAATCCAGGATGCCCACGAAATACGGGAGGCCTGGGAAATCCGGGAGGCCTCGGAAATCCGGGGGGCCCGGGAAATCCGTGGCCTCCGGGGCCCGTTGCGTGGCCTGCCGAAGCCTGAATGAGAGGGAGCGCAATCGCTAGCAGGGAGACCGCGACGAGCTTTCTCACGGTTTCACCCCCTGCGGAAGTAGACCTCGCGCCGAACCCGCGTGTCAACCGAACGAGCAAGGCTCTGTGGCGTTTGACCCTGAGCTCGGAGATGTTGAGCGGGCGTCGGCCGACCGATCTTCCAGACGCGGACGTTGGCGATCTTCCCGCCGGCCGTCGTGTATGGCCTGCTGGCGACGATCGGGCGGGTCAAGCGTGGGACTAAAGTCCGATGGCGGATGCGCGGCCCTAGGCATACGTATCTCGGACACACCCGTCCCATGTCACCAATGGAGGCCCAGATGAAGAGCGTCGTCTTGTTGCTGATGTTGCTGCTGACGATGTATATGGCCGCGCCTGGCGACGCAACCGCCCAGGCGGCGAAGCCGAACATCGTCATCATCTGGGGCGATGACGTCGGCCAGTCCAACATCAGCGCCTATTCGCATGGCGTGATGGGCTACAAGACGCCCAACATCGATCGCGTCGCCCGAGAAGGCATGATGTTTACCGACTCCTATGCCGAGCAGAGTTGCACTGCCGGTCGGTCGTCGTTCATTACCGGCCAATCCGGCTTGCGAACCGGCATGACCAAGGTCGGCCTACCGGGCTCCCCGCTGGGCTTGCAGAAGGAGGATCCCACGATCGCCGAACTGCTCAAGCCGCTCGGCTATGCAACCGGCCAGTTCGGTAAGAACCATCTGGGTGATCGCAACGAGTTCCTGCCGACCGTGCACGGCTTTGACGAGTTTTACGGCAATCTCTATCACCTGAATGCCGAGGAGGAGCCGGAGCTACCGGACTACCCGAAAGAGCCGGGCTTCCGCGCCAAATTCGGGCCGCGCGGCGTGATGGACTGCAAGGCGTGGAACACCGACGACGCGACTGCCGATCCGCGCTTCGGGAAGGTCGGCAAGCAGGTGTGCAAGGACACCGGCCCTCTGACCAGAAAGCGGATGGAGACGATCGACGATGACATCGCGAACCGGGCCGTGGACTTCATCCAGCGACAACAGAGAGCGAACAAGCCTTTCTTCGTCTGGGTGAACTTCACCCATATGCACTTCCGGACCCACACCAAGCCGCAGAGCGTCGGCCAGTCGGGACGCTGGCAGAGCCCGTACCACGACTCGATGATCGATCACGACAAGAACGTCGGTCAGGTCCTCAAAGCGCTGGACGACCTGCGCATCGCGGACAATACCTTCGTCATGTACGGCACGGACAACGGCCCGCACATGAACAGTTGGCCGGACGCCGGGATGACGCCGTTCCGCAACGAGAAGAACTCGAACTGGGAAGGCGCCTACCGAGTCCCGACCATCGTCCGCTGGCCGGGCAAGATCAAACCGGGCCAGATCTCCACCGAGATGGTGGCTCACCTCGACTGGCTGCCGACCCTGCTGGCCATCGGCGGCGACACGCAAGTGAAAGACAAATTACTCAAGGGCTACAGGGTTGGAGCCATGACCTACAAGGTCCACCTGGACGGTGACAACCTTGTCCCGTACCTTACTGGGCAAGCCGACAAGAGTCCCCGAGAGTCGTTCCTCTACATCAACGACGACCAGCAACTGACCGGTTTGCGGTACGACAACTGGAAGTTCGTCTTCATGGAGCAGCGGGTTCCGGGAACACTTCGCATCTGGGCGGAGCCGTTCGTCTCCTTGCGCGTCCCCAAGATTTTCAATCTTCGGACGGACCCATACGAACGGGCGGACATCACCTCGAACACCTACTACGACTGGCTCATCGATCACGTTTTCGCGTTGGTGCCCGCGCAGGCTTACGTGGGCCAGTTCCTCACGACGTTCAAGGAGTATCCGCAACGCCAGAAGGCGGCCACCTTCAATATGGATGAAGTCTTTCAGAAGCTGAAGGAAGGTGGCGGCAAGTAAAGGCCGACCCCAGACGCCCCAGCGGAGAGTCGGGCTACGGACGCTCCTCGATCGTCGTCCACTTGATGGAGTAGCGCGCAGGTGACTTTGCTGCTGAGAGTTCGCCGTACCAGATCCGCCCCTGCGTATCCAGACCCATCAGACCAACCGCCACGTTCCCTTGCACGACCACCTGGATCTGAACTAGACCTTCCATGTTTACTTGCCCTCCTCAGCGGTCGCCCGCCGTATCACAGTGACCTTCTCGTAAGATCCCCACAGCCGCGTCTCCGTCACTCCGGGTTTGTCTACGCGTTGGACGCGAACGTGAGCGTTCTTCCCTCCAGCAGTTGTCTGGGGCCTCCCAACGACCTCCCACTCGCCAGTTGTATCGGAGAGTCGGTCGCCGATCTGGAGCTGTACCGGAAAGACACGAACTGTTCCAGGTGGCGACGGCGGTGGCATCCCGGGTAGGGGAGGCTGGACAGGCTTGGACTTCTGGCGCTTCTTCTCGGGGCGTCTAGGCACCCGAGCGTAGTTCCTCGTACGCTGTGAACGTGATTGCGTCCGGATGGCCGCGCAGGATCGGGGCCAGCAGCTCCTCCTCCCAAACCCGCCATTTCTCCGGATACTGCGTGCGCTCAAGCGGGCGCTCTAGAGTGCCCCACAGCCGTTCCCACGCCTCACGGCTTTCATAGACCCACACGGCCGCGTAGGCGTCATTCCTCGCGCCCTTCACGCCCTTTACGAAATGATGGGCCGTGAGACCTGGCAACTCGAACAGGCCGCGCGCCTCGGCAGCCCGGATCGCTTCCTCGAATCGCCCTGCACCGCTACCGGGTCTCAGATCATATTCGTGGATGCTGATCATCCGAGCCATTCATCCTCCAGACAAGTCTTCCCGTACCATATGCTCCATGCGCAGCCCAAGCCTCACAATTCGCCCGGCCAGTTTCGCTGATGCGCCCCGCCTTCATGAGCTCCACACGATCTCGGTTAGGACACTGTGCGGCGGTCACTATGCGCCCGAGGTTATCGACGGCTGGCTGTCTGAGCGTACGCCTCGAGGGTATCTCGCGCCGATTGGGCGAGGGGACCTCTTCGTCGTCGAGGACGGGGGACGGATCGTTGGGTTCGGGGAGGCGGTTCCCGGCCAAATCATCGCGGTCTACGTGGATCCAGCGGCAACCCATCGCGGTGTCGGCGCCACTATCATGGATCGCGCGCTTGTAATGGCGCGGAATGGCCACGCGGGTCCGATCCGTCTGGAATCGACGTTGAACGCAGAAACCTTCTATCAATGCTTCGGCTTCCACGTCGTTGCGCGCTCGGCAGTGCAGCGGAATCAAACCGCTATCCCGGCGGTCATCATGGAGCTGGACTAGGCCCGACTGGGCACGGTACGTGCCTCCTCAGCGTCGGCGGCTGTTGGTAAGCTTGCAGATCTTGGTTAGGCGCCAGCGACCTTCACGCTTTTGGCAGCTTGTTCGATCAACGCGGCAACCGCTCCGGGCTGCGAGACATAGATCGCGTGGCTGCCCTTGACTTCGACAATCGTGGACTTCGCCCGCTTTGCCATCGCACGCTGGGCGGCCACGGGGATCATCTGGTCCTCGGTGACCACCAGGTACCAGCTCGGCTTGGTCCTCCACGCCGGTTCGCTGATCGCTCCGCTGAGAGCGCTCAATCCCCACGGGACCTGGGAGTCGGCCATGAAGGCCGCCGTCTCTTGGTCGACGTCGGCTGCGAACGAGGCGCGGAATTTCGCCCTGTCGAGAACGAGGTAACCGTCCTGCGGCGACCCGCACAATCGGCCATTTTCCCGCACAACCAGTTCGCCAAGGTGCCTGAGCGAGTATTCAAAATGAGTGGTAAGTGGTGAAATGTGCTGCTGGTGCGCGAGGGGGGAGTCGAACCCCCAAGGGCTTTCGCCCACTGGATCCTAAGTCCAGCGCGTCTGCCAGTTTCGCCACTCGCGCATCGTGGGGACGGGCGAACCGCAAGGCGCAGCCTAACATCGTTCGCGGCTATTCTACATGGGCCGCGCGATCATCGTTCGGGCGCCAACACCTCCGATCTTGAGGTTTCCCACCAGGCCGCAGCTGCGGCGCAGCACGTGCCCAGGAGGAAACCACCAAGCACGTCTGAGGGCCAATGAGCGTAGCGGATGATGCGGGCCCAGCCGACCGCGAGCATCAAGCACGCGGCGAGCGCCGCGATGGCCAATCGCGGACCACGGCCGAGCCGCTCGCGACTCGCGAGGTAGATCAGCACAAGCGCGAAAGCCGTCGCGGCCGTGACGTCCCCGCTGGGAAAGCCGAAGGACAACCCGTTCGGGCGGGGCCGGCCCACGAAGAATTTGAGAACGTTCTGAAGCAGCGGGGCGCCGCTGAGGACGGCGCACCAGAGCCACCAGCGGCGCCGCGCCGCCGGCGACAGCCAGAACAGCAGAATCGTTGCCGGGACCAGCACCTGCGCCCTGCCCGCATGGTTCACCGAGCGCGCGAGCTCGCTCGTGAGACCACCGTCCCACGCCGCGAGCTCTCGGAGGAGAAACATGTCGCCGGGCAAGGCGCCTGTCGCGTAGACCGCCAGACCGAGACCGAGGAAGACACCCAGCGAGATCAAGCACACCAGGCGCCAGCGCGCGACGCCCGATCGGTTCACGAGCCAGTCGTCACCGCCCTTTCACGACCTTCACCAATTTCATCGTCCCGTCGCTCACCATCCCGATGCCGGGCGCGTAGTACTTGTACTCGGTGCTGAAGCGGCTGAGGGGACTCGTCTCCTCCACCTTCAGACAGTTCGCGAACACGCCGGCCGGGGTCTTGACCGTCTCGGTCACGCTGACGATCGTGGCGCGGTCCATCGCGATATTCGGGGCGACCTCCTGGTAATATCTGGACTGGATCAGCGCCCGCCCCGGCATCATCAGCCCGAACTTGCTGCCGTTGACGCCGGAGAGCCACGACCCCTCATGGTTGACGACCTTGCCGTCCTTGTACATGTCGACGTCTTCGCCGAAATAGAAGACGTCGTTGGTCCGCTTGCTGATCGCGAAATAGTTCCGAGCGACCTCCGTCAGCTTGCCGCCCTTGGTTTCGCGCTCCTCGACCACGCGCGTCACCACGCCGTCGACTTTCTTCGTCTCGTTCAGCACGGTGATGGTCAGCTGGGCGCCTTCCCCCTCGAGAACGAGCGTATATCCCGGTTCCAAGACGAAGTAGGGGTTGCGCCCGGTCGAGACCAGTTCGTCCGGCTCCAGCATGAAGGCCGACGTCCAATCGCCGGACTTGACGCACGCCCCCAACACCCCGGCGGCAACCACAGCGATGACGATCAAGGGCAGCGCGAGCCACAGAACCTTACGCATGCGCATGAGGAGTCTCTCCTTCGTTGGTGTCGTGAGCTGCAGGCGCCGACGACGTTCGGGGGCGACTTCTCGCTGGCCGGCTGGGCCGTCGCGCTGCCGGCCGCGGCCCGAGCAGAGGCGCGGACAGCGCGGCGCCGGTGGCGAGTGCAATGAGGAGAAGGGTTGGTCCCCCGGAGTTCCCCGAGGTCTCCTCGCCCGCGAGGCGCTCAGCCGCGGCGGCGGCGAAGAGCTCGGCCAATGCCCCCACGAGCCGGACGTCCTCCTCGAGGTGTGGCGGGAGGGCCGAGCCAGGCGGGCGAGCTCTGCGCTCGGTGCGAATCGATGACGGGCTGGCTGTCCCCTTTCCTTGCGCGGTGGGCCGGAGCGTGGATCGCATGGCGTCCCTCCTTGAACTTCTGCAGGCGACGTTAGCAGCCCGAGCCTGAACACGCCGTGAGGTCGCCGTTCATCTTCCGTTCAGGGAGTACTGCTGTATCATCGGCCATGGCCTATCCTCGTGATTGGGGTCTCGTCATCCCGGCCCTCCTGCTCGCACTCGTGGTGGCGGCCGGGGCCGACGACGATCACGCCCGTGCCAAGGCGGCCCGCGACGCGGGCGCGATTGCGTCGCTCCGGACGATCCTCGATCGGGTCGAGGCCGAGTTCGCCGGATCTCCCGTCGAGATCGAACTCGACGACGACGACGCCGGCCGCTTTATCTACAAGGTCAAGCTCCTGGCACCAAGCGGCGCAATTCTGAAGCTCGAGTACGATGCCCGCGACGCAAAGCTGATTCGTGCGAAGGGCCGCGGGGTCGATGCCGCTCGGCGGCAGCGACCCGACTGATGCGGATCCTGATCGTCGAGGACGACCCGCTGCTCAGCCGGCAGCTGGCGGACACGCTTTCACGCGCCGGCGATGCTGTCGATTGCGCCGGGGACGGCGAGGAGGGACATTTTCTCGGCGACACCGAGCCCTACGACGCGGTCGTGCTCGATCTGGGCCTGCCGCGTATGGACGGGATCACCGTGCTCAAGCGGTGGCGCGCCGCCGGGCGAACCGTGCCGGTCTTGATCCTGACGGCGCGCGGAAGCTGGCCGGAGAAGGTCCAGGGCATCGATGCCGGTGCCGACGACTACCTCGCCAAGCCGTTTCAGACCGAAGAGCTCCTCGCCCGGCTCCGGGCCCTGATCCGCCGCGCTCACGGGCACGCCACCACCGAGCTCGCGTGCGCGGGAGTCATGCTCGACACCCGCTCTGGCAAGGTGACGGTGCATGGTGCTCCGGTCGATCTCTCCGCCCACGAATACCGAGTGCTCCGCTACCTGATGCACCGTAAGGGTCAGGTCGTTGCCCGGACCGAGCTCATCGAGCACATCTACGCCCAGGACTTCGATCGTGACTCCAACACCATCGAGGTCTTCGTCGCGCGGCTTCGGCGCAAGCTCGGGGTCAACGTCATCAAGACGATCCGCGGCCTCGGCTACCGGTTGGAAGAGCCTGGGTGATCGCCGTCAATTCTCTCCGTCTGCGGCTGCTCGTCGGCGCGGCCATCTGGATCGTTCTCGCCCTGGCGGTGGCTGGCACGCTCCTCGCGGCCCTGTTCCGCGGCCACGTAGAGCGCCGGCTCGAAGCGGAGCTAGCGACGCAGCTCGAGCAGATCGCCGCCGCGCTGGAGCGTCCCGGGGCGGGCAGCCTCATCCTCACGCATCAGCCGAGCGATCCGCGATTGCGCAAGCCGTATTCCGGGTTCTACTGGCAGGTCGACGGAGCGGAAGGGCCGATCTTCCGCTCGCGGTCGTTGTGGGACGTCGCCCTCCGCCTGCCCACCGAAACGTCGCCCGACGGAAAGGTCCACCGTCACCGAATCACCGGCCCTGAGGGGCAGCAGCTGATTGCGCTGGATCGGACGGTGACGCTCGCCGACGCTCCGGGCGCCTATCGGGTGGTCGCGGCCACGGACGAGACCGAGCTGACTGCCGCGGCCGCGGCGTTCACGCGAACTCTCGCCATCTCGCTCGGCGTTCTGGCTGTCGCGCTGGTCGCGGCCGTCGCGATCCAGGTGCAGGTCGGGCTCAAGCCGCTCCACCGTCTGCGCGCCGGCGTCGCGGCGATCCGCGAAGGGCGAATCAAGCGCCTCGAGGGTTCGTTCCCGACGGAGACCCAGCCGCTCGTCGAGGATCTCAATGCCCTGCTCCAACGCAACGAAGAGGTCGTCGCGCGAGGCCGTACCCAGGCCGGCAATCTCGCGCACGGCCTGAAGACGCCGCTGAGCATCCTGGCCAATGAGGTCGATCGGCTGGCCGCCGACGGCGCCTCCCAGCTTTCCGCGGCGATGCGAGGCCAGATCGCCACGATGCGGCAGCAGATCGACTACCATCTGGCGAGGACGCGCGCCGCCGCCGCCTTCGACGTGCCGGGCGCGCGCGTGCCGGTCGCGCCATCCGTTGCGGCGATTCATCGCACGCTGGCGCGCCTCTACGTCGACCGTGAGCTGCAGTTTGCCATCGAGATCCCGGCCGATCACGTGTTCCGCGGCGAGCAGCAAGATCTCGAGGAGATGCTCGGCAACCTGATGGAGAATGCCTGCAAATGGGCCAGGGGTCGCATCGCGGCGACGAGCCGCCACGATGACGGCCTCTTGACGATCACGATCGAGGACGACGGGCCCGGCTTGGCACACGAGCAGCAGGGCCATGCGCTCGTTCCGGGAGCGCGATTCGACGACAACGTGCCGGGGACCGGGCTGGGGCTCGCGATCGTGCGAGATCTGGCAACTCTCTACAACGGTTCCATCAAGCTCGGGAGCTCCACGCTCGGCGGATTGCGGGCGGAGCTCATCCTGCCGGCCGGCTAGGTCGGCTTGACTCCGGCGACGGCATGTAGAGGAGGCCACGATGAGGTCGAGTGGCTATGTGATGCTCGCCGTACTGGCGGCCCTCGGCGTTGCAGGCTGCACCGAGATGCGCTGGGCCAAGCCGGGCGCCACCGTCGAGGACTTCAACCGAGACAGTCACGAGTGCGGGCAAGAGGCGCAGCGGGGCGTCTTCGTCGCCGCCCCGGTCAACACGCGGGTCTATCGCAGCTGCATGTTCGCTCGGGGCTATCGCCGGATCGAGGGGGGATCCTGGGTCGGGCTCAGAGACTAGCGAGCTCTCGCATCACCACTCGTACGTCAACCGAAGCGTCCAGGCCTCGGCCTCTCGGCCCGTGCCACCTTGAATCCGGGGGTAGTCCTGCTCGTTGTTGTATTCCAGGGCGACTCGGATGTTGTCGGTCACAAAGGTGCCGACGGTGCCGAGCAGTCTTCTCTCCGGAAATCCTCCGAACATCCCTGCGGTCGCCGAGTAGTTGAACGCGGCAAACGGCCTGACCCCGAAGACCTTCGTCATGTAGCCGAGCTCGACCTGCCACGCCTCGGGCATCGTCTTCACATCGCGCCGAGATCGCGTGAAGTGAACTTGCTGCGTAGCCCCGTCGTATTCTGCGATGAGCGAAAACCCGAAGATGCCGAACCGGCCGTGCGCCGAGAACCCGGGCGTGTACGCGCGTTTGGGACGCGTCTGTAGCTCCGGGAACGCCGCGGTCAAGCCGTCGGTATCGAAGATCGAGTCCATCCAGTCGACCCCGACGTCGAATGACACGAGGTCGGTCTTCATGCCGTAGCCAACGGTCGCCCCCCAATGTTCGAGGTGTTTGCCCCGCTTCCGGTTGTCGGTCGTGCCGTTGAAGAGGTAGATCCCCCCGTTGAACCCGTGGCTCCTGACGCCGAGCTGGGCATAATCCTCCTTGGCCTCGAACGCTTCGATGGTCAGGGGCCCGGTGATCGTCAGGGACTCTTCGAACCTCGCCGCCACCGAGGTCCCCGTCGAGGTGCCGAAGGGCACCACGCCGCGGCCCGTCTTCAGATAGACGGGAACGACGCTGGGCTTGGCGATGGTGATCAGCCCCTCGTTCACGGTAATCTTGTCGGCGGCGGAGTCCCACTGAAGTGAGAGCTCGGCCTTGGCCCAATCGACGACGTCAGCCTCGAAGTCGAACTCCGCCGTGGTCAGCGCGATATCACTCGACCGTACGCGATTGAACTCCTTGCGCGTCCCGGCCTCGACCTCGAGGGCGCCTCCGAGCTGGATCTTTTCCCTGGCGGTCTTGATCGGCTCACTGGCGACTTCAGGGATCACGGGCTGCTCCGGGACCTTGGGCGTCGTTCCCACCACCGCCGGAGGGGCTCCCGCGGGCCCCGGTGCGCGCTCTTTCATGGCTTCTTCCAGGTCGCGGACGCGCTTTCTGAGCGCTTCGTTTTGTGCGAGGACCTCCTCGATCATCTTCTTGAGCGCGTCCAGCTCGGCGGGGTCCGCCTGCTGCGCGTGGGCCCCCGAGCCCGAGAGCAGGACACAGAGCGCGAATGCGACAGCGAAGCTTCGCCCCAATCGCCAGTCACTCAAATGAGTCGCTCCTGACCAAACGTCGCCGCCGCGACAATCGCGGGCATTTCGTCAACCGGGAATCACAAGCAGCAAATCCCGATACGCGCAACAAGGGACTTACAGGGACTACCATCAACTATAGGTGGACTGCTTTTTCGCGACCGCAAGAAAAAATCGCGGGGCGCCGAATGCCTACTTCTTGACAATGGAATCCGCCGGAGCCTTCTCGAGGAACTGGGCGGGGCTCAGCACGAACTGGTCGAACGCGACGCCCTCCATCCCGGCCTGGACCTTGACGGTGACTTCCCGGCTGTCGCGGAAATAGATCAGGGAATCGGTCGACTTGGGGTCCACGTCGCAGGCGACCCATTTCCAGCCTCGCCGAAGCGGCCCCTGGACGGTCAGGTAGCTCGCGGTGTTAGGCCTGAAAACCTCCTTGTCGGCCTTGTCGACCGCGTGCGAGATCTGCACATAGAGCCGGTTGGCTTGCGAGATCCCCAGCGGCTCTCCCACCATCATACGGATCCAGCAGCGGTAGGGCATGCCCCCCTGAACCTTCACCTTGAAGGTCACGTGAGGGTCCTCCTCGGGAGGCGGGTTCAGCTTGTCCCCGGTCTGGATGGTTCCGACCATCTTGCCCCCCGGGGATTGCCGGCTCGGCCAGAACTCGAACTCGAACAGCGCACGCTCCGGTAGATCGGATGCGTAAACAACGATCTCGGTTGCGACGACCGACTTCTGATCCTCTCCCGGGGCCGGCGCCTTGTCCGGGCTCTCCGGCTTCGGGGCTGGCGCCCTCTCCTGGCTCTCGGGCAGAACCGCGGTGTTCGCCTGGCTGTCGAGTGGGGTCGCGGGCTTCTGGTCCTGACCCTCCACAACCGCCTCCGTCGGCGCCTTGTCCGGGCTCGCGGGCTTCTGGTCCTGACCCTCCACGACCGGCGCCGGCGCTTTGTCCTGACTGTCGGCGGTAGCGGCAAGTCCGACCACCATTACCGCGAACATCAGGGACGCGAACGCCAACGTCATCGAGTTTGAGCGCTAGGCAGGTGCTCCGATGGCGTTGTGGCGCCATACACGTCCTTGCTCACGCTATAGGCGCTCTTCTCCAGTTTCAGCGCCGCCGCGCGAGCCCCGGCCAGGGCCTCCGGGCCGAGCTGCGAGAGCTCGGTCAGCTCGAGGACTTCCTGGAGCTTTTCTCCTTCACCCCTCCAGCCGACTCGAACCTTGCCGATACCGCGCGCGTAGTACTTGAGCTGCTCGGCGTTCGGCTCCGCCTTGCTGGTCTCGGCCACGATCAGAACGTCGTCGTAGCAGCGAAGCGGGACACAGGTCTTCTGGCCCATCTGGTCCACCTTCCCCCGGTCGGTCCACTGGACCGAGGGGGCCCAGCCCTGGGAGTAACTGGGCGTGTCGAGCCGCGGCGCCGCTGGCATCATGATTCCCGCTCTCGAGTCGTTCAATCCGTGGATCCAGGCTGGGGCCCTGATCATCCTTCCGTTGAAGTATTCCTCGGGGTACTCTCCGAAACCCCAGACGTTGCCGTCCTTGTCCTGGGCGAAGAACGCGAGCTCTGCCTCGTCCAGCTTGCCTTCTTTGTAGTCCTCGACCCAGAGCACGACCGTGCGCACGCCGTCGATGACCTTGGTCAAATCGGTGACGACGGTGACCAGACGATGGGCGACGCGCTTGCCCCTCTCGGTGGTCGACCCTCTGTGCACCCACCGCATTCCCACCTTCAGCGGGAACCACGGGTTGTCGATAGCAGTCGAACGCTCGAACTGGGTGCGATCGAAGTCCTCGAACTCCTTTTCGGGAGCATCGGACTTCTGGGCGACCGCGACGCCGCCGGGCAGCACGAGGCAACTTGCTGCGAGCAGGATCGACACGAAGATCGTCGCGATGCCGAACGCCCTATGACGAAGTCTGCTGCATTTCGCTGTCATCATGTCTCATCACTCTCTGTGTGGATGATAGAAAGTTCAATCGCCACGTCTCCAGCGCGGCTAGGCCGGTCGCGGCTGCGACCTCCCGAAACGCAAGTACAGGGAGGGCACGACGAACAGGTTCAGCAACGTCGACGTGACCAACCCTCCGAGGACGACGATAGCCAGCGGGTGCTCGATCTCGTTCCCGGGGATATTGCCGGCGATCACCAGGGGAACGATCGCCAGACCGCAAGCCAAGGTGGTCATGAGAATCGGCGACAGCCGTTCACGGGCGCCCCGGACGATGAGCCCAGGGCCGAACGTCTCGCCCTCGTGTCGCTCGAGATGCTGGAAATGGTTGATCATCATGATTCCGTTGCGGGCGGCGATACCCAGGATCGTGAAGAACCCGACGAGCGAGCCGAGCGAGATGACGCCGTCGGCGAGGTACACCGCCAGCACTCCGCCCACCAGGGCCGAGGGCAGGGTCAAGAAGGAGAGCATGGCCAGCCGCCAGCTCCGGAAGGACGTCAGCAGGAGGAAGAAGACCCCGATCACCGCCGCGACCGAAAAAGTCAGTAAGCGCCTTTGAGCGGCCTGCCGCTCAGCGTACTCACCGAGCACCTCGGCGCGGTATCCCAGCGGGAACTTGACGTCCTTGAGCCGACGCTGGACGTCGGCGACGACGGAGCCGAGGTCTCGGCCGCGCACGTTGGCGCCCACGTCGTGCCGGCGCGAGAGGCCTTCGTGCTCGATGCTGTCGGGCGTCGGCTTGACGCTCACGTCGGCGACCTCGTCCAGGCGCACGTGAACAAAGTCTTTCGGCGTGTCGATCAAGAGCTCCTTGACGCTGGTCACGCTTTCGCGCGCCTTGGGCTTGCTCCACACCCACACGTCGTACACCTTGCCGTCCCGGTGGATGTCGGTGACCTCGATGCCGGACACGAGGGTCGCCGCCGCCCGACGGATGTCGCCGGGCTTGAGCCCGAAGTGATGGGCGGCGGCGAGGTCCACCTTCACTTCCACCTGAGGTACGGGCCGGTGAACCTCCATCTTCAGGTCCACGAGCCCGGGGATTCCGGTCAGGGCGTGCTCCACCTCGGCGGCCGTCTGGCGAAGGACCTCCAGATCAGGGCCGTAGGTGCGCACCACGATCGCTTGTTTGCCTCCTGTCAGCACCTCTTTGATGCGTTCCTTGAGATACGTCTGGACGTCGCGATAGAGCCCGGGGTAGCCGTCGACGAGCTCCTGAATATTGGCCAGCGTCTTGTCGTAGTCCACCTTGGGGTCGATGCTGATCCAGTTCTCGGTGAAGTTGACGCCGTACGGCTCGTCGCCAGTGATGGCGCGGCCAACGTGGGCGCCGCAGTTGCGGACTCCGGGAATGGACATCAGCTCGCGACACGCCTTTTGCGTGATCCGGACCATCTCCGGATGCGAGGTGCCGGGAGTGGTCACCCAGTGCATCAGGAAGTCTCGCTCCTTGAAGCTCGGGAGCAGGGACTGTCCGAGCCAGGGATAGACCACGGCGCCGGCGAGCACGATGACGGCGACGGTGACATACGCCGGGCGCGGAGTGCGAATGATCCGGGCGAGCAGCATCTCGTACCGCCGCTGCAGCCACCGCACGAGCGGGGACTCACGGCGCTCGATCGCCGCCGTGCCCAAAAGCATCAAGGCCAGCGCCGGGGTGACGGTCAGGGCGATCACCATCGAGGCCAGCACGGCGAGTGCGTAGGAGAGGGCCAGGGGCTGGAAGAAGGCGCCCGACAGGCCTTCCATGAGGAAGACCGGGATCAACGTCACCGCCACGATCAGCGTCGCGTAGACGATCGCGCTTCGAACCTCGAGCGAGGCCTCGAGAATGATGGCGGCCGTCGACTTGCCGATCCCCTCCCGGCGATGCTGGCGCAGCCGCCGCACGATGTTCTCGATGTCGATGATGGCGTCGTCGACGACGACTCCGACGGCGATCACGAATCCGGCCAGGACCATGGTGTTGATGGTTGTGCCGCGCACGTAGAGTACGAGGGCGCCGGCGATCAGCGACAACGGGATGGCGACGACGCTGATCAGCGCGGCCCGCCACTCGAAGAGAAACGCGCCGAGCACCACGATCACGAGCAGGCACCCGATCAGCAGGGCGGT
>QHSP01000143.1 GCA_003220495.1 Candidatus Rokuibacteriota bacterium | reverse complement strand
GAAGGATTCAAGAAGGCGCCCATCGGCGCCGGCCCCTACCGGTTCGTTTCGTTCACGCCCGGCGTCGAGCTCGTCATGGAGGCGGTCGAGGGGTACTGGCGCAAGACGCCGAGCGTGAAGCGCCTGGTCCTGCGTGTGATCCCGGATCCGACCACGCGATACGCCGCGCTCAAGAGCGGCGAGATCGACGTCACGTACTGGATGACGGCGTCGCTCGGCGAGGACCTTCGCCGGACGCCTGGACTCACGCTCAGGCCGGTCGTGTCCAGCGTGATGCAATGGGTGGCCTTCGTCGACCAGTGGGATCCGAAATCTCCGTGGCACGACCGGCGAATGCGCCTCGCCGCCAACCTCGCGATCGACCGGCAGGCGATCAACCAGGCCGAGACGCTCGGACACTCGTTGCTCACGAACTCGATCATTCCCAACACCTTCGACTTCTTCTGGGCGCCGCCTCCTCCGCAGTACGATCGCGCCCGCGCGAAGAAGCTCCTCGCCGAGGCCGGATATCCGAACGGATTGGACGCCGGTGACTACACCGTCGATGCCGCGGCCGTGCCCATCGGCGAACCGGTCGCCAACTCGCTCCAGGCCGCGGGCATTCGCGTGAAGCTCCGGCCTCTCGAGCGCGCCGCATTCCAGAAGGGCTATAGCGACAAGAAGTACAGAAACCTCGTGCACAGCGGAAGCGCCGCCTTCGGCAACGCCGCGACGCGGATCGAAGCCTTCATCGCGTCGGGCGGCGCGTACGTGTACGGCAGCTACCCGGACATCGATGGCCTCTTCCGCGAGCAGGGCACCGAGCTCGACAAGAAGCGGCGCGAGGCGACGCTGCACCGCATCCAGCAGCTCATCCACGACAAGGCGATGGTCGCGCCCATCGTCCAGGTCGGCCTGATGAGCGGCTACGGGCCGAGAGTGGAGGAGTCGGGTCTCGGGCTGATCACCGGCTACTCGTTCT
This sequence comes from Candidatus Rokuibacteriota bacterium, assembly GCA_003220495.1. Lineage (GTDB taxonomy): Bacteria > Methylomirabilota > Methylomirabilia > Rokubacteriales > CSP1-6 > AR31. The sequence continues at coordinate 2,292 of QHSP01000143.1, read as the reverse complement.
CCGCCCCGTACGAGGACCTGCGGCTCAAGGCAAAGTAGTCGGCACGCGTGGCAGTCCGAAGTGGTCACGCAGCGTCGTCCCCTCGTACTCACGCCGAAACAACCCGCGCGCCTGAAGCTCCGGCACGACCAGATCGACGAAGTCGACCAGCGCGCCAGGGAAGTAAGGGGGAAGGACGTTGAAACCGTCCGCGGCTTCCTCGACGAACCATTCCTCCAGCGTGTCGGCGATCCGCTTGGGGGTCCCGCAGAGGACCCAGTGGCCGCGGGCGGCCGCGGTCAGGTTGTAGAGATCGCGCAGGGTCATGTTTTCCCGCCGCGCCGTCTCGTAGAGCACGTGTGAGAAGGTGCGGCTGCTCGCGTCCGGCGGAGGAGCGGGCACGGGCCCGTCGAGGGGAAAGCCGGTCACGTCGTACCCGATCCGGCTGGTCACCAAGGTGAGGGCGTTGGTCGGCGTGAGCCAGCTCTGGAGCCGCGAGAGCTTGTCGCGGGCCTCCGCCTCGGTGCTTCCGATGATCGGCATCACTCCCGGCAGGACCGTGATCTGATCCGGCGTGCGGCCATACTTGGCCATGCGCCCCTTCAGATCGCGATAGGCACGCCGGGCGGCCGACAGCTCCTGGACGACGGAGAACACGACGTCGGCCGTCCGCGCGGCCAGCTCGAGCCCGGCCTCCGAGCCGCCGGCTTGAATGATGACCGGATGACCCTGAGGGCACCGGGCCATGTTGACGGGGCCCTTCACCTGGAAGAACCGGCCACGGTGGTCGAGCGGGTGAACCTTCGACGGGTCGATGTAGACTCCGGTCGCCTTGTCCGCCACGATCGCGCCGTCCTCCCAGCAGTCCCAGAGGCCCTTCACGACGTCGACGAACTCCTGCGCGACCTCGTAGCGCAGGTCGTGCTCCATGTGCGCTTCGCGGCTGAAGTTGAGGGCGGCCTTGCCCGCCGAGCTCGTCACCACGTTCCAGGCCGCCCGGCCCTTGGTGATGTGGTCGATGGAGCCGAAGGTTCGGGCGACGTGGTAGGGCTCGCCGAAGCTGGTCGACACGGTCGCGCCGAGGCCGATGTGCCGGGTCGAGGCGCTCAGCGCCGAGATGAGCGTAGTCGGCTCGAACCGACACAGGAATGATGGGTGGTCCCCGGGGTCCATGACGAGCCCGTCGGACACGAACAAAAGGTCGAACTTGCCACGCTCGGCCTGCCGGGCGATCTCCTGGATAACCGACAGATCGTTGTTGCTGGTCGCCGCGCCGTCGTAGCGCCATCCGGCGGAGTGATTGCCGGTGCCGAGCACGAACACGCCGAAGTGCATCTCACGCCGCTTCGCAGACATGGGCCGCTCCTGTCTTGGCTCGTCGCTTCCCTCGTCCCTCGTCGACAACGTACCACTTCGCCGGGCCGGTGGTCGATCGCGGGGACGGGGTTTCTCAGCTCAGCAGGCGAGTGAGCTCAGACATGGTCTTGACCGTTTCGAACTCGTGCACCACCCGGAGGCTGGCCTCGACCTTTTCCGGGGCCAGCCCGGACAGCGGCACCAGCCTCCGGTACTTTGCGTCAACGTCGGCCCATTCGATTCCGCGGGGGGCGGACCCGCGCGGAAAGTCCACGTGAGCAGAGAACTGTCGGCCGTCCTTCAGCGTGATCGTGACCGTCGCGCCGTGGTGGTGCGGAAAGCGGTCCGGGTACGGTGGCGGGTTCGGGTCCACGGTGACCTTGTCGATGAGCTGTCGAATCACCGGGTCGGCGACCTTCACGGGCGAGACGTGGATCCAGCCGTAATCCCGGTCCGCCACCGCGGCCGCGATGAAGTAGGCGGGGCTGTGCGCCACGCCGATCAGGTCGGTCGGATGCCTGGGGCCGGGCAGTGTACGGTACTTCGCCGATGAGAGCCTGATGTCGACCACGTCCGCCGGGTCGACGTGTCCGGCGATCGCGGCGTTGGCGGCGGCCTCCGCCGCGGCGTGGTGGGGATGACCACCGGGCACCAGCTTGATCGCCATGTCCGTGGTGATGTCCCACGCCTGGCCGAGATCTTTCGTCACGTCCTCCAGGTGATCTCCGCCGTAAGCGGAGAAAAAGCCGCGCGGCATCTCCAGCACGTTTTCCTCGGCCACCAGCCCCTTGTGCGCGGCGAGTGCCGCATGGATGCCGAGCATCGCCGAGAGTCCCGCGTGATACTCGCGCGCCACGCTGGTGTTGGCGGCCACCATCAGGCCTCCGATCGAGGTCGCGGCGAGCGCGATCGCCTGCGTCATCTGTCCCTGCGTCAGCTTGAGGAGCGTGCCGGCCG
>QHSP01000142.1 GCA_003220495.1 Candidatus Rokuibacteriota bacterium | reverse complement strand
CCGACTCTTCCACGAGCGAGGGGTGAAGATCGAAGAGCTCACGTACCGCGCCCACGGCTTCTTCACGGGCCGGGAGCTGTACTTTCTCGATCCTTCTGGCAACCTGCTCGAGGTCCGCGATCCGACCTGGACGGCAGGGATGTCCACCCCGTCGCTCGCGGACATCGTCGGAGACGGCCGCCGCCCTTGACGGTGACGGCGCTTGAACCGGACCGTTGTAGCGGAGGTAGAAGCCGCCAACCCCGCGCCCGCCTGCTCCGCGCTGCTCCCGGCTTCTTATCGCTCGAACCACGCGCGCCGGAGGTTCAACGCTTGCACCGTTGCTTCGGTCACTGGCCCGGTGCTGGTGCCGTCACCGCCGGGATGGCCCGCTAGCGAGGGACGACACTCGCTGAACCAAACGATGGGGCTTTCTGGAAGATAAGAACACAGGAGACGCGACGCGGGTCATGAGCGTTCTTCCACGTACAATCACGACCGAACGCGATACCTTCCGAGAAATAATAGAAAAAGACCTCATCGTCCTGTTCTGGATCACCATAGACGGTGCGCACACGATCGACTAGGTCGCCCATCTCGACGCCCTGTGATGTCCTGAGCGGAGTTTCGCCGGGCCGACGGGAGTTACTGAACTGTAGCGACTCGACTTTGTCACCTTTCAGCATGGCAAGGATGGTTTCGCCGGTGTCCAGTCGGAAGGTCCACACGTTATACGCCGGCCCGAAGGGTCCGAGGATGACTTCCATGAAGTCGGAGAACTGCGTCTGGGACATTGGTTCAAGAGTTACCCGCGTCAGCGCGTTTCCATAGCCGCCCAACGTGATCTATCTAGACCTGTGTATCTCGGCGGCGCCGCCTGTGTAGCGCGGAGACCGGCTTGACCAAGAATTATTGACGTCCGAGTTTCTGCAATCGAGAAGGCATTCGCGGCTGGCGTGAAAAATAGTAGTCACCTCGAATGTTCGTGCGCCAGACGATACGGAGCCGGGTGAAAAGCTTGGCGAAAACGTGGCCGCGACTAAACACGGGTTCGAGCCCACGACTAACAAGATACCCTGTACCCGACCGTGGGCGTCCTCCGAGATCCGGCCTACCGGCGCCTCTGGGTGTCCGGCCTCTGCAGCAACATGGCGCGATGGATGGATCTCGTCGCAGTCGGCTGGATCGCGCTCCAGATGACGGGCTCGCCGTTCATGGTCGCGGTCGCCGCGTTCGCCCGGTCGGCGCCGATGATGGTGCTCGGCCCGTTCGCCGGCATCGTCGCCGATCGCGTATCGCGCGCGCACCTGCTGCTCGTCACGCAGGCCGGTGGCGCCATGATCGCGCTGGCTTTCCTCGCGATGTTCGCCGTCGACGCCGCCGGGTACTGGCCGCTCGTCGCGCTTGAAGGCGCGTTCGGCATCCTCTGGAGCCTCGACTTCCCGGCGCGGCGGACGGCGCTCTTCAGCATGCTCGGCGCCTCGCGGGTGGCGCAGGCCGTGTCGCTCGAAACGGTGTCGATGCAGATCGCGAAGATGGTGGGCCCGGTCGTCGCCGGCGCGTGCCTGGCGAGCCTCGGGCCCGCCGCGTGCTACGCGGTGATGCTCGCCGCGTTCGCCGTCGGTCTCGCGGCGACGTTCGGTCTCCGCCGGCGGATCGAGGGCTCGCCGGCGGCGCGCCCGGTGCCGATCCTCGCCACCCTCGCGAGCGGCCTCGCCGCCGCGTGGGCGAGCCCGATCGCGCGCGCGGTCCTGCTCATCACGATCGCGATGAACGTGTTGCTCTTCCCGTACCAGCAACTCCTGTCCGTGTTCGCGCAGGACGTCCTCGCCGGCGGGCCGCGCACGCTCGGCCTGCTCGTCGCCGCCGACGGCGTCGGGGCGCTGGCCGGCGCGCTGGCCATCGTCGCGTACCGCGGCAGTCTCCCGCACGGCCGGCTGTTCGCGGCGGCCGTGCTCGTCACGCCGTTCGTCCTCGTCGCCTTCTCGGCGTCACGGTCGCTGGCGGTGAGCGTGGCGCTGATGGTTGCGATGGGCATCGCGGAATCCGGCTTCGCGGCGATGCAGAGCACGCTCGTGCTGCTGTCGGCGCCGGCGCACGCGCGCGGCGGCGCGATGGGCATCCTGTCCGCGTGCATCGGCACCCAGCCGCTCGGCACGCTGGCGATCGGCGCACTCGCGGGCACGCTTGGCACCCCGGGCGCGTTCGCGCTCAACGCGATCGTGGCGCTCGCGGTGATCGCGCCGGTCGCGGTCCCGCTCGTCCTCGGCCGCGGCGCGACGAGACGCTAGAGCGACTTCCATGGTCAGAACACGCGCGGATCTTGCGGGGGAATGAGCTTCACATCGGCGGGGCTCGCGCTACGGCTCGACGCGCTCGATCTTCACGCTCCGGCGCGTGCGCGCGGACTCGATCATCGCCAGCGTGACCTCCACGACGCGCAGCCCGTCCAGGCCGGTCGCTGCTGGCTGGCCGCTGGAGGCGACCGCGCGCTGGAAGTCCTCGATCTCTGCCACGTAGTTCGGCAGCAGCGCTTCCGGGTAGTCGGCGGTCTCGTTTACGGTGTCGCTCGTGATCTCGAAGCGGCCCGTGCGCGCTTCCCACATGGAGTGGTGTCCGGCGATGAGCCCGGTGATCCCGTACACGCGGAAATCGTTGCGCGAGTCTGGAAGAAGGCGGCTCGCGACCACCTGGCCGAGCGTGCCGTTCCCGAATCGCAGCGTGAGGCAGGCGAGCTGCTCGAGCGGGCGCGCGACCGTCTGGCCGTCGGTGACGGCCGTGATCTCGTCCACCTCGGCGCCGAGTACGAAGCGGAGCAGGTCGACCGAGTGCACGCCGGTGCCCATCATCGTGGACGCGCCCCCGATCAGCTCCGGCGTGTCCCACCACTGCGTGAGCGGCGTGCGCGACGGCGAGCCGTCGCGGCCGCGCACGCCGAACGCCCACTGCGCCTGGGCGAGCACGATGCGCCCCAGCGTCCCGGCGGCGACGAGCTCGCGCGCGCGGATATAGGCCGGGTGCTGGCGCAAGTTGAAGGCCATGCCGAGCGTGACGCCCGCGCGGCGGCACGCCTGCAGCATTCGCACGGCGTCGGCGATCGTCGTGGCCATCGGCTTTTCGCACAGCACGTGCTTACCGGCTTCCGCTGCCTGGACGACGTGCTCGGCATGCAAGGCGTTCGGCGAGGACACGAAGACGCCGTCGACACGCGAGTCCTTGAGGAGGTCGCCGAGCTGACTGTATGCGGCGCGTGCGTCGTGCTTCTGCGCGAACGCCTCCGCGCGGTGCTGATCGCGGCTGTAGACGCCGACGAGCTCGCCGCCGTCGGCCGCGGCCATCGCCGGCGCGATCTTGATGTCTGGATGCTTGCCCGTGCTGACGATGCCCCACCCGAACGGCATAGATTCTCCTCAGTCGCGTGAGTACTCGAGCCATCGGCCGGTCACCGGAAGAACTCGACCTTCGCCTCGCGGACGAAGAGGAAGTTCCCCGGTGCCGCCGAAATCGGCCCGTTGATCGCAAACACGGCGATCTC
>QHSP01000141.1 GCA_003220495.1 Candidatus Rokuibacteriota bacterium | reverse complement strand
GCTGCGTCACTTCGCGGCAGCGAAGCGGGCCGGCGACCCTCGAGAGGCCGAGGCTGCGTTTCGTCAAGCCGATGTCGCAGTTGGCACGAGCGGATGCTACTCAGGCGATCGGTTGATCGCTGAAGACCTAATCCGCTACCAGGCGTTGCGTGCCTCCTTCTCGGCCGGGCACTTGGACGCTGCCAGTCGGTGGGTCCGCGGAATGAGCTCCGGCTCCGGCTGGCCCACGGCGGCGCCGCTGGAGTTCTGGAGCGGGCGGATTGCGGAGGCGCGCGGTGACAGAACTGAAGCCCGACTCCATTACGAGCGCTTCGTCCGTTGGTGGGCCGACTGCGACCCCGAGCTCCGCCCATGGTGGGAGGAAGGGCGCGCCGCGCTGGCGCGGCTGACGGCAGGGCCGCGATGACCAACCTGTTCGACCGCTTGCACACCGCCCTTGCGGATCGCTACAGACTGGAGCGCGAGCTCGGTGCGGGCGGCATGGCTACCGTCTATCTCGCCCGCGATCTCAAGCACGACCGCCCGGTCGCGCTCAAGGTGCTGCGCCCCGAGCTCGCCGCGGTGCTCGGCGCCGAGCGGTTCCTTAGAGAGATCCGCCTCACGGCACAACTGCAGCATCCCCACATTCTGACGCTCATCGATTCAGGCGAAGCGGACGGGTTCCTCTACTATGTGATGCCGTACGTCGACGACGAGAACCTGCGAAATCGCCTTGGTCGCGAGAAGCAACTGCCGGTCGACGAGGCAGTTGACATCGCCAAGGCGGTCGCTGGCGCGCTCGACTACGCGCACCGTCATGGCGTGATCCACCGGGACATCAAGCCGGAGAATATCCTGCTGCACGACGGACAGGCGCTCGTGGCGGACTTCGGCGTGGCGCTCGCGATGAGCGCTGCTGGAGGCGGTCGCTTGACCGAGACGGGGATGTCGGTCGGTACTCCGCACTATATGAGCCCTGAGCAAGCGGCTGGGGAGCGAGACATCACGCTCCAGAGTGACGTCTACGCCCTGGGCGCTGTGTTGTATGAGATGTTGGTGGGGGAGCCACCCTTCACTGGACCGACCGCGCAGGCGATCGTCGCAAAAGTGGTGACCGAGAAGCCGCAACGGATCTTTCCGCGGCGTGACACTGTACCGTCGCACGTCGAAGCGGCTGTGCTCAAGGCGCTCTCCAAGGTTCCGGCGGATCGGTTTGCTACGGCGCACGAGTTCATCACGGAGTTGGAGCGGCCGGGGCGCATGCCGAGGATCGAGCGCGGGCGGAGGCCGGTGCGGGAAGCCTTCACAAAGGCCGTGCACCAAGCGGCCCTAGCGTGGACCGTGGCGGCACTCCTCGCCGCCTTCGCAGGCGTCAAGGCGGTGACGACGAGTCACGGGACCAGGGCGGACTTGCCCCAGGTGGTCCGACTGGCCGTTCGACTAGCACCGAGCGGCCCGGGATTGGCGGTTTCACCTGACGGCAAAGTCGTGGTCACCGCAGCCGCCGGACGGCTCTACGCGAGACGAATCGATGCCTTGGAGCCCGTCCCGATCACCGGTACCGAGGGTGGCGCTGACCCGTTCTTCTCTCCCGACGGTCGTTGGGTCGGCTTCACGACCGGAGACCACCTCGTTAAGGTCCCCGTTGAAGGGGGCACTCCCACCGTTCTCGCTGACGCGTTCTATGGAGGCGGCGGCAGCTGGGGAGACGATGGCGCGATCGTCTACAAGCCAGCGAATCCCTCCGTTCGCGGCGGCCTCTGGCGTGTTTCGGCCGCCGGCGGCGCCGCGAACCCGCTCACCACGCCCGATTCGTCGCACGGCGAACAGGGCCATTACTGGCCGCAGGTACTTCCCCGCAGCAAGGCCTTGCTGTTCACGGCCATCTCGACGGCGACGCGCTCGCGCATCGACGTGGTCTCCCTCTCGACCGGTGAGCGCAAGACCGTGATCCAGGACGGCTCTTACGCACGGTACGTGCCGACCGGGCATCTCTTGTTCGTCCGGTCTGGCGTCTTGCTAGCCGCTCCATTCGACCTCACCCGTCTCCGGGTGAGCGGCGATGCGGTACCGCTGGTCGAAAACGTCGCCGTGCGGGGTTCAGATGGCGAGGCAGCGTATGCCGTCTCCCCCAACGGCGTGCTGGCTTACATACCGGCCCCTCCCCCGTTCCTGCGGACGGTCTGGGTCGACCGCGCGGGGCGGGAGAGCCCTCTCCTCGACTCCCTGGGTGACTACCATGTCCCCCGCATCTCGCCCGACGGCCGGCGAGTGGCGCTGACCATCGGGCCCAAGTGGGACATCTGGATCTACGAGATCAGCCGCCGAGTGCTCGTGCGGCTCACGCGCCATGACGAAGGGAACGCGATGGCTCCCCTGTGGACCGCTGACGGAACGCGCGTGATCTATTCGGCGCAGGCCCCTGCGTACGACCTATACTGGCGCGCCGCGGACGGAAGCACGCCGGAAGAGAAGCTGTTGTCCTCGCCCGAGGATAAGTGGGCTTCGTCGGTCTCGCCTGACGGGAAGGGTGTCTTGTTCTTCGGAGCGGGTGATCTGTGGATCCTGCGGCTGGACCGGCGGCCGCTCGCCGACGCCCTTGCCCATACTCCTTTCGTGGAGGGTCCCGGTGACTGGTCACCGGACGGCCGCTGGCTGGCCTATGCGTCGAATGAGTCAGGCCGTTGGGAGGTGTACGCTGGCCCCGCCGCCACCCCGATCACGGGGCGACGCCAGATATCGACCAGCGGCGGAGATTACCCACGGTGGGGGCCGGGCGGACGAGAGATCTTCTATTTCACGAACGCTGGCGAGGAACGGTTCATGAGCGCGCCGTTCGATCCCGCCACCGGGACCGCGGGAAGGCCCAGGCTGCTGTTTCAGGGGCCATACGAGCCGGGGGTGTTCGCGGCTCAAGGCTACGACGTCTCACGGGATGGCCGACGCTTTCTCATGGTCAAGACTGCTCGTGAAGCCCAGCCCAGCGAGGTGCGCGTCGTCGTCAACTGGTTCGAGGAGCTGAAGGAGCGGATTCGGCGGTGACCCTGGATCTGCCTGCGGTCTTGCGGATCGCCCTCGCGGGCCGTTACACGATCGAGCGCGAGCTCGGCCGCGGTGGCATGGCCACGGTCTATCTCGCCCGCGATCTCAAGCACGATCGCCCCGTCGCGCTCAAGGTGCTCCGCCCGGAGCTTGCGGCCGTCCTCGGCGCCGAGCGGTTCCTCAGAGAGATCCGCCTCACGGCACAACTCCAGCACCCGCACATCCTGACACTGATCGATTCGGGGGAGGCAGATCGCTTCCTCTATTACGTGATGCCGTACGTCGAGGGCGAGAGCCTGCGCGAGCGCCTGGAGCGGGAAGGCCAGCTGCCGCTCGACGAGGCCCTGCGCATTACCCGCGCAATCGCCACGGCCCTCGACTTCGCGCACGGCCGTGGTGTAATCCATCGGGACATCAAGCCCGAGAACATCATGCTGCACCAGGGCGAGCCGATGGTGGCGGACTTCGGGATCGCGCTGGCGGTGAGCATGGCGGGGCGGGAGCGGCTCACCGAGACGGGGCTGTCGCTCGGCACGCCGGCCTACATGAGCCCCGAGCAGGCGAGCGCCGAGCCCAGGCTGGATGGTCGCAGCGA
>QHSP01000076.1 GCA_003220495.1 Candidatus Rokuibacteriota bacterium | reverse complement strand
GCAAGAGGCTGCAGCTCCTGAAGGAGGCGGTTCCATCGCTGACGCGCGTCGCGGTGCTCTGGGACCCGAGCCATCGCGACCCGGAGTATCGTGATATCGCGACGGCAGCGCGTCACCTCGGCATTCACATTCAATCGCTCGAAGCCAGACGACCCGAGGATTTCGACGGAGCTTTTCAATCGGCGACACGCGCGCGTGCCGAGGCGTTGATGGTCGTCTCCTCGCGATTCATGAACCTCAGCCGCTCCCGTATCGTGGAGTTTGCCGGCAAACAGAAAATACCGCTCGTGACTGGTTGGGGACCGTGGGTGCGTGTCGGTGGTTTCATGAGCTACGGGCCTGATCTTGACGCGCTCGTGAAACGCGCCGCGAGTCAGGTGGACAAGATCTTAAAGGGCACCAGCCCGGCCGATCTCCCCGTCGAGCAGCCCAACAAATTCGAGTTGGTGATCAACCTCAAGACCGCGAAGGCGCTTGGGCTGACGATCCCGCCATCGGTGCTGGCGCGGGCGGACGAGGTGATCGAATAGCGCGTGCTGGCCCCGCGCCCCGGTGGTCGTCCAGGCCGGGGCGTTCGTCTGTGCATCACGTGTACGCAATTCTGTGTCCATGCTGCGGGCGACTCGTCGAGGCCATCGCGAGCGGCAAGCAGTCGAAGGCGATCGTGGGCGCGATCGAGGCGAAGGAAGCCGAAGCGGAGGCCCTGAAGGTCAAGGGCTCGCCTACGTTGGTCCGCTGGCGAGCGGTGACGCGCCAGCCGTCCGGACGATCCTGCGACGGCTGAACGTCGAGCGCATCGTCGTCATCCCTGACGGCCCGAAGGGCTGGCGCTTCGAGTCGAACGTAGACCTTGCCGGGCTCCTGGGGCAGAATGGTGACCCCGGGGGCCCCCAAGCCCCCGGGCTCGGAGGCGGCCCGGCGAAGCCGGGCCGCCCTCGACGGGGCGTATCGTGACCCGGGGGCCTCGAAAGGGGCCTAGCGCTTTGCAGGGACCCGAACCGGAGGGAAGGCATGGCGAAGGCGCTCGACGGGATCGTGGTGCTGGACCTCACTCAATACGAGGCGGGGCCAAGCTGCGCACAGATGCTCGGCTGGCTTGGTGCCGAGGTCATCAAGATCGAGCCGCCTGGGGGCGAGGCGGGACGCCGGGCGCTGTCCGAGCGGCCCGACGTCGACGCCTGGTTCTTTCTGATGCTGAACGGCAACAAGAAGAGCGTCACGCTTGACCTCAAAGCCGCTGAAGGTCGCGCCCTCCTTACGCGAATGGTCGAGAAAGCCGACGTCCTCATCGAGAACTTCGGTCCTGGCTCGTTCGAGCGCCTGGGCTTCGGCTGGGAGGATCTTCGCCGCATGAACCCGAAGATCATCTCGGCCTCGGTCAAGGGCTTCGGCAGTTCCGGTCCCTACGCCAACTACAAGAGCTTCGAGATGATCGCGCAGGCCATGGGCGGCGCGATGAGCGTGACGGGCACCGCTGATGGGCCGCCCACGAAGGTCGAAGCTGGACTCGGCGACACGGGCGCGGGACTCCACCTCGCGATCGGTATTCTGGCCGCGATCGTCCAGCGCCAGACCACGGGTGTCGGGCAGCGCATCGAGGTCGCTCAGCAGGACGCCGTGCTCAATCTGGTTCGCATCCACTTTCGCGAGCATTACTCGACCGGCAAGCCTGTGCCACGGCGTGGCAATCGTTCGCCCGGGGGCGCGCCCTCGAACATGTATCGCTGCCGCCCGTTCGGGCCGAACGACTACGTCTTCATTCACTGCGCGACCCTCGAGATGTGGAAGACCTTCGCGAAGATCCTCGGGCGCCCGGAGCTCGGCGACGACCCCACGCTCGCCGATCGGATGGGACGCGTCGCGCGCAATGACGAGCTCGACGCGCTCGTCGAGGCGTGGACCGAGAAGCGCACCAAGCACGAGGCGATGGAAACTCTGGGGGCTGCGGGGATTCCGTGCGGCGCGGTGCTCGATTCGGGTGAGGTGCTCACGGATCCGTCGCTGGTGCAGCGCGGCATGGTGGTCGACATCGATCATCCGACGCGCGGCCGGTTCCCGATGCCGGGTAACCCCGTGCGCATGTCCGATTCACCGACGGAGGTCAAGCGCGCCCCGTTGCTCGGAGAGCACAACGCGGAGGTCTTCGGCCGCTGGCTTGGCTGCAGCGTCGACGAGCTAACGACGCTCGAGAAGAAGAAGGTGATCTGACGCGAGGCCGGCCGCGCTAACACTGCGATTCGACGGATTTTTATTCCGGAAAGAATCTCGGGCCGGATTGGCAATCCAGCCTGTCACAGCGCGTCGAATCAGGCGCCGGAAACGCCGTGTGTAAAACGCTGAGAACAATCAGCATTCGCCCATTCGTGTCCTGTGGCATTTCGATTGCTCTCCCATAAGATCGTTGCCCATGTCTGGCATAACAAAGCGCCCGGACAAGCCGTTCGAGAGACCCACCAAGCGGGTCCTCATCGTCGACGATGAGGAAACCATCCGGCAGGTGCTGACAGAGTTCTTCAACAGCTTCAGCCACGGCACGACCTACAAGGTCGAGACGGCCGCGAACGGCGCCGAAGGCGTCATGATGATGCTGCGGGGACGTCCCGATCTCGTCCTGATCGACCTGCACATGCCGGTGATGGACGGGCTGCAGGCGCTCAAGCAGCTACGCGGGCTCGACTCGAACATGCCCATCATGGTGATCACCGCGAGCCGCGACACGAAGGCCGCCGCCGAGGCTCTCAACCAGGGAGTCTTCGCCTTCATCCCCAAGCCCTTCGACTTCGGCCAGCTCGAGCATCTGGTTGCGCTGGCCCTCGGCACCGGCCGCCCCCGCCCGCCGTCCCTGAGCCACGCCTGATCGACCGTTAAAACACGGGTGGCCGGGGAACGCCCCGGCCACTCGGCTTTTACCTCCGAATCGCGACTGCGCGCGCGTTTAACGAATCAAGCCATAAAGCCTGCCGGCATTCTCACACACGACCTTGCGCCGGACGTCGGCCGGAAGGTGGCCGAGCTCGCGGGCGATGTACTCGCGAGAATCCGGCCAGACGCCGTCAGGGTGGGGGAAGTCGGATCCCCACATGACCTTGTCCGCGCCGAGCTCGTCGAGGAGCTTCACGCCGATCGGATCGGTCTGGTAGGTCGCCCAGCATTGGCGCTTCCAGTACTCGCTCGGCGGCATCGTCAGCGAGAGATCCTTGAACTGATCCTCCCACTCGGCGTCCATGCGCCAGAGCACGTAGGGGATCCAGCCGATCCCGGACTCGCCAAGCACGAGCCTCATGCGCGGATAGCGCTCGAACACCCCCGAGAAGATCATCGAGGTGAGGATGTTGGACATGTTCATCTGGAACTGGGTGATGTTCGAGGCGAACGCCGACCGCGCGACCGGCAGATCCACCTTCGGCGCGTCCGGGGCGTTCGCGCGCGTCGGATCCGAGCCGATCATGATGACCTTGCGGATGTGCTCCGGGGTGTAGCCGCCGACGGTGTGGAAGTGGAGCGGCAGCCCGCAGCCGTCGATCACGTCCCACAGCGGGTTCCAGTACGGATCCCAGAGCGGCTTGAGGTCCGACGAGTTGGCGATGTCGAGCCCGCGGAGGGCGCCGCGCTTCACGACGCGCTCAACCTCCGAGATGGCCGCCTCGAGCGGGTGGTTCGGGATCGACGCGAGCCCGGCGTAGCGGTCCGGGTGAGTGGAGCAGAAGTCCGCGAGCCACTCGTTGTAGATCCGGAGCACCTCGACCGCCGCCTCGGGATCGTTCATCCGTCCGGTGGTCCCGAGGACCCCGTAGAGGACCTCGGCCTGCACGCCGTCGCGATCCTGATCCTTCAAGCGCAGGTTGGGGTCGGTGATCCGGCGGATCCCGCGCTTGCCGTCCTCGTAGAGACCCGTCGACGCCATCCGATCCGAGCGGTGAATGCGTCCGGGGATGTATTCCCGGCCTGCCGAGCCCATCCCGCACGCCATGCCGAGGCTGGCGCCCCGGTTGGTGACCCAGACCGGACCGCGCGGCCCTTCCTTCGTATGCGGCATCCGATCTTTCAGACCCACGGAAGCCTTGGACGTGAAGAGGTCAGGGGGCAGCCAGCAGAGATCGAGATGGCAGTCGGCGGAGATCATTTCGTATTTCATGGCCGGGAGCGTAACAGCAGCGAATTGACAAGGCAAGTCGCGGGGCCTAGGGTCCGCTATGCCTATGAATGAGGAGGAAGCACCATGAGATTCAAGGGACGGATCGCGCTGATCACCGCCGCGGGCCGCGGCATCGGCCGGGCGACGGCCGAGATCATCGCTCGAGAGGGCGGGACGGTCGTCGGCGTCGAGGTCGACAAGGAAAGCCTGGATCAGGTGGTGGGCGACGTCCGCGCCGCGGGCGGCACCGCCCACGGGCTCGTGGCCGACGCGCTCGACGCCGCTCAGGTGACGGGCGCGGTGAAGCGGGTGGTCGACGAGCACGGCCGCATCGATATTCTCGTCAATGCGGTCGGCGGCAGCACCATCATCCCGAAACCGGCCGCTCAGGTGGACGAGCTCACGCTCGACGAATGGCAGAAGATGCTCCACTTCAACCTGACCGGCACGTTTCTCTTCTGCAACGCGGTCGCCCCGGTGATGAAGCGCCAGCGCGGCGGCAAGATCATCAACATCTCGTCGATCGCGGGCCGGGGGCTGAGCCCGTCGAGCAGCAGCGCTTACGCGACCGCCAAGGGCGGGATCATCGCGTTCACGCGCAAGCTCTCCTTCGAGCTCGGACCGTTCGGCGTCACCGTGAACGCGATTGCGCCCAGCCTCACCCTGAGCCCTCGACTGCGCCCGCGCTGGGATCGGATGTCGCCGGACGATCGCGCCCGTGAGGAAGCGCGTGTGCCCCTCGGTCGGGTCGCGTTGCCGGAGGACCAGGCGCGGGTCATCTGCTTTCTCGCGTCGAGCGACGCCGACTTCGTCACCGGGGTGACGATCGACGTGAACGGCGGTCAGTAGCCGACGGCCTGGCGCGCGATCTCGACGTCGACGAGATCCTCGAAGCGGTGAGCACGCGTGATGAAGCCGCCGTCGAGCAGGATCGTCTGGAGCGCGTCGAAGCCGGAGCGCGTCAGGACCGGATCGCGCGCCCAGGTGGACTGCCGCAGATAACGCTCGACGGCCGCGGCGCGGATTCGTTCGTCGATCTCGGCGAACGCGGGCGCGATCACCGCGGCGATCTCGCCCGCGCCGCTCGAGGCCATCCAGCGCTGCGCCCGCGCGAGGCCGCGGACGAAGCGCACGATCCGCTCGCGATCGCGCGTGAGCGTCTCGCGCGTCGCCATGAACGAGCTGAACGGCACCGGGCCGGTCGCGTCACCCATCGCGGCGACGAGGTGCCCGGTGCCGTCCGCGAGGAGATGGTCGACGACCGGCGGCCCGTGCTCGATGAAATCCCCCTTGCGGGCGCGAAAAGCGGCGACGGCGTCGGCCGTGGAGAGGCCCCGCAGAAACGTGATACGCGCCGGGTCGACGCCGTGACGCCGCAGGACGGACTGCATGCAGAGCCACGGCGTGGGCGCGCCGCCAAACGAGATCACGGTCCTTCCGATGAGATCGGACCATCCGAAGCTCGGCTGGGCCTGGCGACCCAGGAGGAAGAAGCCGTTCCGGTCGTTGACGCCGGCAAAGTGAACCAGCGGCGCCTCGCCGCGATCGGCCTGATCGAAGCTCCGCATGAGGCCCGACAGCGCGACGTCGGCCTCGCCCTTCTGCATCATCCCGACCGTTCCCGCGCCGAACTCCGCTGTCACCACGCCGACCTCGAGCCCTTCGGCGGCGAAGTGGCCGCCGTGGACGGCGACCGAGAGCGGCGCGTAGAAGATCGAGCGGAACGTCTCGGCGACTCGGATCCGGCCGGCAGCTCCCACGTCGAGGGAGTATAACGCCGCACTGCGCCACCGCGGCCCGGCCGGTCCAGGATGATTTCTGATCGTCCCTGAAATGTTTCTTTCCATCCGACTGATTGGGTCGACTCGTATCATCGTGATTTTCCTGAGCGGGATTCATGGCACCCCCCTCGCATCCGAAAAATGGGGATGGTGACGGAAGCCAGCAGGCCGGTCTACGCTCGTCCCTCGCTCGAGCGGGCCCGGGACGACCCGGCAGAGAAACAGTTCCGCCGCCGGCTGCGGCTCTATCAGGAGCTGACGGTCCGCGGCGGGGTCGCGCTGGTCATCGTCGCGTTCCAGCTCGTCTTCCCGGTGGAGCCGCCGGTCACCGCGCGGTGCATCTCGCTGCTCGCGCTCCTCGGGCTCTTCCTGAACGGCCCTTACTTCCTCGCGGCGCGAAGCGGTCGCGCCTTCCGGGCCCAGGCCTACGTCCGGATGCTCGTCGACGTCCTCCTCATCAGCGTCGGCCTCTACTTCGCCGGCGGCCTCGCCGCCGCGCACTGCCTCGGCATCTATCTCATCGTGATGATCTACGCCGGCATCACGTTCTCGAGTCGGGCGTGCCTGGCCGCGACGGCGGCAGCCACGGGCGGCTACGTCGCGATCGTGTCGCTGCAGCACGCGGGCGTGCTGAGCGCGCCGTTCGAGCTTCCGAACGCCACGATGATCGCGGCGTTCAACCTGATCGTGCTCAACATCGCCGGCGCCCTCACCGCGATTCTCTCGCGCGCGCTGCGCCAGAGCCGCCGTCGGCTCCGCGCCACCTACCAGGAGCTGGAGCGATTCGTCGAGGCGATCCCCGACGTCATCTACGTGGTCGACCGCACAGGCCGCCTGACGCTCTGGAACCAGAAGCTCGAGAGCGTCACCGGCCGCGCCCGGGAGGCGCTCAAGGGTGAGCTGCTGACCGACCTGTTCGCCGAGGAAGACCGCGAGCCGTTCCGCGCGGCGCTCGGCGCGGCCCTCGAGGCCCGACCGTTCGAGGTCGAGAGCCGCCTGCGCGGCGCCGATGGCGTCCTGATCGCCTACCAGTGGACCGGCGCGGCGCTCACCGACGAGCACGGTCGGGTGAGAGGGCTCACCGGGGTGGGGCGGGACGTCACCGAGCGCCACCGCGCCGAGGACATCCTGCGCCAGCGCGAGAGCGAGATGAGGCAGCTCCAGAAGATCGAGGCGATCGGACGGCTCGCGGGCGGCGTCGCGCACGACTTCAACAATGTGCTCACCGTGGTCATCGGGCGCTGCCAGCTCATGCTCTCCCGTTACCAGCCCGACGATCCCGCCTATCAGGACCTCGATCAGATCGAGAGCACGGCCCAGCGCGCCGCCGGCCTGACGCGGCAGCTCCTCGCGTTCAGCCGCAATCAGGCCTCCGCGCGCCAGCCGCTCGATCTCAACGCCACCGTCACCAGCGTGAGCGACATGCTCGCGCGGCTCATCGGCGAGCACATCGAGCTGGCGGTGACGCTCGACCCGAAGCTCGACCTCGTGATGGCCGACCCGAGTCAGATCGAGCAGGTCATCGTCAACTTCGCGGTCAACGCGCGCGACGCGATGCCGAACGGCGGGCGCCTGACGATCGCGACGCGCAACGTCATGCTGAACGCGGCCTTCGTCGCCGCGCACCCGGTGGCCACCGTGGGTCCAAACGTGCTCCTGGAGGTGCGCGACACCGGCGTCGGCATGGACGAGGCGACCCTGCAGCGGGCCTTCGAGCCTTTCTTCACGACCAAGGCGGCCGGCAAGGGGTGCGGGCTCGGCCTCTCGACCGTGTACGGCATCGTCAAGCAGCACGAGGGGTACGCCGCCGTGGAGAGCCAGCCGGGATGCGGAGCGACGTTCCGAGTTTACTTGCCGAGGCTCGAGGCGCCGGTCGTGGCGCCGCGCGACCAGAGCGAGCGGGGCCCGCTTCCTGGCGGCGTGGAGACGATCCTGCTCGTCGAGGACGAGGAAGCCGTTCGCGGGCTGGTGCGCGAGATCCTGAGTCGGCTCGGCTACCGCGTGCTGGTCGCGAGCGACGGGATCGAGGCGCTCGCGCTCAGCCAGCGATTCGCGGAGCCGATCCATCTGCTGCTGACCGACGTCATCATGCCCGGGATGGATGGCCGCGAGCTGGCGGAGCGGATGATGGTCGCGCGTCCGGACACACGGATCCTCTTCATGTCGGGCTACGCGGAGCCGCCGATCCCCGCCGTCCTGCTCGAGAAGCCCGTCACGCCCGACGCGCTCGCCCGCAAGGTCGCGGAGGTCCTGCATCAACCGGCGCTCGCCGGCTGATCTCGTCGCTCGCCCCGCCGCCCGGCGGTTGACATCCCGAGCGATTCGCCCATAATCGGCTGCCATGAAATTCGCGACGCAGAATCTCTCGCCGGTTCGCGCGTGGCCGACGTGCGCCGAGGTGGTGTAGCCATGCGCTACCCGTGGCCCGACGGCAAACAGTCCGCGGTCGTGCTCTCGTTCGACTTCGACGCGGAATCGGGCTTTCTCTTCCGTGAGCCCGAGAAGGCCAAGCGCAGCCTCGCCGATCTGGAGGAGCGACGCTTCGGGCCGCGCGTCGGCGTCGATCGGATCTTGAGACTGCTCGACCGGCTTCGCTTGCGGGCGAGCTTCTACATCCCGGGGTGGACGGTCGAGAACCACCTGCCGCAGTGCAAGCGCATTCGCGACGCTGGGCACGAGATCGGCGCCCACGGCAACGTCCACGAGGCGGTCGCCGTGCTGGATCAGGCGCAGGAGAAGGCCGTGCTGGCCGAGCAGCTGCGCATTCTCGCGGATCACCTCGGCGTCCGACCGGCCGGCTACCGCTCGCCGTCGTGGGACGTGAACGTCTGGACGCCGGGCCTCCTGAAGACCCACGGATTCCGCTACGACAGCTCGCTGATGGGCAACGACGTGCCCTACGACGTCGCGACCCCCGAGGGCCCGCTGACCGAGATCCCGGTCCAGTGGATCATGGACGACGCGCCGCTCTTCCGTCACGTCTACGGCGCGACCAACGCCATCGCCGATCCCGGCCGCGTGCTGCAGATGTGGAGCAAGGAATTCGTCGCGATGCATCGCGAGAACGGCTGCTTCGTGCTGACGTGCCACCCGTTCATCAGCGGCCGCGCCTCGCGGGTGGCCCTGATCGAGGAGCTCGTCGGCTCCATGCGTCGGCAGCGCGGCGTCTGGTTCGCCACCTGCGAGGAGGTGGCGCGCTGGCACGACGAGCACGGGCGGGCGGGCGCGTCGCCGCCGCGGCGCCCGAAGCGCGCCAGACGCTGATCGCGACAGGCCGGCGCCGGGACGATCCCGCCGCCGGCGCTCGAGCCCCTAGTCGCTGCCGCTCCGCTTGACAAAACTCCTCCTCCAGCGTTGTCTATCGTGGCTCCGAGGAAGCGACTTCTGGGCCCCAGGGAAAGGACAGCCACATGGCGCGATTCGTGACGGTGGCGAAGGCGGACAGCATCCAGCCAGGTCAGATGATCAAGGTCGAGATCGACAATTTCCCCGTGGCGGTGGCGAACGCCGGTGGGACCTTCCACGCGTTCGACGACACGTGCAGCCACGAAGATTGCTCGCTCGCCGAAGGCGAGCTGGTGAAGACGGCCGTGGTCTGTCCGTGTCACTTCGCGGAGTTCGATATCCGCAACGGCGCGGTGCTCGCCCCGCCGGCGACCGTACCCATCAAAGTCTATCCGGTTCGCGTCCAGGGCAACGACGTCCAGGTGGAGTTCTGATGCCGACGATCGCGATCGTCGGCGCCAGCCTCGCCGGGTCCTCGGCCGCGGCGACCCTCCGCGAGGAAGGCTTCGACGGGCGGGTGGTGCTCATCGGGGCCGAGCCCCAACCCCCGTACGACCGTCCGCCGCTCTCCAAGAACTACCTGCGCGGCGGGATGCCGTTCGAGAAGACCCTGCTGCGGCCACTCGAGTTCTATCGAGAGCGCAACATCGAGATGCGGCTCGGCACGACGGTGACACGTGTCGAGCCCGAGAAGCGGATCCTCGAGCTCCCGGGCGGCGAGCGGCTCGAGTTCGATCAGCTGCTCATCGCCACGGGCGGACGGAATCGGAGATTCCCGATTCCCGGGCTCGATCTGCCCGGCGTACACGACCTTCGAACAGTCGCCGATGCCGACCGCATCCGCGAGGCGATCGCGGCTGGGGGCCGCGCCGTCGTGGTGGGGATGGGCTTCATCGGGGCCGAGGTCGCGGCGTCGATGCGCCAGTCGGGCCTCGAGGTCGTCGCGGTCGAGCCGTTCAAGACGCCGCTCTACCGCGCGCTCGGCGAGGAGATCGGCCGCGTGGTGGAGGGGCTCCACCGCGATCACGGGGTCGAGCTGATCCTGGAGGATGCCGTAACGGCGTTCGAGGGCGCGGGCAAGGTCGAGCGGATCGTCACGCGGAACGGTCGCCGCATCGAGTGCAATCTGGCGGTGTTCGGGCTCGGCATCGAGCCCGCGACGGAGCTGGTCGCCGGCACGACCGTGCGAGTCGACAACGGAATCGTCGTCGACGACCAGTGCCGGACCAATGTGCCCGGCATCTTCGCCGCGGGCGACGTCGCCAATCACTATCACCCCGTGTGCGGCCGTCAGATGCGCGTCGAGCACTGGCAGAACGGCGTGAAGCAGGGGGCCGCGGCCGCCCGGAGCATGCTCGGCCGGAGCCAGTCCTACGACGAGGTCCACTGGTTCTGGTCCGATCAGTTCGACGCGAACATCCAGTACGCGGGATTCCACGCCGACTGGGACACGATCGTCGTGCGCGGCAGCCTGGCGGAGCGAAAGTTTCTGGCCTTCTATCTGGCCGACGGCCGGGTGGAGTCGGTCGTCGCCATCAACCAGGGGCGCGATCTGCGTCGGACCTTGCCGATCATCAAGGCGCGCGTGAGGGTCGATCCGGCGCGCCTCGCGGACCCGACCGTCGACCTGAGAACACTCGCGCCGGCGAGCGCGTAGCGGAGACCCTGGACATGCTCGGCCGGGCGGTCACCTCGGATCCTGACATCGCCGCGCGACTGATGGGCGGCAAGAGGCCAGAATGATCAAGCGCTTTTCGACGCTCTACATCGGACACATCGAGCTGGACAACTGCGGGCACGCCGGCACCCCCGCCGACGATCGACGCTACCCGAATGAGCGGGTGATCGAAGCCTTCGCCACGACGCTCGAGCTCGCCCAGACGATGGACGAGCTCGGCTACGAGGCGCTCTGGCTGGCCGAGCACCATTTCCAGCACGAGGGCTACGAGTGCATTCCGAATATCCCACTCCTGGCCGTGCACATCGCGAACCACACGCGACGGCTCAAGATCGGCTGCGGCTTCAACATCATTCCGACCTGGCACCCGATCCGCCTCGCCGAGGACTACGCGACCGCCGACATCCTGACGGGCGGCCGGCTGATCTTCGGCGTCGGTCGCGGTTATCACACGCGAGAAGTGGAGAGCTTCGGCAACCCGATGCTCGACGGCGAGGCCAACCGCGAGCTCTTCGAGGAGCAGCTCGAGATCATCCTCAAGGCGTTCAACCAGTCGTCCTTCTCGCATCGGGGGAAGTACTACACGATCCCGCCCCCGGTGCCGTATCGCGGCTATCAGCTGAAGGAGCTCTCGCTCGTGCCGCGGCCGGTCCATCTCCCGGTCGAAATCTGGCAGCCCATCGTGAGCGGCAGCGCTCGGGGGCTCGAGTTCATGGTCAAGCACGGCATCAAGGGCGTCGTCTCCGCCACCGCCGAGCAATTCGCCGACCGGTGGTTCCGCGACTATCAGACCGCGGCGCGCGCGCACGGGCGGGAGCTTCAGCTCGGCGAAGATCTCATCCTCGGGTTCCGGATGAGCATCGACGACACCCAGGAGATCGCCATCCGCAAGGCGCGCCCGTACTTCGAGGAGCACGCGAAGTTCATGGGCCCGCTCGGGATGCTGCGCTACAGCGAGGAGCACGTAAAGGCGGTCGCCGAGCGCAGGGCTCAATCGCCCACGGCCGCGACGATCGAGAACGGGGTGCAGAACCGCACCTGGCTCTGCGGTCCCGCCGAGGAGTTCATCGGCTATCTGAAGGACGTGGAGCGGCGGTATCCGGGGCTCGAGCAGGTGATGGTCTCGTGCCCCCTCGGGACGCCGAGGAAGATCATGAAAGAGAATCTCACGCGCTTCGCGCGCGAGGTGATGCCGGCCTTCAAGTAGCCGGTCTCTCTACTGTGCCCGCGGCGGCACTTTGACCCACGCCTCGGGACAGGTCTGGACGCTCGGGTAGTAGGCCTTCGAGCTCGGACAGAAGTACCCGTAGCCCTGCGTGGGCTCGCGCTGGGCGTAAACCGGCGGAGACTCGATGACGGGGGCGGGCGTCACGACGACAGGGGCAGGCGCCACCCGATTTACCCGGCGTGTGGCCATTGACTGGCGTGACGTCTGGCGCTAAGGTCCGGCGCAACCGGCCTGACCGTGTCCCTCGCGACGGAGGGGAAGATGAGCCGCTCACGGTGCCCACTGGCGGCCGCCGCCGGCCTGCTGTCGGTCCTGGTTGCGTTCGGGCCCTTCATGGCACGCGCCACAGCGCAGGCCAAGCCCGAAGGCGAGATGCGCTGGGCGATCTACGTGACCCTGGCCCCGCAATGGTTCGATCCCGCCGAGGTCCAGGGGCAGATCAATTCGTTCTGGGTGCTGTACGCGATGCACGACGCGCTCGTGAAGCCGATGCCTGGCAACCTCATGACGCCGAGCCTCGCCGAGTCGTGGACGGTGAGCGCCGATCAGCGCGTCTACGAGTTCAAGCTGCGCGAGGGGCTCAAGTTCCACAACGGCGACGCTTTCACCGCCGAGGACGTGAAGTTCAGCTTCCACCGGACCAAGGGCGCCAGGATCCTCAAGGAGAAGGTGCGCGAGGTCACGGTGGTCGATCCGTATCGCGTGCGCTTCCAGCTCCAGGAGGCCTTCCCGGACTTCATGGCGTTCTACGGCACCTTGACGACCGGCGCCGGATGGGTCGTGCCGAAGAAGTACGTCGAGAAAGTCGGCGACGAAGGGTTCAAGAAGCACCCGATCGGGCTCGGGCCCTACCGGTTCGTCAGCCACACGGTCGGAGTCGAGCTGATCATGGACGCCAACGAGGCGTACTGGCGCAAGGTCCCTTCGGTCAAGCGGCTGGTCTTCAAGGTGGTCCCGGAGCCCACGACGCGAGCGGCCATGCTGAAGCGGGGCGAGGTCGACGTCGCCTACATGCTCGACGCGCCGCAGGCGCTCGAGCTCCAGCGCGACCCCACCTTGCGGCTCGCGTTTTCCGGCGGCATCGGGATCGCGGCGATCGACTTCCTCGACATGTGGGATCCGAAGTCGCCCTGGGCCGATCGGCGCGTGCGCCTGGCCGCCAGCTATGCGCTCGACCGCCGGGCGATGAGCGAGATGGAAACGCTCGGAGCCTCCAAGCCCACCGGGAGCATCATCCCGCGCGCCTTCGAGTTCGCGCTGCCGATCGAGCCGTCCCCCTACGACCCCGTGAAGGCCAAACAGCTCCTGGCCGAGGCCGGCTACCCGAACGGCTTCGACGCCGGCGAGCTGCACGTGACGCCGCCGTTCTTCTCGCGGGGCGAAGCGGTCATGAATTATCTCGGCGCCCTCGGGATCAAGCTGCGGATGCGGCCGATGGAGCGCGCCGCCTTCTTTGCGGCGTGGGGCGCGAAGAAGCTCAAGGGCGTGTGCGTCTGCGGCAGCGGGCTCTACGGCAACGCCGCCACGCGGATGTCGGAGATCGTGCCGAGCGACGGCACCTACGCGTACGGCGGCTATCCAGACATCGACGCGCTCTACAAGCAGCAGGCCGTGGAGACGGATCGCAAGAAGCGCGAGGCCATGCTGTACCAGATCCAGCAGACGCTCCACGAGCGCGTCCGGTTCGCGCCGATCTTCGAGTTCCTCTGGCCGAGCGGGATCGGGCCGCGCGTGGAGGAGCCGGCGCTGATGCTGATCAATCCCTATCCGTGGTCGGCGCCACTCGAGGAGGTACGGCTCAAGAAGAAGTAGGCGAGAGCGACTGCGCGGTGGGTTCCTCCGCGAGCCGGGCGGCGCGCGGCAAGTGCACGCTGAACCTGGCGCCTAGGTGATCGGGCGCATCCAACGAAATGCGGCCGCCCTGGCGCTGGATGAGCACGCGGGAGATGGCGAGCCCGAGGCCAACGCCGGGCACGCCGGTCGAGCGCGCCGCCTTGCCGCGGTAGAAAGGCTGGAAGAGCCGCTCGGCTTCATCCGGCGAGACCCCCGGGCCCGCGTCGGACACCGTGATGATCGCCTCGTCGTCAGTCGCGGTGACGGCAACCCTGACCTGGCCGCCGGGCGGCGAGAACTTCACGGCGTTGTCGAGAATGTTGGCGAGCGCCACCTTCGCCGCGACCGGTGCCGCGTTCACGAGCACTTCCGGGAGAGGGTCGGCGGCGACGACCACGCCTTCCTGCTGAGCCCGGGGCCGCACGGCGAGCACGGCGGCTTCGACGAGATCGGTGACCGAGATCGGCTCCGGCCGCTCCTGATCTTCGTTGGTATCGATGCGCGCCAGCTCGAGCAGCTCTTCGATGATGCTCTGGAGCCGCTCCACCTCGTCGAGGCACGAGCGGAGCGTTTCCTCGTACTCCGCCACCGGGCGCGGCCGGCGGAGCGCAACCTCCAGCTCCGCGCGCAGGCGCGACAGCGGCGAGCGCAGCTCGTGCGAGGCGTCGGCGGAGAACATGCGGCGCACCTCGAAGCTCCGCTCGAGACGCCCGAGCATCTCGTTCAGCGTCTCGACGAGCCGGCCGATCTCGTCGGCCGTCCCGGGATGCGGCAGGCGGTCGGCAAGGCTCGCCTCGCCGATGCGGCGGGCGCGCCTCACCATCTGATCGATCGAACGAAGCGCCCGGCGCGTGAGCAGCGCGCCGGTGAGGCCGATCACCGCCAGGATCACCACGGACATGCTGAGAAAGAGCCAGCGCCCCAGTCGCATCGCGGCGTAGGCGTCGTCCAGGGACATCGCCACCTGGATGGCGTAGCGATCCCGGCCGACGTCCACGGGCAACGAGACCATCCGGATCGGCTCCTCACCGAAGTCGGTGACGGTGCCGAACACCGTTTCGCCGTCGCGCAGGCGTGCGAGCAGAGCCGGCGCCGTCGGGAGGCGCGCCGAGCCGAGCGTCGCGCTTCGCGCAACGACATGGCCGTCGAGCTCCGTGATCTGGACCAGCTTGTCGAGCCGGACGAACGAGGGCGGTCCCGGCGCGATCTCGAGGACGCGGACCGGCGTCACCGGATTGGCCTGGAGCGCAGATTGTTCCGTCGTGGCGAGTGAGATGATCTCGTCGTCGACGCGCCCGAGCAACACTCGGCCCAGCGCCCAGTCCGCGCCGAACGCCGCGAGCGCCAGCATCACCGCGAGCACCGCCACGTGCCCCAGCCAGAGGCGGGTCGCGAAGCTGAGCCGGCTCATGCGTCCATCGGGTCGGGGAGGCCGAGCCGGTAGCCGAAACCGCGGACGGTGTGGATCAGTGGTGGCCCGGGGCCGTGATCGATCTTCTTTCGGAGATGGCTCACGTGGACGTCGACGAGGTTGTCGAGCACCTCGGACGCCTCGTCCCACACACGCTCGACGAGACGCGTCCGACTCACGGTCTCGCCGGCGTTCTGCATCAGTACCTCGAGAATCGTGTACTCCTTCGTGGTGAGCCCGATCCGCGCGCCGCTACGGGTGACGCGGCGAGTCGCCGGGTCGAGCGTCAGATCGGTCACGCGGAGCACGGCCGGCCTGGCGAGGCGAGACCGGCGGAGCAGCGCCCTGATCCGTGCGAGGAGCTCGGCGAAGGCGAACGGCTTCGTGAGGTAGTCGTCGGCTCCCGTGCTCAGGCCGCTGACCCGATCGGCGAGACTATCCCGCGCGGTGAGCATGAGGATCGGAGTGGAGAGATCGCGCGCTCGGAGCGCCTGGCACACCGCGATGCCGTCCTTGCCCGGCAGGAGCCAGTCGAGCACGATCACGTCGTATTCGTT
>QHSP01000140.1 GCA_003220495.1 Candidatus Rokuibacteriota bacterium | reverse complement strand
GGCGGTGTCGACTCTTCCATGCCCAGTAGCGCCTGAAGCCCTCACGATGCCACCGCACCACTGTCTCGGGCCGCACCACCTGCAGAGAACTCCGCCAGTTCTTCCACAGCCTCGACAGCACGACCCAGAAGAGCCGGTCCGTCGCCGTCAGCTGTGGGCGCGGCTGGCGCACCTTCCACATCGGAGTGCGAGGTTCTACAGCGCCAACTCCCGCTGCGTTCGAATCGTGGACCGCAGTGTCCGAACGAGGATCGCAAGCCATCTCACCATGTCCGGTCAATATCGGATCAGTCTCGCCAACCGCAAGACAATCGCGCCGGACGAGTTTTCAGGAAGGACACCCGCCATCGCGCACCTTCCTACGACCAACCGCAGCACCGACTGAGCGAGAATCAACTTCCAGCGTCCCTTCGCCGCAGCGGGTCGGTCCGTATCGGAGGGATGGCGCGGGGCCGCCGGCCACAAAGCAAGTGGTTTCGGAACGCGTCGAACTCGCTTCGCTAAGCCACGTGAAACGCCGCCGCTCCGGCGGCAGGGCTTTTCACCCTGCCGCCTTGCGTGGCGGTCGATCGTCCTCGTGGAGCCTCTCAGGCGGCCTTCGACGCGGGCCCGTGAGTGTCGCCGAGACGCGACCACGACGCGAGCCTCGGCGACTTCAGGTCCAGCGCGTACCGCTGCGGTCCCAGGAGCGCCAGCGCGGCGAACGCCGCGAGCGCCGTCAGGCGAAACTCGACGTTCGTCACCTGCCAGGCGGCGATGGTCGCGACGAGCGACTCCAGCGCCAGAACCAGTGCCGCCCATCGCGTGAGTAAGCCGAGAACGATCGTCGCGCCGCCAAGCAGCTCGAGCAACCCCACGATCCACGCCCAGAAAGCGCCCGGCATGAGGCCGCCGGAGGCCATCCACTCGGCGGTCCTGGCGAGTCCGGGCCCGTCGAAGTAGCCGCCCAGCTTCTGCAAGCCGAGCACGACGAACGAACAACCGAGCACGATCCTAAGCGGGAGCGCGGCGTAATGACTCCATCGTTCCAACATCTGCTCTTCACCCTCCTTCACACGACTACAACACGTCGATTTTGATTTCCTTCGGCCTGACCTCTTCTGCCTTTGGGAGCCGCACTTCGAGCACCCCGTCGCGGAAAGTCGCTGTCACTCGGCCCGCCTGGACCGGCATGGGCAGTTGGACCGAGCGCTCAAACTTTCCGTAGGCGCGCTCGATGTAGTAGGTGTGGTCGTCCTTCAGTTCCTGGCGGAACTGGCGCTCACCTCTCACCGTGAGCAGATCGCCGGTAATCGACAGCGAGATGTCCTTCTCCCGTACACCCGGGATTTCGAAGTCCAGGACGAGATCGTCGTTCGTTTCGTACATGTCGACGACCGGCATCCAGACTCGGCTTCCTGTTCCAGTCGCCGCCGCCGTCGGACGGCCGAGGAAACTGTCGAACAGTCGGTTCACCTCGCTCTGGATATCACGGAAGGGCTCTCGCTCCGTGAGAGCCCCAAAGGGCCGCCAACGCTCGATCGCCATGGCAAATCCTCCTTGTCGCCTGACGTGGCCAGCCTCCCTGCTGGCCTCGGTTGATGGTTGATCTCTGTATCGGCCCGGGCCTTTGCCCCGGCCCGGGCCGTCGCCCGCGCATCGCGCGAGCTCAAACGTTAACGAAGGCCTCCTCGTCTGATGGCCTCAAAAGTCCCCGTGCGGCATCGGCGGCGCCGCCGCTGGCTTCTCCTCCGGAAGCTCGGTGATCAGCGCCTCGGTCGTGAGCAGCAGCGACGCGACCGACGCCGCGTTCTGCAGCGCCACACGCTCGACCTTGGTCGGATCGATGATGCCCGCCTTCAGCATATCGACGTACTCCATGCTCTCCGCGTCGTAGCCCCGCGAAGGGGACGTCTCACTTTTCACCCGCTCGACGATCACGCTGCCCTCGAGGCCCGCGTTCTCGACGATCTGCCGGATCGGCTCCTCGAGGGCCCGCTTGACGATCATGCAGCCGACCTTCTCGTCGCCCTCCAGCTTGAGCCCGTCGATGGCCTTGGCTGCCCGAAGCAGCGCGACGCCGCCGCCCGGCACGATGCCTTCCTCGACCGCCGCCCGCGTCGCGTTCAGTGCGTCTTCGACCCGCGCTTTCTTCTCCTTCATCGCCGTCTCGGTCGCCGCTCCGACCTTGATCACCGCCACGCCGCCGGCCAGCTTCGCCAGCCGCTCTTGCAGCTTCTCGCGGTCGTAGTCCGAGGTCGTCTCCTCGATCTGGGCCCGGATCTGCTTGATGCGCCCCTCGATCTCCTTGGCCTTGCCCGCACCCTCGACGATCGTGGTGTTGTCCTTGTCCACGACGACCTTCTTGGCCTTGCCCAGGTCATCGAGCTTGATGTTCTCGAGCTTGATGCCGAGGTCCTCGGTGATCGCCTTGCCACCCGGGCGCACCGCGATGTCTTCGAGCATCGCTTTGCGGCGGTCGCCGAAGCCCGGCGCCTTCACTGCGCAGCCGGAGAGCGTGCCGCGGAGCTTGTTGACCACGAGCGTCGCGAGTGCCTCGCCCTCGACCTCTTCGGCGATGATGAGGAGTGGCTTACCGGCACGGGCCACCTGCTCGAGCAGCGGCAGCATGTCCTTCATCACGCTGATCTTCTTCTCGTGGATCAGGACGTAGGCGTCCTCGAGAACGCACTCCATCCGCTCGGCGTCGGAGACGAAGTAGGGCGAGAGGTAGCCGCGATCGAACTGCATGCCCTCGACCACGTCCAGCACGGTGTCGGCCGACTTCGACTCCTCGACTGTGATGACGCCGTCCTTACCCACTTTCTCCATCGCCTCGGCTATCAGGTTGCCGATCGTCTTGTCGTTGTTCGAGGCGATCGTCGCCACCTGGGCGATCTCCTTCTTGTCTTTGGTCGCCTTGGAGAACCCCTTGAGATCGTTCACGACGGCGTCGACGGCGGCCTCGATGCCCCGCTTGAGTCCCATCGGGTTGGCGCCCGCGGTCACGTTTTTGAGGCCCTCGCGGAAGATCGCCTGCGCCAGCACCGTCGCCGTGGTCGTGCCGTCGCCGGCGACGTCGGAGGTCTTCGAGGCGACCTCCTTGACCATCTGGGCTCCCATGTTCTCGTACTTGTCCTGCAGCTCGATCTCCTTGGCGACCGTGACGCCGTCCTTGGTGATCGTGGGGCTGCCGAACTTCTTGTCGATGACGACGTTGCGGCCCT
>QHSP01000139.1 GCA_003220495.1 Candidatus Rokuibacteriota bacterium | reverse complement strand
ACTTGACTTGGCCCGTCTTGCGATCGCGCCCTTCGAACACGTCCTCGGCGTTCGAGGCCCCCTTCCACTCCGTGCCCATGTCGAGCAGGTTCACGAAGAAGTCGTTGGTCAGCGCTTCCGGCCGCTTGGTGAAGACGCCGTGTTTCGTCTGTCCGAAGTTGGTGTTCAAGACGCGCATGCCGCCGACGAGAACCGTCATCTCGGGCGCGGTCAGCGTCAGCAATTGCGCCCGATCGACCAGCAACTCCTCGGCCGATACCGGGTACTTGCCCTTGAGGTAGTTACGGAAGCCATCCGCGATCGGTTCGAGCACGGCGAACGAGTCCGCATCGGTTTGCTCCGGCGACGCGTCCATGCGTCCCGGCGTGAAGGGGACCTTCACGTCGTGGCCGGCCTTCTTCGCGGCTTGCTCGACCCCTGCGTAACCGGCCAGAACGATCAGGTCGGCGAGCGAGACCTTCTTGCCGCCAGATTGCGCGCGGTTGAACTCGCTCTGGATGCCCTCCAGCGTCTTGAGCGCCTTCGCCAGCTGGACAGGCTGGTTGACTTCCCACTCCTTCTGCGGCGCGAGGCGAATGCGCGCGCCGTTCGCGCCGCCGCGCTTGTCGGAGCCACGGAAGGTGGACGCCGACGCCCAAGCGGTCGAAACCAGCTGCGAGACGGACAGCCCCGAGCTCACGATCTTGCTTTTGAGGGAGGCAATGTCCTGTTCATCGATCAACTTGTGATTGACCGCCGGGATGGGGTCTTGCCAGATGAGATCTTCGGCCGGAACCTCCGGGCCGAGGTAGCGTGCGCGCGGGCCCATATCGCGGTGGGTCAGCTTGAACCACGCCCGCGCGAATGCGTCGGCGAACTGATCCGGATGCTCGAAGAAGCGCCTCGAGATTCTTTCGTACGCAGGGTCGAACCGCAGGGAGAGGTCCGTGGTCAGCATGGCCGGCGCGTGACGCTTGGCCGGGTCGAAGGCATCCGGAATCGTACCGGCGCCGGCGCCACCCTTCGGTTTCCACTGATGCGCGCCGGCCGGGCTCTTCGTCAGCTCCCATTCGTAGCCGAACAGGTTCGCGAAGTAGTTGTTGCTCCACTTCGTGGGCGTGGTGGTCCACGTGACTTCCAGGCCGCTGGTGATCGTGTCACCGCCTTTGCCCGTGCGGAAGCTGCTCTTCCAGCCGAGGCCTTGCTCCTCGATGCCGGCCGCTTCGGGCTCAGGTCCCACATGGGACTCAGCGCCGGCGCCATGGGTTTTGCCGAAGGTGTGGCCGCCGGCGATGAGCGCAACCGTCTCTTCGTCATTCATCGCCATGCGAGCGAACGTCTCGCGGATATCACGGGCCGCCGCGATCGGATCCGGATTGCCGTTCGGGCCTTGCGGGTTGACGTAAATCAGCCCCATCTGAACGGCGCCGAGCGGAGTTTCGAGATCGCGGACGCCGGAGTATCGCTTGTCAGCCAGCCACTTGTCTTCAGAGCCCCAGTAGACAGCCTCTTCCGGTTCCCAGACGTCCTCACGCCCGCCGCCGAAGCCGAAGGTCTTGAAACCCATCGATTCCAGGGCGACGTTGCCCGCGAGGATCATGAGGTCTGCCCATGAAATTTTCCGGCCATACTTCTGCTTGATCGGCCAAAGCAGTCTGCGTGCCTTGTCGAGGCTGACGTTGTCGGGCCAACTGTTGAGGGGCGCAAAGCGCTGTTGGCCGGCACCGGCGCCGCCGCGGCCGTCGCCGATGCGATACGTGCCGGCGCTGTGCCATGCCATGCGAATGAAGAAAGGTCCGTAGTGGCCAAAGTCCGCCGGCCACCAGTCCTGCGAGTCGGTCATCAGTACCACGAGGTCCTTCTTCACGGCCGCCAGGTCGAGGCTCTTGAACTCTTTGGCGTAGCTGAAGCCCTTGCCCATCGGGTCGGATAGGGGCGAGTTTTGATGCAGGATCTTGAGGTTCAGCTGATTGGGCCACCAGTCTCGGTTCGACGGGCCGGTGCCAGCCGTGTGCGTGAACGGGCACTTTGCTTCGGTTGACATCTGTTCTCCTTTGGTCTGTGGTTCGCCGACATCACCTACGTGCCGCCGCGGGCCAGGTTCCTGTATCCGCCATCGTGCTCGCTGCGTTGGAGACGGCGCGTGATCAACTAGAGTACACCGCCGTCGGGTTCAGATCTGCTAGACTCCCGCCAGCCGTCCTCGCTCGCGCAGTCCACCGCCGAGGGCCAGTATGACGTGCGCGGGCGACGAGTGACGTTCGACACCACAGACATGCAGCGAAGTAGCAGGCCCTGCCGCCACGAAAGGACGGTCTGAGATGACGCCTGTTCCGACTCCGCCCTACCGTGTGCCCGATTTCTGCCCCGACTGCCGCGAGAAGTTTCTCGCCGTTGTGGGCTGGATAGCTCCGGCGCTGGAGTCGACCCTGTCGCCGGCCCCGCCTGAGCCCATCACCACCCCCGAGGACACGCTGCGCAGAGCGGGCATCAGCAGCGAGCGCCAGGCGGTGTATCAACGGCGCCTGTCGAGCCTGCTGGCGGGGAGGAAATGATGGTGACGAGCTGGATCCTCGACTAGTTCCAGCCCCACCAGGCGCACACGGCCTGGCCCATGACGAGATGCTTGTCACGCTCTGGCAACCAGGGCAGCTCCTCGGTGAACATCGTCACGCACTGCCGCCAGGAGCACGGCATCTTCGTGATGTCGGTTCCCCAGAACAGACGCGCGGGCCCGAAGGCGTCGTAGCCTGGTGCGCCGGTCGCCTTGACGGCGACATTGGGATGCTGGGCCAGCTTGATGAGCGCCGGCATGTGCTCCATCGCCGCGTCGTCCTTCAGGGTGGTGTTGCCTCCCCGACCGCCCAGGTGGTCGATGGTCAGCCGCAGGCCCGGATGACGCTCGGCGATCCACGCGATGTGCGGCAGCGAGTCCGTCGCCAGCATGGCGATCGGCACGCTGGCCCGCTCGGCGGCGGCCCACAACCAATCGAGCGTCCCATCAGCCAGCCAGCCCCGCATCGGCTCCTGAAGAAATCCGTAGCGCAGGCCGAGCATGCCCGGCTGGCTCCGCCACGTCTCGACGAGGGCGCTCTTGTCCGGCAAGCTCAGCGGGAAGGCGCCGAGGATGGCAAAGCGGCCGGGAAAGTCCCGCACGGCCCTGAACGCCATCTCGGTCGACTTGGGATCCCAGCCCGGCGGGTGGATCACGGCGGCGTCGACACCGCCCGCGTCCATGAGCCCCACGGCCTCCTCGGTGTTGAACGAGGTCACCTGGCGATGGGCCATATTGCTGGGCAAACCACTGCCCCAGAGATGGATCTGAGCATCCACGATGCGCATGCGCACGACCTCGACCGAATCGACAGCTCGATCGCCGGTGACAGTATCAACTCGCGGTGGCGTCTGCCCAGGAGCTTGACGGGGCTCGGTGGCAGAGCCATTGTGAAGCCCGGCCTCGGCGTCGAGGAGTTAAGTTGTGCCGATGCGGCCACCAGGAGAGTGCAACGATGCTGACAGACTGGATCCGGCACGAGTGCTGACGACGGATCGCACCGTGTTCATCCACAGCAGGAGAGCTCATGGTCAGCCGCAGAACGTTCCTGTCGCTGGTCGCGGGTAGCATGAGCGCGCCGCGAGTCGCGTTCGCCCAGCCGGAGACGCGCAAGGTGGCGCTCTACGCCAACGTCGG
>QHSP01000138.1 GCA_003220495.1 Candidatus Rokuibacteriota bacterium | reverse complement strand
TCCCCCTCGGGGTCGTTCAGGAAGTCGTCCAGGGCCTCGAGGGTCGCTGGCTCGCCCTCGCAGGCGGGCAGGCCGTTCTGGAGCGCCCCGGCGATGATACGGAGGAGGAGGTCGGGGTCGGGGTTCGCGCCGGCGGGAACGTACGCGAAGATGAACATGACGATCCCGAGCAGCAGCGCGCGGTTCGCCGTGTCGCGGCTCGGGTAGAAGCGCCCGGCGAGCGCGGGCGCCAGGCCGGTGTGATCGCCGAACAGCACGCCCAGCCAGTCGTTCTCCTCGAGCACCAGGTCGGCGTGCGCGTACGGGTCGATCCCCGGCGTGAGGGTCGCGCCGGCCGCACCGAGGTTCAGGACCCAGGAGCGCGGCGTATCCGCGACCCGGCAGTTGAAGATCTTGTTCGAGAGGAAGCGGCCGAAGCGGGAGAGGAGGATCACCGGCCCCGCGACCTCCCATTTGGCCGCGAAGGCCGCCAGACCGCCCTCCACGGTGCGCGTCTCCCCGGGGACGACGATCGGCGCACCGAGCGCCTCACGGGTCCGCAGGGCGAGGCGCACCGCCCACGCGCTGGCGGCAAGCCCGGCGGATCCCCGCAAGAACGAGCGTCTGCCGAGCGCTGTCGTTCTGTCCGCCCTTGTCGGACCGCGACGGGAGGGCCTTCGCGGTCGGGAGCCAGACTCGGCGCTCGCACCCCGGGCGTCAATCACGCCCTGGCGTGAGATCCGCCGAGGGAAGCGGCGGACTCGTGGCGCGGGACGAGGGGCAGACGAGCAGGTCTGCTCACGGGCCTCGCCTGCCTCGCGGCCGGGATCGCCACCCGGCACGCGCGCCCGCGCCCCGGTCAGGGGACCGGCGGGCAGCTTGCCGGCGGCGGCGTGTTCGGCTCGGCCACGAAGCGCCCGACCGTGTCGAAGCTCGCGCTGCCGGAGCGCGCCGGCGCTGCGGCGCACCACGGACGATCGCTGCCGAGCGCCAGGCGGAGCGCGATGGAGCCCTGCGACGGCGCGTCGAGGGTGTAGCCCCAGGGTGCGTTTCCGCCCTTCACCGAGATCCGATCCGCGCGCACCGTGACGCTCGAGATCGGCCCGTTCGGGTCCCTGCCGCGGAAGCGATAGCCGCCACGGACGGGGGACCACGACGCGAGCGGGGTCGAGGCGGGGAGCGTGACCACGACACTCTCGCCGCTGCCGGTCGCGTTGTAGACCGTGAGCGTCGCGCCGCCGACGCTGGGATCTCCGCCGCCGCCGGCCGGCGGCGGGACGATGCGGCTGGCCGCCGGATCGTGCCGGCTGGAGGACTTGAAGACGATGCGTCGCCGCGCCGGGTTCGCGGCATCGTCGCGCAGGCTCATCTTCGTCGTCCGGATGAGCACCCACGGGAGCGTCGTCGTGGTGGTCGACGTCGAGCTCGTCGTCGTGACGGTCGGCCCGGTACAGCCGGTCGGCTCGTTCGTCTCGTCGATGCCGGCCGGACGGACGCCGAACAACGGCAGCGGGCAGCCGGCCTCGAGCGCGCCGAGGTCCGCGCCGGCGCCGGTGATGCGGTCGGTCAGGTTGGCGATGACGACCGCGGCGTCGATCGCGTTGGAGCCGCTGGCGAGCGTCAGATCCTGCGGCGCGACCGTGGTCCGGTACGTGGCCGGCGGCGCGAACCCGCTGGCGAACATGCCCGGCGCCACCAGGGTGCCGTGCGACTCGACGATGCCGGCCGCCTGCATGGCGGCGAAGCCGCTCCAGCTGCCGGCGGCGTGGAAGTCGAACGTGCCGTCGGGGAACCAGCCGTCGTAGTCGAGCTTCCCGTCGTCCATCGGGCCGCTCCACGAGGCGACCGGCCCGGCGGCCGGGCTCGGGCCCACGAACAGGTTGTTGAGCAACACGAAATGATGGCTCGTCGCCCTGCTCCCCATGTAGAGCGCCTCGGCCGGACTCACGAACGTGTTGTTGAGGACCAGGACGCCGTTCGGCTCCTCGGGAGGATCCGTCTGCAGCGAGTAGAACTTGAGCTGATCCTCCGTCACGTTCACGACCACGTTGCGGAGGGCATAGACGGGCCCGCCGAAGATGGGCTGGAAGCTGATCGGGACGAAGGTGTTGGTGAACCGGTTGCGGAACGCGCGCGTGTTCCCCTCGCTGGTGTCGAGCTCGATGCCGTTGTCGTAGGCGGAAAGGACCTCGTTGCCGTAGAAATCGTCCCCCCGCGAGCCGTCCTGCTCGACCTTCAGCGCGTCGCCGAAGCCGACGAGCCGATTGTGGCAGACCACGTGGCCGAACCCCGCGACGTTGATCCCGTCGTCGTTGGCGTGGCGGCCGCCGTCGTCCGAGTAGACGTGCGGCCAGACGAGCCGCCCCTCGAGGACGTTGTCGCACAGGTAGAAGTCCTGCTGGTCCGGGTCGCCGATCACGCCGATGGTCACGTCGCGGATGTGGACGCGGCGGGCGACGTTGCCCTGCGTGCCCGCCGTCTTGAAGCGCAGCCCGCGCAGCCCATTCTGCAGCGTCAGACGCTCCACGTGCACGAAGCTGCCGTCGATCTCGAGGAGGTTACAGTCGCAGCCGTGCCCGTCGAGGACCGTTCCGGCCTGGCTGGCGCCCCGGATGACGATCGGGTTCTCCGCGGTCCCGCTCGCGGCGATCTCGAAGGGACCCGCATAGGTCCCGTCGGCGAGGGAGATGACGTCGCCCGGAGCGGCGGCGTCGAGCGCCGCCTGGAGGCTCGCAGCGTCCGACACGTTCCTGACGGTCGGGCTCACGGGGTCGGCGGGAAGCGCGCGCGTCGTCGCCTCGACCATGAGCGTCTGGTCGACCGGCCCGTCGGGATCGGTGGCGTGCAGCTCGACATCGTACGTGGTCGCCGGCTTGAGGTCGAAGATGCTCCCCGCGAACTGCTCTGGCACGATCCGGCCGACCACGCTCGCGGGATCGACGCGGAAGAGATCCATACCCACGTTCCAGTCGGGGGAACCGGACGCACGGTAGCGGACCGTGACCCTGGCGTCGCGGTCGTCGTCGCCGCTGATGAGCAGCTGCACGCCGAGCGTCACGAGCGTCGGGCGGTCGAGGTTGACCGTGCCGGGATGGAGGACGTCGTCGGCGAGCGCGCGCGTCGGGACCGCGATGATCGCCGCCAGGACGAGCACACGCAGGTCACGCATCGGGACGCGATCCTCCGGCCGGAGCGGACGTCGAGTCAAGGAGAACGTAAGCGCGCGTGGTGTCCGCGACCCAGGGCAGCGGCGGACTCGTGGCGCGGGACGAGGGGCAGACAAGCGGCACGGCGCTGACGACCGGCGTCGCACGGCAGCGGGGGAGGACGATGGCGGCCCCGAGCGCGACCAGGGGACCTTGCAATCCCCGAGGCCCGCCGCTACATGACGCCGGTCGAATTTCCCAACCCTCTCCGGCGTCCAAAACGGCTCGATGATCGAGGTCGCGAACCTGAGCAAGCGTTACGGCGAGCTGGCCGCGGTGCGCGACGCCTCCTTCACCGCGCCCGCGGGGCAGATCCTGGGCTTCCTCGGCCCCAACGGCGCCGGCAAGACCACCACCATGCGCATCATCACGGGCTTCCTGCCGGCGA
>QHSP01000015.1 GCA_003220495.1 Candidatus Rokuibacteriota bacterium | reverse complement strand
CCATCTTGTTCGCGAACTTGTCGATGCTGTTCTTGTGAGCGCCGCGCATGTCGACGAGCGTGGCCGGATAGCCGTTCCACATCTTGTCGACGAGGAAGACGTGCGACAGCGCATCCCACTGCGTGGCGGCCTGCGTGGGTAAGTTGATCGCGTCGTCGGCATAGCGAAGGCCCGGGGTGACGTCGTGCTTGCCCGCGACGGCGTCGGTGCCGGTCGCCGCGTTGAGGCCCGTTCTCGTCGAGCGCCAGGCCCAGGCGGAAGACCTTGCCCTTCCTGACCAGCCGGGCGGCGTTGACGATGTCCTCGGGCGTGATGTAGTTGAGCACGCCGAGCTCGTCATCGGGTCCCCACTTGCCCCAGTTCTTCAGCGCCTCCGCTTTCTTCAGCACGTCGTCCCGAGTCAGTCGCGCCATGCCGTCTTCCCTTCTGTCCGGGTGTCATCCCCTGCGCCGCCCTATCTGCCATATCCGCGGCGTCAGTGAATCAGAGCGTCAAAACATCGTCTTCGGCGTGTAACCGTTACACATCGCCGTCAGCGCTGCAACACGACCCCTCACCTAAACGTCTGCAACTGCGTGGCTTACGCTGGCACGGCCCTTGCGGAAGCCTACGTGAGGGGCCGCCGGGTGTGCGGCTCGAGACTGACAGACAAGAGGAGATCTCGCATGACGAAGTGGGTGTTCAGGCTCGCACCGCTCACTGTCCTGGTCGCCACGACTGCGATCGCCGCGCCGATCTGGGTCCATAACGGTTACGAGACAGGGGTCCGCGGGCGTGTGACCGAGGTTGACGCTGCGAGGGCACAAGTGGTGATCGAGGATCGGGACCGGGTCACGATCGGGCCGATGGCGCAAGTCGCAATGGCCGACGTTCGCCCCGGCGAGGAGGTGGAGGCGCGCTACGTGCAGGATGCCAACGGGACGAAGAGCATGCTCTCCCTCGTCCCGGTCTTCAAAGAGATCCAGGCGCCCTGACGCGCGAGCCGTGAGGTCTGAGCGGGAACTGCCGGCGATCGGCCGGCGGCTCCCGCGCCCCTACGTGCGGCCCACCGCCTCCCGTCGCGACGCGCGCTCGCCGCTGATGTCGGCGTCGTACCCGGGCCGTACCCGCGCGTCGATCACGCACACCTCGCCGTTCAGTACCGCCTTCACACCCTGAGCGATCGCGCTCCGGAGCTGCTCGGGATCGGTGACAGGGCCGATGCCTTTGGCGCCCTGGGCTGTCGCGAGCGCGGCGAGGTCGATGTCCGGCTCGTTGATACGCTGACCGATCCACTTGTTCTCGACCGGACGGCCGCGCATGCGCGCGACGCGCTCCTGATGCGCCTCGTCGTTGTAGAACGAGCGGTTGTTGCAGACAACGAACAGGCACGGAATCTGATAGTGCGCCGCGGTCCACAGCGCGGTCAGCCCCATGAGATAGTCCCCGTCGCCGATCAGTCCGATCGGAATCCGGCCCGTGCCCTTCAGCGCGAGTCC
Organism: Candidatus Rokuibacteriota bacterium; assembly: GCA_003220495.1. Classification (GTDB taxonomy): domain Bacteria; phylum Methylomirabilota; class Methylomirabilia; order Rokubacteriales; family CSP1-6; genus AR31. The sequence goes on along the minus strand of QHSP01000015.1, from coordinate 265,954 downwards.
GGCGCCCACCGTGAGGCCGGGACCGGCCCCGACCCCGGCGCCGCCGTCGCCGCCGAGGTAGTCCAGCGGATGCGAGAAGTGCCGCGCTTCGCCCGGCCAGCCGAGCGGCAGCCGGGTCAGGCACACCTCGACGCCTTCGGTCGCTTCGTTGAGCGCGGCGGCCACCGCGCGCAGGCTCAGGACGTCCCAGGCGCGCCGGCTCGCGTCCGGCGCGCTCGCCGGCACGGCGGCGTGCGTCCGCGACTTGCACGCCTCGAGCAGCAGCGGCACCGCCACGTCCGGCTCGGCGAGGAGGTTCACGTCGACGGGAGGCAGACCGAAGTAGTCCATGCTGAAGCCGCGATGGACGTGGACGTCACACGACGCCGCGACGACCCGCGCGGAGATCGGGCGATCGCCGTAGACCTGCTTGAGCGTTCCCGCCAGATCGACCCAGTCGAGCGCCAGGATGACGTCGGCCGCGCGCACGGCCGCCGCCGCAGCTTCCGAGAGATAGGTGCCGGGCGGGCCGACGTGCAGCGGATGGCGGGTCGGAAAGCTCGCTCCTGTCTTGAGATCAGTCGCCACCCTGGCGCCGAGTTTTTCGGCGAGCGCGACCCGCGCCTGCCAGCTTTCGATCGTGCGCTGGCCGCGTCCGACCAGCATGACGGGAGCGGCGGCGCCGGAGAGCACGCCCGCGGCGCGCGCGATCAGCTCGGGCGCGGGACGCGGCGAATCGGGCGCGCCGAAGCGCGACGGGTCGGGTAGCGGCGGCAGGGAGCCGAGCTTCGATTCCTGGAGCGCCGCGTCGAGGTTGACGTAGGTCGGGGCGCACGGGGCGGTCGTCGCCATCTGCGCGGCGCGCAGGAGCGCGTCGTAGGCCGCCGGAACGGAGGCCGGCTGGTTGTCCCACTTGGTATAGCCCCGAACGAGCGCACCCTGATCGGACGCGGTGTGGATCCAGTCGATCCAGGGGCGCCGCTTCGCCGCATCCCACGGCCCGGTCGCGCCCAGGATCAGCATCGGGACGCGGTCGCACCACGCGTTGAAGATCCCCATGCTACCGTTCAGCAGGCCGACGTTCGAGTGCAGGATCGTGCCCATCATCCGTCCGCTCGCCTTGGCGTAGCCGTGCGCCACCGAGACCGCGGCGCCTTCGTGCAGACACAGGATCATCTGGGGACGCTGGTTACCGATGTGGTTGACGAGGCTGTCGTGCAGCCCGCGAAAGCTCGCTCCGGGCACCAGCGAGACCCAGGGCACGTCGAGCGCCTGGAGCATGCGCGCGATCGCGTCGCTCGACCAGAGCTCCTCGTGCGCTGGTGACGGCTGCGGGGTCTCGGCCAGGATGGTCGGCTTCATCGTCATGCTCCGCCTTCTCGCCACCCGCCTCAGTGCGGGCTCGGCGTGTTGTGCGCGCCGCAGGCCGTCGTGGGGCTGGGGCCCCGCCGGCCGAGGCGCGCCACACTGTTGACCGCGCCGCAGGCCGTCGTGGGGCTGGGGCCCCGCCGGCCGAGGCGCGCCACACTAGCGACGTCGTCGGGGCCGGCGCGCGGCCGGCGCCGCGAGCCCCGCCAGCGTACTCCGCCCGAATGCCGCGCCGCAAGGCCGCGTATCGCGCCATCTAAAATGTTACCGAGCAATCATCGTCGCGCCATTTGTGATGTTACCGTCCGCGGTCTATGGAAACCGTCATCGTGAGTGCGCGAGCGAAGGGTGAGTACGTGCAGGCGATCTATCAGCGCTACAGGCTGGCGGCGCGCCCGGACAAGCAGCGAATCCTCGACGAGTTCTGCGCCGTGACCGGCCACCACCGCAAGCATGCGATCCGCGTGCTGAATGGACCCGCCCCCGGCGCTACGCGTCCGCCGCGGCGGCGGGCGGCGACGTACGGGCCGGCGATGGTCGAGGCGCTGCGCGCGATCTGGGAGGCCGCCGGCTATCCGTGGTCGCTGCGGCTCAAGGCGCTGCTCCCCCTGTGGCTGCCCTGGGCCCGTCGCCGCCTCCGGTTGCGTCCCGCCGTGGAAACGCAGTTGCTCGCCATCAGCCCGCGGCAGATCGACCGCCGGCTGGCGCCCCACCGGCGGCTGCTCACCAAGCGGCTCTACGGCCGCACCAAGCCCGGCAGCGTACTCAAGCATCACATCCCCGTGAAGACCGACCGGTGGGATGTCACCACCGCCGGCTTCACCGAGATTGACCTCGTCGCCCATTGCGGTAGCTTCGGGGACGGCGAGTTCGTGCATTCGCTGAACCTCACCGATATCCACACCACCTGGGTCGAGACGGCGGCGGTGCTGGGCAAGAGCCAAGCGGCCGTGCAGGCCGCGCTCGAGGAGCTCCGGGCCCGCCTGCCCTTCCGGCTGCGCGGCATCGACTCGGACAACGGCTCGGAGTTCATTAACCAGCATCTCTGGGAGTACTGCCAGGCCCAGGAGATCCAGTTCACCCGCGGCCGGCCCTACAAGAAGGACGACAACGCCCACATCGAACAGAAGAACTGGACGCACGTCCGCAAGCTCTTCGGGTACGTGCGCTATGACACGCCGGCGGCGTGCACGGCGATGCACGCGCTCTACGCCCACGAGCTGCGGCTGTTCCAGAACCTGTTCCTGCCCTCGGTGAAGCTCGCGCGCAAAGAGCGGGTCGGCTCGCGTCTGCGCCGGCGCTACGATGCGCCCTGCACGCCCTTCGAGCGGGTGCTCGCCGGCGCCGACCTGCGCCCGGAGATCGTCGCGCAACTGCGCCGGTACCGCGAGGGGCTCGATCCCTTCGCGTTGGCCCGCGCCATCGACCAGCAGCTCGAGCGCATCCATGCGCTGGCCAGTCTCCGTCACGGCGCGCCAGTCGACCCCGCTCCAGTCCGCCGGCCCGTGCGCCAACGGCTGAGCATCAAGCCCAGCCCGCACCTCGTTGCGCGCCCTTCGCGCTCGGTAACATCGGAGACGGCGCGATGATCCCCGCCTCGGTAGCATTCTCTAATGGCTTGACAGGGGCCGTCGGCCGGCGAGAATCCCTCGGCTGCGGGCCGCGGTCTAAATCAGAGGCGAGCTCACACGCTCGAGCTGGGAGAGTCACCGCACATGGTCGTGGGCGAGATCTGGCGTTATCCCGTGAAATCGATGGCTGGCGAGCAGCTCGGAGCCACGATGCTGACCGCCAACGGAATCTCGGGCGATCGCGTCGTTCATGCGCGAGACGCGCGTGATGTCCTCACGGCTCGCAGCCACCCGGCTCTGCTCGGATTTCACGGGAGCCTCGGCCCGGACGACGAGCCGCTGGTCGACGGCGAGCCCTGGAGCTCGGAGTCGATCGCGAGACGGCTCCGTCAGGCCGTCGGACCGGACGTCCGGCTGGCGCGCTTCGACGGGCCCGAGCGCTTTGACGTCTTGCCACTTCTCGTCGCCACGGACGGCGCCATCGCGAGGCTCGGCGTGGATCGCCGGCGATTCCGGCCCAACATTCTCGTCAGCGGCGCCTCGGGTGACGCCGAGCGGTCGTGGCCGGGCAAGCGCGTGCGGATCGGCGGAGCGGTCATCGGTGTCGCGTCGCTCCGCCAACGGTGCGTGATGACGACGTACGATCCGGACACGCAGGTCCAGGACGTCTCGATCTTGCGTCGCATCGTGCGCGAGGCCGGCGGCCGGCTGGCGCTCGACTGCCGAGTGATCGAGCCCGGACGCGTGGCCGTCGGCGACCGGGTCGCAGTGCTCGAGGACTGAGCTACGGCGCTGCAGCTCGGCTCAGCTGCCGCGATAGGTCACGTAGCCGTAGGGCGAGACGAGCAGCGGCACGTGGTAATGAGCCGCCGGCTCCGCGATCGTGAAGCGCACGGGCACCTGATCCAGGAACGGCGCATCGGTCTGGGCGATGCCGGCCGTGCGGAAGTAGGCGCCGACGTGGAACAGGAGCTCGTATCGACCGGCCTCCATCTCGGCCGGCCCGAGCAGCGGGCCATCGACTCGGCCGTCGGCGTTGGTCACCACGGTCCTGATCAGTCGTGGTCGTCCGTCGGCATCGAGGCGCGAGCAGTCGATCCGGAGTCGCGCGGCCGGTCGGCCGCGCGAGGTGTCGAGCACGTGGGTCGTGAGACCGGCGGGCCGCTCCGGGCTCATCGCTCGGCGATCAGGGCGGCCAGGCGAAGCCGCGCGATCTCGAAGACCTGCGAGAGTGCAGTCTCGAGTTCTTGAGACGCGGTGTTCCCGAGGCGCGTCTCGAACGCCGCCAGGATCTGCTTCTTGTCGTGGTGACGCACCGCGATGATGAACGGGAAGCCGAACTTCTCGCGATACGCCGCGTTCAGCCGGCCGAAGCGCTCGTACTCCTGGTCGTCGAGCCGGTCCAGGCCCGCGCTCGACTGCTCGGCCGCCGACGCGTTCGTCAGCGCGCCCGCGCGGGCCGCCCGGCCCGCGAGATCGGGATGGGCGCCGAGGAGCGCCAGCTGCTCGTCCCGTGAGGCCCGGCGCACCACGGCGACCATGGCGGCGTGCAGCGCCTCCACGCTCGCGAACGGGCGCGCTTCGAGCGCCCGCGCCGCGATCCACGGCGAGTGCTCGAAGACTCCGCCGAGGGCGTGCTCGAGCTCGTCGCGGCTGGCGCGGTTCAGAGCCTCGAGCGTCACGACGCCGGCCGACACGGCTCAGCGGCCTCCCGCGCCGCTCTCGATCGGCGCGCCCTGATCGAGCCAGCGCGCCAGAAGATCGCGCTCGGCTTCCGTCATCCCCGTCTTGTTCGCGAGCGGCATGTTGCGCAGCACGACGACCCGAGCGCGAATCGTCTCGGCGCGTGCGCGAATGCTCTCGGCCGTCTCGAAGGTCACCCCGTTCGGCGCGATCCGGAACACGTCGTCGCTCGGCGTCTGCGAATGACACGAGGCGCAGCGACGGTCGATGACCGCTTTCGCCGCGACGAAGCCGACGCGATCGCCACCGTGGCGGCCGCCACCCAGCCACGCGGGCGAGGTCAGATAGACGACGCCGGCGAGAGCCACGGTCACCGGAACGAGCCACCAGTCGGCCGGCCGGCCGCGCTCGCGGGCGATCATCACGTGGCGTACGCCGACGCCGACCGCGATGAGCAGCCAGAGGATCAGCCAGTTCAACGGATGTCCGTAGGTGGCCGGATAGTGGTTGCTCAGCATCATGAAGATCACGGGGAACGTCACGTAGCTGTTGTGAGTGGAGCGCTGCTTGGCCCGCTTCGAGAGCGTCTGGTCGGGTGTGCGCCCGGCGGTCGCCGCGGCGATGAGCTCGCGCTGCGCCGGCACGATCCGCATCCAGACGTTCGCCACCATGATGGTCCCGAGCATCGCCCCCGTGTGGATATATGCGGCGCGCCCGCTCAGCACGCGCGTAAGGCCGTAGACGACCGCGAGCAGGAGCACCCAGGAAACGAGCGCGGCGGCGAGGCCGGAGCCGCGCGCGAGCGGTGAGCTCCACAGGAGGTCGTAGCCGGCCCAGCCGACGATCAGGAGCCCGATCCCGAGCGCGACCGCCTGGCCCGGCGTGATCGAGGACACCGAGGGATCGACGAGGTACACGCCCCGCGTCAGGTAGTAGACGAGCACCAGGAGCGGGAAGCCGGTCAGCCACGTCATCGCGGCTTCCCACTTGAACCAGTGGATCGGCGACGGCAGCTGCCCCGGCGGCAGCCTGCGCCGCTCGACCAGGTAGAACCCGCCGCTGTGGAGCAGCCACGTGTGACCCTCGACGTCGCCTCGCGGCGGGTCGTCGCGGATCAACGCGGCGTCGAGCCACATGAAGTAGAGCGAGGTGCCGATCCACCCGATCCCCGCGATCAGGTGCACCCAGCGAAGGCCGATGTTCAGCCAGTCGAGGATCAAGGTGTCCACTACCCTACTCCGCGTAAGCCCAGGCCGTTATGCGTCGTTCGATGGCCGCGAAGACCCCGTAGAGCGCTACGCCCATCGCGGCCAGCACGAACAGGCCGCCGAAGGCGAGCCGCGTGTTGAAGTCCGACGCCGCCACCGCCATCAAATAGCCGATTCCGGCGTTCGACGCGACCGTCTCGGAGATCACCGAGCCCACGAACGCCGAAGAGACCGCGACCTTGAGCGAAGCAAAAAAGAGCGGCATCGTTCTCGGGACGCCGACCTTTCGGAAGACCTGCCACCGCGACGCCCCGAGGACCCGCAGCACGTCGCGCAGCTCGGCCTCGAGCGTCGCGAGCCCGAGGGCGACGTTGACCGCGACGGGAAAGAACGCCAGCAGGAACGCGGTGAGCACCGCCGGCACGGCGCCGATGCCGAACCACATCACGAGCATCGGCACCACCGCCGCCTTCGGGATGCTGTTGAAGCCGACCAGCAGCGGATAGAGCGCGTCGTTCGCCGTCGCCGAGGCGCCGATGAGGAAGCCCAGCAAGAGCCCGAGGCCGACCGCCGCCGCGAAGCCGATCAACGTCGTCACGAGCGTGTGCCGGGCGTGAAACGCGATCGGCCCGGCCGTCTGCACCATGGTTCGCACCACCCCACTCGGCGCTGGGAGCACGATCTGCTGGATCCTGAGCGCCGGCACGGCCATCTCCCAGACGAGCACCAGGCCCCCAAAGACCACGAGCGGCAGGACGAGCCGGCGCAGGTGCGGGCTCACGCCACGGCCCGCCGGCTCGGGCGGATCTGCTCGCGCATGTCCCGGATGAGCGCGGTCGCCTCGGCACTGTAGAGCTGCTCCAGGGTTCGCGGCGCCCGGAGGCTCACCCGGTGGACGTGGGCGATGCGCCCGGGGCTCGCCGACATCACGTAGATGGTCTGGGCGAGGAACACTGCCTCGCGGAGGTCGTGAGTCACCAGCACCCCCGTGAACTCGCGCTGCAGCCGAAGCTGCTGGTGAAGCTCCCACATTTCTTCTCGCGTGAACGCGTCCAGCGAGGCGAACGGCTCGTCGAGGAGCAGCAGCGCCGGCTCGTGGATGAGCGCCCGGCAGAGGCTCACGCGCTGGCGCATCCCGCCGGAGAGCTCGCGGGGCTGACGGTGCTCGGCGCCCGCGAGCCCGACGGTGCCGAGCAGCGCGCTCGCGCGCTCGCCCCAGAGCGCGCGGGCCGGCGCGCGTGGATCCTGGTTCTCGCGGAGGATCTCGAGCGGCAGCAAGAGGTTGTCGAGGACGGTGCGCCAGGGCAGCAGCACGGGGTTCTGAAACGCCATCCCGACGTTCTTCAGGGGGCCGGCGACCGTGAGCCCGTCGACGGCAATCGCGCCCTCGGTCGGTCGCACGAGCCCCGCGATCAGCTTGAGCAACGTGGACTTGCCGCAGCCGCTCGGCCCCACGAACGCCACGGTCGTCCCGCGCTCGATCTCGAGGGAGACGCGGGCGAGCGCGCGGGTCACGCGGCCGTTGGTGACGTAGTCGTAGGAGACGTCGCGAATCGCGACGGCCGTTTGGGCGCCCGGAGGGTTCAGATGTACATGGGGGGGAGCGCAGCGCCGCTCCTCCCCCAAGCCCCCCCACCGCTTCGAACGGCCGGCGTACCGGGTTGGGCGGCTGGCCCAGGGCTTCGAGGCGCCCCCGCGAAGATTGTCTTCACGCCGTCGTTCAAGTCCAGCTTCCGGTCGGCGGCGGGCGGCAGATAGGCACCTGTGAAGACCGGTGCGACGGTGGGCTTCGCCCCGAGCTCGAACGAGGCGACGTACATGGGGGGGAGCGCAGCGCCGCTCCTCCCCCAAGCCCCCCCACTGCTTCGAACGGCTGGCGTACCGGGTTGGGCGGCTGGCCCAGGGCTTCGAGGCGCCCCCGCGAAGATTGTCTTCACGCCGTCGTTCAGTCCAGCTTCCGGTCGGCGGCGGGCGGCAGATAGGCGCCTGTGAAGACCTGCGCGACGGTGGGCTTCGCCCCGAGCTCGAACGAGGCGACGACCTGCTCGATCGCGCGCTGCATCCGCGCCGGGTCGATGGCCAAGAGGCCGTTCCTCCGCACCTCGTCGTTGATCATGTTCGCGCTGATCGCCAGCTGCAGACGCTTGAGCTCGGTGCTCTCGTTCGTCAACGGCTCGGCCGCTCGGATGTGCGCGATGGCCGCGGTTGGATCCTTCAGGGTCGCCTTGAATCCGGTGTTGAGCGCGGCGAGGAAGCGACGTACGGTGTCCGCGTTCGCCTTGAGCCAGTCGACGCGCGCGACCACGGCGTTGCCGTAGAGGTCGATGCCGTGATCGCTGTACTTGAACGCGACGACGTCCGCCTCGGGGATCTTGAGATTTTCGGTCAGGTTGAGATAGCCGGTGAAGTAGAAGCCGGAGATCGCCTTGACATCGCCCTTGACGAGGGCGGGCTCACGGAGCGGCGGCGCCATGTTGGTCCAGGTCACGCTGTCGGCGGGTAGCCCGATGTTCTTCGCGAAGATCGGCCAGAGCCGCCGCGGCGCGTCGCCGGCCGGCGCGCCGATGCTGGCGCCCTTGAGGTCTTTCGGATCGCGGATCCCGTAGCGCTTGAGCGAGAGCAGCGCAAAGGGCGGCGAGTTCAGGACCATCCCGACTGCGATCAGCGGCGTCTGCGGATTCTTGACGTTGTACTCGATCATCGAGTTGATGTCGCCGTAGCCGAGGTCGTAGGTTCCGGTCGCCACCTGCTCGATCGTCTTCTGCGAGCCGGTTCCGCGATCGATCGTGACGTCGAGACCCTGCGCCGCGAATGCGCCGAGCGCCTTGGCGGTGATGAACGGGGCCTGCGGGCCCTGGATCTGCCAGTCGAGCGCGAACCTCACTTTGGTCTGCGCCTCGGCGCTCGAGCGCCACGCCGGTAGCGCGAGCAGCAGCAGGGCGACGAGCGCCACGGTTCTGGTCAACATGCACGCCTCCTTTGAGCCGACTGTCCCAGGAAGCTAAGACCGAGCCACGGCCGACGTCAAGACCGGCGCATGAGGCGCAGCACGTCCTCGGCCCGGATCGGAGTGCCCACGATGTGGGCACCGAAGGGACGGAGCGCGTCCTCGACCGCGGCCGTGATCGCGGCCGGAGGCGCCAGGGCACCGCCCTCACCGACGCCCTTCACGCCGAGCGGGTTGAGCGGGCTCGGCGTGACGAGGTTGGCGATCTTGATCGCGGGAATCTGGCCAGCGGTGGGCATGACGTATTCCATCAGCGATTGAGCGCGCGGCTGGGCGTGCTCGTCGTAGGCGAGCTCTTCGTACAGGGCGCCGCCGACACCCTGGGCGACGCCCCCGTGGATCTGGCCCTCGACGATGAGCGGGTTGATCAGCCGTCCGGCGTCGCTCGCGGCGACGTAGTCGACGATCTCGACACCGCCGGTGTCACGGTCCACCGCGACGACCGCGACGTGCACGCCGCTCGCGAAGGTTGGTCGCGGCGCCAGGAAATACCGCGTGGCTTCGAGGCCTGGGCTCATGCCCTCCGGCAACGGTGAGCCGGGCGCGCACGCGGCCGCGATCTCCCCGAGCGATAGCCGTCGGTGCGGCGCTCCCACGACGCGCACGGCGCCGCCGGCGAGCTCGAGGTCCCCCTCGGCCACCTCCAGCCGGTGCGCGGCTAGTCGACGCGCCTTGTCGGCGACGGCGCGGGCGGCGACGAGCGCGGCGCTGCCGGCCACGACCGCATTGCGACTCGCGTAGGTTCCGACGCCGAACGGGATCATCGCGGTGTCGCCGTGCCGGACGACGACGTCGTGAGGCTCGAGGCCGAGCTCGTCGGCGACCACCTGGGCCAGCACTGTGGCGGTTCCTTGACCGTGCGGCGAGGCGCCGGTGACGAGCAGCGCCTGGCCGGTCGGGTCCACGCGCAGCACCGCGCCCTCGTGGGGTCCGAGCCCGGTGAGCAGCACGTACGAGGCGATGCCAACGCCGACGAGGCGACCGCGGTCACCCCTGGCGCGCTCAACGGCTTGCTCGGCACGTCGCTCCCGGTAGCGCGCCAGGGTCAGCGCGGCGTCGAGCGACGCTTCGTAGTCGCCGCTGTCGTAGACCACCGGGACCTGCGCCGACGAGAGCCCGAGCTCCCACGGGAACTCGTCGCGACGGATGAAGTTCTTCCGGCGGACTTCGGCGGGATCCATCCCGAGCTCCTGCGCGAGCTGATCCACGGCGCGCTCGACCGCGAACACCGCCTCCGGCTGCCCGGCGCCTCGATACGCGGCCGCCGGCGCCTTGCACGTGAGCGCCGCGCGCACGCGGCACGTATAGTCACGGATCCGGTAGGGCCCCGGCAAGCTCGCCGCGGTGATCGAGGGACAGAGCACCCCGAGGCTCCGCGTGTAGGCGCCGAGGTCGGCGAGCAGCTCGGCGCGCATCGCGACGATCGTCCCGTCGCGGCGCGCCGCGAGCTCGACGTCGTGCCACTGCTCGCGCGCGTGCGCGGTGTTCGTCACGTGCTCGTGACGCGTCTCGATCCATTTCACCGGCGCGCCCAGGCGCATCGCCAGCAGCGCGAGCACGATCTCTTCCGGATAGATCTCCTGCTTCACGCCGAAGCCACCGCCCACGTCCGGCGCGATCACGCGAATCCGATGCTCGCTGAGCCCGAAGACGTCGCGAAGCGCGTCGCGCAGAGTGTGAGGCCACTGGGTCGATGACCAGACCGTGAGGCTCTGCGTGCCGGTGTCGTACGCGGCCAGGACGCCGCGCGTCTCCAGCGGCATCCCGGTGTAGCGGTGGACGTAGTAGCGCCCGCGCGTCACGACCTCGGCGCGCCGAAACGCGCCGTCGGCATCGCCCGACCGCACGGTGAAGTCGGCGGCGACGTTGCCCTCGATCCGGTCGTGCAGGAGCGGCGCGCCGGCAGCGACGGCCGCGTGCGCGTCGGGCACGGCGGCGAGCGGATCGTACGAGATCCCGAGCGCCGCCACGCCGTCCTGGGCCGCGTACCGGCTCTCGGCGACGACGGCGGCGATCGGCTCGCCGACGTAACGAACCTTGTCGCGGGCCAGCGGAAGCTGCCGGCACGGTCGAAGCGCCGGGTGATCGATGACCGCGGGGATCTCGCGGAAGCCGCGCTCGGCCTGGAGATCGGCGGCAGTGAACACGCCGACGACCGCCGGAACGGCCCGCGCCGCGGTGGGGGCGACCTGGAAGGTGGCGTGGGGATAAATGCTGCGGGCGAACGCCACGTGGAGAGCTCCCGGCACGCGCAGGTCGTCGACGTAGAGGGCCTGGCCGCGCAGCAGCCGAGGATCCTCGAGGCGCCTGATGGGCCGGCCGGTGAATTTGTCGGGCACGTGGTCCGCCGTGGGGCTCAATTATAATTCCCGGGCATGTCCCCCGGCGATCTCCTCCCCGGTCCGCGGGTCCTCCTGGGCCCTGGTCCGTCCATGGCCGACCCTCGCGTCCTGCGCGCGATGTCGACGCCGCTCCTGGGCCAGTTCGACCCGGAGTTCACCGCGATCATGAACGACGTCATGGACCTCTCGCGCTTTGCATTCCAGACCACCAACACGCGCACCTTCCCCGTGCCCGGCACGGGGCGCGCAGGTCTCGAAGCGGCGCTCACCTCGCTGATCGAGCCGGGCGACCGGGTGGTCGTCGCCGAGTGCGGGCGCTTCGGCCTGCTGCTGATCGAGATCGCCGAGCGGTGTGGCGCCGAGGTCACCGTGGTGCGCGGCGAGTGGGGGCGACTGATCGATCCAGCCGCCATCGAGGCTGCGCTGAAAGCTGGAAAGACGAAGCTGGTCGCGGTCGTTCACGGCGAGACCTCGACCGGGATACTCCAGCCGCTCGCCGACCTCGCACGGGCGGCCCACGACCACGGCGCGCTCCTGGTCGCGGACTGCGTGGTGACCCTGGGCGGGTGCGAGGTCGCCGTCGACCGCTGGGACGTCGACGTCGCGACCGCAGGGACCCAGAAGTGTCTGAGCTGTCCGTCGGGGCTGGCGCCGGTCACCTACAACGCGCGGGCCGACGCCGTCATCCGCGGGCGCCGGACCAAAGTGCGGAGCAACTATCTGGACCTCGGCCAGCTCGCCGACTACTGGAGCCCCAGGCGCTTCAACCACCACACGGCGCCGACCGCGATGGTCTACGGTCTCCGCGAGGCGCTCCGGGCGGTCCGCGAGGAAGGCCTCGAGGCCCGCTTCGCGCGACACCAATTGCACGGTGATGCGCTCCGTGCCGGCCTCGACGCCCTGGGGCTCGCGCTCTTCGGTAAGGAGCCGCGCGAGCGTCGGCTTTCCTTCCTGACGCCCGTCGTCGTGCCCGACGGCGTCGACGAGCTGCGCGTCAGGCGCCGGCTCGTCGAAGATTTCGGTGTCGAGATCGGGGCCGCGTTCGGCCAGCTGCAGGGCAAGATCTGGCGCATCGGCACCATGGGCTACTCGGCGCAGCGTCAGTTCGTGCTCCTCTGTCTGGCGGCCCTCGAGAACGTTCTTCGTCGTGAAGGTTACCGCGCGACCGCGGGTGCCAGTGTCGACGCGGCCCTGGCCCACTACGCCTCCGCGGGGTTCGGCGCCCGTGACGTCGGCGACAACCTGGGCGCCACCGGCATCGGTAGCGTATGAGCCGCCACCCGAGAAGACGATCGCGTTCGAGCGCCGGCTCCGCCGGCGCAACTCGATCTGGGGGAGGCCTCGGAGGGGGCCGTCGAGGCCCCCTCCGACTGGGGATGGGGGGCAACGCCCCCCTCCGAGTGGGCTATCCGCGTGACCTGGTCGGATACGGGAAGAAGCCGCCGGATCCGAAGTGGCCCGGCGGCGCGCGCCTGGCCCTCCAGATCGTCATGAACTACGAGGAAGGCGGCGAGCGGTCGATCCTGCACGGGGACAGGGAAGCCGAGGCCTACCTGCAAGAAGTCGTGGGCTTGCCGGCGCTCCAGGGCGTGCGCAACCTCCAAGTCGAGTCGATGTACGAATACGGAAGCCGCGTCGGCTTCTGGCGCCTCATGCGCACGTTCGCCTCGTACGGCATCAAGATCAGCGTGTTCGCGGTGGCGATGGCGCTCGAGCGCCACCACGAGGCCGCGGCGGCGATCGTCGAGGCCGGCCACGAGGTCGTGAGCCACGGCTGGAAGTGGATCGACTACCAGTTCGTGGGCGAGAAGGTCGAGCGTGACCACATCCGGCGCGCGGTCGAGAGCCTGACGCGCATGACCGGCACCCGGCCGCTCGGCTGGTACACCGGCCGGCTCAGTCCCAACACGCGGCGTCTCGTGGTCGAGGAGGGCGGCTTTCTCTACGACGCGGACGCCTACAACGACGATCTGCCGTACTGGACCGTCGTGTCGGGCAAGCCGCACCTGGTCGTCCCCTACACCCTGGACGTCAACGACATGAAGTTCGGACTTCCCGGTGGCTTCGCGACCGGCGATGATTGGCTCGCCCACGCGCGAGACGCGTTCGACGTGCTCTACGCGGAGGGCGCCGATCAGCCGAAGATGATGTCGCTCGGCCTGCACATGCGGCTCATGGGTCGGCCGGGGCGGGCCGCGGCGCTCGCACGCTTCTTCGACTATGTCGAGCGCCACGACCACGTGTGGATCTGCCGCCGGATCGACATCGCGCGGCACTGGATCGAACAGCACCCGTACCGGCCCCGACCATAGACAAGGAGGCCCGCACATGGCCTACAAGGATCTCCGCGAATACCTGGCCGCGCTCGAAGTGCGTGGCAAGCTCCACCACGTCAAGAAGGAAGTTGATCCGAACTGGGAGGTCGCGGCCGTCATCCGCCGGGTATTTCAGCGAATTCCGCCCGCGCGCCGGCCCGCGGTGATGTTCGAGCACATCAAAGGTCATCGGATGCCGCTGGTCGCGGGAATCCTGGGCGCCTCGCCGGAGGTCTACGCGCTGGCGCTCGAGACCACGGTCGATCAGATCGCCGACAAATGGGCCCGGGCGCAGAGCCACCCGATTCCGCCGGTGCGCGTCAGGACCGGCCCGGTGAAGGACGTGATCCAGACCGGCGACCGGATCGACGCGACCGCGCTGCCGCTCTGTCTGTGGACGCGCGACCAGGACCCGGCGCCGTACGTCACCGGGCCGTGCGTGATCTCGCACGATCCCGAGACCGGCGAGCGCAACATGGGCACCTACCGCCTCATGCTGAAGGGGCCCCGGAAGTTCGGGCTCTTCCTGAGCACCACGTGGCGCGACATGTACGCGCACATCATGAAGAACGAGCGGAAGGGCAATCCGACGCCCTGCGCCGTCGTGATCGGCTGCGACCCGCCCGTGCCGCTCACCTCAGTCGCGCGGATCCGCGGTGACGAGCTGGGGGTTGCGGGCGCCTTGCGCGGTGAGCCGCTCGAGGTCGTGAAGTGCGAGACGAACGATCTGGAGGTGCCGGCGCACGCCGAGATCGTCATCGAAGGCTTCGTCCCGCCCGGCGTGCGCGAGCACGAGGGCCCGTTCGGCGAGTACACGGGCTACATGGGATCGTCGGGCCCGAGCTTCGTGCTCGAGGTGACCGCGATCACCCATCGCGCCGACCCGATCTACCAGGCGTTCTTCAGCCAGATGCCGCCGAGCGAGTCGAGCTGCATCCGCGGCACCGGCCGCGACGTGGCGCTGCTCCAGCATCTGCGCCGCGACCTCCGGCTGCCCGTGCGCGACGTCCACCTGCTGGAGGCTGGCGGCGGCGCCGCGTTCCTCGCGATCTCGCTGCGCCGCGAGCATCCCGCCCTGCCCCAGCGGGCGATGTGGGCGGTCTGGGCCTACGATCCGTCGTTCTCCAAGTGGGTGGTCGTCGTGGACGAGGACATCGACATCCGCGACTATTTCCAGGTGCTCTGGGCCATGTCCTGGCACGTCCAGCCCGAGCACGACCTCTACGTGAACCGGGCCACCGCGGGCGTCGCGCTCGATCCGTCGACCGCCGAGGAAGACGTGGACCAGCTCGAGCGCAAGACCGTGCTCTCGTCCAAGGTCGGCGTCGACGCGACCCGCAAGCACCGGTTCCCCGCCCGCTCGGTACCTCCAAAGGAGGACCTCGACCGGGTCGACGCCCACTGGGCCGACTACGGTTTGGAGTAGGATATCGGCACCTTTCCCGCTTCCCGGAGCCGTTGCATCCTTATACGGAGGCGCTCCTGTCGGCGGCGCTGCCGCTACATCCCGGGGCGCGCCGACAACGGATCGTGCTGGGCGGCGAGGTGCCGAGTCCGGTGCATCCTCAAGGAAGTGAAGCCCGGCCGATTCACCGCCTGTCACCTCTACTGACCCAGAGGTCACGGAACCGGGTGGCGACGGTGTCGTCGTAGGCAACGGGTGCCGCGAGCAAGCCGAGCGAGCGGGCGAAGCGGTTCATGACCGAGACCGCGTGCTCGCCGATCGTCGGATCGTAGAACGGAAGATCGCGCTCCACGACCGCCGCGATGATCTCCGCCGCGGCCGGCGGAAACCGCCGCCGCCCGACCTCGGTCGCCCTCGCCGGATCATCCCGGAGCATGGTCTGAGCGTGCACGATCGCGCGCACCGCCGCCGCTACGCGTTCGGGTTCGTGCGCGATCAGAGCTTCCGTCGTCGAGAGCGCCGCGAACGTATATTGACCCGCCTCGGGCGGGCCGTCGCCTCGCCGCACGTCCACGATGATCTTTCCGACGCCGCGGCGCACGGCGGTCTCGCTCCCGAGCGCATTCGCCCAGAAACCATCGACCGCGCCGCGCTCGAGGGCCGCGGCGGCCGTGACGCCGAAGGAGGCGCCCGGGTCGGTTCCGCCCGGGACCGGAGCGATCTTGACGCCGTCGCGGATCGGATCGACGCCGGCCTCCTGCAGGAGGCGAAGGAATGCACGGTCGGGCCCCGGCGCGGCGCCGATGCGAAGACCCTTCACGGCCGCGACGTCGCCCCGGCGCGCCGCGAGATCCGCGCGCAGGACCAGGAGCCACGGCGTGCCCTGGGAGAGCGCGACGACGAGCTTCGCGCCCTTCCAGCCCGGGAACGCGAGCAACGTCGTGTGCGCGCCGCCGGCCACGAAGTCCACGGCGCCGTCGCGCAGCCCGTTCACGGCATCGAGCGAGGGCATGAGCTCGACGTGGGCGTCGAGCCCTTCCTCGCGATACAGACCGAGCTCCTCGGCGGCGAGCGCCGGGAAGTAGGAGTTCGTCACCAGGTCGGGCGTGGCGATCTTCACTTCATAGTCCTCGCGCCGCCTCTGCCTCGACGAATCCGGGGATCTGGACCCAGCGCAGCCCGCTGGGATCGTGCGCGATCTCGACCTTGCGGCCCTGGGAGTCCTGCAGGCCCAGCGGATGGTTCACGAGCTCGATCAGGTTGCCGTCGGGATCCTTGATGTAGGTGTAGTGCTCGCTGCTGTCCTCACGGCGCCCCTGCCGGGGATCCGTGCCGCCGATGTCGGTCCCGGTGCTGGCGGCTGACGTTCGGACGTGCTGGATCCCGAGCTGGTCGAGATGAGCCAGGGTGGCCTCCCAGTCATCGATCTCGATCGCGAAGTGGCTGGACGCCACGATGACCGGGCGCGGCGTCACGGTGAAGTGAATTTCGCCGCTGCCGAGCCTCAGCTGGAGCTGTCGCTTGTTCAGCGCCGGACCGCGGTCGAGGAACTCGGCGCCGAGCACCCGCTCGTACCACGCCCGCGTCCGCTCGCGGTCGCTGATCTGGACGTTCACGTGGTGGATCATCTTGATGGCCATAAACAGCCTCCGCGTCTCTCGTTCAGACGCCCTGGTAGGGAGTGCCCCAGTGGTCTTGAAAGACGATCTCCTTGAGAGGCCCGCGCCCGACAGGGCCGAACTTCCCCATGGGGTAACCGATCGGCAGGATCGCATACGAGTGAACGCCCGGCGGGAGGCCGAGCGCGGCTTCAGCTTCCTTCTCGTAAAGGAGGTGCCGCGTCGTCAAGGTGGCGCCGAGTCCCAGCGCGCGAGCCGCCAGCAGCATGTTCTGCACCGCTGGATAGATCGACGCGCCGGAGCTGCGCGTCGGCGCCGTCGTGCCTTCCTCGAGGCACGCGACGATCCACACGGGAGCTTCGTGGAAGTGATCGGTCAGGTATTCCACCGCGGCGTGCTGACGGTTGTATTGCTCGCGCGTGACGCCGGGCGGCGGATTACTCTTGAGGTAGCGGGGCCCGACGACCTCGTCGAAGGCGCGCTTGTACCAGACCTGCACGCCCTGCTTGATCTTCCGGTCCTTGATCACCAGGAACCGCCAGCGCTGCGTGTTGCCCCCGTTGGGCGCGCACGCGCCGGCCTCGAGAATCTTTCGGATCAGCTCGTCAGGGACCGGGTCGGGCTTCAGCCGGCGCATGGCGCGCATGGTCTTCATGGTCTCGAACAGGTCCGTGTGGCCTGGCATAGGGTCTCCCTTCCTTCGTTCGATCCGCGGCGACCGAATCATACCTCCGGGCGGGCCTGTTGCGCGCGACGGCCGAAAGGCGCACGATCGGCGCGACCGCGACCCCCTTTCCCGACCAGAGGAGGGCCTCATGACGACAGTCGGCAGCGGCAGCTACCAGTACGAGCTGAACGAATCGTGGGCGAAGCTGCCCGTCGGCTGGACGTTCGGTCCGGTCAGCGCGGTGGCGACCGACTCGCGCGATCGGGTGTACGCCTTCCAGCGGAAGGATCCGCCGATCATCGTGTTCGACCGCGACGGCAGCTACCTCGGCTCGTGGGGCTCGAGCGCCATCAAGGATCCCCACGGGATCGCGATCATCAACGACGTGATCTACCTCACCGACCGCGACGACCACGTCGCCCTGAAGTTCACGCTCGACGGCAAGCCCCTGATGGTGCTCGGCACGCGCGGCCAGCCCTCGGACACGGGGGCGACGAAGGACATCGAGCTGCCGCCGCGCTCGGCCGGGCCCTTCAACAAGCCCACCGAGATGGTCCCGGCGCCGTCGGGCGATCTCTACGTCTCGGACGGCTACCGCAACAGCCGCGTGCATCGCTTCTCGGCGCAGGGCGCCTTGCTCGCGTCGTGGGGCACGCCGGGCAAGCAGGAGCCCGGCGAGTTCCACCTGCCCCACAGCCTGTGGGTCGACCCGGAGGGATTCGTCTACGTCTGCGACCGGGAGAACAGCCGCATCCAGGTGTTCAACGCGAGCGGGAAGTTCGTCTCCCAGTGGCGCGATATCCATCGGCCGACCGACATCTACTTCAACGCGCAGCAGGTGGCCTACGTGAGTGAGCTGAGGCCGTCGATCAGCATCCTCGATCGACACGGCAAGGTCCTGGCGCGCTTCGACTCGCCCTCGGGACACGGTCTCTGGGTCGACTCGGTCGGCGACATCTATCTGGCCGAGGCCGGTGGCAAGCGACTCACCAAGTACGTTCACAAGCGTTGAGACTGCCGCGGGACGTACACCCGGCTTCCCTCTCGCGCCTGCCGCTCCTCGAGCGCGGCGAGCTCGACGAGGAGGGCCAGAAGCACTACGACGCGGTCGTGAGCCCCGCGAGCCGGACCCTGGTTGGGCTGCGCGGCCCGAGCGGTATCTGGCTCCACTCGCCCAAGCTCGCCGGATTCCTGCGCGCCGCCAATCAGTACCTGCGATTCGAGACCGCGCTGGACCGGCGGCTGACCGAGCTGGCGATCCTCGTGACCGCCCGCGAGCTCGACAACCAGTTCGAATGGACGGCGCACGAGCCGGCGGCCCTCGCGGAAGGCCTCGACGCGAAGATCATCGAGATCGTGAAGCGCCGCAAGCCCCTGGCGCGGCTGGGCCAGCGATCGGGACAGAAGGAAGCCGTCATCATCGCCTTCGGGCGGGAGCTCTTTCGGAGGAAGAAGCTCGGCTCCGCCACGTTCGCGCGCGCGGTCGAGCTCTTCGGCCGGCGCGGAGTCCTCGAGCTGGCCGCCCTCATGGGCACCTACGCGATGACGGCCGTCATCCTGAACACGGTCGACCAGCAGCTCCATCCCGGCCAGCCGGCCCTCTTGCCGGTCCGACGATCCCGGTGAGAGACCCCTGACGGAGCGGAAAATTCTGTGGGACAATTGCGCGCAAATCGAACATCGCCAGCCCGGCCCCGGAGGGAACTGATGCCTTACGACCTGGTCATCAAGAACGGCATGGTCGTCGACGGTTCCGGCTTCTCCCGCTATCGCGCCGACGTCGCGGTCAAGGATGGCACGATCGTCGAGATCGGCAAGATCCGCTCTGCCGCGACCACGACGATCGACGCCGAGGGGCTCTTCGTCGCGCCCGGCATCATCGACACGCACACCCACTACGACGCCCAGCCGTTCTGGGACAGGCTCTGCACGTCGTCCATCTGGCACGGCGTGACCACGGTGCTCATGGGCAACTGCGGCCTGACCCTGGCGCCGTTGCGGCCCGAGCATCGCGACGCGATGCTCGCGACGTTCTGCTGCGTCGAGGACATCCCGGTGCGCTCGCTGGCGTCCGTCGTGCCGTGGAACTGGGAGAACTTCGACGAGTACCTGACCGCGATCGACATCGGGCTTGGACTCAACCTGATGCCGCTGGTCGGCCACAACCCGCTGCGCCTCTCGGCGATGGACCAGGCCGCCTGGGACCGCGCCGCGACGCCGGACGAGATCGCCCACATGCAGCGGCTGCTGCGCGAGTCGCTCGAGGCCGGCGCCTGGGGCTGGAGCACGACCGATTCCCCGACACACGCGGGACCGCAAGGCCAGCCCGTGCCCTCGCGGCTCGCCGCCGACGAGGAGCGGGTGGCCTTCGGCCGCACGCTCGGCGAGTTCAACCGCGGGATCATCGAGATCCTGCCGAAGGGCGCCGGCAAGCCGAGTCCCGCCGACCTCGACCACTTGCGTGACGTGGCCGTGACGAGCGGCCGCCCGGTGTTCTTCCTGAGCTTCGACACGAACGCCTGGCCGTACGTGGAGAAGGCCTCGCGCGAGGGCGCGCAGCTCTACAACCTGCTGCGCGCGATCCCCTTCAATCCGAGGTTCACGCTGAAGAAGACGACCTTCTTCCACAACCTCGACGTGTGGGACATCGTGATGCACCTGCGCCTGCCCGATCGGCTCGCCGCGCTCGCCGATCCCGAGCGGCGCGCGAAAATGCGGGACCAGGCCCTGAAGCCTCAGCGGCGGCGGCCGGGTGTGCCGGGCCGGCTCGTCCCCTGGAGCTCGATCTTCGTCCGCCGGGTGAAGCTCGCGAAGAACCAGGGGCTGGTCGACCAGAGCCTGACGGCGCTCGCCGAGAAGCACGGTAAGCACGTCGCCGATATGATGCTCGACCTGGCGCTCGAGGAAGGGCTCGACACCGAGTTCCAGCTGATGACCCGCTCGGACCAGGAAGAAGCGCAGATCGCCGACATGGTGAAGAGCGGCCACGCCCTGCCCACGCAGTCGGATGCCGGCGCTCACCTGAACACGAACTTCTGCACCGCCGGCGAGTCGAGCTACGTGCTGGGCCAGTGGGTCCGCGACCGCGAGCTGCTGACGCTCGAGGACGCGATCCGTCGATACACGTTCCAGCCCGCCCGCATCATGGGCTTGCGTGATCGCGGCATGGTCCGCGAGGGGCTGGCG
Source organism: Candidatus Rokuibacteriota bacterium (assembly GCA_003220495.1). Lineage (GTDB taxonomy): Bacteria > Methylomirabilota > Methylomirabilia > Rokubacteriales > CSP1-6 > AR31. Next base: position 245,604 of record QHSP01000015.1, on the reverse strand, counting down.
GCCGACTTGATGGTGTTCGACCTCGCGTCGATCGGCATCAAGGAGGACGAGGTCACTCACGACGGACCGTCCGGCACCCCGCGGCGGGTGCAGGGCGCGGAAGGCGTACGCCACGTCGTGGTCGGCGGCCAGGTGGTGCTGGAGCACGGCAAGCACACCGGCGCGTTTCCCGGGCGCGTGCTCCGCGCCGGCCGGGAGCACTGAGCGGGCGTTCCGCGCGGGGACTCGCCTCACTGGTCGTGGCTCAGTCCGCCGGCAGCTTTAGTCGCGGCAGCGGCGGCGCGCGCCGGATGAGAGAGACTACGCCACCAGCTCCTCGATGCCCGCCCACACGCCGATCGATTCACCGCGCAGGAGGATCGGCACGGCTCGCACCGCTCGAGGAATCCAGTATGGTCGGGCGGCAGGCGCACAAGTGAGGCAAGGAGGGTCTATGAAGACCGCGCTGGCTTCGATCGTTCTCCTCGTCGTCGTCGCGCTCACGGTCCCGGGGCTCGCCCAGGAAAAGCTGGGAAAGGTCACGTTCCCGACGTCCTGCGACGCCAAAGCCCAGGCGCAGTTCGAGCGCGGCGTGGCGATGCTGCACTCGTACTGGTTCACGGAAGCGCGCAAGGTGTTCGATGCCGTCATCGCGCAGGATCCGAAGTGCGCCATGGCCTACTGGGGGCTGGCCGTCAACTACCTCGGAAACTCGCTGGCGGCGGTCCCGTCGCCCAAGGACGCCGCGGCGGCGGCCGAGGCGCTCGACCGAGCGCGGGCGATCGGGCCGAAGACCCAGCGCGAACGGGACTGGATCGAGGCGATCGGCGCCTACTACCGCGACTACGACAAGGCGCCGGTGAACGCTCGAATGGCGGCCTACACCAAGGCGATGGAGCAGATGACGCAGCGCTATCCCGACGATTTCGAGGCCTGGACGTACTACGCGCTGACTCTGCAGGCATCCGCGCCGAAGAACGACAAGACCTACGCGAATCAGCTCAAGTCGGCGGAGATCCTGGAGCGCCTGTTCAAGCAGAACCCCGACCATCCCGGCGTGGCGCACTACCTGGTTCACGCCTACGACTATCCGCCGCTCGCCGACAAGGGCATCAAGATCGCCGTCGCGTACGGGCGCATCGCCCCGGCCGCACCCCACGCCCGCCACATGCCCTCGCACATCTACTCGATGGTGGGGATGTGGGAGGACTCGATCGCCTCGAACCGCTCGGCGCTCGAGATCCAGCCCGACTACTATCACGCGACCGACTTCATGGTGTACGCGCATCTGCAGCTCGCGCAGGACGCCAGGGCCAAGACGCTTGTCGACACGATCACCGCGCTGCCGCGGCAGGACTACCCGAACATCGCCGGCTTCACCGCGGTGGCGGTCGTTCCGGCGCGCTACGCGCTCGAGCGGGGCGACTGGGCGGGCGCCGCCGCGCTCCCGGTCGTGGACACCGGGCGGCAGCAGGCCGACTCCCTCGTCCGCTTCACCCGCGGGCTCGGCATGGCGCGGAGCGGTGACCTGGCGGGCGCAACGCGAGAGATCCAGGCGATGCAGGAGCTCCGCACGGCGCTCGAGAAATCGAGCCAGGGCTACTGGGCCGACCGGACCGAGGAGCAGATGCTCGCCGTCTCCGCCTGGGTGGCCTACGCCGAGGGGAAGCGCGATGAGGCCCTGAAGCTGATGCGCGCCGCCGCCGATGGCGAGGACGGCAGCGTCAAGCACGTCGCGATGGAGAACCGGCTCTACCCGATGCGCGAGCTGCTCGGCGAGCTTCTCCTGCAACAGGGGCAGGCTTCGGCCGCACTCCGCGAGTTCGAAGCCGCGCTGAAGGAGAATCCGAACCGCTATCGCGGCCTCTACGGTTCCGCGCGCGCTGCCGAGGTGGCCGGCGATCGACAGAAGGCCGTCGGCTACTACGAAAAGCTCGTCGCGCTGGCCGGCAAGGCTGACACCTCGCGGCCGGAGATCGCGAAGGCCAAGACGTTCCTCGGCGCGCGGTAAGGTCGTCTCGCGCGTCGGCGCGACTCAGCGCCGCGCGGCGCGCGAGAATCGCTTCAGGACGCCAGGATGAGCGCGGCGCGGCCGACCAGCGCGTTCTGCCGGAGGAGCTCGTGCGCCTCTTCTGCGCCCTCGAGCGGGAACGTCCGGCTGACGATCGCGCGGATGCGCCGCTGGCGCAGGAGCTCGAGCGTCTGCGCGATCTCGGTCAGGGTGACGTAGCGCGAGCCGTGGATCTCGAGCATCGAGCCGAGCACGTGGCGCGGGTCGACCGTGAAGCTCGAATCCACACCGAAGGCGGCCGTGGGCCGGCTGCCGATGATCACGAGGCGGCCCGCGCGCGCCAGTGACCTGAGCGAGCCGTCGAGCGTCTCCCGCGACCCCACGAAGTCGATGGCCGCGTCAACACCTCTCCCGCCGGTCACCTTCGCCACCTGCGTGACGAGATCGCCCCGGCGAACGTCGATCAGCTCGTCGGCGCCGCTGTCCTTCGCGGCGGCGAGCTTGTCGTCGGTGATGTCGGCGGCCAGCACCCAGCCGCCCGAGAGCTTGGCCATCTGCACGGCGTGGATGCCGACCCCGCCGCCGGCGCCCACGATCAGCACGAGATCTCCGGGGCCGATCCGCGCCTCTTCGCGACATGCGTGGTACGGCGTCGCGATCGCGTCCGCGGCGATCGCGGCGTCGAGGTCGCTCACGCCTCGTGGGATGGCCACGACGTTGCGGGCCGGGAGCGCCATGTACTCCGCGTAGGCGCCGTCGCACGCCATGCCCACGTTGCCGGGCGAGGCCGGACACAGGGTCTCGCGCCCGCTCCGGCAGAAGTGGCAGACGCCGCACGTCAGATAGAAATGACACGTGACCCGATCGCCGACCTTGACCTGAGCGACCTCGGCGCCGAGCTCGACGACCTCGCCCGCGACCTCGTGTCCGGGAATGCGCGGAAACGACGTCACGCGGCCGGGGACCCTGGTCATGATCACGACGGTGAGCCCGACACCGGTCGCGCGCACGCGCAACAGGACGTCGTTGGGCCCGATCTTGGGCACGGGGACGGTCGCGAGTCGGAGCGGGGCTCCGAACTCTGGAAGGATCATCGCCTTCATCGTCTCTCACTGTGCCATACGGTGCCATGGCGGGGCCACAGTGCTAGGATGTCGCGATGATCGGTGAAGCTCATCCCCGGCTCGGCGGCGAGCGGTTCGTCGCGGGCACGGGTCGATTCGTCGACGACGTACGCGTGCCAGGTATGCTGCACGCCGCGGTGCTTCGCTCGCCGCACGCGCACGCGCGGCTGGTGTCGATCGACACGAAGCGCGCGCGAGACCTCCCCGGCGTCCACGCCGTGCTGACCGCGGCCGACGTGCCGGCGGCGGCGATCATCCCGAATCGTGTCCCCGCCCCCAAGGGCACCGACCGCTATCTTCAGCCGGCGATCGCGCGCGACGTCGTCCGCTTCGTGGGCGAGCCCGTCGCGCTCGTCGTCGCCGACGATCCGTACATCGCACGCGACGCACTCGACCGGATCGACGTCGTCTATCAGCCGCTGGCCGCGTGTGCCTCGACCACCGAGGCGCTCGCCGCCGGGGCCGCGCGGCTCTTTCAGTCCACGGACTCGAACAACGTCGCGACGATCACCATGCGCGTGGGCGACGCCGACCAGGCGCTCGCCGGGGCTCACCTGAGACTGCGTGAGCGCTTCACCTACCCGCGGCAGACCGCGGCGGCGCTGGAGACGCGCGGTCTCGTCGTCGTGCCGCCCGATCCGCGCGGCGGCGAGCTCCATCTGATCGGCTCCACCAAGTGCATTCACATCAACCGGACGATCCTCGCGCCGATCTTCGGCATCCCGCTGGGCGCGCTGCGGCTCACCGAGGTCGACGTGGGCGGTGGCTTCGGAGTGCGCGGTGAGCTCTACCCCGAGGACATCCTGGTGCCGCTCGCCGCCCTGAAGCTCGGGCGGCCCGTGAAGTGGATCGAGAGCCGGCGCGAGAACCTCATGGCGGCCAACCACGCGCGCGAGGTCGCGTACGAGATCGAGATCGGCTTCGACCGCGACGGCCGCATCCTGGCGATGCGCGCGGTCATTCACGCCGACATCGGCGCCTACGTCCGCACGGCCGCGCTGGTGCCCGCCGAGTTCGGCGCCGCGCTGCTTCCCGGTCCCTATCGGGTGCCGCGCTACGCGTGCGATCTCTGGTCGGTCGTGACCAACAAGACGCCGGCCGGCACCCTGCGCTCGCCCGGGCGCCCGGAGTGCAACTTCGTCCGCGAGCGACTTTTGGATCAGGCGGCTGCGAAGCTCGGCATCGACGCGGCCGAGATCCGCCGGCGCAATTTGATCCGCGCGGACGAGATGCCCTACGAGTGCGGCACCAAGTCGTTCGGCGTGAGCACGGTCTACGACTCCGGCGACTTCCCCGCGCTCTTCGACGAGCTGCTGCGGCGTCTGGACTACCCCCGGGCTCGAGCCGAGCAGGTCGCGATGAACTCGCTGCCGTCGGGGTCGCGGCGCGGGATCGGCCTCGCGGTCTACGTCGAGAAGACCGGCCTCGGCCCCTTCGAGACGACCCAGGTGGAGGCACGCCCCGACGGCCGCCTCACGGTCGATACGGGCGCCTCGTCGATGGGCCCGGGGCTCGAGACCGTCCTGGCTCAGATCCTGGGGGAAGCTCTCGGGCTCCCCGCCTCAGGTTTCGACGTGCGGCACGCGGATACGGCGGCGGTCGAGAGCGGCGTCGGAACCTACGGCTCGCGCGGGACGGTCACCGCCGGCAACGCCGCCCACCTCGCGGCCGTCAAGTTGATCGCCGAGGCGCGCCAGCGCGCGGCCGAGAGGCTGGGCGTTCCGGAGACGGAGGTGACGTACGCGAGCGGTGTGTTGACCGCCGGCGGCCGGCGCGTCACCCTGGCCGAGCTGGCGCGCGAGCGGCGGTTGGCCGCGGGCGCCTCGTTCGAGGTACCGAAGGTGACCTACGCGGGTTGCGCCGCGGCGGTCGTGGCCGACGTCGATCCCGAGACCGGTGCAGTCGCCTTACGCCGGGTCGTGGTCGGCGCCGACGTCGGCCGAGCCGTGAATCCCGCGCTGGTCGACGGCCAGCTGGTGGGCGGCGTCGCCTTCGGCATCGGCAACACGATGCACGAGAGCCTGGTCTACGACGCCGACGGCCAGCTGCTCTCGTCGACCCTGATGGACTACGCACTCCCCGCGGCGGCCGACATCCCACCCGTCGACAGCTTCTACCAGGAGGTGCGTGCCACCACCAACCCACTCGGTCTGCGCGGCCTCGGCGAGTGCGGCAATCCGGGACTCGGCGCCGCGACCGCCAACGCCGTGTGTGACGCGCTGGCGCCACACGACCCGTCGATCACGACGCTTCCCCTGACACCGGCACGCGTGTTCATGAGCGTCGGTCGGGCCCAGACGCGCCCCGGCGCTGGGCCGCCCCCGCGGGTACCGGCGGGGATATGACCAGTGAGGGCGAAGTCCGAGTGCTCTTGCGAGAGATCCGCGACACGCAGCGCGAGCATCTCGCCGAGTACCGGCGGGTGACCGAGCGCTCGCTCGACCTTCAGCAACGCGCCGTCGCTCGACAAGAGCAGATGGCGTACATCTACCGGCGACTTCTGGTTGTCGGCGGCGGGCTGGTCGCAATCTTGTTCGCGCTGCTCGTGTACCTGCTGGTGCGGTGGTCGCGGTACCTCTTCTGAGCGTGAGATAGGATCCCGCGGTCCGTGTCGCGAGCGGTCGACTCTCCTCGCGTCGTGAACATCGCCGACCTCCGACTCATGGCCGAGCGGCGCCTGCCGCGCGCGGTGTTCGACTACATCGACGGGGGCGCCGACGCGGAATTCACCCTGCGAGAGAACTGCCGCGTCTTCGAGGACGTGATCCTGCGTCCTCGCAACGCGGTCGCGATCCCGCAGTGCGATCTGCACGTCACGGTCCTCGGAAAGCGCCTGGACCTCCCCTTCCTGCTCGCCCCGGTCGGGAGCAGCCGGATGTTCTACCCCCGCGGCGAAGAAGCGGCCGCTCGCGCCGCCGGAGCCGCCGGGACGGCGTACATTCTGTCGACCCTGTCGGGGTGCAGGCTGGAGGACGTGAAGGCGGCGTCGCGCGGACCCGTCTGGTACCAGCTCTACCTGGTCGGCGGCCGCGACGTCGCCAGCGCCACCATCGCGCGGGCGCGAACCGCCGGCTATTCAGCGCTTGCGGTCACCATCGATACCGCCGTCTCGGGATTGCGCGAGCGTGACGTCCGAAACGGCACGAAGGAGCTCCTGGGCTCGAGCATCACGTCGAAGCTCCCATTCCTTCGTCAGTTCCTGATGCGGCCCCGCTGGCTGGCGGGATTCCTCCGCGACGGCGGTCTGATGTCGTTTCCCAACGTCATGCTGCCCGGCCGGGGGCCGATGCCGTACGCCGACGTCGCCGCCGCGCTCGAGCAGTCGACGGTCTCCTGGGCGGATCTGCGCTGGATCCGCGAGGCCTGGAAAGGCCCGATCGTCATCAAAGGGGTGCTGACCGGTGACGACGCGCGCCGGGCCGTCGACGAGGGCGCCGAAGCGATCGTGGTGTCCAATCACGGCGGCCGCCAGCTCGACGGCGTCTCCGCCACCTTGCGGGCGCTGCCGGAAGTCGTCGGCGCGGTGAACGGTCGGATCGAGGTCCTGCTGGATGGCGGCATTCGCCGTGGCAGCGACATCGTGAAGGCGCTGTGTCTCGGCGCGCGGGCGGTGCTCTGCGGTCGTGCCTACGCGTACGGGCTCGGCGCGGGCGGCGAAGCCGGCGTGACGCGAGCGATCCAGATCCTGCGCGCCGACCTGGTCCGCACGCTCAGGCTGCTGGGCTGTTCGTCGGTCGCCGAGCTCGACCGTTCGTACGTCGAGGCTCCCGTGGCCTGGCTCATCGATGCACCGTCGCGCGCCTCCGTTAGCGGGCGATGAAGTGGTCCTGCCATGCCGCCTGACCTCAACCGCGTCGTGGTGGTCGGAACCAGCTGCTCCGGGAAAACGACGTTTGCGCGCCGCCTCGCCGAGATTCTCGCGAATCCCACCCGGGTGAATTGCCTGAGGCGTGGGCGGCTTCTCAGGCTCCGTAGAGATGACACGCGACCTGGTGGCCCCTCGCCTGGTCGCGTAAGGTCGGCTCGACCTCGCCGCAGACCGGCAGCGCCTGCGGGCAGCGCGGATGGAAGCGACAGCCCGACGGAGGATTGAAGGCGCTCGGCACCTCGCCCTTGAGGATGACCTCGTCGCGCGCGTCGTCGGGATGCGCGGGCAGCGCGTTGTTCAATAAGATTTGCGTGTACGGATGGAGCGGGTTCGCGTAGAGCTCGTCGGCGGCTGCGGTCTCGACGAGCTTGCCGAGGTACATCACGCCAATCCGCGTGCTGACGTACTTCACGACGGCGAGATCGTGAGCGATGAAGAGATAGCTCACGCCCGAGCGATCCTGGATCTCGCGCAGGAGGTTCATCACCTGGGCGCGGATCGAGACGTCGAGCGCCGAGACCGCCTCGTCCAGCAGGATGCACTCCGGATTCGTGCTCAGCGCGCGCGCGATCGCGACGCGCTGGCGCTGGCCTCCCGAGAGCTCGTGGGGATAATCGTCGGCGATCCGTGGCCTCAACCCCACGCGGGTGAGCGACGCGGCGACACGCTCCGCGACCTCCGCGCGCGTGAGATCGGGCTCGGTCTGGGTGAGGGGCTCGCTCACCGTGGTGCGGATCGTCAGCCGAGGGTTCAGCGAGCTGAACGGGTCCTGGAAGACGGCCTGCACCGCTCGGCGATAGCTGCCCCGCGCGTGGCGGCCGAGCACGTGGATGTCGTGGCCGTGGAAGTACACGCCGCCCGCGGTCGGCCGCTCGAGAGACAGGACGAGCCTGGCGGTCGTGGTTTTCCCGCACCCGCTCTCACCGACCAGGCCGAGCGTCTCACCGCGGCGCAGGACGAAGTCGACACCGTCGACCGCCTTCACCGTGCCGAAGCGCCGGCTCAGGATCGTGCCACGCGCCAGGGGAAAGTGCTTGGTGAGCTGGCGGGCCTCGAGAACGATGTCGCGGGCGCCGTTCGCCCCGGCGAGCACCGCTGGCGAGCCCGAGGAGATCGCGACCACGCGGCGACCCAGGGTCGCCGTCTCGCCGGCCCGAAGGCAGGCCACCAGATGCTCGGCGTCGACCGGCTCCAGGGGTGGCGGCGTCTCGGTGCACCGCGCCTGCGCCATCGGGCAGCGCGGCGCGAAGCTGCAGCCGGCCGGCACGTTCGCGAGATCCGGCGGCTGCCCCTCGATGGCGGTCAGCGGCTCGCGCCCGCGGCGCAAGGTCGGCAGGCAATCGAGGAGCCCGACCGCATACGGGTGGCGTGGGCGGTTGAAGATGTCGCGGGTTTTTCCAAGCTCGACGATGCGGCCGGCGTACATCACCGCGACGCGATCGCAGAGCTTGGCGACGATGCCGAGGTCGTGCGTGACGAAGACGAGGGCAAGATTCGTCTCGCGCTGGATCTCCTTCAGGAGCCGCAGGTACTGCGACTGGATCGTGACGTCGAGCGAGGTCGTCGGCTCGTCGGCGATCAGGAGGCTCGGCTGGCAGGAGATCGCGATGGCGCCGGCGACGCGCTGGCGGATGCCGCCGCTCATCTGGTGCGGATAGGCGTGCACGCGCCGCTCCGGGTCGCTGACCCGCACCTGACGCAGGAGCTCCACCACGCGCTCGTCGAGGGCGCGGCCCCGCAGCCCGCGATGGAGCGAGAGCGTCTCGGCGATCTGCTCGCCCACGGTCATCGCGGGGTTGAGCGAGGCCATCGGATCCTGCAGGATCATCGCGATGCGCGAGCCGCGCAGCCGGCGCATCTCCTCGGGGGTCTTGTCGAGCAGATTCTCCCCGTCGAAGAGGATCTGGCCGCCGACGATGCGTCCGCCCGGCTCGGGCACGAGGCGCAGGATCGACAGACACGTCATCGACTTGCCCGAGCCCGACTCGCCGACGATTCCGAGCGTCTCGCCGCGGCGCACGGAGAAGGTCGCGCCGTCGACCGCCTTCACGACGCCGCGACGGGTGTAGATGTAGGTGCGGAGGTCCCGCACCTCCAGGAGCGGATCGGCCATGGGCGGCTCAGACCTGTCGGAGCTTGGGATCGAGACGGTCGCGAACCCAGTCGCCGAGGATGTTCAGGGAGAGCACCGTGACCAGGATCGCGATGCCCGGCAGGATCGACACCCACCACGCTTGCTCGATCAGGCCCCGACCGTCGGCCACCATCACGCCCCACGACGGCGTGGGCGGCGGGATGCCGACGCCCAGGAACGAGAGCGCGGCCTCGAGCACGATGACGTAGCCGACGTGCAAGGTGGCGAGCACGAGGATCGACGGCGCCAGGTTCGGCGCGACGTGGCGGAACATGATCCTCGTGCTCGAGCAGCCGGCGACCCGCGCCAGCGCGACGAACTCCTGCTGCTTGATGCCGAGCGTCTCGCCGCGGGTGAGCCGGGCGTAGCTCGGCCACAGCAGGAACACTACGACGATGATCACGTTCGTGAACGATGGCTCGAAGACCACCGACAGCAGCACGGCGATCAGGATGCCCGGCAGCGACAGCGAGATGTCGGCCAGCCGCATGAGCAAGGTGTCGACCCAGCCCCCGAAGAACCCCGCGAGCAGACCGATGAGACTTCCCGCCGCGCCCGTCAGGGTGATGCCGACGACCGAGACCGCCAGCGAGATCCGGGCGCCGTAGAGCAGCCGGCTCAGGGTGTCGCGGCCGTGACGGTCGGTGCCGAGGAGGTGGCCGGGCCTGGAGCCCTCGAGGCCGATCGGCGGCGCGAGCCGCTCGCCGAGCGATCCCTCGACCGGCGAGTGCGGCGCCAGCACGGGCGCCAGGAGCGCGCACAGGACCAGCGCGGCCACGACCGCGAGCGGCACCGCCGGCGGCCAGCGGCGCTCGCGGCCGCCGCGCGGCAGGATCGCGGCGCCGGTCGTGGCGGCGCCGCTCATCGCGAGTACCTGATCTTTGGATTGAGGTACGCGTAGAGCACGTCGACGATCAGGTTGACGCCGATGTACATCGCGGACAGAAACAGGACGACGGTCTGCACGATCGGATAATCGCGCGAGTCGACCGCCTCGATCACCAGCAGGCCGAGGCCCGGCCAGCCGAATACCGTCTCCACGATGATCGAGCCGTTCAAGAGCGCCACGAACAGGAGCGCCGCGAACGTCACCACCGGCAGCGCGGCGTTCTTGAACGCGTGGCGCCAGATCACCCGGCGCTCCGGTAATCCCTTGATCCGCGCGAGCTTGACGTACTCGCTGCCGAGGACGTCGAGCATCGACGAGCGCGTGAGCCGCATGAGCCCGGCGACGGCGAACCAGCCGAGCGTGATACCCGGCAAGAGCACGTGGAGCGGCGTGCCGCGCCCGGACGTCGGCAGCAGGTGGAGCATGACGCCGAAGATGAGGACGAGCACCAGGCCGAGCCAGAACGGCGGCACCGCCTGGCCGAGCGCCGCGAAGGCCCGCGCGGTGTAGTCGAGCGCGCTGCCGCGTCGGACAGCGGAGTACACGCCGACCGGGAGCGCCACGACGATCACGATGAGCACGGCCAGGCCGCCGAGCTCGAGCGTGGCTCCGTACCGCTCGGCGACCAGATCGAGCGCGGGACGGCGGAATCGGACGGACCGTCCGAAGTCTCCCTGGAGCGCCTGGGTCAGGAAGCGCCAGTACTGGACGCTCCACGGGCGATCCAGGCCGAGGTGCGCGCGCATGAGCTCGATGTCCGCCTTCGACGCCTCGGCGGGCATCATGATCTGGATCGGGTCGCCGGAGAGCCGCACGAGCGCGAAGACCACGACCGATACGACGAACATCGACACGATCGACTGGATCACCCGTCCGATGATGAAGCGCTGCATGCGCCTCAGCTCTCGAGGAACTCGACGAACGCGTCGGGTGTCGGCAGGGTCAGCTCCGGCCCCACAGCTGCCTGGTCGCGAGGCGGGCCCCTTCGACGAGCGCCGCGAACTTGGCCCAGACGACGCTCGGGTGGATTTCGGTCGAGCCGGCGAACGTCGCAAAGCCGCAGTCGGCGCCCGCGATGACGTTCTCGCGTCCGACCACCCGCGCGAACCGGCCGATGCGATCGGCCACCAGCTCCGGATGCTCGACGAGGACGGTCGACTGCGTGATCGTGCCCGGGATCAAGATGGCGCCTTCCGGAAGCTTCACCTGCTCCCACACGCGCCACTCGTGCTCGTGCCGCGGGTTCGCGGCTTCGAACGAGTAGGCGCCGGCCCGGATTTTTAGGATCACGTCGACGAAGTGCTTGAGCTCCAGGTCGTGAACGCGCGGGCCGATGTTGATGCCGTAGCACGTGTGCCAGCGGATGCGATCGCGCGGCAGCCCGCGCAGCGCATGGTTGAGCGCCTCCACGCGCACTTCGGCCCAGCGACGGACCTGATCGACGCTGAGCTCGGGCCGGGACACGTAGTGGGTCGCCAGGTGGGGATCGTCGATCTGCACGAGGAATCCCGCATCGACGATGGCCTTGTACTCCTCGTGCATCGCCTCGGCGATCGCGGCGAGGTATTCCTCCTCGGTCTTGTAGTAGGCGTTCCGCTGCCAGTCCTCGATGCTCGTGGGCGAGATCGCCGGGATGAAGGCTTCCCGGGCGCCGCTTCCGGCCAGGGACGCCTTGAGGTTCTCGATATCGGTCTGGACGTGCTTCGCGCCCGTGTAGACGATCGGGCCCGTGCACACCATGTGCAACGACCGTACGGCTGGGCTCGGCATCGCACGCGAGAACCACTCGTAGAACTCGGGGAACGCTCGCACTTCGCGCGAGCCGCTCCACGGGCTGACCCGGCCTGCCGGGTCGGGCTCGAAGCCGGACAGGCGCTCGTTGACGTACGGAATGAAGCCGGGCTTGCCCATCTCGCCGTCATCGACGACGTCGACGCCGAGTTCGGTCTGCTTGCCGACGATCTCTCCGACCGCCTGTCTCACCCGGGCGGCGAAGGCCTCTTGATCGTAGGGGCGGCCGGTCGCCTTGGCCTGGATCAGCTCGAGCAGGTCACCCGGGCGCGGCAGGCTTCCGGCGTGGGTCGTCAGGAAGCGGTCGGTGCTCCGGTGCATGGCCGTCTAGCTCGCCGGGGCGATGTACTCGTAGTTGTTCTCGAGGGGCACGTAGGCGAGCGACTGCCAGCTTCCGACCTGCCGGCTCAGCGCCCACGTGATCGACTTCATGCCCAGCATGACTCCGTGATGCGCGTCGTAGAGCTTCTGCCCCAGCGCCTGCGTCAGTCGGGCGCGCTTGTCGGCGTCGAACTCCCGCATCGCCGTCTCGATGTCCTCGTCGTATTGACCGTCGCACAGCAGGTTGAAGGTGCCCTTCGAGTGCAGGACGCGGCTCCAGGCCAGGATCGGCTCGTCGAACGGCGGCGAGCCGTAGACCCAGTGCGTCTTGTTCGTCTTCCGGTTGCGGCTCTTGGGGCCGAAGGTGCTGATCATCTCCGGGAAGCGCTTGGGCCTGATTCCGACCTTCTCCCAGTCGAGCGCGACGGCTTCCATCACGTCCGGGCCGTCGAGCGCGTAGACCATGACCGTGGGGTTCACGCGCACCTCGAACCCGCCAGCGTGCCCCGCTTCGGCGAGGAGCTTCTTCGCGCGCTCGGGATCGTAGGGGGGAATTTTCCAGTCGGAGCTATAGCCCTTGTGGAAGGGGTAGTAATAGTACGAGAACGGCGTCTCGGAGCCCTTCCCTTTCCAGAGCCCGCTGATGATCGCCTTCTTGTTGACGGCGAGGTTCAGCGCCAGCCGCACCTTCTTCGCATTCTCTCGACTCTTCGGGTCGTTGGGATCACCCGCCCACGGACACGTCGGGCAGTAGTCCTCGCGGTCCGGTGTCGTCTGGCCGCTCAGGATGACCCAGTAGCAGGCGGAGTTGGTCGCGTCGTGCAGGCGGAGCCCCGACTTCACCGCCTGGTCGAGATAGTCGCCGAAGACCACGCCGATGTCGATTTCGCCGGCTCGGAGCCCCGACACGCGTGTCGCCGGGTCGGCAACCCGACGAATGATCAGCTCCTTGAAGCCTGGCGGCTTTCGCCAGTGATTGCTGACGGCCTCGAAGCGATGGTAGTCGCCCTGGCGCCCCTCGACGTGCCGGTACGGGCCGGTGCCGATCGGGTGCAGGGCCGCCTTCTCCTCGCCGACCGTCTCAAGATATTTCTTCGGGACGACGTTCTGGTAGCCGACGAACTGAGTGAAGTTGGAGGCGACCTCCCAGACCCGGTTCTTGAAATGCATGACCACCGTGAGCTTGTCCGGCGTTTCGATCCGATCGAGGTTCAAGCGGAAGAACGGCGCCGAGCCACCGCCCGAGTCGGGCTTGAGGTTCTGCTCGACCGTGAACTTGACGTCCTGCGCGGTCAGGTCGCCCCAGCCCTCGTGGAACTTGATCCCCGACCGCAGCTTGAACGTCCACGTTCGCATCTCGTTCGACGGCTTCCACTCCGTGGCCAACCCGGGACGGTACTCGAAGGTCTTCGGATCGCGCATGATGAGCGGATCGTAGACGCAGTCCCACAACGGTTTTTCACCCTGGGTCGATCGCCAGGCGAACGGTGTCTCCGTGCCCCACTGACCGAGCGCCACCACCAGGCGGTCGCCGGATGCCGCGGTGACGCGCGATGTACGGACGAACGGTCCGCTCATGACCGCGGCGGCTGCCGTTCCGGCGCGCGTCAAGAAGGCTCGACGATTGAGAGATCCGGCCATGGTGACCTCCGGAAAGTGAGTGTGGCGGGATGGTATCGCGTGGCTCCCGGGTGTCAATGGGCGCGAGCTCTTCTCGTGTCAACGACCCCGCCGGGCATTACGTCAGAGTATTCTGCCGCCGATGGACACGACGAACGCGACCAGGCGACTGCCCCTGAGGTTCGGGCTCGGAGCGGTGCTCTGCCTGGCCGCGGCGCTCAGGCTCTGGCGCCTGGACCAGAACGGCTTCGGCAACGAGTACTACACCGCGGGCGTGCGCAGCATGAGCCTCAGCTGGCACAACTTCCTCTACGGCTCGTTCGACCCGGCCGGCTTCATCTCGGTGGACAAGCCGCCGGTGGCGCTGTGGATCCAGGTCGCGAGCGTCAAGCTCTTCGGCTTTCACGCCTTGAGCGTGCTGATCCCGCAGGCGCTGGAAGGTGTCGCCGCGGTGACGCTCCTCTATCACCTGGTCCAGCGTCGATTCGGCGCCGCCGCCGGCTTGCTGGCGGCTCTCTTTCTGGCCCTCACGCCCGTCAGCGTCGCGATCGACCGCTCGAGCAACACCGATAGCTGCCTGGTGCTCGTTCTGCTGCTGGCGGCCTGGGCGCTGACGCTCGCCGTCGAGCAGGGCCGCTGGCCCCTTCTCGCGCTGGCCATGGCTCTGGTCGGTCTCGGGTTCAACGTGAAGATGCTGGCCGCGTGCGTCGTGCTCCCGACCTTCGTGCTGGTCTACCTCGTCGGCGCGCCGCTCGCGTGGCGCCGGCGCGTCGTCGACCTCGCCGTCGCCGGGGTCGTTCTGACCGCCGTCTCGCTGAGCTGGGTGCTTGTCTTCGACCTCACGCCGCCGGACCGGCGGCCGTACGCCGGCACGACCAACCAGAACTCGATGCTGGAGCTCGCAGTCGGGCCTTACGGCGTCGGGCGATTCATTCGGTCCGCCGAGTTCCGGAGCGCCTCGATCGCGCCGGCGGCCGATCCCTCGCGTGCCGCGGCGCGGGCCGCCGGCGGCACCGACCGCGCGCCCGAGTCGGGACCTCGCCGCGGCTTCTCCCGGCTCTTCGTCCAGGCGCCGGCCGGTGCGCTGCGGCTGGCCGACGGCCAGCTCGCCGGTCAGGTGGGCTGGCTCTTGCCGCTCGCTGTCGCCGGGCTCGTGCTCGGCGCGTCGCGGGATCGTATCCACGGGCCGCTCTCTCCGACGCGTCTGGCCGTGATCTTGTGGCTCGGCTGGCTCCTCACCTATGCCGGGGTCTACAGCTACGCCGGTGGCTTCTTTCACTTCTACTACCTTGCGACGATGGCGCCGCCACTCGCCGCGCTTGCCGGCATCGGCGTCGCGACGCTGTGCGAATCGTTTCTCCAAGGCGCCGGGCGGGCCGTGCTCCTGCCCGCGTCGCTCCTGCTGACTGCGGCGTGGCAGCTCTACATCGACGCGAGCGCGCTGGGATGGAGGCTCGGCGGCCATCACCCGATCCACCTCGTGCTCATCGGCGGTACGCTCCTGTCCGCGGGCGTTCTGCTCGTGATGCTGGTCTTGCGGCCGAGCGCTTCAGAGCCGCCGAGTCCGCGGGCTCGGGCCCTCGCCGCGAGCGCCGTCGCGATCGGGCTGGTCGCGCTGCTCCTGGCTCCGGCCGCCTGGGCGCTGAGCAGCGTGCTGGTGGCGGGTCCCGGGGCGATCCCCTCCGCCGATCTCGCTCGACTCGTCCCCGTCGCCGGCGACGCGCCCGCCCGAAGCCGGACGATCGAGCCGTACGATCCGTCAGGCCTCGTCGCGTTTCTCGAAGCCAACCACACGGGCGAACGCTATCTGCTCGCCACCACGACGACGCGGCTCGCGGCGCCGATCATCATCGGGTCCGGGCGCTCCGTGATGGCGATGGGCGGCTTCCACGGGCTGGATCCGATCCTGACGCCAGAGAAGCTCGCCGGGATGGTCGACGCGGGGCAGATCCGATTCGTGATGGTCGGCGACGGACCGTTCATCAGCCGGCGGCTCGGGGCCGACGTGGCGGCAAAGCCCATCACCGACTGGGTCCAGGAACGTGGCCAGCTGGTGGACCCGGCGCTGTGGCGCTCGAGCGCGCTTGGCGGCCGGCGGAGCGGGATGCGGCTCTACGATCTGAGGCCGGCCCCCCTGATCGCCCGCTAGTCCTTGATCCGCATGTCCTCGTAGGACGGGAACGGCGAGTTGTGGATCGAGGTGATCGTGTGCTCGGTCACGCGCGGCCCGATCCCCATCAACGCGCGGAAATCCATGATCGGGGCGAACATCACCCGGTCGATCGTGAGCTGCTGGATCCGGTGCAGGAGCGCTTCGCGCTTGCGCGTGTCGCGCTCGCGCGCCTGCTGCTCGAAGAGATCGTCGATGTCCGGGTAGCCCCCGTAGGCGTAGGTTCCCTTGGAGAAGATGAATTCCTGTACGCGGCTCGCGGCGTTGCCCGAGTTGCCGACACCCGTGATGAACAGCGGACGGAGCTTCTTCTCGCGCCACGCCGTATAGAAGGTCGCGCGCTCCATCTGGCGCATGGTCACGCGGATCCCGACGGCGTTGAGGTAGTTCACGACCGCCTCGCCCATTGTGAAGAACGGCGGGATCGGGACGAGCTCGCCGGCGTCGATCCCGTTCGGATAGCCGGCGTCCGCGAGGAGCAGCTTCGCCCGCTGCGGGTCGTAGGCCGGCGGCTCGACCTGGAGCGCGAAGTCCATCACGCGGGGCACGATGACGCCCGCGGGCGGGCAGAAGCCCAGACAGGCGGCCTCGTTGATCGCCTTGCGGTTGATCGCGTGGTTGACCGCCAGCCGCAGGCGCCGATCGGCCCAGGGCGACTTCGGATCCCACTGATCGGCGAACTCGAGCCAGTTGATCGAGGCGTGGCGCGAGGCCACGATCTGCACGCGCGGGTCGCGCTTCACGTTGTCGGCATCCGGGCCGTCGAGCGCATACGCGATGTCCGCTTCGCCCGTCCTCAGCATCGCCGCGCGCGTGGTCCCGTCGGTGACGCTCTTCATGATCAGGCGCTTGACGTACGGGGCGTGGCGCCAGTAGCCCGGGAAGGCCTCGAGCACGACCTCGACGCCGGGCGTGTGGCTCACCAGCTTGTATGGGCCGGCGCCGATCGGCTGCTTGCGGAACGCCTCCTCGCCGACCTGCGTGAGGTACTTCTTGGGCACGACGATCCCCGCCGCGGTGGCGGTCGTACCGTAGAAAGTCATGAAGTCGGGCCACGGCTCCTTGAGCTGAAAGCGGATCGTGAGCGGATCGACGATGTCGACCTGGCGAATGCGCGTCTGGAGCTCTTTCGCGCCCGCGCCCCGGTAACGCTCGTAGCTGAACTTCACGTCCTCGGTGGTGACCGGGTCGCCGTTGTGGAACTTGAGACCGGGCCGCAGCTTGAACTCGTACGTGAGGCCGTCACCACTCTCCCGCCACGACTCCGCCAGGCTCGCGCCCATCTTGCTCCCGGGAAGCGGGCGGACCATCGCGTCGTGGATGGCGTAGAGCATGCCGAACGGTGTGATCTGCGGCGGCGCCGTGGACGGATCGAACCACGTCGGCGCGAGCGTGACGTGCCACGCCATCACCGCTTCACCGGGCTGGCCGGCGCCCGCCGCGCTCGCGGCGAGCACCAGCAGGGCGGCCGTCAGGAGCGAGGCGATCCGGTGGCCGTGTGCGCTGCAGGCCGTCGCGGGGCTGGGGCCCCGCCGGCAGAGGCGTGCGTGGACATGGAGGCTCATAGGCCCTCCCCTATTCGATCAGCTCACGTATTCGTAGTTGTTCTCGAGCGGCACGTAGACCAGGGTCTGCCAGCTGTTGACCTTCTTGCTCACCGCCCACGTGAGTGACCTGACGCCGAGCATCACGCCGTGATACTCGGAGTAAAGCTTCTGACCCAGCGCCTGGGTCATGCGGGCGCGCTTCTCGCCGTCGAGCTCGCGTGAGATCGTGTCGACGTCCTCGTCGTATGGTCCGTCGGCCAGCAGATTGAAGGGGCCCTTGGAGTAGATGCAGCGCTGCCAGGCCAGGACGGGCTCGTCGAAGGGCGGAGAGCCGTACACCCAGTGGGTCTTGTTCGTCTTCCGGGCGCGGTTCTTGGGAAGAAAGTTGCTGAAGGCCTCGGGAACGCGCCGGACCTTGATGCCGATCTTCTCCCAGTCGAGCGCGACCGCCTCGACCATGTCGGGGCCGTCGAGCGCGTAGGTCATGACCAGGGGATTCACCCGGACTTCGAAGCCGCCGGCGTGGCCGGCTTCGGCCAGGAGCTTCTTCGCGCGCTCGGGATCGTACGGTGGGACCTTCCAGTCGCGGCTGAAGCCCTTGTGGAACGGATAGTACCAGTACGCGAAGGGCGCCTCGGAGCCCAGGCCCTTCCAGAGCGCGTTGACGATCGTCTTCTTGTTGACGGCGAGGTTGAGCGCGAGCCGGACCTTGCGCGCGTTCTCCTGGCTCTTCATATCTTTGGGCTCGCCGGCCCAGGGGCAGGTCGGGCAATAGTCCTCGCGGTCCGGCGTCGTCTGGCCCTGCAGGACCATCCAGTGGCACGCGGCGTTGGGCGTCTCGTGAATTCGGAGCCCGGACTTCTTGGCCTGGTCGAGGTAGTCGCCGAACACGTTGCCGATGTCGATCTCCCCGGCGCGAAGCCCGGCGAGCCGCGTCGCGGGATCCGGGATGCGCCGGATGACGAGCTCCTTGAAGGCGGGCGTCTTGCGCCAGTGGTTGGCGACGGCCTCGAAGCGGTGATAGTCGCCTTGCTTGCCCTCGACGTGTCGGAAGGGCCCGGTGCCGATCGGGTGGAGCGCCGCCTTGTCCTCGCCGACCGTCTCGATGTACTTCTTCGACGTGATGTTCTGGTAGCCGACGAACTGGGTGAAGTTCGACGGCACTTCCCAGACCCGGTTCTTGAAGTGCATGACGACCGTGTGCTTGTCGGGCGTCTCGATGCGGTCGAGGTGCATGCGGAAGAACGGCGCGGACCCGCCCTGGGAATCGGGCTTGAGGTTCTGCTCGACCGTGAACTTCACGTCCTCGGCGGTCATCTCGCCGTAGCCTTCGTGGAATGGCACGCCGGAGCGCAGCTTGAAGGTCCACGTCCTGAGCTCGTTCGAAGGCTTCCACTCCGTGGCGAGCCCCGGACGATACTCGAATGTCTTGGGATCGCGCATGATCAAGGGGTCGTACGCGCAGTCCCACAGAGTCTTCTCGGACTGGCTCGACCGCCACGCGAACGGCGTCTCGATGCCCCATTGCCCGACGGCGACGACGAGGCGTTCGCCGGCGGCGCTGGCGCGCGCGGGCTTGATGAGGGGCGCGCCGGCGACGGCTGCGGCCGCCGCTGAAGCGCCCGTGAGAAATGCGCGACGATCGATCGACCGGCCCACCATGGTGCCTCCTCGCTGAGGCTTCAGGTCAGGATTCCCCGCAGGATGGTAGCGCGTGGTCGGGGGAAGTCAATGCCGCGGCCGCGGCGAGTGCGCCCGGGCTTCGTCAGGCGACGTGAGTCGGGATGCGCCCCTTCGGCGCGCGCGACCGAGGGCTTGAGACGTCCGAGCGAAACACGAGGGTGCCCGCAACGAGCAGATAAAGGAGGTAGCTCCCCGCCTCGAGCGTCGAGGGTCGCGAGCGGTAGCCGATCAGCCCATTCAGGAATCCGCCGATGACGCCGTGATCGTCGAGCACGAACGTCGTGTCCCATGCGGTCGGTGTCGCCGGAAGGAATCCCATGACCTCGAGGCGGCCGATGCCGGTGCTGAACATGCCGGCCGCCAGCAGCAGCAGGAAGACCGACGTCACGCCGAAGAACCGCTGTAGGCTCACGTGTCGGCCGCCGCGGAAGATCGCCCAGCCGAACGAGGCCGCCGTGAGGAGCCCGAGGACGGCTCCGAGCGCGCTCGCCCACCCCGACGTGGAGGTCGCCTGGGTCAGGAGACCCCACAGGAACAGCACCGTCTCGGCCCCCTCGCGAAACACGCCGGTGAAGGCGATCACGCCGATGATCCACATTCGGTGGGTGGCTTGCGCCGCGTCGATCTGCCGCTGGACGTCGCCGCTCATCGCGCGGGCGTGCTGCCGCATCCAGTACCCGTGCCACGTGAGGACGACCACCGCGACGAAGATCACGCCGAGCCAGATCACGTCGGGACCCAGATCCAGGAGCGGGCCGGACAGCGCGGTGACGACCACGCCGAGCGCGATGCTGGCGAGCACGCCGAGAAGCCCGCCGCGGGTCGCGTAGCGGTACTGCCGCTCGGCGCCGATCTTCTGGAGATACGTGTAGACGATACCGAGGACGAGAGCGGCTTCGAAGCCCTCGCGAAGCGTGATGACGAAGGTACCGCCCATCGGTCTGGGGGCTACTCGGCGACGATGCGGCCGGCCGCCGCCTTGTTGAAGTCGTCGAAGAAGGGGTAGGTGCCGGGCTTCAGCGCGCGGATGCGCACGTTGACGGTCTTGCCGGCCGGCACGACCTTCTCGACACGGAGATCCTTGCTCTCGAACTCCGCCGCCTTGGCGTTCTTGTTGGTGACGACGAGCACGAACGGGGTGTTCGCCTTCACCTTGATCTCGCTCGGCTGGAACTGATCCTTGTCGATGGTGACCGCGATCTCCGGGGGCGCGTCCGCGGCCAAGGCCGCTCCCGCAGCCACGACGACACCCGCGACCAGACCGGCGATCAGGAGCGTGAGCCTTCTGCGCATCGCGACCCTCCGACTCTCGGGTTAAGGCCCCAATCCAGGGAGAGTTAGGATGACCTAATCCGAACACTCTGTCAACGCCCCTTCCGGAAACCGCGCGTGACGACTCCCGGCCGGCCTTGCTACCATGCACCACGCCTGGCGGGTTCGCCGCCGGACGCTCGGGAGCCGGCTGAAGGAGACGGGAGGCCCCATGATCACCGCCACCGTTCGCTACAAGCTGCCAGCACACATCGACTACGACGCGTGCCGCGCGCACTTCCACAAGATCGCGCCCGGGTTCCAGCCGGTGAAGGGCTTGATCAGCAAGCACTTCATCTGGAGCGAGAGCGGCTGGGCCGGCGGCGTCTATCAGTGGGAGACGCTCGAGGACGCCAGGCGATTCTACGGGGGCTCGTGGCTCGACGGCATCGTCGAGCGCTACGGGATGCCTCCGCAGATCGAGTTCTACGAGGTCTTCGCGCTGACCGACAACCGGCGGGGCACCGTCGAGCTGTTCGCCTCTGAGAGGGAGGGCGCCTGGAATTCGTCGACCTGAAGCCGATCCATCGCCACCCGGGCGCCGACGAGATCTACCACGTGATCAGGGGCAGCGGCCTCTTCAACGACGGTCGGACCGAGCGACGTCGCCACCCGGAGTCGCTGCAGAGCTGGCCGGCGACGCGCTAGTCGCGGCGGGCGAGGTCGAGGCGCGTCGTCAATTGCGCCGGTGGATCCCGGCGCCCGTGACGAAGTCGTACAGGTTGGCCACGTTCATCTTCATGACCATCGGCGCCATGCCGTCCTGGCCGACGTCCATCGGATAGCGATCCGTCATCGCCGTGAGGTCGGCCAGACACTGCTCCTTCGTCTTCCCCTGCCCCACGCTCTTGCGCACGGAGTCGACCCACTCGCGGATGAACGCGCCCTGCTCGTCGAGGTAGCGCTTGTCGCAGATCGGTCCATGGCCCGGGACGAACGTGTCTTCGCGGAGGCCCCGGAGCGATTCCAGCGCCGTGAGCCACAGGTCCGGATCGGCTTCCTGCAGCCACGTGTGGACCTTGCAAAAGATGTTGTCGCTCGTGAAGACGACGCCTTCTTCCTCGACGATCACCGCCGCCTGGTAGGCCGTATGGCCGGGCATGTGGACCAGCCGGAAGGTGTGGTCGCCGACGTGGAGCTTCATCTCGCTCTCGAACGTGATCACCGGCGCGTTGGGCTTGTAGCCCTCGAGTAGCTTCGGCTCCTCCGGCCCGAACGAGGCGACGCGCGCGACGTGCGCGGCCAGGTCGGTCGTCAGGATGCGTCGACGCACGCCCTCGTGGGCGACGACCGGCGCGTCGAAGTACGCGTTCCCGGTCCAGTGGTCGCCGTGCGGCTCGGTGTTGAGGATGTAGCGCAGCCGGCCGCGTCGCTCGACGTCAGCCCTGAGCCGCATGGCGTCGCTGGGCTTGTGCGGGGTGTCGATCAGCACGATGCCGTCCGAGGTGGCGACGAGGCCGTGATTCGAGCCGCGGAGCTCGGTCTCGACGAACACGTTCTTGGTCAGCTGCTTCATGAGATCCCCCGGTCTTCGGTGATCGGTCGCAGGCAAGAGGCTATGGTATCGTCGGGCCCTCGGCAAGCTCCCGCTCAAGGAGGAATTCGCGCGATGCCCTACAAGCTCCTGAGCTTTCGAACCGGTCAAGGCCCGCGGGCCGGCGTGCTGATCGGCGACACGGTGTACGAGGCGGCGAAGGTCACGAACGTCCCGGCCCACGCGAGCGTGCTGGGTATACTCGAGGACTGGGCTCGTGCCCGGCGCCTAATCGATCAGGCCTCGAAGCGGCTCGCGTCCGGGAAGGCTCGAGGCAAGGGCGTCCCGCTCGGCCGCGCGCGATTGCTGGCCCCCGTCCTCTATCCGGGCACCATCTACTGCGCGGGCGCCAACTACACCGATCACATGGCCGAGATGGCGCGGGCCCAGGGCCAGCCACCCGGGCCGACCATGAAGGAGCTGGGCGAAAAACCCTGGCACTTCGTCAAGACGTCGAAGAGCTCGGTCGTCGGGCCAGGCGCTCGGGTCAAGCTGCCGGTCTACTCTCAGATGGTCGACTGGGAGGTCGAGCTCGCGGCGGTCATGGGCAAGGTCGCACGCGACGTCCCCGTAGAGCGGGCGCTCGCGCACGTGGCCGGCTACACGATCGCCAACGATCTCTCGGCGCGCGACGTCATGAGGCGCGACAAGAATCCGGCGACGTCGCCCTTCCACTACGACTGGCTCAGCCAGAAGTGCTTCGACGGCTCGTGCCCGCTCGGCCCCTGGATCGTGCCGGCCCACGAGCTTCCCGATCCGCAGAAGCTCGGCCTCAAGCTCTGGGTCAACGACACGCTGATGCAGGACTCCAACACGAGCCGGATGATCTTCGACACGGCCGAGCAGATCGCGATGCTGTCCTCGCGCGTGACCCTCCAGCCCGGCGATCTCGTCTTGACCGGGACGCCGGCCGGCGTGGGGATGCCGCGGCGAATGTTCCTCAAGGCCGGCGACACGGTGAAGCTCGCGATCGAAGGCATCGGTGAGCTGAGCCACACGATGACCGGATGAGCCGATGAGCGCAACGGACCGCGAGCCGTACGTCGGCCGCCCGCTCAAGCGCACCGAGGACCCGAAGCTCATCACGGGCCGCGGGCAGTACGTCGAGGACATCACGGTGCCGGGGCTCGCGCACCTCGCGTTTCTCCGGAGCCCGCACGCGCACGCTCGGCTGAAGGCGCTCCGGACCGACGCGGCGCGGAAGGCGCCGGGTGTCGTTCGCGTGGCGACGGCCGCTGATCTGGGTCCGCTGCGGCCGCTCCCCTTCATGGCGACGATCCCCGGGCTGAAGCAAGCGCCGTGTCCCTATCTCGCCGGCGCGGTCGTCGATTCGACCGGCGTCCCCGTCGCGGCGATCGTCGCCGAGTCCGCCGCGCTGGCCCGCGACGCGGCCGACTTGATCGAGATCGACTACGAGCCGCTTGCGCCGATCGCGGGTCCGGAGCGCGGTCTCGAGCCCGGCGCCGCACTCGCCCACACCGAGCTCGGGACCAATCAGGCCTTCAGCTGGCCCCTCAAGGGCGGCGACGTCGACGGCGCGTTCGGCAGAGCCGCGCACGTCGTCAAGGTCCGCCTGGACCACAACCGGCTCGCCGGGGCGCCGATGGAACCCCGAGGCGTCCTCGCGCGCTACGACGCCGGGAGCGGCGAGCTGACGCTCTGGCTGACGACACAGAACCCTTTCCTGTCTCGCGCCGACCTCGCGGCGGTGCTCGGTTTCCCGGAGCACAAGCTCCGCGTGATCGCACCGGACGTCGGCGGGGGCTTCGGCGTGAAGGGACCGCTCTACCGCGAGGAGATCGTGGCCGCGGTTCTCGCGCGAGAGCTCGGGCGGCCCATTCGCTGGATGTCCACGCGGACCGAAGATCTCTTGACGACCATCCAGGCACGCGCCGCGGTCACGGAAGCCACGGGCGCGGTGACCGCCGATGGGGAGATCGTCGGCCTGAGAGCTCGGGCGGTCTTCGATCTCGGGGCCCATCTGCTCTCGCTGTCGCTGGTTCCGCCGATGTCGGCTTCAACGCACATCTTCGGGCCCTACCGCATCCAGAACGCCGAGCTCCTGAGCCTCGGGGTCTACACGAACACCGCGCCGACCGGGCCGTACCGGGGATCGGGGAGGCCGGTCGGCGTCTATCTGATCGAGCGCCTCATGGACGAGGCCGCGCGGGCGACGAATCTGGATCCCGTGGAGATCCGCCGCCGCAACTTCATCACGCCCGACGCGTTTCCCCACCGCACGCCGTTCGGTCCCGCCTACGACTCCGGCAACTACGCACGCGCCCTCGATCGCGTCGTCGACCTCGCCGGCTATCGAGAGCTCCGCCGCGAGCAGTCGGCGGCGCGCCGCCGCGGCGAGATCATGGGGATCGGCGTCGCGGCCTACGTGGAATCCACGAATGTGCTCGGCTGGGAGAGCGGAGTCGTCCGGGTCGAGCGCAGCGGCAAGGTCACGGCGGTCACTGGATCGAGTCCGCACGGACAGGGGCACGAGACCACCTTCGCCCAGATCATCGCCGACCAGCTCGGCGTCGCCTGGGAGGACGTGATCGTCCGCCACGGCGACACGCTCGGCGCGCCGCAGGCGATCGGAACGTTCGGCAGCCGCAGCGCAGGCCTCGGCGGAAACGCGCTGGCCCGGGCCGCGGGCGAAGTCAGGGACAAGGGACGGCGGCTGGCCGCGCGCCTTCTGGAGGCGAGCCCGGAAGACCTTCAGCTCGTGCGCGGCGGCTTTCAGGTGAAGGGCTTGCCGGAGAAGGTCGTCGGCTGGGACAGAGTCGGCGAGCTCGCCTATCGCGGAATGGGCTTGCCAGCCGACGAGACGCCCGGCCTCGAGGCGACCGTGTTCTTTCGCCAGGATCAGCCGTCCTGGAGCTTCGGCGCGGGCCTGGCCGTCGTCCGCGTGGCCAAGGACACGGGTCAGGTTCGCCTCGAGCGCTTCGTCGCCGTCGACGACTGCGGCAACGCCATCAACCCGTTGCTCATCGACGGACAGATCGTCGGCGGCTTCGCTCAGGGACTTGGCCAGACCCTGCTGGAGCGGATCGTCTACGGCGAGGACGGCCAGCTCCTCACGGGAACGTTCATGGAGTACGCGATCCCGCGCGCGGACGACATGCCCGAGCTGGTGGTCGATCGCACAGTGACTCCGTCGCCGCTCAATCCGCTCGGCGTCAAGGGCGTCGGCGAAGGCAGCGCCTGCGTCGCGCCGCCGGCGATCGTGAACGCGGTCGTGGATGCGCTTTCGCCCTTCGGCGTCCATCACGTCGACATCCCGCTCACTTCCGAGAAGATCTGGCGCGCCATCCACGGCGCGTAGGGAGACCGGCGCTGTCGCTCAGCGCGCGGGGGGAATGATCGGCAGCAAGACGGACGATTGGCGGCCGGGTCCGCCGTGGATCGTGACCTTCCGGCCGAAGATCTCGGCGGGCCGATCTCGCGGGTCGTTGTGCTGGAACGGCCCGACGCCGGTGAAGACCGCGCCCAGCGTACCGAGCCCCGTCGACGGACCACCCGGATATTCGTAGTCGCGTCCGCGCACCGTGAGGCCGATGCGGTAGCCGGCCGGGACCACGATCGACGTGGGCCAGACCTCGACGTCGAGCTCGTAGATCTTACCGGGAGTGAGCGGCTGCTTCTCGTCGTGCGTGTGGTAGGGGCGATACGGAAGCGTGAGCTTCGGGTCGAGCTTCCGGTGTGAGGCGCGAAGCCATCCCTGGGCAATCGGCGTGTGCGGGTCGAGCGCACCCTGGAAAACGACTTCCTTCATATTCGGGGTCAGCACGCGGACCACCAGGAAGAGATCGGCGTCCGCCGTCTGGGACGAGACGAAGAGCTTCGCCGCGATGGGGCCGGTGATCTCGGTCTCGCGCGGCAGCGGCGGCGTGAGGAACGTGACGCCCTCGCCGAGCCCGTCGTAGGTGACGGCGCCGCGGCGTCTGACGGGCGCGCGGACCAGGCTCTGATCGGCCGGGCTCAGGTAGAGCTTGGTCCACTTCGTGCGCGCGAGCGGCCATTCCTTCTCGTGACGCTCGACGAACTTCTCACCGGGATGGCGCACCTGCAGCACGACCTTCGGCTGCTTCTTCCATCCCGTGTCCTCGCCCTTCAGGAAGTGGCCGAAGAACCGCTTCTGGAGACTGACGCCGTAGTCGGTGTAGAAGTGGGTCCAGTGCTCGATGCCGTGCACCTCGAGCCACTTCTGCTTCGACGCCGAGCGCACGAAGCCCTCGAAGTTGCCCCGCGGATGAAGACCCTGCCCGCCCCAGTTGGCCGCCGAGAAGAGCGGTACGTTCAGCTTGGTCCAGTCGGGCATACGCGAGCGCCAGTAGTCGTCGCTGGCGAGCGGATTCTTCCAGCAATCCTCGTAGAAGTCGCGCCGGTTCCCGCCGAGCTCCTCCTCGGTCATCGTCGGCGGCCCGGAGACCCAGTCGCCGTTCATCCGGCTCCGGTATCCCTTCGTGCCGCGGCCGTGCTGGACCCGGATGACCTGCGACGGAAACCACGCCCGCCCGAAGGTGCAGAGGATGCCGCCGTGGTGGCTGAGGTCGCGATAGTAGTCGGCCGCACCCTCCCAGATGCAGATCGCGGCCAGGTGCGGCGGCTCGAGCGCGGCGACCTGCCACTGATTCATCGCGTAGTAGGAGATGCCGTTCAGCCCGATCTTGCCGTTGCTCCAGGGCTGCGCGGCCGCCCACTCGATGCAATGGTAGAGGTCTTGGGCCTCGCGAGCTGACCAGATGTCGAGGTAGCCGGGCGAGCGCCCGGCGCCCCGCGAGTCGATTCGGATGCAGACGTAGCCGTCCGGCACCCACTTCTCCGGGTCGACCACTTCCCAGTTCTGGTACTTGTTCGTGGAGCCGGCGGGCACGTCGGGATGCTGCTCGACCATCCGGCGCCACTGGTCCGTGTAGAGATCCTCGAAGTGGAGCCACTTCCCGTACGGGCCGTAGGTCAGGATGACCGGATGCTTGCCGTCAGCGAGCGGACGAAACACGTCGGCGCGCAGGACGAGGCCGTCGTCCACGCGGATGGGGACGTCCCAGTCGATGCGCATCCCGTCACGGACTTCGCTCACGAAATCGGTCATGGTCGTCCGAGGTCGAGCACGAAGTCGAACGTCGCCGCCTTGCCGCTGCCGGCATCGCTCACCTGCATCACGAGATCACGACTGAAGATCGGATCCCTCGCGTTGACCGCCTCTCCGGGAAAATAGAGCTGGGTTGTCAGCACCGGCCGGCTCGGCGCCTGCACCTTCACGTGGAAGTGGCGCGTCCGGCCGACGTAGATCCCCGGCACGATCGTCTCGAGCCGATAGCGGCCCTGGTCATCCGTGAACTGGTGCCCGCGCAGCCGGAAGCCGGTGTTGTCGTAGCCTCCGCGATCGTCCGCGTGCCAGACGTCGATCAAGGCTCGCGCGACCGGCTGGCAGGTCGTGGACAGGACCATCCCGGCCACCACGATCTTCGTCCCGGCGATTGCCGGCTCGAGGAGCGAGGCGCGCAGGGGTGAGTCGGGCTTGAAATACGGTCCCTCCGTCTGGCGCTCGGTCGGCGGCGCCGAGCCCGGACAGCTCGGCGTGGGCCGGAGCGGTGGCGTCTGGGCCGCGTCTCCACTCTGCACGACGGCCGCAAACGCCGACAGCCCGGCGGCGGCTCTCAGGAACTCACGGCGCGAAGTCTGGCGCATCCCTCTTGGGCCTCCCCGGTCCGATTTCCGACAACTACCCTAGAGACAGCCTCGGGCCTCTGTCAAACCGCCAAAAGCTGCTGGTCTCGGCCCCGCCGCGGGGTTAGGATTCTGTGATTGGGCACGGAGGCCCAGAGATGAACATCTTCAAGGCGCTGGCGGTCAAGGATATCGACTCGGCCACGAAAGCGATTCCGCTCATCGACGTCGGGCCCGCGTTCCGCGGCGAGCCGGGCGCGATGGATACCGTGGCGCTCGAGGTGCGGCGGGCCTGTGAGACCGTCGGCTTCTTCTATCTGGCCGGCCACGACGTGCCGCAGGCGGTGATCGACGACGCCTTCGCGGCCTCGCGCGAGTTTCACGCGACGCCGAGCGAGGTGAAGCGCGCCCTGAAGATCAACGAGAACAACATCGGGTACCTGGCGGTGAACGAGAGCATGCAGCGGCACTCGACCGTCCACAAGGCGACCCGGCCGAACTTCAACGAGAGCTTCTTCATCAGCCACGATCGGTCCGCCGACCACCCGGACGTCGTCGCCGGCACGCCCCTGCGCGGGCGAAACCAGTGGCCGGACGGGCACGCGCGCATGCGGGCGGCGATGGCCACGTACTTCAAGACGCTCGAGAAGCTCGGCGAGCAGCTCTTGCCGGTGCTGGCGCGGGCCCTCGGGATGCCGGCCGACTACTTCGCCCAGTTCTTCCGGAACGAGGCGCACATCAACCTGCGCTTCCTCCACTACCCGCCGCAGGAGACCGACGACGAGGAGCAGTTCGGGCAGGGCCCCCATACCGACAACTCGTTCATCACGATGCTCGCGCGGGAGGACGTGCCGGGCCTGGCGGTCCGCCTCCCGAACGGCGAGTGGATGGCGCCGCCGGTGATTCCCGGGACTTTCCTGGTGAATCTCGGCAACATCATGAAGCGCTGGTCGAACGACCGCTTCCTGTCGACACCGCACGGCGTGCTGAACGATTCGGGGAAGGACCGGTACTCGATCGCGTTCTTCTACAGCCCGAACGTCGACGCCGCCATCGAGTGCGTGCCGACGTGCGCGAGCCCCGACGATCCGCCTCGGTATCCGCGCGCGGTCTACCGCGATCTGGTGCTGGAGTTCTACAACGCGAACTACTTCCACCGGAAGGACTACGCGGGCGCGACGGCCGAGGGCGCTACTCGTCCTTCTTGATCTGCTGCGCGAGGTAGTTGCCTTCGCCCGTCTGGGCGATCAGGGTCATCTGGGCTTCGATCCAGTTCGCGTGGTCCTCCTCGCCTTCCAGGAGGTGCTCGAGCAGCTCCCGCGTGCCGTTGTCGCCCAGGCTCCGGGCCGTCTCGATCCCCGCGTTGAGCATGCGGATCGCGTCGCGCTCGAGCTCGAGATCCAGGCGAAGCTGCTCCGGCACGGTCTCGCCCACGTTCACCCTGCCGAGCCGCTGCACGTTGGGCACGCCCTCGAGATAGAGGATGCGGGCGATGAGCTCGTCGGCGTGGCGCATCTCGCCGAGCGATTCTTCACGCAGCTTCTTCCACAGCCGCTCGTAGCCCCAGTTCTCGCACATCCGGCCGTGGATGAAGTACTGATTGATCGCGGTGAGCTCGGCCGTGAGGACGTCGTTCAGGAGGGTGACGACCTGCTCATGGCCTCGCATAGTGCTCCTCCGACCTCGAGAGTGGATTGTGATGCGAGGTCACTGTAGGACGCGTCGTGGGCTTCATCAAGCAGCGCATCGAGCGTGGGCGAGCAGCCGCCGCAGTCGTCGCCGGCGCCGCAGAGCGCCGCCAGCCGCTCGCGGGTATCGCCGCCCCGGGCGATCGTCGCCCGGATCGCGCGCTCGCCGAGTCCGCGGCAGAGACAGACGATCATCTCGGCGATGCTCCGCTCGGGCGCCACGCTCCGTTCGCTCGTGCCAGCCGCATTCGGGCTCCTCTCTCGTCGTCCCGAGCATGAGGATAACAGAATTTTCTGGATTAGGGCAACCTAACTACCGAGACCACCGGTCGACGGCGCCGGGTCCCGAGTGACGAACGCGCTCGAGCTGATCCGGGTCGAGCTGGGCGAGAGCCAGGTCGAGGTGCGCCTGCTGGATCTCGCCGGGCTCGGAGAGGTGGAGTCGTTGGCCGCGGGCTATCTCACCTCGGCCGAGGCAGTCGAGTACGCCGAGCTCCGGCATCCGCTGCGCCGCCGGGAATGGCTCGGCGCGCGGGTGTGCCTCAAGCTCATGGCGCTGCAGCAGGGCCGGATCGGCGACCCGCGCCAGTGCGCCGTCGTCAAGGACCCGCGCGGGCGGCCGCGACTCGTCTTCGCTGCGGAGTCGGCCGCCGCCGTCGTGCCGGACTGCTCCCTCTCCCACAAGAGCCGATTCGTCTGCGCCGCCACCTCGAGCGCCGTCGGGTCGAGGGTCGGCGTCGATATCGAAGAGGTGTCCCCTCGCCTGCGACGACTCGCCGACCAGTTCGCCCACGATCGCGACACCCTGCTCGGCTCGCGCCCGGCGGAGGAGCGGCTGGCGATCCTGTGGGCCCTGAAGGAGGCGTGCTCGAAGGTGGTGGGACGGGGCCTGGCGATGGCGCTCCGGGCAGTGACCTGTCAGGAGATCGCGCCAGGCCGCCACCGTGTCGTGACGGGTGGACTGGAGCTCTCCGGCCGCCACACGGTGCACGGCGGCTACGCCATCGCCCTCTGCGTCGGGACGGATCTGCCGGTCGAGAGCTGACGCGCGGCGCCGCGCTAGGCGCGGCGGCCGCCCGTCATCATCCGGAGGAAGGCCGGCGAGAGACGCGGGTCGAGCGTGTCACGGATGCCGTCTCCCAGGAGGTTGAAGGCGAGCACTGTCACCGTGATGGCCAGACCCGGGAAGAAGGCCAGCCACCACGGCGGCACGAGCGCCGTGATCGAGTCGGCCAGCATGTTGCCCCAGGTCGGCGTCGGCGGCGGTACGCCGACACCGAGAAAGCCCAGCGCCGCCTCGATGACGATCGCGACGCCCAGATGCGTCGTGGCGAGCACGAGATAGGGCGCGACGCACTGGGGCAAGACGTGAAACGCCATGACTCGCAGCGCCGAGGCGCCGCTGGCGCGCCCCGCTTCGACGTAGGGCATCTCGCGCACCGACAGCGCCACGGATCGGATCACCCGCCCGCCGAACGGAATGCGCGTGATCGCGATCGCGAAGATCACCGCCTGCAGGCCGGTCCCGATGGCCATGGAGATCGCCATGGCGAGAATCAGATCGGGGAACGACTGCAAGATTTCCATGATCCGCTGACTGACGAGGTCGAAGCGTCCGCGCAGATAGCCGCAGGCGACTCCCCACAGGGAGCCGACGGTCGTCCCGAGGATCACCGCGGAAAACGCCACGAACAGCGACGTGCGGGCGCCGTAGATCACGCGACTCAGGGTGTCGCGCCCGACCTGATCCGTGCCCAGGAGGCTCTGCGTGTCGGGCGGCTTGTTCATGCGCCGGAAGTCCGCCTTGAGCGGATCCCGGGGCGCCAGGAGCGGCGCCGCCACCGCGACGACCAGAATGAGGAAGCCGACCAGCCCGCCGATCGCCGACAACGTGTTGCGTCTCGCGAACCGAACCAGCTCCGCCGTCAGGGCCTTCATGCCGGGCTCAGCCGTAGCGGATGCGCGGGTCGAGCCACGCGTAGCTGAGATCGACCAGGACGTTGACGCCGACGAAGATCACGGCGTAGAGCAGGACCAGATTCTGCACCACGATGATGTCGCGCTCGATCACGGCGGTCACGAGCGCGCGGCCGAGGCCGGGCACGCCGAACGCCTGCTCCACCGCGACCGACCCGCCCAGCACGAAGCCGAGGAGCACGCCGGAGATCGTGATGACCGGCAGGAGCGCGTTGGGGAGCGCGTGCCGCATCACGATCAGACCTTCGCGGAGCCCCTTCGCGCGCGCCGTTCGCACGAAGTCCTCGCTGATGACCTCGAGGAGGCACGAGCGCGACATGCGCGCGATGTAGGCCCCCTGGGCGAGTCCGAGGACCAGCGCGGGCCCGATCACGATCTGCAGATTCCGCCAGGGATCCTCCCACACGTGGACGATCAGGATGGGCGCCTTGTAGCCGAACCAGAACAACGACGCGAGGACGATCAGCATGCCGAGCCAGAATCCGGGGATCGCGATGAACAGGACCGACAGCGCGCGCGCGAGCCCGTCCGGCATGCTGTTCGGCTTGAACGCGCTCAGGATCCCCACCGGAAGCCCGACGAGCCAGGAGACGATCAGCGCGAGCACCCCGATCTCGGCGCTGATCGGGCCGCGGTGGAGGATCTGCTCGGAGACGGTGTCGCCGCGGAAGAACGACTTGCCGAGGCGGCCGGCCGCGATGTCGCCGAGCCAGCGGACGTATTGCACGGGCAGCGGGTCGCTGAGCCCGAGGTCGGCCATGATGCGCGCGCGGTCGTCCGGCTTCATCTGCGCGTGGCCCTCGGCACCGAGGATGGCCACGAGCGGATCCCCCGGCAGGACCCGGAGGATCACGAAGACGCTGAGCGAGACTCCGAACAGCGTGATAGCGGCGTACAGCGCTCGGCGCGCCAGGTACTTCCGCACGCGGCTAGGAGCCGGCTCTCAGCCGAGCCAGACCTGGTCCCACCGCACGACGTCGTAGATCCCGAAGTACGTGGACGGGTTCTGGCCGTGCACCTTGTTGTACCAGGCGTCGTAGATCTGCTCGTACGACACCGGGATGAGCGGCGGGTCCTGCTCCAGGATATCCTCCGCCTTGTGGACCAGCGCCTTGCGCCGGTTGTCGTCGAGCTCGCGCTCGACCTGGCTGGCGATGTCGTGGAATGCCGGGTTCGTCCAGCGGGAGTAGTTCTGGGGGCCGTCCTTGCCGTACCACGCACTGAAGATGTCCGAGGGATCCATCAAGGTCGAGACGATCGCGCTGATCGCGAGATCGAAGTTGCCGGCCTGAGCCTCGTCGAACCACACCGAGGTCTGCACGACGCGCAGGTTCGAGTCGATGTTCAGGTGCTCCTTGAGCATGGCCTGAATCGCGACCGCCCACAGCTTGAAGGTGGCGATGTCGCGGACGACGAAGTCGAGATTCCTGATGCCGTTGGCGTAGCCCGCTTCCTTCATCAGGCGGCGGGCTTCCTGCACCGCGGGCTTGATGTCCTTCTGATAGCCGAGCTTCTTCTCGAGCTCGGCCCGCGGCGTCGACATCTCGTGGAACGGATAGACGAAGCCGCCCACCTGCATCGGCGCGGTGTCCTTCACCACCTCGACCAGGGTGTGGCGGTCCATCGCGAGATGGATGGCCCGGCGCACACGGGCATCGGCCAGCGCCTTGTTCTTGACCATGTTCGTCCAGAACGCCTGGATCACCGATTGATTGAACGCCGTCGCGGTCACCCCCTGCATCTCCTTGGCTTTTCGCCAGGAGACCGGGTCCAGGAGGCGCGCGTAGTCCACCTTGCCGGAGAGGAACGACGAGCCGAGCTCCGGCGAGAACGGCATCATGTGGTAGATCTCGAGCTTGTCGACCAGCGGCAGCCCCTTGTTCCAGTAGTCGGGGTTGCGCTCCTGGATCCAGATTTCCTTGTCCTTGCGCGAGACGTGGCGGAAGGGCCCGGTGCCCGGATAGTTCATCACCTGGCGCAGGTTGCCGTGGTTGTCCTCGAGCGTCTTCTTGCGCACGATGATGTTCCAGCCGCTCGCGAACGCGCCCAGCATGAATGCCTTGGGCCGCGCCTCGGTGAGCCGGAACTCGATCTTGTGCGGATCCAGGATCACGATGTCCCCAACCGTGGAGAAGAGCGGCGTGCGCGGGATGACCACGCCCTTCGGTGGGTGCGCGATGCGGTCGTAGGTGGCCTTGACGTCCTCGGCGGTGAAGTCGGCGCCGTCGTGGAACTTCACGCCCTTGCGCAGATGGAAGGTGTACTTCTTGCCGTCCGGCGAGATCTCCCACTTCGAGGCGAGGTCGGGGATGATCGTCTGGCCGTCTTTCGGGCTTCGTCGCAGCAGCGTGTCGTACATCGGGCTCTGCGGGCCGATGTTGGCGACGGTGCCGGACTGATGGACGTCGAAGTGGGCCGGGGCGTTGTGGACCGCGTAACGCAGGGTGCCCCCGCGCTTGGCGGCGGGATCCGGCCGCACCGTCGCGTCCTGTGCGGCGGCGACGCCCGGCCGGTGAATTCTCGAAGCAGCGACCGCGCCGGCGCCGACCGTGCCTGCGCGTTTCAGGAAGGCTCGGCGGTTGACGCTGAAAGGACGGTCCTGGTCATTCGTGCGATCGCTCATGCTTCGCCTCCTCGGGCCGTTGACTGCGGTCTCCCTCGCGGATTTCGAGGCTCCCGGACGATAGCAGAAGTCGGCAAAAAAGACCATCACGCGGCGCGCTGTCGCGGCCGAACGATGACGGTCGGCGGCGCCGGCTCAGGGGGCCGGTCGGGGGCGCCTCCCCGCGGCGAGCTCGGCGCGTACGATTCGCGCCCCCGCGGCCAGCGCCTCCAGCTTGCCGACGGCTCGCTCGCGCGGAAGATATTTCATGCCGCAGTCGGGCGCCGGCACCAACCGCTCGGGCGGCACGTGCGCGAGGGCCGCCCGGATCCGGCCTGCGACAACCTCCGGGCTCTCGACCTTGGCGTCGCCCAGGTCGAGCACACCGAGGACGATGATCTTCGACGGCAGCGCGCGGAGGATCGTGCAATCGAGCTTCGGCTGAGCAGCCTCGATCGAGACGTGCGTGGCGCGGCTTCGCTCGAGCTCGGGCAGATACGAGTAGCCGCTCGGCTTGTCGCGAACGGTGTGCGCGTAGCCGAAGCACAGGTGAACGACCGTGGGACCGTCGATCCCCTCGAGCGCCCGGTCGATGGCCGCCACGCCGTACTCGCGCGCCGGATCCGGCCAGGCCTGGAGATACGGCTCGTCGAGCTGGACGAAATCGGCGCCCGCCGCCTTGAGATCGCGCAGCTCGGCGTTCACGACGGCCGCGTACGCCAGCGCGAGGCTCGGCGCGTCCGGGTAGTACTCGTTCTGCGTCAGCGCGGTCAGGGTGAAGGGTCCGGGCACGGTGATCTTGATCGGATGGTCCGTCTCGGCTCGCAAGAACGCCGTGTGGCGTGCCAGCACGGGCTTCGGGCGTGTGATCGGGCCGATCGCCCGCGGCACGGGTGTCGGCCGGCCCGTTCGACTGATCGCCGATCCGGGCTTGGCGACGTCGAGCCCGGTCAGAGCCGGCGCGAGCCAGCTGAAGTAGCTTTCACGGCGCACCTCGCCGTCGCTGACGATGTCGACGCCCGCCCGCTCCATGTCGCGAACGACCAGGCGGGTCGCGTCGTCGTGGGCCTGATCGCGCATCTCCTCCGGCACGCGCCACAGGTTCGGGCGTGGGACGCGCGGCACGCCGCCCGAGAGCAGCGCGTCGCGGTGGACGAGCCACTCCGGCTGCGGAAAGCTTCCGACCACGGTCGTCGGCAGCACGGGGAGCGCGGCCCGTGGGCTCACGGCTCAGATCGCCCGGACCGCGTCGAGCGCCTTCCAGTCGAACTCGATCCCGTGCCCGGCGCGGGTCGGCGCGATGGCCAGGCCGGCCTCGATCCGCAGCGGCTCGGCGATGAAGCGATCGAGCCCGAAGCCGTGAGCCTCGAGATACGAGCGGTTGGGCGCGGCCGCCAGCAGATGCACGGTGAGATCGTGCGCGCCGTGCGACGTCACCGGCAGGTTGAAGGCCTCGGCGAGGTGGCAGATCTTCATGAACGCGGTGACGCCGCCGCAGTTCGTCACGTCGGGCTCGGGGAACGTGACGCCGCCCGCCGCGATGAGCTGACGAAACTCGTACAGCGTGTGGAGGTTCTCGCCCGCGGCGATGGGCAGCCCGCCCTCCCGCACGATCCGCGCGTGGCCGGGGACGTCGTCGGGGATGGTCGGCTCCTCCAGCCACACCGGGGCCACCTCGGCGAGGGCGCGCGCGGCGCGGATCGCCTCGTCGACGCTCCAGCGCATGTTGGCGTCGACCATCAGCGGAAAGTCGGGACCGAGATGGCGCCGCATGGCCCGCGCGCGCTCGACGTCGTCGTGGAGCGACGGGCGCCCGACCTTCATCTTGATCGCGCGAAAGCCGCGGGCCAGGTTCTCGTCGGTCTGGCGCAGGAGCGCGTCGAGCGGGAAGTCGAGGTCGATACCGCCGGCGTAACAGGGGACGCGCGGATCGAAGCCGCCCAGCACGCGCCAGAGCGGCGCATCCTGGCGGCGCGCGCGAAGATCCCAGAGCGCGATGTCGACCGCCGACATCGCGAGCGCCTGGGCGCCGCCGCGCCCGCCGTAGTGGAGCGCCCACCACATCGCCTGCCAGTGGCTCTCGATCAGATCGGCGTCGCGCCCGACCAAGAGCGGCGCCAGGTCACGCGCCACCAGGGCGTGGACGGCGGCGCCGCCCGCGCCCACGGTGTACGTGTAGCCCGTGCCCTCGGCGCCCTCGGCGTCGCGCACGCGCGCGGTGACCAGCTCGAAGCCCTTGATGGTCCCGTGCGTGCTGTCGGAGAGCGCGACCGGCAGCGGGATCGCGTAGTGATTCGCGACGACTTCCCGGATCAGCACCGCCCGGCCCGGCTCACTTGATCGCGTACGGGTTGATCGGCGTGCCAACGCCGCGGGTGACCGGCAGCGGTGGCGCCACCAGCAGGAACTCGTAGCGCCCGTCGGCCGCGCAGTCCGCCGCCAGCTCTTCCAGGTAGAAGATTTCACCCAGGGTCAGCCCCATGTTCGGGATCGCGCAGATGTGGAACGGGCTGCGAAACGGCGGGAGCTCCGAGGGCCGCACCTCCACGGCGTAATTATCGGCCGCGATCGCGGCGATCTCCCTCGCGTGCATCCACGGCGCCGAGTGCACCGAGACACCCGGCGAGTCGTCGAGGTCGAAGTGGCGCCAGTCGTTGCGGTCGAGATAGCGCGACATGTGACCGGTTCGGACGATCAGGAGATCGCCGCGGCGGATCTCCACGCGCTCGGCCGCGGCGGTCGCGTCGAGGTCGGCCGGCGTGATCGCGTAGCCCGGCTCGAGCGCGCGCACGCCCTTCCACCGCGCGACGTCGAGCAGGACGCCGCGGCCGGCGATCCGGCCCTTGGTCTTGTCGATGCTGTTCTTCGAGGTGCCGCTGCTGGTGACGAGGGCGGCGTCGTAGCCGTTGAACATCTTGCCCTCGTAGAAGACGTGGGCGAGGCTGTCCCACTGGGTGACGCACTGGAGCGGCATCACGATCCAGTCGTCGGAGCCGCCGTAGCCCTGCATCGCGGTGACCTCGGCCGGCGTCCGCGGCGCGTCGCCTCCGTCGCGAAACATCGTGTGGATCGGGTTGAAGCGCTGGCGGGTGCCGCTCTGCGGCCCCTCGCGCTGGAGCGGAATGCCGAGCGCGAAGACCTTGCCGGCCGTCGCCAGCCGACAGGCCGCCGCGATCGCGTCGGGTGTGATGAAGTTCAGCGTGCCGATCTCGTCGTTCGGCCCCCACCGACCCCAGTTGCGCACCTGCATCGCGAGCTTGCGGAGAGCCTCTTCGCTCATGGCCGGCAATCTTACGCCAAGCGCGCGAGCCTCAGCGCTGATAATGTGATGCGCGCGGCAGGCCGTCGCGGGGCTGGGCCCGCCGGCCGCGGCGCGCCCATAGACCATGTCCCGCGTGACCGCTCGCACGGACCGGCTCCTGCTCGCGAATGCGATCATGGGCCAGTTCCTCACCGGCGTCGCCACGCGGATCTTCATCGTCTCGCTGCCGACGCTCGCCAGCGCCCTCGACACCGACATCATCGCGATCTCCTGGGCGCTCATCGTGTATCAGCTCGCCGGGATCAGCCTCTCGGTCGTCTTCGGCCGGCTCGGCGACATCCACGGGCGCTACACGATCTACGGCCTCGGCTTCGCGATCATGACCGTGAGCTTCGTGCTCTGCGGCGTGGCGCCGAACGCGTTCCTGCTGATCGTCTTTCGCCTCGTCCAGGGGCTCGGCGCCGCGATGATCGCCTCGGCGACGCGCGTGCTCGCGATGGAAGCGGTGCCGGAGGGGGCGGAGGGGCGGGCGAACGGCTACATGACGATGGGATTTCACTCCGGCCTCCTGGTCGGGCCGCCGCTCGGCGGGCTCGTGATCGACCTGCTCGACTGGCGCTGGATCTTCTTTCTGATGGTGCCGATGGGGCTGACGGGCGTCGTCCTCACGGTGCTACGCGCTCGAAAACCACGCGCGACCGTGCCCGCGGGCCGCGTGCCCTCGATCGACTATCTGGGCGCCGCGCTGCTGATCGCCCTCACCGTCATGCTGACGCTCCTGCTCGACCGACGCAGCGTCGAGACGCTCGGGGCCGAGCGGACGACGGTCATGACCGTGATCTTCGGCGCCACGCTGCTCGGCTTCCTCGCGCACGAGCGGCGCGCGATCAGCCCGGTCGTGAACCTCGCGCTGTTCCGGATTCGCATGTTCACGTTCAGCGTCTTGAGCCTCTTGCTCATCGCCACCACGATCAGCGTGATGAGCTTCCTGATGCCGTTCTACATCCAGGACGTGCTGGGCTTCTCGGCGTCGTTCATGGGGCTGATCTTCCTGGCGGCGCCGGTCTTCACGATCGGGCTCGCCGCGGTCAGCGGCCGGCTGACGGATCGCATCGGCCCCCGTATCCCCGCGTCGATCGGCGTCCTGGCGACGCTGAGCGCCTTCGCCATCGGGCTCTTCCTTCGCGTGGACTCCCACTGGATCCTGCCCACGCTGATGATGGCGCTCATCGGGGTGGGCTCTGGATTCTTCAACACGCCGAATCAGGCGGCGATCATCGGCTCGGTGCCGCGAGAGTATCGGGGCTTCGCCACCGGGATGGTCCAGACGGTCTTCGGCATCTCCGCCCTGCTCGGCATCTCGCTGGGCGGCGTCCTGCTGACCCTCGCGTTTCGTTATTACGCGGGCATCGCAGACGCCACGCCGAGCGCCGCGCACCCGCGGGCCTTCGTCGCGTCGATGAACGTGGCGTACCTCGCCTGCTTGACGCTCCTGCTCATCGCGCTCTTCTCGTCGTTCCTGCGCGGCGGCACCAAGATCGAGGCGGCGTCGCTACCTACCTGATCAGCTGCCGGGCGATGTCCTGGGTCTTGACGAGCTCGGGCAGCTGCTCCTCGGCGTCGATCTGCAAGAGCGTGAGCCCCGGCGGAACGACCGCCTGCGGATCGCCCGGCTCCACACCCACGAAGCGGCTGTTGGTCTGAAGCTCCCGGGCCCACGCGACCTGAGCGTCCTTCGTCAGGAGCCAGTTGATGAGGAGCTTCGCCGCGCCGGGATGCGGCGCCCGGTTGAGGAGCCACACGCCGCTGCCCGACGACTGATAGTCGAGCTCGGGTAAGGGCTGAGTCTTCACGTTCTTGCCCACGCCGTGGGCCTGGAAGTCCTGGAGCGCGAGCGCGTTGAGCCCGATCGCGATCGGATAGCGCCCGCGCACCATGAACTCGGTAAGCTGGTTCCGGTCGCGGCTCAGCACCGGCTCCTGATCGACGAGGATCTGCTTCATGATTCCATCGCCGAGCCGCAGCCGGGCGGCCGTCAAGGGCCAGAAGGTCGAGCCGATCGTGCGCGGGTCGGAGATCGCGATGCGGCCCTTCCACTTGGGCGCGAGCAGGCCCTTCACGCTCCGGAGCTCGCCCTCCCTGACCTGATCGACGTTGACGAAGACCCCGGGCGCGCGCACCAGCGTGAAGGCGTACGCGAGGTTTCGGTCGCGGTCGAGGAAGCCGGCGTCGAAGCCGCCGCGCCAGTTCGCGTCGTTCTTGGCCTCCGGCGCCACGATCACCGGCCGCACGGGATCCCAGACGCCGGCCGGCTTGAGCACCTGGAGCGCGGTGCTCATCGGCATGGTCGCCACGTCCCAGGTGTACACGGAGGCCTTGCGCTCCTGGATGACCCGCGGCGAGAACTCGACGGGTTCGAGATTCGTGTGCTCGAGCTTGATCTCCGGATAGGCCTGCGCGAAGAGCTTGAGGATGCGGGCGTAGCCCTGGCCGGTGAAGGTGTTGACCGAGACCTTGCCCTCCTTCCGGGCGGCGGCGGCCATCTGCTCCCATTCGGGCGAGATGGTCGCGGCGTGGGCGAGACGACTCGCCGGAGCCACGAGCCCGGCGGCGCCGGCCCGCGCGGCGGTGCGCAGCAGGTCACGACGTGAGAGATCCTGGCGCACGATGAATCCTCCTGTTCTGGAGGCGCGCCTCGACCGGCGGGGCCCCAGCCCCGCGACAGTCTGCAGCGCGCACAACCATCGAGGGCGCTCGCTCGATTGACCAGGCCCCCGGGCGCGACTATCTTACGCGAACGGTGAAACGCAGTACCGAGCGCATCCTGACGACGCACGCCGGAAGCCTGGCGCGGCCCGACGATCTGCGCGACCTGCTGATCGCCCGGGACACCGGCCGCCCCTACGATCACGCCGCCTTCGCCAGTCGCGTTCGACGCGCCGTCGCCGAGGTCGTCAGGCAGCAGGTCGCCGTCGGCCTGGATATCGTCAACGACGGCGAGGAATCGAAGCGCAACTTCACGACCTACGCGCGCGAGCGCCTCGGCGGGGTCGAAGAGCGTGCGCTCGCCGAGGGCGAGCGTGTCCTTGCGATGATCTACGGCCGGGACGCCCTGGAATTCCCGGAGTACTTCGCGGGGCGCGGCAACATGGCCGGCCGCGAGGCCGTCTGCAAGGCGCCCCTCAGCTACATCGGACAGGCGGCCGTCGAGACGGACAGCGCCAACTTCAAGGCGGCGCTGGCCGGTCATTCGGTGACCGAGGCGTTCCTGCCGGCGGTGGCGCCCGGCACCATCGAGCACTGGCTGCGCAACGCTCACTACCCGAGCGACGAGGCGTACCTCGCCGCGATCGCCGAGGCGATGAAGGTCGAATACGACGCGATCGTTCGCGCCGGCTTCCTCCTTCAGATCGACGATCCCGATCTCGCCGACGCCTGGCAGATCCACCCGACGCTGACACTTGCGCAGTACCGGAAGTTCGCCGCGCTGCGCATCGAAGCCCTCAACCACGCGCTACGCGACATCCCGCCGGAGCGTGTGCGCTTTCACGTCTGCTGGGGGAGCTACCACGGACCGCACAAGCACGACCTGCCGCTGCGTGATCTCGTCGACCTGGTCCTGGCGGTCCGGGCGCAGGCCTACTCGATCGAGGCGTCCAACCCGCGCCACGAGCACGAGTGGCGCGTGTGGGAGAGCGTGAAGCTGCCGGACGGCAAGATCCTCATCCCCGGCGTGGTCGGCCACGCCAGCGATTTCGTCGAGCATCCAGAGCTCGTCGCCGAGCGTCTCGTCAGGTACGCCGAGCTGGTTGGGAGAGAGAACGTGATCGCGGGCACGGACTGCGGCCTCGGGCCGCGAGTCGGCCACCCCCGGATCGCGTGGGCGAAGTTCGAGGCGCTCGTGGAAGGCGCGCGACTGGCCACGCGGCGGCTCTGGGGCCGCTGAGCCCCTCGGCCGCGGACCCGATGAGCGACACGGTCCTTCGGCTCGACGGCGTCAGCAAATCGTACGGCACGGTCCAGGCGGTCGACGGCGCGTCCCTCGAGGTCGACCGGGGCGAAGTGTTCACGTTGCTGGGCCCGAGCGGTTGCGGCAAGACCACCACCTTGCGCCTGGTGGCCGGACTGGAGGATCCCGACGGCGGCGAGATCACCCTGCGCGGCCGGCTCGTCGCGTCGGTCGCGCGCCGGCTCTTCGTGCCTCCGCACAAGCGCAACCTCGGCATGGTCTTCCAGTCCTACGCGATCTGGCCGCACATGAGCGTCTTCGAGAACGTTGCCTACCCGTTGAAGCTCCGCGGCGTAAGGGGACAGGCCATGCGTGATCGCGTGGCCAAGGTGCTCGAGCTGGTCGGGCTCGGCGGGCTCGAGCGCCGGTCGGCTACGCTCCTGAGCGGCGGCCAGATGCAGCGCCTGGCGCTCTGCCGCGCGCTCGTGTACGAGCCCGACCTGCTGCTGCTCGACGAGCCGTTCAGCAACCTCGACGCCAAGCTGCGGGAGCAGATGCGGGTCGAGCTGAAGCTCCTGCAGCGGCGGCTCGGCATCACCGTGCTCTTCGTCACGCACGACCAGATCGAGGCGCTCAGCCTGTCCAATCGGATCGCCGTCATGTCCCGTGGGCGCGCCGAGCAGATCGGCTCCCCGCGGAGCCTCTACGAGCAGCCCGCGTCGGCCTTCGTCCGCGACTTCCTCGGCCAGACCGTGATCTTGAAAGGGCGGGTCGATCGCGCGGAGAGCCAGACGGTCGCGATCGCGCTGGATGGATCGCTCGCCGGCCAGACATTGGCAGGACGCATCGCGCCGGGCGCGAGCCTCTCCGAGGGAGCTCCGGCGCACGTCGCGGTTCGGCCCGAAGACATCGAGGTCGGATCGAACGATCGGCCGGCGGCGCGTGGCCACACGCTCGTCGGCGTGATCGAGGCGCTCCTGTTCGTGGGCGACAGGTACGAGGCCCGCGTGGCGCTGAGCGAGGAGCAGCGCATCCTGCTCTTCCTGGCACGCGGAGGCGACTGGCGCGAGGGCCAGCAGCTTCAGCTCCACTTCCCTCCCGACGTGGTCAGCGTGTGGCCGGCGTGAGCCGTGTGAGGGCGAGCATGCCAAGAGCGCCCGAGGAACCCTATAATGCGCCCGCGGTGGGGGACCAGGCCTGCACAGGAGGTCGCCGATGAAATGCGACGTTGCGGTCGTCGGACTCGGGATCGTGGGCGCTTCGGCCGTCTACGCGGTCGCGTGGGCGGGTGCCCGCGTGCTGGCGCTCGATGCCGGCACGCCCGGCGGGGGGACGAGCGGCAGCTCGTTCGCATGGCTGAACTCGGTCAGGAAGGAGCCCGATGTCTACCATCGGCTCAATGCGGCCGGGATGACCGCTCACCGGGACCTGTCGCGCGAGCTCGGCGGCGACGCCGGCTATCACGAGGGGGGCTCGCTCGAGTGGGCGGACGATAGCGACGCGGAGCGAGAGCTCCGCGAGCGCGTCCATCGGCTCGCGAGCCGGGGCTACCCGGCTGACTGGATCAGCCGCGAGCGCGCGACCGAGCTCGAGCCCGGCCTCGCCATCCCCGACCAGGTCCGCGACGTCGCGTTCTTTGCCGCCGACGCGTGGCTCGACGCCCCGCGACTGATCGGACGCCTTCTTGCTGCCGCCTCGGCGCGTGGCGCTGAAGTGAGAGACGGCAAGGCGGTCCGATCGCTCCGCATGCGCGGTGATCGAATCGAGGCCCTCGTCGTCGACGACGACGAGGTGACCGCGCGCTCGTTCCTCGTCTGTGTCGGCCCGGCCACGCA
Source organism: Candidatus Rokuibacteriota bacterium (assembly GCA_003220495.1). Lineage (GTDB taxonomy): Bacteria > Methylomirabilota > Methylomirabilia > Rokubacteriales > CSP1-6 > AR31. The sequence goes on along the minus strand of QHSP01000015.1, from coordinate 202,642 downwards.
AGCGTTCCTCGAGCCGCTCGGCGTGGTCATCCCGGTCGGCCGCGTACCCGGCTTACTGGCGGTCACCTCCCGCCCGGCAGTGGCGCTCGGCCGGGTCGTGCACGCGCCGGGGCTCCACCTCCGGCCCGACGCCGGCGGCGGACTCTTGCTCGGGGCCGAGGACGTCGACACGCTCGCGGCGAACTCGGGCTCGCCCGCGTCGCTGTCGGCGCTGCTGCTCGAGCGGGCGGGGCGCGTGTTTCCCGCGGCGCGCCCGCTCCGGATCGTCGACAGCCGCATCGGCGTGCGCCCCATGCCGGGCGACCGACACACGATCGCCGGTCGGATCCCTGGCCTCGCCAACGGCTGGCTGATCGCGACCCACAGCGGGATCACGCTGGGCCCGCTGCTCGGCCGCCTGCTGGCGGATGAGATCGTTCGCGACAAGCCCAGCCCCACCCTGGCGCCGTTCCGCCCGGATCGCTTCCTGGCCGCTGGCGTCACGGCCGGGTGATCAGTTCGCGCTGCAGGCCGTCGCGGGGCTGGGGCCCCGCCGGCCGAGGCGCGAGTAGGAAGGAGGAGGCGGCTGATGGGACGGCTCGACGGCAAGATCGCGATGGTGACGGGTGCGGGCGGTGAGCACGGGCTCGGTCGAGCCATCGCCCGGCGGTTCGCCGACGAAGGCGCCGATCTCATCCTGACGGATGTGATTTCGACCGGGCTACGCGTGTCGCCCGTGTTGACGCCGGGCGCCTGGGGTGGCATCGAAGCGGTCGCGGACGAGATCAGGAAGCGCGGGCGCCGGGCGATGACCGCGCTCGCCGACGTCCGATCGACCAGCGAGATGACGAAGGTGGTCGCGGAGGCCCTGGGCGAGTTCGGGCGCATCGACATCCTCGTGAACAACGCGGGCGCGCCGGGCAGTCTCGACAAGACGCCGGTCGTCGAGCTGCCGGAAGACCAGTGGGATACCGTCCTCGACACCAACCTCAAGGGGACGTTCATCACCTCGCAGGCCGTCGCGCGCTCGATGCTCGAACGTCGCGTGCGCGGGCGCATCATCAGCATGTCGTCGCAGTGGGGCAAGAAGGGCGGCGCGCTCCGCGCGGCGTACTGCGCGTCGAAGTTCGGGATCATCGGCTTCACGCAGTCCCTGGCGCAAGAGCTGGCGCCCGCGGGGATCACGGTCAACGCGATCTGCCCGAGCGCGGCCGAGACGGAGCGCCTAGATCACATGGGGCTGCGGCCGGACGGGAGCTTCGACCAGCGGCAGCGCGAGGAGCGGATCGGGCAGACCGCCGCGTCGACGCCGCTCGGCCGGATCGCCAGACCGAGCGACGTGGCCGAAGTCGCCGCGTTCCTGGCGGGTGATGCCGCCGAGTACATCACCGGTCAGTCCATCAACGTGACCGGCGGCGGCGTGATGCACTGATCGCCCGGAGCGTTCCGCGCCCCCGCCCCTTCGCCATCGAGCTGTCGTCGGTGGCCTGCACGGTGGTCCTGCTGGCCGTGGCGTTCTGCGTCGTCTACCCCTTGCTCCTGGTGGTGCTGGAAAGCTTCCAGGTGGCGCCGCCCGGGCAGCCCGCGCGCTACGGGCTGGATGGCTGGCGCGCCGCGTTCGCCGAGCCGCTCCTGCGCGCGGCGCTCCTCAACACGCTGAAGGTCACCGTGGCCCGCCAGGTTCTGTCGCTCGCGCTGGCGCTGCTGGTCGCCTGGCTGATCGCGCGGACCGATCTGCCGGGCCGCAACTGGATCGAGTTCGCCTTCTGGGCGGCGTTCTTTCTGCCGACCCTCACCGTCACGTTGAGCTGGATCCTGCTGCTCGATCCCGACTACGGCCTGCTCAACACCGGGCTCGTCGGCCTCGGCCTGGTCGGCAAGGGGCCGTTCGACATCTACTCGTTCTGGGGCATCGTGTGGATCCACGTCATCACCGGATCGCTGACGGTCAAGGTGATCTTGCTGACCCCGGCCTTGCGCAACATGAACGCGGCCTTCGAGGAGGCTTCGCGCGTCGCGGGCGCCGGCACCGCGCGGACCGCGCTCTCGATCACGATCCCGGTCATGGCGCCGGTCGTACTGTCGGTGCTCCTGCTCGGCACGATGGTGTCGCTGCAGACCTTCGAGGTGGAGCAGGTGCTGGGAGCGCCGTTCCGGTTCTTCGTGTTCAGCACGATGATCTACGACCTCGTCGTGACGCGCGTGCCGCGCTACGACGCGGCGACCGCGCTGGCGGTGCTCGTGCTGGCGGCGATGCTCCCGCTGATCTTCACCCAGCAGTGGCTCACGCGCGGCCGCCGCTACACGACGATCACCGGCCAGTTCCAGAGCCGGCGCCACCGGCTCGGACGCTGGCGCTGGCCCGCGTTCGCCCTGGCGCTCGCGCTGACGCTCGTCGTGCTCGGGGTGCCGCTGGCTTTCGCCGTGCTCGGCACGTTCATGAAGCTCTTCGGCTTCTTCAACATCCCCGACCCGTGGACGCTCAAGAACTGGACGACCGTCCTCGCCGACGACCTCTTCCTGCGCTCACTCTGGAACACGGTCGTGCTGGCGACCGGCACCGCGGTCGCGGCGGTCCTCGTCCACTCCCTGATCGCCTACATCGTCGTGCGCACGCGCTTCCGCGGCCGCCGGGCGCTCGACGTCGTCTCCTGGCTTCCCTTCACGGTGCCGGGCGTGATCCTCGGGCTGGCGCTCCTGTGGCTGTTCCTCGACGTGGCCGTGCTGCGGCCGCTGTACGGCACGATGGCGGTGCTGATCATCGCCGGCTTGATTTCGGGCATGCCGCTCGGCGTGCAGATCGTGAAGGGCGGGCTGCTGCAGCTCGGCGGCGATCTCGAGGAAGCCTCGCGCGTCGCCGGCGCGTCGTGGTGGGCGACCTACCGGCGCATCGTGCTGCGGCTGATGGCGCCGACCCTGGTGGCGGTGGGCATGATCACGTTCGTCGGCGCGGCGCGGAACATCGGCAACATCGCGCTGCTCGCCACCAGCGCCAATCGCCCGCTGTCGATCCTGCAGCTCGATTTCATCGCCCAGCGGAAGTTCGAGGAGGCGATGGTCGTCGCGTGCATCATCATGGTCATCTCGCTGGCCGGCGCCCTCGTCGCGCGCGTGCTCGGGCTGCGCGGCGGCCTGGGATGACGCGCTCGCGCGACCGCTTCGTAGCCAGCCTCACCGGTGCCCACGACCCTTGATGCGCCCCGGCCCCAGCGCGCCCTCGATGTCGTCCCTCCGGTGGTCCGCCGAGTGCGCGTCGAAATCGGCCGGCCACTTGGGCGAGCGCTGACGCCGCGAGAACCACTCCGGGGGATTCGCCGCGAGCGTCTTCCGCACGTCGCGCTGGACGCGACGATGCCACGCCACGACCTCGGCCGGCCGCCGGCGGCGCCAGCGCCGGTAGATCAGACGGTTGATCTGCTTCACGTCGAGACCGCGCATCTCCGGGAGCCGCCGCTCGCCCCGGAAGACGCGGGCGCTGTGCTCCTTCCAGTAGACGATGTGGGCGAGCGCGTCCTTCACGGTCCACGGATCCCGCGTCGGCGGGCGCGGCACTGGCCGCTTCCAGTCGGCGGCCCGCAGCCGGGTCACGAGGCGATCGAGGATGGCGTACTCGCGCCGGGTACGGGCCATGACGTCCTTCTTCTTGTGCCGCATCCTACTCGCCGCCCGGGCCCTCCTTGGCGAGCGGCGACTGCACCTGCCAGAAGGGCGCGTCCTCCGTCGTGACCACGTCGAGGACGATCGGCTCTTTGGCGCCCGTGACCCGGTCGAGCTCGCCCACGAGATCCTTGATCGACTCGACGCGGACGCCGACGCAGCCCATGGCCTGCGCGATCCGCGCATAGTCGTTGCGGCCGAGCTCGGAGGCGATGAATCGGTTGCCGCGCCGGCGCTGTCCGTCCTTCACCCAGCCGAGCACGCTGTTGTTCAGCACGACGGTGACGACCGGGATCCGGTACTGCGCGGCGGTGAAGAGCGCGTTCATCGTCATCGCGAAGCCGCCGTCGCCGCAGACCGCGACGCAGTCGCGCTCCGGGCTCGTGAGCTTGGCCCCCATCGCCGCCGGCAGCGCGTATCCCATGCCGCCGATCGACGAGGGCTGATATACCGTGCCCGCGCCCTTGCACTGGAAGTAGTGGGTCATGTAGAGCCGATTGGCTCCTGCGTCCATCGTGACGATCGCGCGCGCGTCGAGCCGGCGCGCGAGCTCGGTGATCACCCGCTCGGGACGGAGCGGGACCGCGTCCGAGCGCTGCTCGGGCTCGGCGAAGTAGCGATGGAGGGGCTTGAGCTCGGCCAGATGCTCCACGCGCCTCTGCCCCGCGGTCTTCCGCGCCGGCGTGAGCCGCGGCCCGAGCTCGGCGGCGAGCGCCGCGAGCGCCTCCCGCGCGTCGGCGACGATCGCGTCCTTCACGGGGAAGTGACGGCCGACGTTGAGCGGCTCGACGTCGATCTGCAAGAATGTCTGGCGGTCGGCGTCGAGCAGCTCCGGGTTCTCGAAGCAGGTGTCGGTCGGCGCCAGGCGCGAGCCGACCACGAGCACCGTGTCGGCGGCCGAGACGACCTCGTTGGCAACGGTCTGGCCCCAGTTGCCGAAGACGCCGAGCGCCAGCGGATGGACGTCGGCGATCGCGCTCTTCCCGGACGCCGTCGTCGCCACCGGGATCTTGAGGAGATCGGCCAGCTCGGCGAGCTCGGCCCATGCGCGCGAGGCGTGGACGCCGTTGCCGGCAATGATCACCGGGCTCGAGGCGGCGAGCAGCGCCTCGGCGACCCGCGCGACGTCCGCGGCCGCCGGCCGAACGATCCCGTGAGCGAGATGGCGCCCGGTCGCGTGCAGGCGCGGTGGCCGGCGCGTCTTCACGGTCGCGCCGAACGCCCGGCTTCCGAAGATGACCGCCACCGGTCCGGGGCTGCCCGTCGTGGCGTGCTTGATCGCGAGCTGGAGCGTCTGGACGGCCTGCTTGGGCTCGGAGACCGCCGCGGTGTACTTGGTCGCACCCGCGAGAAGGTTCCTCAGATCGTGGTTGCCGTGCTCGCCGGTCCCGGCCTGATAGGGCGCGTGGTGCATGAAGGGCGCCATGTCGGTGAAGTCGCCGAGCAGCAGCATCGGCGAGGCGCCCTTCACCGCTTCGAGCGCGCCGAAGAGCGCGTTGCAGGCAAGAAAGATCCCCTGGCCCATGACGACGCCGGGCTTGCCCGTGAGCCGGCCGTACATCTCGGCCATGATCGAGCCGACCTGCTCGTGGCGCACGAGGATCGTCTGGATCTCGCGCGAGTCGTGGAGCGCGTCGAAGATACGGCCGGTGTCGCCGCCAGGCATGCCGAACACGAACTGGATGCCGGCCTCCTCGAGGACGTGCACGAGGGCGTGGGGAACGTCGATCTCGTCTAGGGTCATGCCGGGTCTCCAGTTATGTCGCTCGCCTCGTTATATCGCTCGCCTCGGCCGGCGGAGCCCCAGCCCCGCGACGGCCTGCGGCTCGCACTGCCCTATTTCCAGAGCTGCTTCGACGCCAGCCGCGCGCCCTCGGCCATCGCCTTGAACTTGGCCCAGGTGATCTCGGGCTCGACCTGGTTGACGGACCGCGCGAAGGTCGCAAAGCCGCAATCCGTGCCCGCGATCACCCGCTCGCGTCCGACGATCTCGGCGTAGCGGACGAGGCGCTGCGCGACCAGCTCGGGGTGCTCGATGAAGTTGGTCGTCGAGTCGAGCACGCCCGGGATGATCACGCGGTCGTCGGGCAGACGAATCTCGCGGAACACGACCCATTCGTGCTCGTGGCGCGGGTTCGCGCCCTCGAAGGACAGCGCCTGCGGCTTCGCCCTCAGCGCGACCGGCAGGAGCTCGCGCAGCGGGATGTCGCGGTGGTGCGGCCCTTCGTAGTTGCCCCAGCAGAGGTGCAGCCGCATGCGGTCGGCCGGAACGTCGCGCAGCGCGTGATTCAGCGCCTCGATGTTGGCCGCGGCGATCTTCAGGAACTCGGCGTTGCTCAGCTCGGGAAACGCGAGGTGTCGCCCCATCGCGAGGTCGGGACAGTCGATCTGGAGCACGAAGCCCGCCCGATGGATCGAGTCGTACTCTTCCTTCATGACGTCGGCGAGGCGGGCCAGGTACGCCTCGCGGCTCGGGTAGTGCTCGTTCTTCAGGAAGTGCGCGATGACACCGGGCGACGCTGCGGTCATGAAGGCGTCGGCCGGCTTGGCGGAGGCGAGCGCCGCCTTGAAGTTCGCCACGTCCTTCTGGACCGCGGTTTTGTCCCTCCAGTCGATCGGGCCGTTGCACGCCGGCCGCATGATCGTGGAGCGTCGCTCGCTGCGCGCGGCCGCCTGCGGGAAGTCGGACCAGTCCGCCCTCACCGGCACCGCCGCCTGACCGTCGAAGCCGGTGAGGCGATGCCGTACGTAGGTCGAGTACCCGACCTTGCCCTGCTCGCCATCGTTGACGATGTCCACACCGGCCTCGAGCTGCTGGCGAACGATGTCGCCGACCGCGCGGCGCACGCGTGTATCGAACGCCGCCGGATCCGGCATACGGCCCGAGTCGAGCGCCTCCAGGGTCGCCGTCAGGTCCTCGGCCCGCGGAAGGCTACCGGTGTGCGTGGTCAGGATGCGGTCGGTGCTGAGCTTCATTCGTGAGCCTCCTAGGGTTCCCGGTACCAGTGGGCGATGTTCCAGCAGTTCGAGTCCCAGCCGCTGATGTCGGTGCCGCGGAGCCTATTCGAGACCGCGGAAGCGGTGCCGCGCCAGATGAGCGGCACGACCACGACGTTCTGCGTGAGCAGGTCGTTCATCCGGACGAACTGAGCGGCACGCTTGACCGGGTCCATCTCGGTCTCCGCCGCGCGGAACAGCCGGTCGTATTCCTCGTTGCGCCAGCGGGTCGTGTTACGCCCGGCCCACTTGTTCTCCTTCTGCGAGACTTCCCACGACACGAACGGGTCCATGAACCGTTGAGGGTCCGCCGAACCGCTGTTGAAGGCGTACATCTGGATGTCCGCCGAGAAGTGCGACGACGTGTCGAGATTGGCGGGATCGGTCGAGAAGTACACGGCCGGCACGATCGACTTCAGCTCCATCTCGATGCCGACCTTGGCTGCGACTTGCTTGACGATCGCCTGGGTCTTCTGCCGCGGCGCATTGATCGCGGTCTGAAATAGCATCCGGAGGCGCTTGCCGTCCTTCGTCCGGATCCCGTCGGGCCCGCGCTTCCAGCCGCCCTCGTCGAGGACACGGGCGGCCTTGTCGACGCTGAATTCCCAGCGCGTGTTCTTCGACCTGAACATTTCCGGCGCGTTCAGATAGTTCGCCGTGGTCCGCCCGAGCCGGCCGTAGATCTGCTCCTGAATCGCCGAGCGGTCGACCAGGAGGCTCAACGCCGTCCGGACGGTCGCGTCGGTCAGGAACGGATGCGGCGCCTTGATGCTCGAGCGCTCGCCGTCGATCTCGCGCAGCGGGTCGGTGAAGTTGCAGAGGATGTGCTCGACCTGGCCGCCCCAGGCGACGTCGACCTTCCCCTTGCCTCCCTGCTCCATCCTCTGGAGCACGTCGTCCTCGACCTGCATGTTCCAGGCGAAGTCGTATTCGCCGGTCTGGATGACGGCGCGGGCGGCGGAGACGGCATCGCCCCCGCCCTTCATCTCCAGCCGATCGAAGAAGGGCCAGTTCGCCTCGTGATAGCCGGGAAAGATCTCGGCCCGGACGATGTCGCCGGGCTTGAAGTCCACGATGCGGTAGGGCCCGGTGCCGACCGGCTTGAGGTTGGCGGGGGCCTCGCGTGACTGCCCGCCCTTGAAGGGCCCGAAGACGTGCCTCGGGATGACGCTGCGGAACGCGTTGGCCCAGAACGGGGTCGGCGTCTTGTAGGCGATCTTGGCCGTGTGCGTGTCGAGCTTGTCGATCCGCGCGATGTCTCGATACGACCCGGACGACACCGCCAGGGTGGCCGGGTCGGCGGCGTACTCCCAGGTGAAGACGACGTCGTCGGCCGTGAAGGGTTTGCCGTCGTGCCACTGCACACCCTTCTTCAGCTTCACCGTGACGGAGAGACCGTCGCGAGCGACCTGCCCGTTCTGCAGGGTCGGCACCTCGGCCGCCAGAACCGGCACGAAGTTGCCGTCAGGGTCGAACGAGACGAGCGGCTCGTAGAAGAGGCGCGAGCCGTCGCCGTCCTTCACGCCGATCGCCAGGTGCGGGTTGAGGATGGTCGGCGCCTGCCACCAGAGCATCTTCAGATCGCCCCCGCCGCCGCGCCGAGTCGGGGCGAAGGCGCCGCGCTTGGGCTGGGCGTGCGCGACTCCTCCTGAGCGCAGCAGCTCGGCGATCAGCGGCGGTGTGAGCCCGAGCGCCAGCAAGCCCCGGGCGAATTCTCGGCGGCCGAGCGAGCCGCGCCGCACACGGTCGAGCGACTCCGTCAGCACGTGCTCGTCGGTCATCATCGGCCCTCCGCCGAATGCTGCCCGGAGGAAGGAGTCGGCGTCAAGGAGAACCAGGGCTTGACGCCGGCGGGGCTCGCAAGACAGGATTGGCCACCATGCCCACAGAACGTTCGCCACGCTTCGTCGATATCGTCGTTGCCGCGCTGCTGATTCTGACCGTCGCCTGCCCCCTTGCTCCCGCGGCCCTGGCCCAGACCGGCGGCACGCTCGTGATCGGCCTCGATCAGGAGCCGCCGACCTTGGATCCGCACGCGTCGCCGTCGGCCGTGACTTATCAGATCATCGCGTCCGTCACCGAGAACCTGCTCTATCGGGCGCCGGACGGTAAGCTGGTACCGTGGCTCGCCGAGTCGTGGCAGAGCGCCAGGGACGGCCGGAGCGTCACCTTCAAGCTGCGTCGCGACGTCAAGTTCCACGACGGCACGCCGTTCAACGCCGAGGCGGTCAAGTTCAACTTCGACCGGATCGTCGACCCGAAGTTCAAGGCCGGCGGCGCGCGCGCCGCGCTCACGACCTACGCGGGCTCGAAGGTCCTCGACGAGCACACGGTGCAGGTGAGCTTCGAGACTCCGTACGCGCCGTTCCTGAACCTCGTCGCCTCCGGCCCGCTCTCGATCGTGTCCCCCAAGGCCGTGCGCGAGACCGGCGACCAGGTGCACACGCGCCCGGTCGGCACCGGGCCGTTCATGGTGACCGAATACGTCGCGAAGGACCACGCGACGATCGCCCGCAATCCCGCTTACACCCGGAAGGCGCCGTGGAGCGACCGGAGCGGGCCCGCATATCTCGACAGCATCGTCTGGAAGTTCGTCCCGGAGGCGGGCACGCGCGTCACCACGCTCGAGAGCGGTGAGACGCAGGCGATCTACCAGATCCCGGCGCAGTCCCTGCCCCGGCTCGAGAAGAACACGGGGCTGCGTGTCGAGAAGACTCCCTGGCCGGGCGCGCCGCGCATCTGGCTCCTCAATACCACCAAGCCGCCGCTCGACGACGTGAGAGTACGGCGCGCGATCAACTACGCGGTCGACAAGGACGCGCTGCTCGCCACCGTCGCCAGGGGCATCGCGCTCAAGGCGTTCGCGCCGCTGACCGCGGTGATGCTCGACGATCCGGCGCTTCGCCAGGCCTATCCCTTCGACGCGGCGAAGGCGGGGGCGTTGCTGGCTGAGGCGGGCTGGCAGCCGGGCTCCGACGGGATCAGGACGAAGGGCGGACAGCGGCTCGAGATCGTCCTGAACGCGATCGATTACGGCGGCGGACCCGAGCCGACGGTGCTGCTGATCCAGTCTTCGCTGCGCGACGTCGGCATCGACGTCAAGCTCAAGGCCCAGGCGCGGCCGCCCTGGTACGAGGACAACTATCGCTGCGCCACCCACGGCCCCGTGATGTTCTTGAGATCGATCGACCCGGACGGGCTCTTCTCGCTGTTTCATTCCTCGTTCGTCGGCGGCAACTTCAACTGGTCGTGCGTGAAGGACGCCAAGCTCGACCAGCTCCTCGAGCAGGGCCGACGCGAGTTCGATCCGGCGAAGCGGCGGGCGGTGTACCTGGCGATCGAGAAGCTGGCGATCGAGGAGGCGCTCACGGTGCCGCTGCTCGACGACCTCTCGGTGTGGGCGTACCGCGCGAACGTGCAGGGGGCGAAGTATAACTTCAACGCGTACCCGGTCCTGAGCGACGTCACGATCCGCCGGTAGCGTGAGCTCCGCCCTGGCGTGCTGACGTACCTCGCCCGGCGGTCGCTGGCCGTCGTCCCCGTCCTGTTCGGGGTGACCCTCGCCGTCTTCAGCATGCTGTTCCTGGTGCCCGGCGATCCCGTGAAGATCATGCTCGCCGAGTTCGTCACGACGCCGGACCAGGTCGCCCAGATGCGGGCCCAGCTCCACCTGGACGAGCCGATCCTGAAGCAGTACGGCCGCTTCGTCGTCAACGCGGTCCGCGGCGATCTCGGCACCTCGATCCGGAGCCGGCGGCCCGTGTCGACCGAGATCGGCGAGAACGTCGGCAGCACCGCGCAGCTCGCGCTGGCCAGCATGGCGGTGGCGGTGGCGATCGGCGTTCCGCTGGGGCTGATGGCGGCGCTCGCCCGGAACTCCTGGTTCGACGTGGGATCGATGATCGTGGCGCTGCTCGGCGTGTCGATGCCGAGCTTCTGGCTCGGTCTGCTCATGATCGTCGCCTTCTCCCTGCACCTCGGCTGGTTCCCCGCCACCGGCGGCGGCGATCTCTGGCACCTCGTGCTGCCGAGCGTGACCCTCGGGATGATCGCCTCCGCGATCATCGCGCGCCTCACGCGCTCGAGCATGCTGGAGGTGCTCGGCCAGGACTACGTGCGCACGGCGCGCGCCAAGGGCCTGGCGTGGTGGGGTGTGGTCGTGCGGCACGCGCTGAAGAACGCCCTCATCCCGGTGATCACGATCTTCGGCCTGCAGTTCGGCAATCTCCTGGCGGGCGCGGTGATCGTCGAGACCGTGTTCAGCCGGCCGGGGCTCGGCCGGCTCATCGTCGGCGGAATTCTCGCCAAGGACTTTCCGCTCGTGCAGGGCACCGTGCTGTTCGTGGCCACGGCCTACGTCCTGATCAACGTCCTGGTCGACATCGCCTATGCCTTCGTCGATCCCCGCATCCGATTCGGATAGCCGGCCGGGCGCGCTGCGGCGCCTGACGCGACAGCGCGGCGCCGTCGTCGGCCTGGTGATCTTGACCGTGCTCGCGTCGATGGCGGTGGCGGCGCCCTGGCTCAGCCCCCGCGATCCGATCAAGACGGCGCCGCGCGAAGCGCTCCAGGCGCCGGGAGCACGTTTTCTCCTCGGGAGCGATCAGTTCGGCCGCGACGTCGCGAGCCGCGCACTCCACGGCGCCCGGCTTTCGCTGACGGTCGGTCTCATCGCGGTCTCGATCGCGATCGGCCTCGGCACGCCGGTCGGCCTGCTCTCGGGTTACTACGGGGGCCGCGTCGACGGGTTCGTGATGCGCGTCATCGACGTCCTGCTTGCCTTCCCCGGTATCCTGCTCGCCCTGGCGATCGTCAGCGTGCTGAGCCCGGGCTTGAACAACGTTATGCTCGCGGTCGGCCTCTCGGCGGTGCCGAACTACGCCCGGCTCGTCCGAGCGAGCACGCTCTCGGCCCGGGAGCAGCTCTACGTCGAAGCCGCGCGCGCGCTCGGCGGGCGCGATCTCTCGATCGTCGCCCGCTACATCCTGCCCAACGTCGTCGCGCCCCTCATCGTGACCGCCACGCTCGGCCTCGGCACGGCGATCCTCTCGGCGGCGGCGCTCAGCTTCCTCGGGCTCGGCAGCCAGCCGCCCCAGCCGGAGTGGGGGCGCATGCTGAGCGAGGGGCGAGACTACCTGCGGGAGGCCTGGTGGATCTCGACCGTACCCGGGCTCGGCATCATGATGACGGTACTGGCGATGAATCTCCTCGGCGACGGGCTTCGCGACGTGCTCGATCCGCGCCTGAAGGTCTGACCCTAGCGCTTGGTGGGCCCGCTGTACGGCAAGTAGGTCCGCCCGGTTCCGCTACCTCCGTCGACACTTAGCACCTCGCCGGTGATGAACTCCGCGAAGGGGGACGCGAGGAACAGCGCCGCGCGGGCGATGTCCTCGGGCGACCCCGGCCGGCCCCATGGGATCGTGGCGACGAGCGTCTTCACGTACTCGTCCGACACCTCGTTGAGGTTGCGGTCGACCGTGACCAGGCCGGGCGCGATGCAGTTGACGTTGATCCGATGCTGTCCGAGCTCCATCGCCAGCACCTTGGTGAACATCACCACCCCGGCCTTGGATGCGCAGTAGTGCGCGGCCCCCTTGCGGCCGCTGTTGTAAGCGCCCGACGAGATCGTGATCAGCTTGCCCGGCGTACCCTGGGCGACCATGCGTCGGCTGACCGCCTGACACGTGAGGAACACGCCGCGAAGGTTGGTCTCGATCACCCGGTTCCACTCGTCGATCGTCATGTCCAGGACAGGCGAGTTCGGATAGACCCCCGCGTTGGCGACGGCGACCGTCAGCGGCCCGATGGCGCGCTCGGCGGCCTGCACGAAAGCATCGACCGACTTGCCGTCTCGGACATCGAGGGCATGCGTGAACACGCGCTCGGAGCGGCCGAGCTTCTCGGCGGCCTGCGCCAGCCCCGGCTCTCGCAGGTCGCCGAGAGCGACCCGCGCCCCGGCACCATGAAACGCCTGGGCGATGCCGAGACCGATGCCGGCGCCCGCACCGGTGACGAGGACCGCGTGGTCCTTGAAGTCGAACATAGTGTCCTCTCAGTCCACGACGAGCACGGCCTTGCCGGGAAACCGGCGGGCCATCAGGTCCTGCGCCACCTGCGCGATCTCCTTCCACGGCCGCTCGAGGCTGATGTGGGGCGCGAGCTGCCCGGCGGCGACGAGGTCGGCGAGCCGACGGAGGCCGACTGACGCGGGCTCACCCACGAATTCGGTGAAGAGATAGAAGCCGTAGAGCGTCGAGCGCCCGGTGACGAAGAAGTCGCGCGCGTCGAACGTGACCTCGGACGAGGCGGAGACCCCGAGCGTCACGCAGACGCTGCCACGCTGGAGCGCGGCCAGCGCGGTGCCGAGGGTCTTTCCGCCGACCGACTCGATGATCACGTCGTACTTCGGCGAGGCGGCGATGGTGTCGCCGACGACCACGTCGTGAGCGCCGAGCTGTCGTACCGTCGGCACCTGGTCGGCCCGCCGCACGCTCGCCGTCACGTGGGCGCCGGCCAGCCTCGCCAGCTGCACCGCGAAGTCGCCGACTCCGCCCGTCGCGCCCGTCACCAGCACGCGCTTGGCGAGGAGCGGCCCGCCCTTGCCGAGCGCGTGGAGCGCCGTGAGCCCCGCCACGGGGAACGTGGCGGCCTGCGAGAACGTCACCTTGTCGGGCAGCTCGGCCAGCGCGTTTCGCGGCACGACCACTCGCTGGGCCCAGGCACCCTCCGGAAGGAATCCGACGACGCGCGTACCGACCGAGGGGCCTTGCCCGTCCGCCGGGGAGCGCTCGACGATGCCGGCGAGGTCCCATCCCGGACGCCAGCCGGCGGCAGCCATGCCCGAGCGCCGGACCTCGCCCCGGTTGAGCGAGATCGCGTGGACGCGCACGAGCGCTTCGTCCCGATCGGCCGTGGGCTCGGGCACCGGGCGGATGACGAGCCGACCCGGCGCCTCCGGATCGACGACGACGGCGAGGTTGGTGGCCATGGGTTGTCTCCTTCGGGCGGCAAGGATATCACTCGCACCAGGCCGCTTCTTGACATTGGTCCGCGGCGTTTGTTTGATAGCGACATGACCGAGCGCAAACCAGCCGGCAAGAGCTGGGAATCGTGGCGTGAGGAGCTGATCCGGCTCGCCCACGAAGAGGGCGCCTTCGATAATCTTCCCGGCGCGGGCAAGCCGCTGGCCGACCTGGGCGACACCTACGACCCGGACTGGTGGGTGAAGAAGCTCGTTCAGCGCGAGAAGGTTTCGATGCTCCCGCCGGCCCTCGAGGTGCTTCGCAAGGTCGAAGCGGAAGTCGAGCGAATCTGGACGCTTTCTCGCGAAGACGAAGTCCGCGAACGAATCCGCGCGCTCAACGTCGAAATCGCCCGGGCGAACGCGCGAGCCGCTGAAGGCCCGCCAACACGCGTAGCCCCACTGGACGCCGACACGATCGTCGCCGAATGGCGTGCGGCGAGTAAGCCGAGCTCACCGCCTCGCTGAGGCCTAATTAGACTCCATTCGGGTTGGTGGATGGCACGCGGCACGCCGCGCAGGCTAGTAGAGCCATACCCGTGAGCCCGACGGCAACGCCTTACCCGACTGCGGACTGAAGTGCTCTATGCCGAGGAGCCACTGGCGCTCAGGAGGCATGAGATAGAGCCTCAACGCGTCAATTCTCGAGCCGCGGTTGCCGTTAGCCGCAAGCCGGCTCCCGAGCATCTCTTGCCAGGCCGGCCGCCACGAAGCTGCTCGGATATGGATGGGATCGAATCCGTACCAATCCGGATTCAGATGGAAGAACCTGACGCCTCGGGCAGCCGCTAGCCCGGCCAGGCCAGCATTGACTCGCTCCGCCCTCTCCACAACCTGGTCGAACGACAACCGGCATGACGGCACCAGGATCGAGCGAAACGCCAGGAACTTCGCCCGGGACAAACGGCGGATGCTGGCGAGCGGAAGATCGGTGAGAACGATGTCCTGGGTAAACGACTGCAGGCGCCCCAGAGCTTCCTCCACCCATGCCAGGGTCTGCTGTGCTGAGAACCCATAGAGGATGTCATTACCGACGTCAGTGATGAGGCCACGAGTGGGAACCACAGGAAGCGACTCCAACTTCCGCCACAGACCCGACTGCAGGATACCGGGGAGGGTCCGAACCACCACTCGGCTCTGGGCACCATACGATCGGCCGTGGCCGAGAGCAGCAATCATCTCGACACCTGGCCCCCACGCTGCCCGAGCCGTCGCGACGACGGTCGGAAACCCGCGAGTCAGGTTGCTGGCGCCGAGTGCAACGACCCGCGCGACCTCAACTGGCATCGTCCGATCCTATCGCCAACGCGGAGTTGGCCTAACTTCTGAATCCACAGACCTGTATAGCTCCGCCTCGCAGCATATCTCGCAGCATAGCGCGGCGAGCGCGTGGCGCAGTAAGGACGAATCGCGCCCGTCTGACGGAGGACTTCGGTCGCACCGCGGCGCCAACATCGAGGGATACCCAGACCGGGGCATCGAGACTACAGCACCGGCCGTCCGAAATCGGACGAACGGTCGAAATCGGGAATGAACGGGCGGCCGGAAGGAGCGACTCGTCCGAGCGGGACGAGCTCCTCAGCGAAACTTCGGGATGACGTCCTCGCCGAAGCGTTGCATGGAGTCCATGATCGCGGTCTGCGCCAGGTAGCCATAGCTCATCTGGCACAGCACGTGGTGCACGCCGGCGTCGCGCAGCTCGCCGATCCGCTCGGCCACGTGCCGGGGCGTCCCGCAGAGCGTGGACGTCTCGAGCGAATACCGCACGCCCTCCTCGTCGGAGACCCGCGGATCGTTCCAGGGATTCACGCGCGTCGCCTCGACCTGAAAATCGGCCGGGTTATTGGCCTCGCGGGCGTGGACCATGTGCCGCCGGGTCTGGAGGAGCGCCTGCGTCAGCTCGTCCTCGGCCTGGGCCTGGCTCTCGGCGACGTGGACGAACCGCCAGAGCGCCGCTTGCTCGCGAAGCTTCTGCTGCCGCTCGGCGTCGAGCCCGCTCTCGGCGAGGCCGGCCTGGTACGCCGCCAGGCGCTCCGGCACCCGGGCGAGCGGGATCCGCGCCATCATGATCGGGGCGCCGAGGCGGCCGCACTCGCGCAGCGAGCCGCCGGAAGACACGCTGCGCCACACCGGCGGATGCGGGCGCTGGTGCGGTCGCGGACGCAGCTCGGGCAGCCGGAGCCGGTAGAACTTCCCGTCGTGGACCAGCGGCGACTCGGTCCACGCTCGGACCATCACGTCGAGGGTCTCGTCCATGCGCTCGCGGCTGTCGTCGCTGCGCAGGCCGAAGCCGACGAACTCGTACTCGTTGAAGTTGGTGCCGTGGCCGACCCCGACGTCGAGCCGTCCGCCCGAGAGATTGTCGAGGAGCGCCAGCTCCGTCGCCAGCCGGATCGGATGGCGCAGCGCGAGCTGGAGCACAGCGAAGCCGATGCGGATCCGCGACGTCCTCGCCGCTACGACGCTGGCGAACGGGATCGGGTCGCAGTACACGCTCTCGCCCGTGAAGTTGTGCTCGGTGAGCCAGATCCCGTCGAAGCCGGCCGTTTCCGCGAAGCACGCCTGGGCGACCAGATCCTGGATCGCGGCGTAGTCGGTTTCCGGCGAGCCGGAATGGGCGAGCGTCAGCCAGCCGAACCGCATCTGTCCGTCGTGGGCTCTCACCTAGAGCGCGCGCCGGTGCGAGAAGGCGATCTCTTCGCTGGTGATGAACTCCAGCAGCACGGCCTGGCCGTCCTGGTTCGCCTTCCGGGCGCGCTGCAGCGCCGGAATGATGTCCGCCGGCTTCGTGATCCGCTCCGCCTGGCCGCCCATCGCGCGCCCGAGGTCCGCGTAGTTGCCGCCGATGTCGCGCGTCCGGTAGCGGTCGTGCGAGACGACGAGCGCGTGGCGCTCGATCGCCATGGCGGAGTTGTTGAGGACGACCGTCGTGATGGGGATGCCGCACCGCACGGCGGTCTCGAAGTCGAGCCCGGTCATCCCGAACGCCGCATCGCCCATGAAGTTCACGCAGAACTTGTCCGGGGCAGCGAGCTTGGCGCCCATGATGAGGCCAAGACCGGTGCCGAGCGCGTGGGACTTGCCCCAGCCCATGTAGCCGCGGGGCGCGGTGGCGCGGTAGAAGGGCACGAGCTGGTTGCGCGGGCTGCCCGAATCGTGGGTCACGATCGCGTCGCGCGGATCGATCGCCTGCATGAAGTCCCAGATGACCCGATACGGCGTGATCGGCACCTCGTTCGAGGTGAGCTTGGGCATCCACTCGTTGAGCCAGGTCTCCCTCGCCTGCTTCACCTCGGCGGCGGCGCCGGCCTCGCGAGGGCGGCCGCGCAGGAGGTCCTTGGCCGCGTCGATGAACTGGCGCAGGACCGCCTTGGCGTCGCCGAGGATCGGATGGTCGGCGGCGTAGTTCTTGTTGAGATCGCGCTCGTCGTTGGTCGCGTGGATGAGGGTCTTGCCCGCCGGGATGTTCGACGCCATGCCGTGCTTGGTGAAGCTGCAGCCGATGCCGAGCACCACGTCGGCCTGGGACAGGAAGTGATACGACGGCCCGGACATGACGCCGCCCCCGCCGGTGCCGAGCGCGAGCGGGTGATCCTCCGGGAACGCGCTCTTCCCCTCGAGCGTGGTCATGACCGGGATCTGCAGAAGCTCGGCGAGCTCGGTGAGCTCGGGGCACGCCTCGGCGTACAGCACCCCCTGCCCGGCGTGGATCACGGGCTTCTTCGCCTCGATTAGCACTCGGGCCGCCGCCTCGATGTCGCGCGCGTTCCCCGCGGGGCTGGTCGCCTTCACCGGCTTGTACTGGAGCGCGACCTGATCGGCGACGTCGGCGACCGCCACGTCGGCCGGGATCTCGACCATGACCGGCCCGGGACGCCCCATCTTCAGGAGGTTGAACGCGCGCCGCATGACCTCGCCGAGCTCTCCGGGCTGATTCAAGGTCTCGACCCACTTCGTGACCGAGGCGTAGGTGCGCGCCGAGCTGAAGAGCGGAAACACCTGAGCGCGATCGCGCTGGTGACCGAGCGGCAGCACGAGGATCGGCACCGAGTCGGAGTAGGCGGTGGCGACGCCGGGGAACGCGTTCTCAGCGCCCGGGCCGTACTGCATCGCGAACACGCCGAGCCGCCGGCCGTTCGTGGTCCGGCTGAAGCCGTCGGCGATGCCGACACCGACGCGCTCCTGGCGGCAGAGCACCGGCCGGATCCCGGCGGCGGCCGCCGCGTCGATCACGGGTGTCGTCGGGTACGTGCTGAGGAATTCCACGCCTTCGCGCTTCATGATCTCGGCGATCGCGTCGACCACTTTCATTCTCTTCTCCTATGTGAGTCCTATCGCTTGCCGGCCGAATTGTTCGGCGATGAGGTCCCAGCTGAGCGCCGCGTGGTGCGAGGCGCCGTGGGCGTCGCGATGGCAGCGCTGGATCGGCTCGGCGTCGAGCACGGCGCGCGCGCCGCTCCCCTCGAACAGGCGGTCGACGGCGCGAACGCTGAGCCGTGCGATGAACGCCTTGTCGCGGCGGTAGCGGACGCGATCGAGCTCGGTGAACCCTTCGCCGCGCGCCGCCCGGTCGAGGATCTCGCGAATGTCCTGGCGGTGGAGCGCGCGCGCCGCATCGACCTCGGCCGCGGCCTCCGCCAGCCTGAGCTGCAGGGCCACAGAGTCCGCCGCCCGGCCGGGCCCGGACATACGCTGAGCGCGCGCCGTGAATTCGTCGATCGCGCCCTGAGCGATGCCGATGAGCGGCGCCGCCAGATCCCACCCGGCCAGACATCTGAGCGGCGCGCGATAGCTGAGGCGGCCGTGAAGCTCCCAGCCGGTCATATCCTCGGCGCCGCACCGTTCGGGGTCGACGGCTCGGTGGGCGGGCACGAAGGCGTCCTTGATCACGATGTCCTTGCTGCCGCTCCCCCGCATGCCGGACGCGAACCACGTGTCGACGATCTGGTAGTCGGAGCGCGGGAGCAGGAGCCACAGGGGCTCGTTGGGGCGCGCGCCGGGCACGGCTACCATGACCCAGGTGGCCGCGTCGCAGCCGCTCGAGAAGCCCCACCGACCCGAGACCCTGAACCCGCCGCTCGCGGGCTCGACCTTGCCGCCGGCCGGGTTCAAGCCGCTGGAGAAGAGCGTGTCCGGCCCGGTCGCGAAGAACTCCTCCTGACACTGAGCGGGAAAGTGGCCCAGCCACCAGTTGTGCGCCGTCCAGAGCGAATAGCACCACGCCGTCGAGCCGCAGCCGCGACCGAGCTCGAATCCCACCTCGAAGGCCGTGTCCACCTCGACGTCGTGGCCGCCGTACCGGCGTGGATTACCGATCCGGATGAGGCCGGAGGCCAGCAGATCCTGGACACTCTCCGGGAGCACTTGCCGGAGCTCTTCCGTGCGCGTCGCGCGCTCCTTCAAGACCGGGACGAGCTCGGCGGCTCGACGCAGCAGCTCGCCGCGGGTCAGCGACGAATGCGCGATCCCGGCTGAAGCGGATTTTCCTGGGCTCACGGCCCCCCAATGCTACGCCGGACCGCCCGTCTGGGCGAGACCGGATCGCGGGCCGACGCGGGAGCGAATCGGCGGGCCCGCCTCAGAAGGCGAGCCCCAGCGCCCTGGCCAGGAATCGCATGAGCGGGGTCGCGCGGCGGGAGGCCGCCACGAAGCGGGCGGGAAAGTCCGGCGCGCAGGCCTGGCGCTCGCTGAACTCGGTGCCGGTCGTGAACGAGAGGCGCTTGAGATCCTCGATCAGCGGATGGTCTGGGTCGAACCCTCGCGGCGGCCGCTTCAAGGTCACCTCGTCGTGCGAGAGCCCCGGACGCCGCGCCTGCTGCCACCCGCCCGGATCCTTGACGATCGCCTCGCGGATCGCGCGGAGCGCGTCGGCGCCGGGGTGCCAGAGGCCCGCGCCCATGAACACCGATCCGGGCTCCAGGTGCAGATAGTAGCCGGGCGCCTCGAAATCCCTCGGGGCCTTCAGACCGAAGTGGATGCCGACGTTGGTCTTGTACGGCGTCTTGTCGCGACTGAATCGCGTGTCCCGGTAGATCCGCATCAGCGAGCCGCCCGAAGGCCGCGGATCCACCGAGAGGTGGCGGCTGATCCGCGCGAGCCCGGGCGCGAGCGAGGCGATCAGCGCGAGCATCGGATCGCGCACCTCGGCCAGGTACCGGTCCTTGTTTTCGTTGAACCACTCGCGATTGTTGTGGCGTCGGAGCTCGGCGAGAAAGGCGAAGACGTCGCGGGATACGCGCGGCATACGTCCTCAGACCGCGCGGTGCAGCCCGCCGTCGACGTGGATGCGCTCGCCCGTGATGTAGCGCGCCTTGGGCGAGCAGAGGAACGCCGCCAGGAACGCCACGTCGGACGGGTCGCCGAAATAGCCGAGCGGGATGTTGCGCGCGAACTCGGCCTGGCTCTCCGGCGTTGGATGCAGGCGCTGGTCGATCTGCTCGCTGTGGACGCGCCCGGGCGACAGGCAATTGATCGTGATCCCGTTCCGCCCGATCTCGCGCGAGAGCCCCTTCGCCCAGGCGTGGACGCCCGCCTTCGCGGCCACGGCGGCGTTGACACCCGATGGCTCGGCGCTGCCGGTGACGCAGAGGATCCGGCCCCAGCGCCGCTCGATCATGCCCGGGAGGAGTGCCTGGGTCGTCCGGCGCACCGCGGTGAAGTTGATCGAGAACGATTCGTCCCACGCCGCGTCCGGCGAGTCCCACGGGATCGGCCGCGAGCCGCCGGCGTTGTTGATCAGGATATCCACGCGCCCGTAGGCCGAGAGCGCGGCGTCGCGGATCCGCGCGGGAGCATCCGGCGTGTGCAGGTCGAGCGGCAGCGCCACCGGCCGCGCACCGCCCGCCCGCTCGATCTCGTCCTGGAGCGTCGTCAGGAGATTGGCGCGCCGGGCGACCACGAGCGTTCGCGCGCCCTCCGCGGCCAGCACCTTGGCGATCTCGCGCCCCAGCCCGACGCTGGTGCCCGTGACGACGGCGATCTTGCCGCTCAGCTCGAGGTCCATCGCGATCTCCGGCGAAGCTCCAGCAGGCTTCCGACGACGCCCTTGGGCAGGAAGATGATGAACAGGACCAGCAACACGCCGTAGACGAGGTTGTCCCAGCCGACCGCCCGGGTGCCGAACCAGATTCTCAAGACTTCCGCGAGCAGGATGGTGATCACGGCGCCGATGGTCGGGCCGAGCGACACGTAGATGCCCCCGACGACGACGGCGAAGACCATCTGGAGCGAGACCGAGATGCCGCTGACCGTATCGGGCGAGATGAACATCTGGTACTGGCAGTAGAGGGCGCCGGCGAGGGCGGTCATAGTAGCGCTGAGCACGGTGATCTTGAGCTTCTCGGCGGTCACGTGGACTCCGGTCGCGGCCGCGGCGTCCTCGTCCTCGGAGATCGCCTCGAGCGCATAGCGGAGCATGCTCCGGTCGACGCGGTTCCAGACGTAGAGGCCGGCCGCCCACACCGCCAGCGCGATCAGATACCACGTCGTCTTGTCGCCGAACTGGAACGCCCACAAGGAGCTGCCGCCCTGATAGCGCTCCGGCGTGTAGCCGAGCGAGCCGCCGGTGTAGTCGCGGGTCGCGGTGATCACCTGGAGCACGATGCCCGAGAGCGCCAGGGTGACCAGCGCGAAGTAGTGGCCGGTGATCCGAAATCGAAAGCACGGATACGCCACCAGCGCCGCCAGCGCCGCGCTGGCGACGACGGCCAGCGGGACGCCGATCCAGGGGCTGACGTGACCGTAGTTCCACGCGAGCGCCGTGACGTAGGCGCCGACCCCCATGAAGCCTCCGTGCCCGAGCGAGACGAGGCCGAAACGTCCCATCACCGACCAGGAGGTGTAGGCGAACGACCAGATGAGGATGATGATCAGGATGTGCAGTGGATACGGGGAGCGATAGACGAACGGCAGCGCGACCAGCGCGGCGCCGCCAATCCACGGCACGTAGCGGGTCACGAGCGCCGGGCCATCAGGCCCTCGGGCCGCACGAACATCATGACGATGAAGAAGGCGAACGCGAAGACGTACCCCCACTCGAGGTCGAGGTAGAGCCCGCCAACCGAGATGATCTCGGCGAACACGAAGGCGGCAACGAAGCCACCGCCGAAGTTTCCGAGGCTCCCGAGCACGCAGATCAGGAAGGTGATCGGCCCGAACGTCAGCCCCACGAAGGGATGCACGTCGTACTGCAGCACCAGCAGGCACGCGGCCAGGCCGGCCAGGGCGCCGCCGAGCCCCGAGGTGATCAGGTAGATCCGGCGCGTGTCGACGCCCATGAGCGGCATGATCTGGCGATCCTGCGCGATGGCGCGGATGGCGGCACCGGTGTAGGTCCGAGTCAGCAGCAGGTATACCAGCACCATCGCGATCAGCGCCGCCCCGAAGGCCAGCAGGCGCGAATAGCTGACGAACATGCCGGCCACCTTCAAGACCGGCAGGCGCAGCCCGAGATTCTTGAACTCGATGCCGAACAGCACCGTCGCCGCGGATTGCAGGAAGAAGAGGACGCCGCCGGTGGCCAGGAGCTGGTTGATGGGCGCCGCGCCGAGAAGCGGGGCGATGACGAGCGCGTGCAGCGCGAGGCCGAGGATTCCGACGCAGACGATGCAGACCGCCCCCGCCACCACGATCGGCGCGTGGTAGACCGTGTAGAGGAAGTACATCCCGTACATGCCGAGCATGATGAGCTCGGCGTAGCAGATCCAGACGACGTCGATGACCCCGAAGACCAGGTTGAGCCCGAGCGAGAGCAGGGCGAGGACGCCCCCGAGCAGGAGCCCGTTGATCACCGCCTCGAGCAGGAAGATGTCGAAGATGCCCAAGGAGCGCGGTCTCCTCAGACTCCGAGGTACGCTTCGCGGATGCTGTCGCTCGCCAGGAGCTCGGCGGCCCGCCCGGCGGTGTGAATGCGCCCCGTCTTGAGCAAATAGGCGCGGTCGACCACGCGGAGCACCTGCTGCACGTTCTGCTCGACGATCAGCACGGTCAGGCCGCTGGCGCGGATGCGGTTGACCAGCTCGAACACCTGCTCGACGAGAACCGGCGCCAGCCCCGCGGACGGCTCGTCCAGGAGGAGCAGCTTCGGCTCGGACATCAGCGCGCGCCCGATCGCGCACATCTGCTGCTCGCCGCCCGACATGCTGCCGGCGAGCTGGTGGCGGCGCTCGCGCATCCGCGGGAACAGCTCGTAGACGACCTCGAGCTGGCGGCGGAACTTCGGGCGCGCGGCCGGCACGAAGCCGCCCATCCTCAGATTGTCCTCGACCGTCATGCGCGGGAACAGGCGGCGACTCTCCGGGACGTGGGCCACCCCGAGCTCGACGATCCGATGCGCCGGAGTGGCCGCGAGATCGACGCCTTCCATGACGAGCGTTCCGTCAGTCGGCCGGATCAGGCCGGAGACGACCCGCATCAAGGTTGTCTTGCCCGCGCCGTTGGGACCGATGACGCCGACCGCCTCGCCGCGATGGACCTCGAGCGACACGTCGAACAGCGCCTGGAAGGTCCCGTACCCGGCGCGCACGGCCTTCAGCTCGAGCATGAGCGTGGCCCGCCCGGTCAGGCGCGGCCGGCGGCCGCGGCCGCCGACACCGCCGCCGCGCGGGTGCCGAGATAGACTTCGATGACACGCGGATCGCTCGCGACCCGCGCGGGCAGCCCCTCGGCGATCTTCTCGCCGTGATCGAGCACCATCACGCGGTCCACCACGCGCATCAAGACGCCCATGATGTGCTCGACCCAGATGATCGTGACGCCGAGCTCCCGGCAGATCCGCCGCAGCAAATCCGCGGCCTGCTCCATCTCGTGCTCGTCCAGGCCGCTGAGGCTCTCGTCGGCGAGCAGGAGCTTCGGATCGGTGGCGAGCGCCTTGGCCAGCTCGAGCTTCTTGAGCGCGGCCGCCCCGAGCCCCTCCACCGTGGTCGCGCGGTCAACCGGTAGCCCGACCAGCCCGAGCGCGCGCTCTGCCGCCTCGAAGGCCTTCGCCCGCGAGTGCCGGCCCTGGCCGAAGAAGCCCGCGAGCACCACGTTGTCGAGGAGCGAGAGCCGGCGGAACGGGCGTGGAATCTGGAACGTGCGGCCGATCCCGAGGTTGATGATGCGATAGGGCGGCTGCCCGGCGATCTCGCGCCCCTCGAAGCGAATCGAGCCGGCGTTCGGAGCGAGCGTGCCGGAGAGCATGTTGAAGATCGTGCTCTTGCCGGAGCCGTTCGGACCGATCAGGCCGAGGATCTCGCCCTTCTCGACCCCGAACGACACGTTGTTGACGGCGGTGAAGCCGCCGAAGCGCTTGGTGAGGCCCTGGACGGCTAGCAAATAGCTATGTCGCCAGGCTCACTGCGCCGCGTACGGTGACGTGCCCGGCAGCGGTAGAACCGGCTCGCGCTGCTGCTGGCTCTTGGGCCAGACGAGATAGGGCTTGTCGTCGATGTACTGGAGGATCACCGGGAAGGCGCGATCGTTCTGCCCCGCCATGGCCCCGGACTCCCC
This sequence comes from Candidatus Rokuibacteriota bacterium, assembly GCA_003220495.1. Classification (GTDB taxonomy): domain Bacteria; phylum Methylomirabilota; class Methylomirabilia; order Rokubacteriales; family CSP1-6; genus AR31. The sequence continues at coordinate 178,500 of QHSP01000015.1, read as the reverse complement.
CTCGAATTTCACGCCGAAGCCGAGCATGGTGCCGCCCTCCGGCAGATCGACCTCGAGCGCCGCCTTCCGCAGCGCTTCGGCATCGACGCCGCCATGCTTCTTGATGGCGCGCGGCAACACTTCGGTCATGAACACGTACGTGTTGCTGGCCGACATGCCCACGTGCGCCGAGCGCACCTGTGTGCCGGGCCGAGCCTTCTCGTACTCCTCCCCGACCATCTTGATCATCGCCGGCAGCGGCGGGCGCAGCGACTTCTCGTTGGCGAGCCAGATCGAGATCGGGTCGACGTTGAAGAAGTAGTTGACGTCCCGGCCGAGCGACTCTTTCAGCTTGTCGTAGACGCCGTAGCCGGCGCCGTGGCCGATCAGCGCGCTGAAGCGGAGCCCCTGCTCGCGGGCCTGGCGGAGGAACAAGGTGATGTCCGGGTTGTAGCCGGTGTGGAAGATCACATCCGGGCGGCCGCGCTTGAGCTTGGTCACCAGCGCCGACAGATCCGGGGCCGTCGCGGAATATCCTTCCTTCAGCACGATGTTGAAGCCGGCCTTCTTGGCGCCTTCCTCGTTGCCCCGCGAGACGTCGACGCCGTACGCGCCGTCCTCGTGGATGATCGCGACGCGCAGGTCCTTGGGCTCGCGGCCGAGCTTGCTCTTCGCGTTCTGGGCGAGGAAGTCCGTCGACATCAGCCCGAACTGCTTGCCGCTCGGCTGCGTGCGGAAGACGTACTTGAGATGACGGTTCTCGAGCACCGCCGAGGAGATGCACGTGGTGATCCACATGAACTTCTTGAGCTGCTCGACCCGCGCGGCCGCCGGCACGCACTGCGCCGACGAGTAGAAGCCGAGCAGCATGTCGACCTTCTCCTGCTCGATCAGCCGCACGGCCTCGTTGATGGCGACGTCGGGCTTGCTCTGGGCGTCGGCGTACACGGCCTCGATCTGATAGCCCTCGACGCCGCCCTTCTTGATGAAGTAGTCGATCATGATCTTCGCGCCGAGCGCGTGCAGCTCGGAGCCGCCGCCCGCCAGCGGGCCGGTGTAATCGTAGACGACGCCGATCTTCAGCTTCTTGCCCTGCGCCGGCGCATCCGAGGCGAGTACCAGACCCAGCACCACCGCCAGCGCGATCAGCCCACACGCGACGCGCAACGGTCCGTTCCGAAACATGAGAGCCTCCCAGGGAGCGTAGGTCGGCAACCGGTCTGCGCGGGCATTAGAAGTTGCTCGTCCGACAATGTCAAGGGCCCGGCACCGGGCGATGAGACGTGGTACGGTTCGCGTTCATGAGCCAGACTTCTTCCGCGCGTGACGTGGTGGCCGGGAACTACCGCTTCCTGCCGGGTATCGCGCCGTTCTCGTCGGGTGTGGCGGCGGCCGGGGGTTTCCAGGTGGTCCACGCGACGCTTCGCGCGCCGATCCCGTGGCGAGACGGGTTCGCCCTGATCGACCGTCACCTGCGCGCGGAGGGCCGGCCCCGCGCGGCGCTGTGCGCGATCGAACTCAGGAGCCCGGCGCCGTTCACCTTCGACGGATTCGACGCGTTCAACGCCGGGTATCAGGCGCTTCTGAAGGAATGGAACCTGCTCGTGGACGGCGCCAATCCGATCGCCCGCACGAACGTGGCCCCGGTCGCCGGCGCCCCGCCGGAGCCCTCTCTGTACGGCTTCGGCTACACCGTGCCCGGCGCCACGCAGCGCCCGACCTTCATCGTGGCCGGCGCGGGCGAGATGCGCGAGCGTGGAGTCGGCGTCGAGGGTATCGTCCGCCACGGCGAGACGTCGGCCGCGGCGATGCGCGAGAAGGCGGCGCACGTGATGCGGATCATGCAGGCGCGTCTTCAGGGACTCGGCGGCGCGTGGTCCGACGTGACCACGATCGACATCTACACCGTGCAGCCCATCGAGCCCTTCCTCGCCGACACCGTCCTGGCGCCGGCCGGCGCCGCCGCGATCCACGGCGTGCGCTGGTTTCCGAGCCGGCCGCCGGTGATCGGGCTCGAATACGAGATGGACTTGCGCGGCGTAGCGCGAGAGCTCGTGGTCTAGCCGCCGACCTTGACGCCCGCCAGGCGCTCGAGCACCTGGATGATGGCCGTGCCGTCCTGCTTGCCGAGCCCGGCCGCGCGCGCCATCTGGTAGACCTGCTGGCTCACGTTCGCCAGCAAGAGCGGCGCCCCGAGCTGTTTCGCGAACGCCGTCTCGAGCTCCTGGTCCTTGAACGAAATGTCGACGGTCCCGGCCGGCGAGAAATCGCGCGCGAGCATCCGCGCCGCGCCGCGCTCGAAGGCCGAGCTCGTTCCGGTGCTGACCCGCACGACCTCGTAGATCGTGCGCGGGTCGAGCCCGGCCTTCACGCCCAGCACGAGCGCTTCGGCTACCGCCACCATGTTGACCTGGACCAGCATGTTGTTGACGAGCTTCATCGCGAGCCCCTGGCCGAGCCCGCCGACGTGGAAGATCTTCGTGCCCATCGCCTTGAAGAGGTCGCGACAGGCCTCGAAGGTCGCAGCATCGCCACCGGCGATGATCGAGAGCTCGCCGGTCTTCGCCCGCTCGGTGCCGCCGCTCACGGGCGCGTCGAGCATCGCCACCCCGCGCGCCGCGAGCGCGTCGGCCAGCCGCCGCGCGACGAGCGGGTCGATCGTGCTCATGCTGATCACGATGTGCCCGGACCTGGCGGTGCCGAGGATCCCGCGCTCACCGGTGATCACCGACTCGGCCTGCGCGGTCGTTTCCACCATCGAGATCGTGCGATCGGCCGTCTTGGCCACGGCCTCCGGCGACTCGACGACCGTCGCCCCGCGCGCCCGCAAGGGCTCGACCTTCGCCGGGTCGATGTCGTGAACGATCAGCGGAAAGCCGTGCTTCGCGAGGTTCAGCGCCATCGGTTGCCCCATGTTGCCGAGTCCGATGAATCCTACGGCTCCAGCCATCGTGCCCTCCCTGGGGAGCCACGGTAGTCTTCGCGTCGCGAACAGTCAACAGCGCGACGGATCGCGCATTCTTACTCGATAACAATTACGCGATCTCGCCAGCGCCGGCGCGCGATCTCGCTCGCCCGACGTACATGTGGGTCGTCACGAGCGCGGCATGCGCGTGGCACGCCTCTTGCCCATTGAGCGATGAGAGCGCCTGGGATGTTCCGCATCACGCCGAGCGCGTCGAGCTGAGAGTCAGGTCATCACCCGATGCGCGTGCAAGTGGCGGTCGGCGTGAGGGGGCGTCGATGACGATGAGCGACACGGCCTGGCTGATCGTCGCCGTGGCCGTCGGCATGCTGGTGGCCGTGGGCTGGGTGTCGCGCGAGCGCGCGATCCATCGTCGCCGTCGGGCGGCGGCCCAGCGGAGAGGAGACGAAAAAAATGGGTCCGACAGTTGGCATATTCTTCGATCGAGCTTCCGCCGAGCGCGCCGTCGGAAATCTGAAGGCCGGCGGCCTGTCGCCGAAGAGCATTCACGTGCTGGTTCCGGATTCGGAGCCGCTGGTCGCGAAGATGCCCATGAGCGAGGCCGAGCAGCCCGGTATGGGTAAGGCGATCGGCGGCGTCATCGGTGGGGCCGTGGGGGTCGCCAGCGGTGCGGAGATCGGCGCGGCGGCGGCCGCGAGCGCGCTCTTGCCGGTTGCGGGTCCGGCCATCGCGATCGGGATCGTCGGCGGCGTGCTCCTGAGTCTGAGCGGCGCGGCCGTCGGCGGCGCTTTGGAAAACGCGCTGGAGAGCGGACTGCCCAAGGACGAGCTGTTCGTGTACGAGGAAGCGCTCAGGCGCGGCTACGCGATCGTGGTCGTCACGCCCACCGACGCCGACGGGCACGAGCGGGCCGTGGCGGTGCTGGACGGCTCGGGCGCCGAGAGCGTGGACGCGGCCCGCGAGCGGTGGTGGATCGGCCTTCGCGAGGCCGAGGCGTTCGAGTATCGCGCCGAGGGGCTCGACTTCCACCGAGACGAGGCCATCTACCGCGAAGGATTCGAGGCCGCGCTGGCGGCGCGCGGACGCGATCGCGCCGAGAGCGACCCCGATGCGTTCTTGAAGGACCGGTACCCGGCCACGTACCGGGAGCCGGCATTCCGCCGCGGCTTCGCGCGAGGACAGGCCTACTACCGGCGATCGCTGGGCGGCCGGTGAGCGGGCCCGCGCGACGGCGCGTGAGCGGGCCAGGGTTCTAGGGACCCGAGAAGATCCGCAGCTTGAGCCGTCGGGGAACCCAGGCAGCCAGGACGCGCGCCGAGCGAGCGACACGCTCGAGCGACTCCGGGCTGCCGGGCCAGTATTTGAGCACGAGGCCCCGGTTCACGAAGTTCAGCATCCCGTCGACCAGGATCGCGGCGACGAAGACGTCGTCCAGGTAGCCCAGCACGGGGATGAAGTCCGGGATCAGGTCGAGGGGCGAGACGAGGTAGAGGACGGCGGCGGCGAGCACGACCTTGGCGGCCTTCGGCAGCACCGGGTCGATGGCGAGGCCGCCGATCGTGCGCACGATGTCCGGCAGCGCGCGCAGGAGCGCCTTCACGGCTCGAGGCTCTCGGCCACCAGCTCGCTGACGTCCTTCACGGCGAGCGTGTCTTCGGCGCCCTTCACCTTGCGACCGAGATCGATCATCGCCAGGCAGAACGGACAGCCCGTGCCGACGAGGTCGACCTTCGCCTCGAGGGCCTCTTCCACGCGGATCAGGTTCACGCGCTTCTCGGCCTTCACTTCCATCCACATGTGGCCGCCACCGCCGCCGCAACAGAGGCCGCGCTCGCGGTTGCGCGGCAGCTCGACCACGCGCAGCCCCGGCACCGACTTCGCGACGTTCCGCGGCGCCTCGGTGATGCCGTTGTAGCGCCCGAGGTAGCACGAGTCGTGGAACGCGAGGGTGGCCTCGAGTGGCTTCGTCGGCTTGATCCGTCCGTCAGCGATCAGCTGCTCGATGACCTGCGAGTGGTGAAGGACCTCGTAGCTGCCGCCGAACTGGGGGAACTCGTTCTTGATCGTGTTGAAGCAGTGGGGGCAGTGCGTGATCACCTTGCGGAACCGATACTGCTTGACCGCCTCGACGTTCTCCTGCGCGACCGTCTGGTAGAGGTATTCCTCGCCCAGGCGGCGGCCGACCTCCGCGTGGCAGCGCTCTTCGGGCATCACGCCGAAGCTCACGCCGGCCGCCTTGAGAATCTTCACCACCGAGCGCGCGATCGCCTGGTTTCGCCGGTCGTACGAGGCCGAGCAGCCGACCCAGTAGAGGTACTCGACCTCGCGCTCCGGCTGCATCAGCGGCACGTCGAGCCCCTGCGCCCAGGCCAGACGCTCGCCGGCCGGCAGCCCCCACGGATTGCCGGCGCGCTGGATGTTCTGGAGCGACTGGGGCGCCGTCGAGGGCAAGGCGCCCTCCGAGAGGGTCAGATAGCGGCGGAGATCGACGATCGTGTCGACGATGTCGATGAAGGCCGGGCACTCCTGGACGCACGCCATGCAGGTCGTGCACGCCCAGAGCTCGTCGGCCTTGATCAGCTCGCCGTGGATCGGGCCCGGCAGGTCGCCGTGCATGTGGCGCTTGAGCTTCACGATGATCTGCTTGGGCGAGAGCGCCGTGCCTGACATGTAGGCGGGGCACACCGCCTGGCAGCGGCCGCACTCGACGCACGCGTCGAAGTCGAGAAGCCGCTTCCACGAGAACTCCTCGAGCTTCGAGATGCCGAGCGACTCGGCCTCCTCGATGTTCGTGATCGGCGCGATCGCGCCGCGCGGACCGAGCTTCGAGAAGAAGATGTTCAGCGGCGTCGTCAGGAGATGCAGGAAGTAGGAGAACGGGATGACGGCGATGAAGGCGAGCGCGAGCACGGCATGGAAGAGCCACGTCACGACGTGGAGCCCGCGCAGCGCGCCGGACGTGAGGCCGAGCGCCACCAGGCCACGGCCGAGCACCCAGCCGACCGGCGACCACGGGGCCCACCAGGGCTCGACGACCGCCAGCCGACACGCCTCCATGACGAAGCCGCTCACGTTGATGACGAACAGGAGCGCGAGGACCCACGCGAAGCGCGCGGTCGCGTCGACACGCGCCGGCCGCTGGACGAACCGCCGCCAGACCGCCATCCCGAGACCGATGACGAAGAAGAGTCCGAACAGGTCGAGCACGGTCTCGTACACGAGATAGAACGGCCCCTTGAGGAGCTTGTACCCGAAGAGCGGCAAGGTGACGTCCCAGTCGAGCGTGGCCAGCACGGTGCCCATGAACAGGGCGAGAAACCCCCAGAACATGATCGCGTGCATGACGCCGGGATACGCCTGCGAGAGCGTGCGCACCTGGCCGAGCGCGTGAGCAAGCACGCGGCCGATGCGCTCAGGGATCCGATCCAGACGATCCTCGGGGAGGCCACGGCGCCAGAGCGCCACCCGCTGCCACATCCCGTACGCGAAGATCGCGATCGCGAGCGCGCCGCCGACGTAGAGCGCGACCTGGGCCCAGCCGGGGACGTTCCAGAAGGTGTCACGAAAAGGAACGGACGAGGTCATGAGCGACCCAACCTTAGCACAGGCCCCACGAGCCGAGGAGGGCGCCCGTCGGCGCCCTCCCCGGTCACGAGACGGCGATCAGCGCGGCTGCGGTTGTGGTGCTGCGGGCGCCTGCTGCTGTGGCGGTGGCACACGGAACGGTGTGTGACAGGTCCCGCACGCCTGGCGCCCGAACTCCTTGGCGACGGCCTCGGTGGCCGCCAGGTCCTTGGTGCGGGCCGCATCTCGGAGCTTCTCGGCCTGCGCGGTGAAATTCTTCGACGCCGCCTCGAACTCGGGCCACTTCTGCCAGATCTCCGGCTTCGCCTTCGACTTGTCGGTCAGCGAGCCTTCCGGGAACAACCCGGGGACCAGCACCGAGGTCAGCGCCATCGTCTCGGCGTTCGCCGCGACCGCTTCGGCGTTGCCGGCCTTCAGCTTCGCCTGGGCGTCCGCCCAGCTCGCGCCGTTCAGCTTCATGAGCCGCTGCCGGTCGGCGACCGGATCGCCGGTCCAGAGCTTGGTGGTGGATTGCCCGGTCGCCGAGCTGACGAGCGCCAGCGCGACGAGGCTCCCGAGCGCCACGGCCGATTTCACGTGCTTGATCTGCATCGTCGCCTCCTTCGGGTTTTCAGGAACGTGGTTGCGCCGGCTGCTGCTGGGGCGGCGGGACGCGGAAGGGCGTGTGGCACGCCCCGCAGGCGTCCCGGCCGAATGTGCCGACCGTCGCCGTGACCGCCGCGCCGTCCTTCGCCGTCGCCTGGTCACGAAGGGTGGCGGCGCGGTTCTCGAGGTTCTTCGCCGCCGCCTGGAATTCGGGCCACTTCTGCCAGATGTCGGGCTTCGCCTTCGACTTGTCGGTGAGCGAGCCCTCGGGGAAGAGGCTCGGGATGCGCTGAGCGTGGAGCGAGAGGGCCTCGGCATTCACCGCCACCGTGTCCTGAGCGCCCGCCTTCACCTTGTTCTGGATATCGGCCCAGTTGGCGCCGACGTTCTTCATGAGCCGTTGCCGGTCCGCGACTGGATCACCAGTCCCGATCGTGGGGCTCTTCGAAGCCGTCGCGCAGCCCACGACGGCCAGCGCGACAAGGCTACCGAGGATCACAGCAGCTCTCACGGTTCGGAGTTTCATGTCCTCTCCTTGTGACTGCCCGGATTGATTGCCACTGCGTCACTTGCCGATCTTGTTCTTGATCGGGAGAATCGTTTTCAGGTACTGGGCGATCGCCAGCCGGTCGGCCTTGGTCAGGTCTTTGTATCCGGCCAACGTGCCCTCGATGACCTCGCCCATCAGCCCGCCGGCCACGTCGCCGTCGGGCTTGTTGCCGCTGCCGAGATAGTCGGCGATTTCTTCCTCCGACCACTGCAAGCCCGTCGTCTTGTCGGGCGTGATGTTCGGAACCTCCGACTCCTCGGGGCCCTTGGGATTGCCGGCGAGGAAGCGCGTGTTGTCGGTGGCCATCGTCATCGTGCGCGGCGTGTGGCATTCGCCGCAGTGGGCGACGGCACGGACGAGATACTCGCCGCGCGCGACGCCCGAGGTCGGCGCCGACGTCGGCGGACTCTCCCGCGGCGCGAACGCCGCGAGCCATGCCGGCAGGAACACGCTCTCGAACATCGGCACGGAGATCTTCTTCGGTTGTTTCGCCTGCTTGACCGGCGGGACCGAGCGAAGGAACGCGACGAGCGCTTTCAGATCATCGGCCGACATACCGTTGAAGACGGTGTACGGATGCACCGGGATCAGACGCTCGCCGTTGGGCCGCCGGCCGAGCCGGGTCGCCGTGATGATCTGCTCATCCGTCCAGCCGCCGATCCCGGTCTCACGATCGGGTGTGATGTTGCTCGAGTACACCGTGCCGTACGGGCCGTCGTATCTCCGTCCGCCGGCGTTGACCGGTTGCTTGGGCACGGTGTGGCAGCCGCATCCGCCGGTCGCTCCGAAGATGTACTTGCCCCGCGCGAGCTCGGCGGCCGACGGAGCCTGCGCGGAGGCCAGCGCGGGGAGAGAGACCAGCGACACCAGGAGGAGGACGGCGAGATGCCGGGCGCGTCGTGCCAAGACACCCACTATTGGCGGATGAAGGTCAAGTCGGTCTCCAGCTGGATGTCGTTCGAGACCTTGTAGAAGAGGATCGCCGGAATCTTCAACCCGTGATCGGTGAAGGTCGTCGCGAACCGAGCGCGCACCTTGATGTTGTCGGCCGTGAAGCCGAAGCGTTTCTGGGCCTCGACCTCCTCCGGGGTGAGCTTGATCCAGGTCACGGTGGCGTCGGCGACGCGCTCCACGGGCTTCTGCTTCACCGTCAGAACCCCCTTCACCTTGGCCGGCACCATCTTGCCCGGCTCGAGCGCTCCGGCGATCTCGATGCTCTTGACCTCGAAGGTGACCCAGCGGTTGGCCTCCACCTCCGTGTCGAGGTAGTTCTTGCTGCGCATGTCGGCATCGCGCTTGTCGATGCCGGTCTTAACCAGGTTCATATCGACCTTGACCGTCCCGGAGGCGGCCTGCGGCCGGGCCGGGTCGAGGCTCAACGTGCCGTCGACGCCTTCGGCGGCGGTGTTGCCCACGAACGTCTCGAGCGGCGCGTCGCTCTTGAACGTGGCACGCGAGTAGTTCGGCAAGAGCTTGAACGACATCACGTCCGCATGGGCCTGACTCGCCGCCAGGGCCAAGACGAACGCGACGCTCGCATACGTAGCCGGTCGGGACACCATGAATCTCCTGTTCGAGAGTCGGGCGGCGGTCGGGCGACGCCTTAATACCACGAACGGGCGAGTCTAGGCTCGGGTTCCCGGGTGGGCGGTCTGGAGGTCGGCCTCCATGACCAGGGCGTCCTCACCCGTGTCGTAGTAGTAGCCGCGCCGGCGGCCGACGACGCGGAAGCCGAAGGATTCATAGAGCGTGCGCGCCTCGGTGTTGCTCGGGCGAACCTCGAGGACGACGAGCTTGATCCGGCGCTGTCGCGCGTCGTCGAGGATGTTCCCGAGCAAGGTGCGGGCGAGGCCCCGCCGACGACACTCGGGGCGGACCGCGATGTTGGTGATGTGGACTTCGTCGGCGACCTCCCAGAGACAGAGATAGCCGACCACCTGCCCGTCCTCACGCATGACCCAGCAGTGCGCCACGCGGTTCTGCTGAATCTCGTAGAGGAAGGCGCCCCGCGACCAGGGCATCGAGAACGAGGCGCGCTCGATGCCGAGGACCTCGTCGAGGTCGTCGGGGCGCATGCGATCAACTGACGGCGGCACCGCGTCGCTTCAGCTCGGCCTCGGACGGCCGGAGATAGATCGGAGCGAGGTCGGCCACCGCGACCGTGTCACCGAGCGCGAGCCGCGTGTGCCCGAGCGCGCCGACGACCGCCGGAGCCGGCCCCCGGCGCGGAGGCCGGACATGGCGCACGAGCGGCGAGCGGATCGCCGCCGCACCGTCGCCGACGACGATCACCGGCTCGTCCAGGCGCCGAGCCAGGTCGTCGGGCGCGATCGCCAGGTAGTCCCACTGCCGGCGCATGCCGCGATCCTCCCAGCGATAGAGCGAGGCGTAGACCTCGCGCTTGCGCGCGTCGAGCACGGGACAGACCGGCAACGCGGCGTACGGCAGCATCGCCGCCATCGCGTCGAGCGTCGGTACGGCGGCGACCGGGATCGCGAGCGCGAGCGCCAGCCCCTTGACCGTGCTGAGACCGACGCGGAGCCCGGTGAACGAGCCCGGGCCGACGGTCACCGCGAGTCCCTCGAGGTCGCGCGGCGTCCAGCCCGCGTCGCTCAGCAGCCGATCGATCGCGGCCATCAGGCGCTCGGAGTGGGTAATGCGGACGTCCAGGGTGTACTCGCCGACGACGCGCTCGTCGTCGAGGAGCGCGGCGCCGCCGGACAGGGTCGAGGTCTCGACGGCGAGCACGCGCATGGCGAGAGTCTAGCATGCGCCCAATGCGCGACTCATCGCCGATGCGCCACGTGCGATAATGCGTTGAGGAGGGCCGCGATGAGCGCTGCCGCCAGGAAAGACCCCGCCGCCGTCGAGACCGAAGTCCGGGAGAAGATCCACCTCGAAATCCTCAAGCGTACCGGCGCCTATCACGCCAACGATCACATCCTCCTTCCGTCGGGCCAGCACACGACCGAGTACATCGAGAAGACCCTGGTGACCACGGAGCCGTCGTTCACGGAAGGCCTCGGCGCGGTGATCGCCAAGCACTTCGCCCAGTGGCCGATCGACATGGTGCTGTCGACAGGCCCGGGCGCGCTGATTCTGTCTCACTGCGTGGCGCGCGCCCATCCCTCGCGCCCGATCGTCGTCTACGGCACCAAGGGCTTGTCCGGCGGCAAGCGCCGCGTATCCCTGCCGGTCGAGTTCCAGCGGCTCATCCGGCCCAGCGTGAAGATCCTGCTGATCGAAGATCTGGTCAGCACGGGCTCGACGTTGAGTCTGCTCATCAACCTGGTGGAGCAGCTGGGCGGGATCGTGGTCGGCGTCGGTTGCCTCTGGCGCCGCACGTCCGTGGAGCTGGACAACCGTCCGGTCTTCAGCCTGGTGAGCCGCGATTTCCCGACCTACGATCCGGACAAGTGTCCCTTCTGCAAGCGCGGCGTCCCGCTCAACGAAGAGTTCGTGAGACGCCGCCACGCCCGCAAGCCCTCCTCGGTCCAAGAACCCAAAGAAGCCTAGGCAAGACCGAAGCACCGGAGCGCCGAAGGTCGACCGAAAACGCGAAGTCGGCCGGGTCAGGGGTGGGGCCGGGATGTGTCTGCCTCGACCCGTGTAGTCAGGGTTGTCCCGACACACACGTCCCGAGGTATTACGCTGCGGCCTATTTGCTACCGGGTCGAGGCGGGCACGTCCCGGCCCCGCCCCTGACCCGGTCGGCTTATGCGGCTTCCCAGAGGCCTTCGGCGACCCCGGCGCTCTTGTAGGCGTCGCGGATGCGATCGAGGTTCTTCGTGAAGAGGAGCCCGATCTTCGCGAAGGGCTCGAACACCGGCCCCTGACCGTCGAGCAGCGGGAAGCTAACGTGGGGCAGCTTGTCCCACTGGCTCTGGAGCCTCATGTTCACGCTCGCGAGGCTCGCGTAGAACTCCTCGCGCTCCTTGACGGCGCGCTTGACGATCGGCGTGATCAGGCAGTCGACGGTCTCCTTGGCGCGCGCGGCGCCCTCGGCGGCCGCTTCGGCCAGCGGCACGACCGTCACGCCGAGCTCGCCCAGGAAGCGCTGGAGGAGGCGTCCCACCGAATCTTGGAGCAGGATCGCCGGCAGCCCCACCCGCTGGAGCGCGTGATGTCCGAGCTCTTTCACGTCCGAGTAGAGCTGAGCCTTGAGCCACTCGACGTGCTGGCGATTCTCGTCGTCCTTCCACCAGTCGCGGACCATTCGCTTGCCGAAATAGCGGATCACCGCGTAGTACTTGTCGCCCTTCATGAGCTTCTTGGCGATGCCGCGCCAGGAGTAGAACTTGGCCATGGCGTCGAGCGCGCCCTTCTGCAGCTCGTAGGGGCTCATGCGCCGCGGCTGGTGCACGACGTGGTGCCCGTCGTAAAACTGCCAGTTCTTGCTGATCACGTACTTGCCGCCGCGGTCGTAGAGCTGCTCCCAGTCGGGTGAGCCCGGAATCGGCGTGAGGATCATGAACTGGATCGAGTCGATGTCGTTCTTGAGCGCGAACTCGGCGGTGGCGTCGATCGTCTCGACGTCGTCCTCGTCGGAGCCGACCACGAACATGCCGTGGATCCGGATCTTGTGGGCGTGGAACCGCTCGATCGAGCGCTCGATCTTCGCCACGTCCTGCTTCTTCTGGAAGAGCTTGAGCGTCCGGGGATTGATCGACTCGAAGCCGACGTAGACGTTGAAGCAGTTTGCCGCTTGCATGAGCTCGAGGAGCTCGGGATCGTCGACGGTTTCTGTCCGGACCTGGGCGCCCCAATCGGGAATGAGGTTGCGCTCGATCATCCCGCGCAGGAGCTCTTTGCAGCGCTTCTTGTTCGCGGTGAAGATGTCGTCCGCGAAGAAGGTGTACGCGTTGCCGCGGTGGCTCTCGAGCTCTTGCAGCACGCGCTCGACCGAGTGGGTGCGGAAGGCGTGGCCGTACATGCCCGGCACCGAGCAGAAGGTGCAGGAGAACGGGCAACCGCGCGACGTCGCGACCGAGATGACCCCGCCAGGCTTCCAGCCCGTGATGAGCTTGTAGTCCGGGATCGGGTTCACGTCGAGGTTCGGGATCTTCGGACGCTCCGGGAGATTGACCACCTGTCCGTCCACGATGTACGAGAGGTTCTTGATCTGCTCGAGCCCGTGGCCGGCCTGGATGGCGTCGACCAGCTCCTGGAACGCGAACTCACCCTCGCCGCGCACCACGAAGTCCGCGTGCTCGAGCCCTTCCTCGGGCAAGAAGCTCACGTGCGTGCCGCCGAGCACGGCGATCCCGCCGGCGGCGCGGACCTGGTCGGCGAGCCGGTAGGACTGCGGCGCCGTCGAGGTGATGGCCGAGATGGCGACCAGGTCGGCCGAGAGGACTTCGTTCATGTCCGGCGCCTGGATGTCCTCGATATAGACGCGAACGTCGTAGCCCTTGGCCCGCATGATGGTGGCGAGCAAGACCGATCCGATCCGCGGAATGCAGACCCGGCTGTAGATGTGCAGATGGGTCGACTTCGGTTCGACGAACACAAGCTTCTTGAGCATGCGTCTCATCGACGGAGATCTCCTCAAGAGCGGGTAGTTATTGGTGATGGGCAGCGCTCGACCGTGCGCCCACGCTACATCGCGGCCGTGAGGAAGTCAATTTACGTACGACCCTACATCTTGGGGTGTGAAATGCCTCCCGACCCCCAGGTATTGACTTTTGGCCTTGACAGATTTTTCCCACCTCACTAGCATTGCCGAGCAGATGCGCCGTTCGAGCGTCTCGGCGAAGGGAGGTGAGGCGGTGGCGAAAAAGAAGGCGACCAAGAAGAAAAAGAAGTAGGGCCCACGCGGCGCTCGGCCCTGCCGATCCGACTCCATCGGCAGGGCCGCGCTATTTTCACCCGCCCGGTCACTTGGTCTTGGCGAGGGGACGGGGCTTGGCCGGAGCCGCCTTCGTCTTGTCGTCTCGCTGGAGGCCCTTCACCTCTTCGACGAACTGGCCGATATCCTTGAACTGCCGATAGACCGAGGCGAACCGGACGTAGGCGACGGGGTCCAGGCGCTGGAGATGATCCATGACCACCCGGCCGAGCTCCTCGCTGCTGATCTCCTTCTCGGCGCGCTCGTGCAGCTGGGCCTCGATCTCGACGACGACGTCGTCGACGGCCTGCACACCGACCGATCGCTTCTCGCACGACTTCAAGATGGAACCGCGGAGCTTCTGGCGGTCGAAGGGCTCGCGGCGTCCGTCGCGCTTGACCACGTGCGGCAGCACGTCCTCGATGTACTCGTACGTCGTGTACCGGCGGTGGCACTTGAGGCACTCGCGGCGGCGCCGGATGAACTCCCCGTCCCGGCCCACCCGCGAGTCGACGACCCGATCCTCCGTGTGACCGCAAAACGGGCACTTCATCGGGCTCCCCCCTTTCCCGATGCCGGTCCGGTCATCGGGTTCGCTCCGAATAGAGCGGGAACCGATTCGTGAGCTCCTGTACCTCTCCCCGTACCTTCGCCTCCGTGGATGAGGACCCGAGGTCGGACAGAACGCGGTCGATGAGGCGCGCGATCTCCACCATCTCGACCTCGCGCATGCCGCGGGTGGTGACCGCGGGCGTGCCGATGCGGATGCCGCTCGTCACCATCGGGCTCTTCGTCTCGAACGGCACCGTATTCTTGTTGACGGTGATCCAGGCCCGGTCGAGGGCCTCCTGGGCGTCCTTCCCGGTGATGTTCCGGCTGGTGAGGTCGAGAAGCATCAGATGGGTGTCCGTGCCCCCGGTCACGAGCCGGTAGCCGTGTCCGAGGAGCGCCGCGGCGAGCGCGGCCGCGTTCGTCACGATCTGCTGCTGGTAGCTCCGCCAGGCCGGCGTGAGGGCTTCGCGGAACGCCACCGCCTTGCCCGCAATGACGTGCATCAGCGGGCCGCCCTGGACTCCGGGCATCACGGTCCGGTCGAGCGCCTGCGCGTGCGAGGCCCGGCACATGACCATCCCCCCGCGCGGACCGCGGAGCGTCTTGTGCGTGGTCGTCGTGACGAAGTCCGCCACGCCCACCGGCGAGGGATGAAGCCCGGCGGCGACGAGCCCGGCCGGATGCGCGATGTCGGCCATGAGGACCGCACCGACCTCGCGCGCGATGTCGCCGAATGGGGCGAAGTCGATCGCCCGCGGAAAGGCGGAGCCTCCGGCGATGATCAGCTTGGGCCGATGCTGGCGCGCCAGGTCGCGGACCTGATCCAGATCGATGCGCTCGGTGTCCTTCCGCACGCCGTACGCGACGATCGAATAGAACTTGCCGGAGTAGTTGACGGGGCTTCCAGCGGTCAGATGGCCGCCGTGAGAGAGGTTCGGGCCGAGCACGGTGTCGCCGGGCTTCAACAGGGTGAAGTAGACGGCCATGTTGGCCTGAGCGCCCGAATGGGGCTGGACGTTGGCGTGCTCGGCGCCGAAGAGCTCCTTGGCGCGGGCGATCGCGAGATCCTCGACGACGTCGACGACCTCGCAGCCGCCGTAGTAACGGCGCCCGGGGTACCCTTCGGCGTATTTGTTGGTCAGCACCGAGCCGACCGCTTCGAGCACCGCCTCGGACACGAAGTTCTCGGAAGCGATCAGCTCGAGGTTCCGGTGCTGCCGTTGCGCCTCTGCGCGCAGCGCCTTGGCGATCTCGGGGTCGGTGTCAGCGAGCCGGTGCATCGCGCGGCTCCTGTTCCCGCATGCCGTCGAGGGCGACGATCTTTTCTATCCGGCGAGCATGACGACCGCCGGCGAATTCGGCACCGAGCCAGACCTCGAGAATCTCGATCGCGGCCTCGCGCGACGTGATCCGCGCCCCGAGCGCCAGGATGTTGGCGTCGTTGTGCTCGCGGCTTATGCGGGCCGTATACGCGTCGCTGCAGGCCGCGGCACGGACCCCCGGCACCTTGTTCGCCGCCATGGCCATCCCGATGCCGGTCCCGCAGACGAGGACGCCGCGGTCGGCCTTGCCCGCCGTGATGGCGCAGCCGACACCGACCGCGAAGTCGGGGTAGTCCACGGACTCGGCCGACTGCGTTCCCAGGTCGACAACGTCGTAGCCACGGCAGATCAGCCAGGTCTTGAGGTCTTCCTTCAGCGGAAAGCCTGCGTGATCCGCACCTAACGCGACGATAGTCATACCGGCACCATATCGGTAGTGGCTCCGGCGTGTCAAGCCAACAACATAGAGGGGTGATTGAGAGGTCTTCAGGCCGGGAACGCGAAGACCTCCACCGAAGCGCCGTCGCAGCCGGCGGCGACCAGCCGCGGGATCTCCAGACGCGCCTCGACCGCGCCGACCTCGGCCTCGGACATCCGCGTGGCCGGATGCTTGGGGACGAACAGGGTGCAGCAGTCGGCGTCCGGCTCGATCGAGATCTCGAACGTGCCGAGCCGGCGCGCCTCGTCGGTGATCTCGAGCTTGTCCATGCCGATGAGCGGCCTCAGGATCGGCATGGTCGCGGCCTCGTCGATTCGCGTGATGTTCGAGAGGGTTTGCGACGCGACCTGACCGAGGCTCTCACCCGTGGTCAGCGCGACCGCGCCGTGCTTTCTCGCCAGCGCCCCGGCGATTCGCACCATCAGCCGGCGATAGACCACGACCCGCGCCGGCGGCGGGACGGTCAGCACGACCTCGCGCTGGATCTCGCCGAAGGGCACCAGCACGAGCGTCGAGTCGTACTGCCACTCCGTCAACCGCTCCACGAGCGCGCGCGTCTTGGCCTGCGAGGTGGGCGGCAGGTAGGGCACGCTGTGGAAGTGGACGAACACGACCCGGCAGCCACGTTTCATCATTCGCCAGGCGGCGACCGGCGAATCGATCCCACCAGACAGGAGCGCGGCGACGGTGCCGCTCGCGCCCACGGGGAGCCCGCCCGGACCCGGCTCCGGATCGACGTAGACGAACGTCTCGGCGGGCATGACCTCCACGTGGATCTCGAGCTCCGGCTGACGCAGGTCGACGCGCGTGGCGACCCGTTCGAGCACGAACGCGCCCAGCTGACGATTGAGCTCGACGCTCGTCAGGGGATAGGTCTTGAAGGCCCGGCGCGCCGAGATCCTGAACGACTCGATGCGCCGCCCCTCCACGAGCTCGGCGACTACCGACTTCATCGCCTCGACGGTCGACACCACGCGATACGCGAGGGCAGCGCTCGCGACGCCACACACGCGACGGGCGCGGTCGCGGACGGCGGCCGGGTCGGGGTGCTCGTCGAGCTCGAGCAAGAGCCGGCCCGAGACCTGGCGCAGGTTCACCGGGCCGAGGTCGGCGATCGCCTGTCTCAGATTGCGCGCAAGATGGCGCAGGAAGAGCGGCCGGTTGCCCCGCTTGAGGCCGAGCTCGTGATAGTGCACGAGCAGCACAGGACGCAGCCTGGCCACGATCAGCCGAGCTCCGTCGCCAGCGCGCGGGCTCGCTCGAGCTCGTCGGGCGTGTTCACGTTCATGAAGGCGACGCGCGGGTCGCGAAACCGCGCGACGTCGGCCTCGGCGATCTCCACCACCCGCACGCGCGCGAAGAAGTCGACGATCTTGAGCTGTCCCGCCACCAGCCGCTCCGCGATGGGCGACAAGCAGGCCTTGCCGTACGCGGCGTGCATCGTCTCGAGCCGGGTCCCGACGCGGGGGATCACGACGTCGCCCTCACCGGCTCGCGACGCGACGAGCTTGACGATCTCGGGATGGAGGAAGGGCATGTCGCAGGCGACCGTCAAGGCCGCCTGGCCCGCCGCGGCCTTGAGACCGGAGTAGATCCCGCCGAGCGAGCCGTGATCGGGATAGACATCTGCGATCATCGGAAGCTCGAGGAAGGCGTAGAGCTCCGGCGTGTTGGTCACGACGAGCATGGCGTCGACCGCGGGAGCCAGCGCCGCGACCACGCGCTCGATGATCGGACGTCCTCCGAGCTCGATGAGGGCCTTGGGTCGGCCACCCATCCGCGTGCTCTGGCCTCCGGCCTGGATGACTCCGGTGACTTTCATTCACGAGCTCGTCCGGAACGGCGGGATTCTCGAACCCTGCGCGCCGACCTCGCGCACGACCACCGCGCCCTGACGCAGGACGCGCGGCGGCTCCAGGGTGAGATCGAGCACCGTCGACGGTTCCCCGCCGGGGGTCGCTCCGCCGTCGAGAACGAGATCGATGGACTCGGGAAAGTAGGCGAGCACGCCGGCCGCGCTCGTGGGTGGCGCCAGACCGTTCGGGTTCGCGCTCGGAGCCGTCACCGGCTCGCCGAGCAGCTCGACCAGGCCGCGCGCGATCGGATGGGGCGACAGGCGAACGCCGAGCGTTCCCGTTCCCGCCGTCACGACGGACGGCACCGTGGCGAGCGCCGGCAACACGAGCGTCAGCGCTCCGGGCCAGTAGCGCGTCATCAGGCCGCGCGCCGGTGGGGTGACGTGCGCCACGGTCTCCGCCATCGCCACCGAGTCCACGAGGACGAGGAGCGGCTTCGATTCGGGTCGTCCCTTCAGCTCGAAGATCCGCCTGACCGACCCGGCGTCGAGCGCGGCGGCGGCGAGCCCGTAGAAGGTCTCTGTCGGAAGCGCCACTACGCCGCCGGCCCGGAGGGTATCCGCGGCGGCGCGCAGGGTGGCTCGAGTGGGCGCAACGGGGTCGACGGTGATGACGCGCGAGCGCTCGGCGTGCGTCACGTCCCCGACTTCGGCGGGCCGCCCGACTTCAGCTGCGCGGCGACCTTGCGCGCGCGCTCGTCTACTTCGTCGGCCAGCCGCTTGCGATAGGCCGCGATCCGCGTCGCCAGCGCCGGGTCGCCGACCGCCAGGATCTGTGCGGCCAGAAGCCCCGCGTTCGCCGCGCCCCACTTGCCGATCGCCACCGTCGCGACCGGCACGCCTTTCGGCATCTGCACGATCGAGAGCAACGAGTCGAGGCCGCCGAGCGGCGTCGCCGCGACCGGGACGCCGATGACCGGCAAGGGCGAGGAGGCCGCGAGCACGCCGGGCAGCGCGGCGGCGCCGCCCGCGCCGGCGATCAGCACGCCGATCCCGCGCGCGTGCGCCGTCGTCGCGTATTCGTGAGTCCGCTCCGGCGTTCGGTGGGCCGAGGTGACGACCACCTCGCTCCCGACCTCGAGCGCGTCGAGCACCTTCACCGCTTCGAGCATCACCTCGAGATCGCTGTCGCTGCCGAGCACGATGCCTACGCGTACGGGTCCTGTCACGCGCTGCGCCTCCCGACGTCGGTCCGGTAGTGCATGCCTTCGAAGGCGATCTCGCCGACCGCCGCATAGGCCGCTGCGATGGCGGCGTCCATGTGGTCGGCGACCGCCGTCACGCCGAGCACCCGCCCCCCCGCGGTCACGAGCATCCCGTGCTTCGTCGCCGTGCCCGCGTGGAACACCTGGACTCCCGGTCGCGCCTCCGCGGCCTCCACGCCACGGATGGCAAGCCCGGTCGGGTACGCTCCCGGATAACCACGCGAGGCGATGTTCACGCACACCGAGGCTGTGCTCGGCCACGGATGATACGCGGGCCACGCCTCTCCGCGCGCAGCCGCGAGGAGGAGCGGGACCAGATCGCCGGGCGCGCGCACCATCAGCGCCTGGCACTCCGGGTCCCCGAAGCGGCAATTGAACTCGACGACCTTGGGACCGTGCGCCGTCAGCATGAGGCCCACGTAGAGGACGCCGCGGTACGGCGCTCCCTCGCGCGCGAGCGCGGCGAGCGTCGGGCGCACGATCGTCTCCATGACGCGCTTCTCGAGCGCCTCGTCGAACGCGAGCACGGGCGAGTAGCATCCCATTCCGCCGGTGTTCGGGCCGCGGTCGCCGTCGAAGACGGCCTTGTGATCCTCGGCGGCGGCGAGCGCCATGACATCGCTGCCGTTCGACAGCACGAAGAAGGAGACTTCCTGCCCGGTCATGAACTCCTCGACGACCACGCGCGCTCCCGCGGTGCCGAACGCTCGCTGCTCCATGCACTGGGCGACCGCCGCCTCGGCGTCCTCGAGGGTGGGACACACGATCGCGCCCTTGCCGGCGGCGAGCCCGTCGGTCTTGACCACCAGCGGCGCGCCCATCTCACGGCAGAAGCGCCGCGCGCGCTCGGCGTCGTCGAAGGTCGCGAAGCGCGCGGTCGGGATTCCGTGCCGCCGCATCAAGTCCTTGGCGAACGCCTTGGAGCCCTCGATCGCCGCGGCGCGCGCGCTCGGTCCGAAGACGGCCAGGCCGGCGACCGCGAACCGATCGGCGAGGCCCGCGGCGAGGGGCGCTTCCGGCCCGATCACCACCAGGTCGACCCGCTCGCGCCGGGCGAAGGCGACGAGCTCGTCGTGAGCCTCGACGCCGATGGGAACGCATTGCGCGTGGCGCGCGATCCCGGGATTGCCGGGCGCCGCCATCAGCGTGTCGACGCGCGGGCTCTGGCCGATCCTCCAGGCCAGCGCGTGCTCGCGTCCCCCGCCGCCGACGATGAGGATTTTCACGGTGGATCGGGGGGGTCGACGACTTCGAGATGGGCTCGCGCGATGCGCGCCCAGGGACTGCCGGAGTCGAGCTCGAGATAGCGCTGCCAGTGCTTGATCGCGTCGCCGTCACGGCCGTTCCGGGCGAGCGCCCCCGCGAGATTGAAGTGGGCGTCGGCGTAGTCCGGCGAGAGCTCGAGGGCCTTGCGGTAGTCGGCGATCGCCTCGTCGACCGCGCCGCGATCCTCGTGCAGGGACCCGAGGTTGTAGGCGGCCTCGCAGCACTGTGGATCCTGATCGAGCGCCGACCGGTATGCTTCGTTGGCCTCGTCGTAGCGACCCATGCGGTGCAGCAGCAGTCCCAGGTTGTTCCAGGCCGCCGCGTAGGTCGGATCGATCGAGACGACGCGACGGTAGGCGTCGATCGCGTCCTCCCACTGCGCCGGGTCGCCATCCCACTCGCTGGCGCGCTCGAACCACGTCTCGGCCTGGTCGGCCGGTGGCGCGAGCGGCCGCACCAGACCGGTGACCAGGGTAGCCGTGGCGGCCGCCTGGAGGCCGCCCGAGTCGAGGGCCAGGACCATCTGACCTGTTCGCGGGTCGAACCGGACGCGGTCGGACTGGGCGACGAGCCGGTCGCCTTCGAGGACCAGCCGGACCTCGGCCAGCGGCTGCTGGAGGTCCGGATCCTGTCGACGCAGGGCCGTGAGCGCCGCCCGGATCTGGCGCACCGACGCGCCCGCGTCGAGCAGCGCGCTGGCGGCCCGGAGCGCGAGCAGATCGCGGAAGGTGTAGCCGGAGTCGCCTCGCAGAAGCTCGAGCCGACGGAGCTGGCCGGCGCGCTTGGGCGTGAGCGTGAGGATCCGGGTGAGCTCCCGGACGCCGTAGATGCGCTCGGGCTGGGACGGACTCATCGGACGCTCTCGGCTAGTGACGGAAATGTCGGATGCCCGTGAAGACCATCGCGAGCCCCTGCTCGTCGGCCGCGGCGATGACTTCCTCGTCGCGCAGGGAGCCTCCGGGCTGGATCACCGCGGTGGCGCCGGCCCGCGCGACCACGTCGAGCCCGTCCCGGAACGGAAAGAACGCGTCGGACGCGCACGCGGTGCCGGTCGTCTCGAGCCCGATCTCCCGGGCGCGCATCACCGCGAGCCGCGCCGAGTCGACGCGGTTCATCTGGCCGGCGCCGACCCCGACGACCTGGTCGCGCGTCGTGAGCACGATCGCGTTCGACTTCGCGTGCTTGCCGACGCGCCAGGCGAAGCGGAGCGCGTCGAGCTCGGCGGGGGTCGGCGTCCGCTTGGACACGGTCTTGAGCGTCGCGGGCTCGAGATCCGCGAGATCGGCGGTCTGGACCAGCAGCCCCCCCAGAACGCCACGGTATTCGGCAAGCCGCCCGGGCAAGGTGCGGTCGCAGGCGATCTCGAACACGCGGCACTTCTTCTTGGTGCGCTTGATCTCCTCGAGCGCGTCCGGCGCGAACGCCGGGGCGAACAGGATCTCGACGAAGACTCCCGCGAGCGCCTCGACGACGGCGGCGTCCAGAGTTCGATTGACGCCAACGATGCCGCCATAAATCGAGACCGGATCCGACGCCTTCGCCAGCGCCATGGCGGCGCCGACCGTCGCGGCGCGCGCCGCGCCGCACGGATTCATGTGCTTGATGACGACTGCCGCGGGCTCCGGGAACTCGAGCAGCAGGGAGAGCGCCGCCGAGAAGTCGAGGAGGTTGTTGTAGCCGAGCTCCGGTCCGTGGAGCTGCTTCATGGTGGCGAGCCCCACCCAGGGCGCGCCGACCTGACGGTAGAACGCGGCCTCCTGGTGCGGGTTCTCGCCGTAACGCAGCGGGAGCACGCGCTCGGCCTCGAACCGCAACGCCGCCGGGAAGAGCTCGCTCCTTTCGCCCGACGGCGGCGCGCTCGAGGAGAGATAGGCCGAGATGGCCGCGTCGTACTCCGCGGTCCGCCGGAAGGCGTCTTGCGCGAGCCTAAAGCGCGTCGCGTCGCTGAGCGAGCCGCCGCTGGCTCGCAGCTCGTCGAGGACCGCGCCGTACTGCGACGGTGCGGTGACGACGGCCACGCTCCCGTGGTTCTTCGCCGCCGCCCGGATCATCGTGGGCCCGCCGACGTCGATCTGCTCGATCGCCTCGGCCTGGGTCACGCCGGGCCGGGCCACGGTCTGCTCGAAGGGATAGAGCGAGCTGACCACCAGGTCGATGGGCGCGATCCCGTGCTTTTCGAGGGCAGCGAGATGCTCGGGCACGTCGCGGCGGGCGAGAATCCCGCCGTGGATCCTCGGGTGGAGAGTCTTGACGCGGCCGTCGAGCATCTCCGGGAACCCGGTCGCCTCCGACACGTCCATGACTCGGACACCCGAGTCACGAATCAGCTTCGCGGTGCCTCCGGTCGAGAGGATCTCGACTCCGAGCGCGGCAAGCGCCCGAGCGAGCTCGACGATGCCGGTCTTGTCGTGAACGCTGATGAGCGCCCGGCGGACTTTCATCGATCCCCCTTCACGAGGACCCGCCGTCCCACGATGGACAGGCGCCCTTCGGCGAACAGGCGGACGGCCTCGGGATAGAGACGATGCTCTTCGGTCAGGATGCGCGCCGACAGCGTGTCCTCGGTGTCGTCGGGATGAACCGGCACACTCGCCTGGAGGATGATCGGCCCGGTGTCCACCGCCCCGTCGTCCAGGAAATGCACCGTCGCGCCGGCGACCTTCGCGCCGTGGTCCAGGGCTTGGCGCTGCGCGTGGAGCCCCGGAAAGGCGGGCAGGAGCGAGGGGTGGATGTTCATGGCCCGCCCGGAGAATGCGCGGGTGAATGCCGGGGAAAGGATTCGCATGAACCCCGCGCTGCACACCAGGCCGACCTGGCGCGCCGTGAGCTCGCGGACCAGCGCGAGATCGAAGGCCTCCCGGTCTGCAAAGTCCTTCGGATTCACGAAGAGCGCTTCGACGCGAGCCGACCGCGCACGGTCGAGCGCCGCTGCCCGCTCCCGGTCGGAGATCACGACGGCGACCTCGGCCGGGTAATCGGCTCTCGCCGAGGCGTCGAGCAGGGCCTGGAGGTTGGAGCCGCGCCCCGAGACCAGAACGCCGACTCGAAGGCGGCCGCCCGCGCGCGTCAAGGGACGAGCTCCACGCCACGCTCGCCTGCGACGATCTCGCCGAGACGGATGACGTGCTCGCCTGACCCTCGGAGTGTTCGGGCGGCCGTCTCCGCTGCGGCCGACGGGACGATCACAACGTAGCCGATTCCCATGTTGAAGGTCCTGAACATCTCGGCGTCCTCCACCTGGCCGGCTTCGCGCAGGGTCTCGAAGACCGCGGGGGGCGACCAGGAGCTCCGCACGAGCCTCGCTCGGCAGCCGCGGGGGAGCACACGGGGGATGTTTCCCGTGACGCCTCCCCCGGTCACGTGCGCCATTCCCCTCACCTCGACGGCCTCGAGTAGCGCCTGAATCGATCGAGCATAAATGCGCGTCGGCGTGAGCAGCTCGTCCGCCACGGCCCGCCCGGTTCCCGGCAGAGGATCCGTGAGCCGAAGCTTCATGACGTCGAACACGATCCGGCGGACCAGGCTGTAGCCGTTGGAGTGCAGGCCGGACGAGGCCAGGCCGAGCACGACGTCCCCGGGACGGATCGTCGAGCCGTCGATCAATCGCTTCCGCTCGGCGATGCCGACGGCGAAGCCGGCCAGGTCGTACTCTCCAGGCGGCAGCGAGTCCGGATGCTCGGCCATCTCGCCGCCGACCAGCGCGCAGCCCGCCAGCCGGCACCCCTCGGCGACGCCGGCCACGATCGATTCGATCTGGCCAGGATCGAGCCGGCCCACGGAGATGTAGTCGAGAAAATAGAGGGGCTCGGCGCCGGGCACGAGGATGTCGTTCACGCCCATGGCGACCAGGTCGATGCCTACCGTGTCGTGGCGGCCCGCCAGACAGGCGACCTTCAGCTTGGACCCGACCCCGTCGGTCGACGAGACCATGACCGGCTCGCGGTATTTCGACGGCAGGCCGACCAGGCTCGCGAAGCCGCCGACCCCGCCGATCACCTCGGCGCGGTTCGTCGCGCGGGCGAGCGGGATGATGCGGCGGACCGCATCGTCGCCCGCGTCGATGTCGACGCCGGCTTCGCGGTACGTGAGCGGCTTCACGTCAGCCCTCGAAGAGGCTGAGTTGTGGCGTCGGCTCGGGCGTGATACCCACGCGGTAGTTGCCGGTGAAGCACGCGTGGCAGAACTGCCCGGGGTCCGTGCCGGTCGCCTTGAGCATGCCGTCGAGCGAAAGATAGCCGAGCGAGTCGGCGCCGAGGTAGCGACGGATCTCCTCGGGGCTGTGGCTCGAGCCGATCAGCTCCTTGCGCGTCGGCGTGTCGATGCCGTAGTAGCACGGCCACTGGATCGGCGGCGACGAGATCCGGACGTGCACTTCCTTGGCGCCGGCGCTCCGGATCATCCGCACGATCTTGCGGCTCGTCGTGCCGCGTACGATCGAGTCGTCGACCACCACCACGCGGCGGTCGGCGAGCATCTCGCGCATCGGGTTGAGCTTCACCTTGACGCCGAAGTGGCGGATGCCCTGCTTGGGCTCGATGAACGTGCGCCCGACGTAGTGATTGCGGATCAGCCCCATCTCGTAAGGCGTCCCGGCCTCTTCCGAGTAACCGAGCGCGGCGCTCGTCCCCGAGTCCGGCACCGGGATGACGATGTCCGCTTCGACGGGATACTCGCGCGCGAGCTGCCGGCCCATCGCCTTGCGCACGGTGTGGACGTTGCGGTTCCATAGAATCGAGTCGGGCCGCGCGAAGTAGACGTACTCGAAGACGCAGTGCAGTCGCTCGCCCGGCGGGAACGGCCGCACCGATCGCATGCCCGAGTCCGAGATGATCAGAATCTCGCCCGGCTCGACGTCCCGCTGGAACGAGGCCTCCATGAGATCGAGCGCGCACGTCTCCGAGGCGACGACGTGGGCCTCGCCGAGGCGCCCGAGGCTGAGCGGCCTGAAGCCGTACGGGTCGCGGATCGCGTACAGCGCGTCGAGCGTCATGATCAGGAGCGAGTACGCCCCCTGCACCTGCGAGAGCGCGTGGGCGATCTGCTCTTCGAGCGGCCCGGCCGGGGCGCGCGCGAGGAGGTGCAGGATGACCTCGGTGTCGGAGTTCGACTGGAAGATGGCGCCATCGCGCTCCATGTCGCGACGGAGCGTGTCGGCGTTCGTGAGGTTGCCGTTGTGGGCGATCGCGATCGGCCCGCGCGCCGTGGTCGCGGTGATCGGCTGGGCGTTCCGGAGATTCGAGCTCCCGGCGGTCGAGTAGCGCACGTGGCCGATGGCCCGATGGCCCGGCAGGCGGCGGAGCCGCTCCGGGCTGAACACGTCCGCCACCCATCCCATGTGCTTCTCGGTGTGGAACGAGGTACCGTCGGTCGCCGCGATGCCCGCCGACTCCTGCCCGCGGTGCTGGAGCGCATAGAGACCGAGATACGCGACGTTTGCGGCCTCCGGGTGGTTCCAGATGCCGAAGAGCCCGCACTCGTCGTGGAATCTGTCGTCACGCCACGTGACGTTCAAATCCAGTCCTCCATGCCTGCTCGAGTTGCGCCGTGCCGACGTCGAGCAGGACCTCGGTTCCGACGCGGATCACCAGACGCTCGCCACCGGTCGTCCCGACCCACCGCCAGGGGATCGCCGATTCCGCCATCAGCGCTTCGAACTCGCGCGCGCGCGCGGTCTCGACCGCGACGACGATGCGCGAGGGGCCCTCGCCGAAGAGCACCAGGTCCGCGCGGGCGACCGCCGGCACGGTCGCCTCGCAGCCGATGAGCTCGCGCCCTGTGACGCATCCCTCGGCGAGCGCGACCGCCAGCCCACCCTCCGAGCAGTCGTGCGCCGCCGTCACCAGCCCCGCGCTCACGGCCGCTCGCACGGCCCGCTGCACTCGGCGCTCCGTCTCGAGGTCGAGTGGCGCCAGCGCCCCCGCGAGCCGGCGCTCCCGCGCCCAGAGGTACTCGCTCCCGCCGAGGCTCACCTGGTCCGGGCCGAGCAGCGCCACGCGATGGCCGGCTCCCTTGAACCACTGTGTCGCACGCCGGCCGGCATCGTCCAGCACCCCCACCACGCCGATGACGGGCGTGGGCAGGATCGCCCGGCCGCTCGTCTCATTGTAGAAGGAAACGTTGCCCCCGACCACGGGCAGGTCGAGCGCCCGGCACGCCAGCGCGATGCCCTCGACCGCCTCGGCGAACTGCCAGAGAATCTCCGGCCGCTCGGGCGAGCCGAAGTTCAAGCAGTCGGTAATCCCGCGGGGCTCGCCGCCCGAGCAGGAGACGTTGCGGGCGGCCTCGCACACGGCCATCGCCGCTCCCCGCCGCGGGTCGAGGAAGACCTGGCGGCCGTTGCCGTCGGTGGACACGGCGAGCGCCCTCCGCGTGCCCTTGACCCGCAGCACGGCCGCGTCGGAGCCCGGCAAGACCAGGGTGTTGATCCCGACCTGCTGGTCGTACTGACGGAACGCCCACTCTTTGGACGCGATCGTCGGCGAGCCGAGCAGCTGGACCAGCGCCGCGCCGTAGTCGCCCGGCTCGGGCAAGGTCAGCGGATCGAAGGCGCGGCGCTCGGCGAGCCACGAAGGCTCCGCGGTCGGCTTGCGATATTTCGGCGCTTCCGCGAGCAGGTCGACCGGCACCCTGGCCACGATTTCGCCCCCGAGCCGCGCGGTGAGCTCACCGCCCTCGGTCACACGGCCGATCTCGACCGCGTCGAGCTCCCACTTCGCGAACACGCGGCGCACGTCCTCCTCGCGGCCCCGCGCGGCGACGAGGAGCATGCGCTCCTGGGACTCGGACAGGAGGATCTCGTACGGCGTCATCCCGGTCTCGCGCTGCGGGACGCGCGAGAGCTCGACGTCCATCCCGGTACCGCTGCGCGCGGGCATCTCGGAGGTGCAGCACGCCAGGCCCGCAGCGCCCATGTCCTGGATGCCGACGACCGCCCCGGTGCGCATCACCTCGAGACACGCCTCGAGCAGGAGCTTCTCCGTGAAGGGATCGCCGACCTGCACGGTCGGCCGACGCTCCTCGGCGTGCTCGTCGAACGTCGCGGACGCCATCGTCGCGCCGTGGATGCCGTCGCGGCCGGTCTTGTTGCCCACGTAGAAGACCGGGTTGCCCGGCCCTTCCGCCCGCGCGCGAAAGATCTGATCGGCGCGGACCAGCCCAACGCACATCACGTTGACGAGCGGATTGCCCGCGTACTCCGGCGCGAACGCGATCTCGCCGCCCACCGTCGGGCAGCCGAAGCAGTTGCCGTACCAGCTGATGCCCGACACGACGCCGTTCACGAGCTCGGGCACCTTGGGCTGGTCGAGCTCGCCGAAGCGGAGCGAGTCGAGGATCGCGATCGGACGCGCGCCCATCGTGAAGATGTCGCGGAGGATGCCGCCGACCCCGGTCGCCGCGCCCTGGAACGGCTCGATGAACGACGGGTGATTGTGGCTCTCGATCTTGAAGACCACGGCCCAGCCGTCACCGATGTCGATCGCGCCGGCGTTCTCGCCCGGCCCCTGGAGGACGTGAGCGCCGCTCTGTGGCAAGCGCGCGAGGAAGACCCGTGAGTGCTTGTAGGCGCAGTGCTCGGACCAGAGCGCCGAGAACAGGCCGAGCTCGGCGTACGTGGGCTCGCGCCCGAGCCGGGAGAGGATGCGATCGTACTCTTCGGCCGTGAGGCCTGCTTCCAGCGCCAGGTCGAGCGTGACCTTGGGCTCGGCCCCCGTCAACCCTGGTTACCGCTTGAGGAAGCTGCCATCTTCGACGAGGCTTCCGAGGAGAGACTGGAGCATCAGGAGCCCGTCAGTGCCGCCCATCGCCGCTTCGGAGGCCCGCTCCGGGTGGGGCATCATGCCGAGCACCGTGCCCTCGGGGTTCACGACACCCGCGATGTTGTCGAGCGAGCCGTTCGGGTTGCTCTTCTTCGTGATCCGGCCGTCGGCTTCCGCGTACCGGAAGACGATCAGGTTCTGCTGCTTGAGCCGGGCGAGGGTCGCGGGGTCGGTATAGTACTTCCCTTCCCCGTGCGAGATCGGCATCGTCAGCACCTGGCCCGGTCGGAGACCGCGCGTGAACGGCGTGTCGACGTTCTCGACCACCAGATGACTCGACTGGCAGCGGTACTGCAGGCACTCGTTGCGCGTGAGGACCCCCGGCAACAGTCCCGCCTCGCACAGGATCTGGAACCCGTTGCAGGAGCCGAGCACGAGCCCGCCGCCCGCGACGAAGTCGCCGAGCGCCTCGACCACCGGCGAGCGCCCGGCCACCGCGCCGGCGCGCAGATAGTCGCCGTACGAGAAGCCCCCGGGCAGGATCACGCAGTCGAGCTCGCGGAGCTCGCGCTCCCGATGCCACACGTAGCGCACGGGCTGATGCAAGACTTCGGAGACCACGTAGTGGAAATCGCAGTCACTCCACGTACCTGGAAATACGACGACGCCGAATCTCATGGCGCACTCATCTTAACGTGCGGCTCCGCGCTGGGCAAGGTCGTCCACGGTTTCGATCGTGTAATCCTCCAGAATCGGGTTCGCGAGAAGCTGGCGGCACATCTCGCCCACGCGCGCGCGCGCGGCTTCCGGCGTCGGCTCGTTCAGGTCGATGTCGATGACCTTGCCGACCCGGAGATCGTTGAGCTCGGAGAATCCGAGGCCGGCGAGCGCGCGCTTCACCGCGGCGCCCTGCACGTCCATGATACCCGGCTTGAGCCGCACGAGGACGCGCGCTCTCATGCGTCCTCGGTGACGAGCCGGCGATAGACCTCCTGGTAGGCTTCCTCCACGCCGCCCAGGTCGCGGCGGAAGCGATCCTTGTCGAGCTTCTCCTTGGTCCCGCTGTCCCAGAGCCGGCACGTATCGGGAGAAATCTCGTCGCCGAGATAGAGCTTCTTGCCCCGGCGCCCGAACTCGAGCTTGAAGTCGACCAGCAAGAGGCGTCGCTTGAGCAGGTACGGCCTCAGGATCGAATTGATCGCGAGCGCCGTGCGCTTCATCCACGCGACCTCCGCGGGGGAGGCGAGCTTCAGCATCCGCACGTGATCCTCGTTGAGCATCGGGTCGCCGAGCGGATCGGACTTGTAGTAGAGCTCGACGATCGGCTGCTTGATCGGCGTGCCTTCCTCGAGGCCCGTGCGCTTGGCGAGGCTACCGGCGACGATGTTTCGCACGATCGTCTCGATCTTGATGATGTCGAGGCGATGGCAGAGCATCTCGCGGTCCGAGAGCGTCTCGAGGTAGTGGGTCGGGACCCCGCCGCGTCCGAGCCGCTCGAAGAGGGCCGCCGACATCCGGTTGTTGACGACGCCCTTGCCGACGATGGTCCCCTTCTTCAGGGCGTTGAAGGCGGTCGCGTCGTCCTTGAAGTACTGGATGATCACGCCGGGCCGGTTGGTCTCGTAGACGATCTTGGCCTTGCCCTCGTAGAGCTTCTCGCGCGTCTCGATCTTCATCGGCCCCTCGCGCTCACCGGGTGAGTCCCAGACGTTTGAAGATGGCGTCGACGTTCTTCAGGAAGAACGCCGGGTCGAAGCTGCTCTTGAGCTCGTCGGCCGAGAGGCGCTCCGTCACGTTCGGATCGGCGGCGAGCAATTCGAAGAACGAGCGACGCTCCTTCCAGGCGCGCATCGCGTTCTTCTGCACGATCTCGTACGCGGTCTGGCGCGGGAGCCCGGCGTCGGTGAGCTTCAGCAGCACGCGCTGCGAATAGACGACGCCGTGGCTCAGCTCGAGGTTCTCGGCCATTCGGACCGTGTCGACCTCGAGCCCCTCGACGATGAACGCCGCCAGATGCAGGAGGTAGTCGAGCATGATCGTCGAGTCCGGCAAGATCACGCGCTCGACCGAGGAGTGGCTGATGTCGCGCTCGTGCCACAGCGCGA
This sequence comes from Candidatus Rokuibacteriota bacterium, assembly GCA_003220495.1. Taxonomy (GTDB): domain Bacteria; phylum Methylomirabilota; class Methylomirabilia; order Rokubacteriales; family CSP1-6; genus AR31. The sequence continues at coordinate 148,547 of QHSP01000015.1, read as the reverse complement.
CGTTCTCGAGCGCCGCCAGCGCGTTGGTCCGAAGCAGGCGCGCCAGGCCGCAGATGCGCTCGGCCAGCTCCGGATTGCGCTTGTGCGGCATCGCGCTCGAGCCCTTCTGGCCTTCGCCGAACGGTTCCTGCGCTTCGAGGATCTCGGTCCGCTGGAGCCCGCGGACCTCGAGGGCGATCTTCTCGAGCGAGGCGGCCGCCACCGCGAGCATCGAACAGAACTCGGCGTGGCGGTCGCGCTGGACGATCTGCGTGGAGACGGGCGCCGCCTCCAGACCGAGCTCGCGGCACACCTCGGCCTCGAGGTCGGGCTCGACGTGGGCGAAATTGCCGACGGCGCCCGAGAGCTTGCCGACGGAGATCGTCGCGCGCGCCCGGCCCAGCCGCTCGAGGTTGCGCCCCGCTTCGGAGTACCAGACCGCGACCTTGAGGCCGAAGCTGGTGGGCTCGGCGTGGACGCCGTGGGTCCGCCCGATGGTCAGGGTGTCCTTGTGGCGGACCGCCAGTTCGCCCAACGCCTTCTGCAGGCGCTCCTGTCCCGCGATCAGGAGATCGGCCGCGTCGCGGAGCTGCAGCGCGGTGGCGGTGTCCCAGACGTCGCTCGTGGTCAGCCCGATGTGAATGAAGCGCGAGTCCTCGCCGACCTGCTCCTCGAGGCTGGTCAGCAGCGCGATCATCTCGTGCTTCACGCGGTCCTGGATCGCGAGGATCCGCGCGATGTCGACGCGCGCCTTCTGGCGGATCCGGGCTAGCGCCTCGGCGGGAACGCGGCCTCGCCGCGCGTAGGCCTCGCACACCGCCAGCTCCACCCTGAGCCACGCCTGGTACTTGGACTCCTCGCTCCAGATCCGACCCATCTCCGGGCGGGTGTAGCGGTCGATCACGCTCTCACCATAGAGCAAAACCGCAAACGATGGAAGCGGGAGTTGCGGTGGGTACTACCAGTAGCGGCTGACCCGCGTAAACCGATGTCATTTCAGACGCGCGCGCCGGGCGACCCGAGAAAGCGCTCGAGGGCGGCGACCACCACGGGCTCTACGAGCGTGGGCGCGTGCCCGACACCGGGCACCGTGACGAGCTCGCCGTTCGGGAGGGTCGCGACCATGCGCCGCGCCTGCGCCTCGGAGAGGACGTCGCTGTCGCTCCCCCACACGACCAGGGTCGGGCAGGTCACCCGCTGGAGCGCGGGCCAGAGCGCCGGCCGCGGAGGCGCGCCGATCCGCACGCGCTGGCGGATGTATTCCGGGTCCATCTTCCAGATCCAGTGGCCGTCGGGCCGCTGCCTGAGCACGCCGAGCGCCAGCTCGCGCTGATCCTCGGCGCTACGCCCCGCCACGATCGGCGACATCTGGCGTCGGTAGGCCATCGCATCGTGCAGGCTTGCGAACTCGTCGGGCCGGCTCCCCACCATCTGGGTGATCCGCTGGCTGCCCACCTCGACATCCGGGCCGACGTCGTTGATCACCAGGCGCGTGAGGCGATCGGGATGCGCGCCCGCGTACGCCATGGCGATGATGCCACCCATCGAGGTGCCGACGAGCGTGAATCGCGACAGCCCGAGCTTGTCGACGATCGCGGCGAGGTCGCCGACCTGGTCGCTGTACTGGTATGCGCCTGTCGTGGACCAGGCGCTCTCCCCGTGGCCACGCACGTCGGGAGCGATGACGTGATCGCGGCTGGGCAGACGCCGCGCCAGCGCGTTGAAGGCCTGCGCGCTCGAGGTGTAGCCGTGCACGCACACGATCGGTGGCGCGCCGGGGTTGCCCCAGTCGAGGTAGTGCACGCGCAGGCCGTTGACGTCGAGGGTCTGGCTCCTGGGCTCGAGCGCGGTCGTCATGGCTGGACATCCTCGTGGCGCAGCCAACCCACCGCCGCGCGCCGATCCTTGAATACACCCACGTCGAGGGGCCCGGAGTCAGAATCGATGCAGAAGCTCAACGGCACGCGGTGCGTCTCCTTCGTGCTTCGAGGCCCGGCCGCGGGGCGGGCGGATGGTTCAGTGGTGCAGGAGCTCGCGGGGCAGATTCCGGCGATCCAGCGGGCCCAAGGTGGTCAGCGAGAGGCGGTCTTCGTCGAGGAGGTCGGTGACCAGCGCCTGCACCTCTTCGTGACGAACCGTATCGACCGCGCTCAGCATCGCGTCCATCGACAGGAACGTCCCATGGTGCATCTCGTGCTTGGCCAGCCGGTTCATGCGACTCGACGTCGACTCGAGCGAGAGCATCAGGCTGCCCTTGAGATGATCCTTGGCCCGCCGCAGCTCGTCCTCCGTCACGCCGGTCTTCTTCAGCTCGCGGAGCACCTTCAGGGTCGACTTCAGCACCTTGGAGAAGTTCTTCTCGTCCGTCCCCGCGTAGACGTAGAGGGTGCCGGTGTCGGTGTACGCCTGTACGCCCGAGTGGATCGCGTAGACGAGGCCCTCGCGCTCCCGCACTTCCTGGAAGAGCCGTGAGGACATGCTCCCCCCGATGATGTCATTGAGCAGGAACAGAGCGTAGCGCTCCGGCGCCGAGTGATGGAGCCCCGGGAAGCCCATGATGATGTGAACCTGCTCCAGGGTCTTGTTGACGATGTTCACGCCCGGCTTGAGGACGGGTGGGCTCGCCGTGCGCGCGGTCGCGGCTCGATCGAAGCCCTGGAAGCCCAGGCTGAACAGCTCCATGACCCGCTCGTGGGTGACGTTGCCCGCGACCGCGATGATCACCCGCGGCGGCACGTACTCGTCGGTGAAGTAGCCGAGCGCCTCCTGTCGGGCGTACCCGGTCACGGCTTCGCGGCTGCCGAGAATCGGCCGGCCCAGCGGATGCCCGGCCCAGATCTGCGCCGCGAACAGGTCGTGGATGATGTCGTCGGGCGTGTCCTCGACCATCTTGATTTCCTGCAGGACGACCGATTTCTCGCGCTCCAGCTCGTCGGCGTTGAAGAGCGGATGCAGGAGGATGTCCGTCAGGAGATCGACCGCGAGCGGCAGGTGCTCGTCGAGCACCTGGACGTAGAAGCAGGTGTGCTCTTTGGTGGTGAACGCGTCCATCTGACCGCCGACGGAGTCCATGGTACGGGCGATCGCCTCGGCGCTGCGCGTCGCGGTCCCCTTGAACACGAGGTGCTCGATCAGGTGGGACATCCCGCCGCGGTTTTCGGCCTCGTGGCGCGACCCGGTCTCGACCCACACGCCGACGGCGACCGAGCGTACGTGCTCCATGCGCTCGGTGACGACCCGAATGCCGTTCGGCAGGAAGCCCTTCCGGTAGCCTTCCGTCACGCCCTCACCTCTCAGGCCCGGGGCGGGTTTGCCGCCATCGGGTTCTTGAGCTTCTCTTTGTCGGCCAGGGCCGGCTGATCCCTCAGAGCCATCTTACGACTGAGTCGCATTTTCCCATTGCCATCGATCTCGATCACCTTGACGAGCACCTCGTCGCCCTCGGTCAGCACGTCCTGTACCGTCCGGATGCGCGACTCGGCGATCTGCGAGATGTGCAAGAGGCCCTCGGTGTTCGGGATGACCTCGACGAACGCGCCGAACTCCACGATCTTCTTCACTTTTCCGAGGTAGATGCGGTCGAGCTCGACCTCGCGGCAGATGTCCTGGATGATCCCCAGGGCCTTCTGCACGGACGCGCTGTCGGGCGAGAACACCGTGACCCGGCCGTCGTCCTCGACGTCGATCTTCGTGCCAGTCTGCTCCTGGATGCCGCGGATGACCTTGCCGCCTGGGCCGATGATCTCGCGGATCTTCTCCGGCCGGATCTTGATCGTGACAAAGCGGGGCGCGTAGGGCGAGAGCTCCGCGCGCGGCTTCTCGATGGCCTCGCGCATCTTCGCCAGGACGATCAGACGCGCGTCGCGCGCCTGCTGCAGCGCCGCGCGCATGATGTCGATCGAGACGCCCGCGATCTTGATGTCCATCTGGAGCGCGGTGATCCCCTTCTCGGTACCCGCGACCTTGAAGTCCATGTCGCCGTAGTGGTCCTCGGCGCCGTTGATGTCGGTCAGGATTCCGACCTTCTCGCCCTCCTTGACCAGACCCATGGCGACGCCGGCGACGTGCGACCGCAAGGGCACGCCCGCGTCCATCAGCGCCAGCGAGGCGCCGCAGACCGACGCCATCGACGAGGAGCCGTTCGACTCGAGGATGTCGGAGACGATCCGGATCGTGTACGGGAACTCTTCCTTCGGCGGCAGCATCGCCTCCACCGCCCGCTCCGCGAGCGCCCCGTGACCGATGTCGCGCCGGGAGGGCGAGCCGAAGCGGCGCACCTCACCGACCGAGAACGAGGGGAAGTTGTAGTGCAGCATGAAGTGGCGGTAGAAATCGCCCTCGAGCGATTCGATCTTCTGCTCGTCGGATTTCGTGCCGAGCGTGGCCACCACGAGCGCCTGGGTCTCGCCGCGCGTGAACACGCTCGAGCCGTGCGCCCGCGGCAGGTAGGCCATGTCGATCGAGATCGGCCGGATCTCATTCGCCTTGCGGCCGTCGACGCGGAGATTGCGCTCGACGATGAGGCGCCGGACCTCGGCCTTCTCGACCGCCTCGAAGGCCTCGCGGACCGCCCCACGCTTGGTCTCGTCCACGCCGAGGCTCTGGATCACTTCGTCGAACACGCGGCCCACCGCTTCGGCTCGGGCCTGCTTTTCGTGGATCGCCAGCGCGGTGGCCAGCTTGGATGCGGCCAGACTCTGGACGCGCGCCTTCAGCTCGCCGTCGTGCGCCGCGGCCTCGATGGTCCAGCGCGGCTTTCCGGCGCGCTGGACCAGGTCCCGCTGGGCGCGCGCGAGCTTCTTGCACTCGGCGTGTCCGAACGCGATCGCGTCGAGCATGGCCTCTTCGGAGACCTCGCTGGCGCCCGCCTCGACCATCAGCACCGCATCCTCGGTGGCCGCGATCACCAGCTCGAGGCTCGACACCTTCTTCTGCGCCGCGGTCGGGTTCGCGACCAGCTTGCCGTCAACCTGACCGACGCGAACGGCACCGATGGGGCCGTCGAACGGTATGCCCGACAGGCAGAGGGCGGCCGAAGCGCCGTTCATGGCCAGGATGTCCGGATCGTTCTCCTGATCGCCGGAGAGCGCCAGGCAGATCACCTGCACCTCGTTGCGGAAGCCGTCGGGGAAGAGGGGCCGGATCGGCCGATCGATCAGCCGCGCGGTCAGGGTCTCCTTCTTGACGGGCGCGCCTTCCCGCTTGAAGTAGCCGCCGGGAATGCGTCCGCCGGCGTACGCGCGCTCGCGATACTCGACGGTCAGCGGAAAGAAATCCTGCGACTCCTTGGCGCCCTTGGCGGCGACGCAGGTCGCGAGCACCACCGTGCCGCCCAATCGGACGACGACGGCCCCGTCGGCCTGCTTGGCGACTTTGCCGGTCTCTAAGGTCATTCGCCATCCATTGCTCTCGATGTCGATAGTGTGGCTCATACGAAAAATTGTCCTCGCGTATCGGCCGGAATCCGGCGAACGCCGTGTGGAGCGGACGCTGAGTCAGCCCGCTCGGGGGCCCCCGGATTCGTTCCGTCCGAGGACCGATCAGTGAGAAGTGAGTCCGCCGTCAACGGCGGATGCCGAGCTTGTCTATGATGACGCGGTACCGTTCCGGCACTCGGGCCCGGAGGTACTCGAGAAGGCCGCGACGCTTGCCGATCAGCATCAGCAAGCCGCGCCGCGAGTGGTGGTCCTTGGTGTGCTGCTTGAAATGGTCCGTCAGGCCGTTGATGCGCTCCGTGAGGAGCGCGATCTGCACTTCGGGCGAGCCTGTATCGCCCTCGTGGGTGCGGAACTGCTCGATCAGACTCTTCTTCCGGTCGACGGCAAGCGGCATCGAAGGCCCCCAATCGCCACGCCCCAGGGAGCCTATGCTCCCACGCCGGGGCGGGTTCCAAAACGCCTTTTTTTGTCAAGAGATACGCTGGGAGGCTACCACGCGTGGCTACCGAAGTAAAGCCATGGGGACGGTCAGGAGGTGGCTCGGGCGGCGGCGACGTCGAGGGCGATCTGCTCCTTCAGCGCGTCGATGCTCGGGAACTTTCGCTCCTCCCTGAGCCGGCGGACGAACGTCAGGGTGACCCGTTCGTCATAGAGATCGCCTGTGAAATCGAGGACATGAGCTTCGACTGAGAGCTCGGTCTCTCCGAATGTCGGCCTGAACCCAACGTTCACGACGGCCTGATGCTGGCGCAAGCCGACCGTGAGCCGGCAGACGTAAACCCCGACCGGAAGTCCCAGAGGCCGGTCGGTTCTGACGTTGGCCGTGGGAAAGCCGAGGGTCCGTCCCCGACCGGCGCCCCGAACCACCTCGCCGCGGATCGAGTAGTGACGCCCGAGGAGCCTGGCGGCGGCTGGAAGGTCTCCGCGCTGGAGCGCCCCGCGGATCTCGGACGACGAGACGGCGATGCCGTCGACCGTGAACGCCGGCACGATGTGAGCGCGAAACCCGAGCGGCGCGGCCAGCGTTTCGAGCAGCGCTGCGTCGCCGCGGGCGCCCCGGCCGAACCGGTGATTGAACCCGACCACGATCTCTCGAGCCCTGAGCGTTCCGATGAGAACGTCCTGCACGAACGCCTTCGCCTCGATGCCGGCGACGGCCGGAGTGAACGGGATCACCACGGTGGTGTCGATCCCGGTCTCGGCGATGAGCGCGAGCCGTTCCTCGAGCGTCGTGATCGGAAGCGGAGCGCGATCCGGCTGCAGCACCTCCATCGGGTGGCGGTCGAAGGTGCACGCGAGCGCCCGGAGCTTGCCGCTTCGCGCATGCGTCACCGCCGTCCCCAGAATGGCGCGATGGCCGAGGTGGATGCCGTCGAAGGCGCCGAGCGCGACGGCGCTCGGTCCCGCGTCAGGCGGGAAGGATTCGAGTCCGCGGACGATCTGCATGCAGGATGCGGACGGGCCTGACCTTGCTCCCGCCCGCCATCAATTCGCCGACCCCGATCATCGGACCGTCGGCGTCGTGGACTCGCACGAAGCCCTCGGTGGCCGCCGCGGGCGGGATCACCTCGGCCGCCTGCCCGTGGCCGAACGCCGCCGCGCCGGGCCCGTCCAGACGGACGGAAGGCCACCCGGCGAGCGCCGTCTCGACCGGGCGCACCCGCGACCAGAGCTCACGGTCGCTCTCTGCCGAGCGCGCCTCGGTCAGCTCGCTCCACGACACCGCGTCGCGCAGATCGAAGGGGCCTACCCGCCAGCGGACGAGATGTTCGACGGCGCCGCCGCAGCCGAGCGCCGCGCCCAGGTCGGCGGCGAGCACGCGCACGTAGGTCCCCTTCCCGCAGACGATCCGGAGCGTCGCGCGCGGGCCGTCGACCTTCTCGATCACGATCGAGCGGATGACGACCTCGCGCGCCGTGCGCTCGACCTCGATGCCCGCGCGCGCAAGCTCGTAGAGACGCCGCCCCTCATGGTGGACCGCTGAGTACATCGGCGGCACCTGCCGGATCTGCCCGACGAATGCGCCGCAGGCCTCCTCGAGCCGAGCCGGGTCCAGATCGTCCACTCGTGTCTCGGACAGGACCCGTCCACTCACGTCATGCGTGTCGGTCGTCAAGCCGAAGCGCAACGTGGCGACGTATTCCTTGTCCTGGTCGACCAGATAGGGCGTGAGCTTCGTGGCCTCGCCGACGAGGATCGGGAGCACCCCGGTCGCATCGGGATCGAGCGTACCGGCGTGGCCGATGTGCCGTACGCCTAGGCGCCGGCGGACGATGGCGACGACGTCGAACGAGGTCGGCCCCCGGCCTTTATCGACCACCAGGATGCCGGAGCGCACGGACTCGCGGCTCACGAGCCTCTCGTGTTGTCGATGGCCCGCCGGACGGCGTCGAGCACGATCCGCGTCGCCTCGGGCAGCGGGCCGGCGACGGTACACCCAGCGGCGTTCACGTGGCCACCGCCGCCGAACTGCGCCGCGATCTTCTGAACGTCCACGTCGCCCTTGCCCCGCAGGCTCACCTTCACGGTGCCGTCCAGCTCGCGGAGCAGACAGGCGACGCGAACCGAGGCGACGGAGCGCGGATAGTTCACGAGCTCCTCCGACTCGACGATCCGCTCGGGAACCGCGCTGGCCGGGAGCGCCAGCCAGCCGATCCGCCCGTCCGCGCTCACCTCGACCCTCGTGAGCGCCTCGCCGAGCCAGTGGAGCGCGTCGGGAGCGCGCCGCTCGTAGAGCGATTCGGAGACGAGCTCCGGACGGGCGCCGGCGGCCACGAGCGCCGCCGCGATCGTGAACGTGCGCGTGGTCACGTTCGAGTAGCGGAACGAGCCGGTGTCCGTGTGGATCGCCGTGAAGAGATTCGTGGCCATAGCCGGCGTGAGCGTCACGCGGAGCGCCATGAGCAGCTCGAAGATCATCTCGCCGGTCGCGGCCGCCTTCGCGTCGATCCAGTTCACGTCCCCGTAGCGCCGGTTGTCGGGGTGGTGATCGATGTTGACGATGATCTTGCCGGCGCCCCGGGCCCGATCGATGAGCCCCTCCGTGCGCTGAGGATTCGGACAGTCGGTCAGCACCACGACGTCGAAGCGCCCGTCGAGCTGATCGAGCGTCCGATAGCGATCGACTCCGGGCAAGAAGCCAAGCAGCGCCGGCGCCGGATGCGGACCGCCGTACACCACGCTCCAGCTCCGCGCCTCGAGCGCCAGTCCGAGGGCCAGCAACGTGCCCAGGACGTCTGCGTCCGGGTGAACGTGCCCCAGCATGAGGGCGCGGCCGCCGTGCGCGAATGGTTCCAGCACGGCGGCGGAGGGGACGGGGCTCGTGTGCTCGATGGGGACCTTCACCGCCCGGCGTCGCCGCTGACCTGCCGGAGGAGCGCCTGGATGCGCGCCGCGTGCTCCATCGACCGGTCGGGCCGGAAGTCGAGCTCGGGCGTGACCCGCAGATCCAGATGCTGCCGGAGCCAGTTGCGGATGAAGCCACGGGCGCTGACGAGGGCCGTCAAGGATCCGGTCCACTGGGCCTCGTCGCCGAGGACCGACACGAAGACCTTGGCGGTTCTCAAGTCGCGTGCGGTCTCGACTTCGGTCACCGACACGAATCCGAGCCGCGGGTCCTTGAGCTCCCGCTGCAGGAGCGTCGAGATCTCCTCCTTGACGAGCTGATTGACCCGGTCCAGCCGCTTGCCTTGCATCAGAGAATCTCCACTGAGGTGTCGAGCACTCGTCCGGCCACGTTGTCTTCGATGAAGTCCATCGCCTTGGCGATGACCTCGTTGGCGTGTCGCGCGTCGGCGGAGACGTAGGCGACGGCGAGCGTGGCGCGCTGCCAGAGGTCCTGGTGGTCGACCTCGGCCACGGACACCTCGAACCGCGCCCGCACCTTCTCCTTGAGACCCTTCAGGACGTGCCGCTTGTCCTTGAGGGACGCGACGTCCGGCAGGTGCAGCTCGACGAGCCCGAGCGCGACGCGCGCAGCCGACACGGCCCCCTCCGGCGCGCTGTTCCCTTACAGCGTGCGCGCCACTTCCTCGCTCGTGTACACCTCGAGGATGTCCCCGGGCTGAACGCCGTTGACGCCGTCGACGCCGATCCCGCACTCGACCCCGGCGAGGACCTCGCGGACGTCGTCCTTGAAGCGCTTCAATGAGCCGACCGTGCCCTGGCCGAAGATCTCGTCGCCGCGACGCACGCGCACCTTCGCGTTGCGCACGATCTTGCCTTCCGACACGTACGAGCCGCAGATCGGGCCGAGCTTGGAGATGACGAAGATCTGGCGAACCTGGGCCTTGCCGAGCGCCGTCTCGCGGATCTCGGGCGCCAGCATGCCGGCGAGGGCGGCCTTGAGATCGTTGATGGCCTCGTAGATGACGTTGTAGTTCCGAATGTCGACGCCGTTCGCCTGAGCCTGGGCCGTCGCCTTGGGCTCCGCCTTTACGTTGAATCCCAGCACGATCGCGTTGGACGCCGAGGCGAGCATCACGTCGCTCTCGGTGATCATGCCGACCGAGCTGTGGATGACCTTCAGCTTCACCTCGTCGGTCGAGAGCCGCTCGAGCGATTCGGCCAGCGCCTCGACCGAGCCCTGCACGTCGGCCTTGAGGATGAGCCGCAGCTCCTTGACCTCGCCGGTCTGGATCTGCTTCTGCAGCCCCTCGAGCGTGATGCGAGTCGTCGTCTTGCCCTTGGCCTTCTCCCGGTCGAGCCGCATCGTCGCGATCTGCCGCGCCTTGCGCTCGTCCGAGACGGCCACGAGCACGTCGCCCGCCGCCGGCACCCCCGAGAGGCCCTGGATCTCGACAGGATCGGACGGCCCGGCGCTCTTGACCTTCTTGCCGGCGGGGTCGAGCAAAGAGCGCACCCGCCCGGAGTAGGAGCCGACGACAACCGCGTCGCCCTCCTTCAGAGTCCCGTTCTGGATCAGCGCCGTAGCCACGGGTCCACGCCCCCGGTCGAGGCGACCTTCGATGATGACGCCCTTGGCGGCGCGGGCGGCGTTGGCCTTGAGCTCGAGGATCTCCGACTGGAGCGCGGTCATCTCGAGGAGCTGGTCGATACCGACACCCGTCTTGGCCGAGGTCGGCACGAAAATCGTCTGCCCGCCCCACTCTTCCGGCACGAGGTTGAGATTGGACAGCTCGCGCCTCACCCGATCGGCGTCGGCCTCGGGCCGGTCGATCTTGTTGACCGCGACGATGATCGGCACGTTCGCGGCGCGCGCGTGGTTGATCGCTTCCTGCGTCTGCGGCATCACGCCGTCGTCCGCCGCGACGACGAGGATGACGATGTCGGTCGCCTGAGCCCCGCGCGCCCGCATCGCCGTGAAGGCCTCGTGGCCCGGCGTGTCGAGGAACGTGACCTTGCCGTGCGAGGTCGTGACCTGGTAGGCGCCGATGTGCTGGGTGATGCCGCCGAACTCCTTCTCGGCGACTTTCGACTTGCGGATGGCGTCCAGCAACGACGTTTTGCCGTGGTCGACGTGACCCATGACCGTGACGACCGGCGGACGCAGCGCGAGCTGCGTCGGGTCGAGATCTTCCTCGTCGACCACGTCACCCTCGACCGAGCGGATCTCGACGTCGACGTTGAACTTGTCGGCGACGAGCTTGGCCGCAGTCGGATCGAGGAGTTCGTTGACCGTGGCCATCACACCGAGCTCGAGCAACGCCTTGATCACCTCGCCGGATTTCCGCCGCATCTTCTCGGCGAGCTCGCCGACGGTGACCGACTCCGGCACTCGGATGAGCTCTCGTCGCACCTCGACCGGCTGGGCCGCTGGCTCTTCGACGATGGCCGACGCGACGGCGGCCGATGAGACCGGAACCGGCGCGACGGCCGCGGGCGCGATCGGAGCGGGCGCCGGGACCGGCGCTGCCGGCGGTGCCCCAGGAGCTCCCGGAACCGCCGGCCTGATGATGGACGGCGGCGCAGGCTGCGACGTGGGCCGAGGCGGCGGAGCCGGTGCCGCGGGCCTCGACGGCGACACGGTGACTCTCGGCGGCGCGAACGGGCCCGTGGACTGTCGCGACGGCCGCGGCGGAGGCGCCGGAGCGCCACGCTCGAGCGGACGGAACGGAACGATCTTGGGCTCGGGCTTCTTGGGCGCGGGCGGACCCAGCGGCGGCGCGCCCGGCGCGGGTGGTTTCGGGACCAGCGGCTCGGGCGCCGGCGCGACGAAGGTCGGCTCTGGTACGATCTCGGGCTCTGGCTCCGGAACGAACGGTGGCTCCGGCGTGATCTCGGGCGCCGGACCCGCGGGCTTGGGCTTCACGATCGTCGCCGCCGGCTTGACGTCTGCCGGCACCTCGTCCTCGGTCTTCGCCTTCTTCGACCGCGACGCGGGCTTCTTGACGATGGCGTCGCCGGCTGCCGCGGCCGCGTCACCCGTCTCGTCCACCTTGGGTTTCGGGACGCGCTTGGGCTTGGGCGCCTCCGGAAGATCGCGGCCCTTGCCGAGCTTCACGCGCAGCGCGTTCGCGAGCGTGCTGTCGAGGGGACTCATAGCCCGGATACCCTTGTGGCCCATCTCCTCGGCCGCGACCATGAGGTCCTTGCTGGTCACGCCGAGCTCCTTGGCGAGCTCGATCACCTTTATCTTGGCTGCTGCCACTGTCCCCTCACCTCCCTACGATCTCACCGTGATCACGTCGACGTCGTCGATCGCACTCGCACCGGCTTCGCACAGTACCGCGCCCTCGGGGCTCGTTTCGGCCACGGCCGGTTGCGCCCGAGCCTCGCGCTCACCGGCGGCCCGCACCGCCGCCGCCAGATTGGGGCTGGCCTCACTGGGCTTTCTGAAGGCGTGGCCGAGCCGACCGCGGCTCAGCCCGCGCTCGAGGCATGGCGTGTCAGGGCAGACATACGCGCCCCGTCCCGCCGCTCGGGTTCCGGCGTCCACGACGACCGTCCCGGTCGGCAGCCGCACCAGGCGGACCAGCGCGGCCTGCGGCCGAGCCCGCCGGCATCCCAGACACGTGCGGCTCGGAGGTGTCTTCACGAGGGCGTCTGATCCCCTTGCGGCCTCTCGGGCTGGTCGGCTTCGGGCGCGGTCTTCGCTTCCTGCGCCGCGCGGTGCGCGGCCACGAGCTTCTCGGCGGCGGCGTAGATCGCATCGGCGCGGTCGCCCACCTCGACGACCAGGCCCAGCTTCTCTCGCCCGGCCCGCACGATCGCGCCGGGCGAGCCGAGCCCGGCCCCGACCAGGACTTCGGCCAGCGCGGCGTCGACACCCGGCAGCATCTCGAGCGCGGCGCGCTCCTCGATGGCCACCGGCTCGCTCGGGGAGCGCTCGGCCTCGACTTCCGACTCGCTCTTGATGTCGATGCGCATGCCCGTGAGCTTCGCCGCGAGGCGCGCGTTCTGGCCCTTCTTGCCGATGGCGAGCGAGAGCTGGTTGTCGGGCACGATGACCGTCGCCGAGGGCTGCCCCTCGCTGTCGGCCTCGTGGATCGTCACCGACGAGACCTTCGCCGGCGAGAGCGCGCGCGCCACGAACGTCGCAGGGTCGTGCGACCACTCGATGATGTCGATCTTCTCGCCGCGCAGCTCGCGGCTGATGACCTGGATGCGCGTGCCGCGCAGGCCGACGCACGCGCCGATCGGATCGACGTCGCGCTTGGTCGACGCGACCGCGACCTTCGCCCGCTCGCCCGCCTCGCGCGCGGTGGCCTTGACCAGGACGATCCCTTCCTGGATCTCGGGGATCTCGGTCTGGAAGAGCCGCGCGAGGTAGCCCGGATGCGTACGCGAGAGCGAGATCTGCGGCCCCTTGGCCGTCCGGCGCACCTCGAGCACGTAGGCGCGAATCCGATCGCCCGGGTTGTAGCGCTCGCCCAGAATCTGCTCCCGCTCGGGCAGGATCGCCTCGGCCTTGCCGATCTCGAGAATCACGTTGCGCTTCTCGATTCGATGGACGATGCCGCGGAGGATCTGGCCCTCCTTGCCCACGAACTCCGAGTAGATCCCCTCGCGCTCGGCGTCGCGCACCTTCTGGAGGATGACTTGCTTGGCCGTCTGCGCCGCGATCCGCCCGAAGTCCTGGGGCGGCCGCTCCTGCTCGAGCTCGAGCTCGTCGTCGAGCTCGGCGTCGGCGTTCAGCGCCTTGGCGTCGTTGAGGCTGATCTCTTGTTTGTCGTCGGCGACCTCGGTCACGACCTTCTTGCGGCAATAGACCCGGAGGTCGCCGCTCTTCCTGTCGATGTGCATCCGCCAGTTGTCCGAGGCGCCGAGGGTCTTGCGCGATGCCGAGAGCAGGGCAGACTCCAACGCCTCGAAGAGGATCTCCTTGTCGATCCCCTTCTCTCGCCCGATCTGCTCGATCACGGTGATCAGTTCTCGGTTCATCGCGTCCTTGACTCGCCCAGATTCTACGCCTTACGGGGCCAGGGGACCTCCGCCTCCAACCGCGCCTTCGTGACCTCGGCCCGTCCCAGCTCGGTGCGCTTGCCGTCTCGGTCCAGCACCAGCCGCTCGGGCGTGACCTCCGCCAGCCGCCCATGAAACTCGGCGCCGCCGGCGAGCCAGCAGCGGATCTGCTTGCCAACCGCCCAGCGGTACTCCCGATCCTTCTTGAGCTGCCGGTCGAGCCCGGGTGAGGAGACCTCGAGGTCGTACCCTCCCTCGATCACGGCTGCGGCGTCGAGCACGTCCCCGAGCTCCCGACTCAGGCGCTCGCACTCCCCGATCCCCACGCCTCCTGCCTTGTCGACGTAGAGTCGGAGCACGCCCCGGGGCCGAAGCCCACGCCATTCGAGGTCGACGAGCTCGAGCCCGTGCCCCTCCACCACCGGTGCGACCGTTTCCTCGATCAAGGCCGTCCGTTCCGCGTCGTCCATCGCCACTTTATCGGCGCGCCTCGACCCCCAGGGCACCCAGCCCCGCAACGGCCGGCGGCGCGCGCCGCCCCCATTCCAGCCACCAAAAACTAAAAAAAGCGGGCTAGGCCCACTTTTTCAGGAATTTAGCACGTGTTCGGACTGGAGGCAAGGTGGAGGTGTGCTCTTCCATCACTCCACCAGAGGCACGGCGCCCTTGACGGGTCTTGCTACTTGTAACCCGGCTTCTTGTTGGCGCCCTTGACGCCGGGGTCGTAGATCAGGCGAGCGACGGGCTTACCGTCCCGGATATGGGACTCGAAGATCTCCTTCAAGTCTGACTCCTGCACGCCGCCGTACCAGACGTTCTCCGGGTAGAAGACCATCATCGGGCCGTGACCGCACTGCGAGAAGCAGCCGGCCTTGTTGATCCGGATGTCGGCCTTGAGCCCGGCCTTCACCGACTCGTCGCGGAGAAATTTCACGTACTGCTCGACGTTGCCCTGGGTGGGGCACGAGTCGCCGGACGTGCACACGAAGACGTGAGTCTTGTACTGTCCCATCACTGGGCCTCCACGGCCGCCGTCTTCGCGGCCTTACGCTCGGCGATGAACTTGTCGACTTCCTCGCGCATCGCCTGGACGATCTCCTTCTCGGGTACTTTGCGGATCACGTCTCCGTTCTTGAAGATGAGGCCGATGCCGCGTCCTCCCGCGACGCCGATGTCGGCGGCGCGTGCCTCGCCCGGACCGTTGACCTCGCATCCCATGACCGCGATGTGGATCTCTTCGTTCAACCCCTTGAACTCGTCCTCGACCTCCTTCGCGAGCTTGACCAGATCGACGTCGGCACGCCCGCACGACGGACACGACACGAACGTCAGGCCGCCCTTGCGAAGGCCGAGCGACTTGAGGATCTGGGTCCCGACCCGGACCTCTTCGGCGGGGTCCGCCGAGAGCGACACGCGGATCGTGTCGCCGATCCCTTCCGACAGGAGCGCGCCGAGGCCGATCGCGGACTTGATCGTGCCCACGCCCGGTGTCCCGGCCTCGGTGACACCGAGGTGGAACGCGTACTCGACCTTGTCGGCGAGCATCCGGTACGCCTCGATCATCATCAAGGGGTCGGAGGCCTTGAGCGAGATCTTCATCTCGGGATAATTCAGGTCCTCGAGGATGCGGATGTGACGCAGCGCCGACTCGACCATGCCCTGCGCGGTCGGCCCGTCGTACTTCGCGAGCAGATCCTTCTCGAGCGAGCCGCCGTTGACGCCGATACGGATCGGGATCTTCTTCTCCTTGGCGACGGTGACCACCTCGTGCACGAATTGCTTGCCGCCGATGTTGCCGGGGTTCAGCCGCAGGCCGTCCACGCCCTGCTCGAGGGCGATCAGCGCCAGCTTGTAGTTGAAGTGAATGTCCGCGACGAGCGGGATGCGGATCTGCTTCTTGATCTCGCCGAGCTTCTCGGCCGCTTCCTTGACCGGCACCGCGCACCGGACGATGTCGCAGCCGGCCGCCTCGAGCGACCAGATCTCGAGCAAGGTCGCCTGGACGTCGCGCGTGTCGGTCTTGGTCATGGACTGCACGGTGATCGGGGCGCCGCCGCCGACTGCGAGGCCGCCCAGCTTGATCTGCCGCGTCTTTCGCCGTGTGATCATTGCGCCGTCCTATCTGAAAATTCTGAACGCGTCGATCCGGACGAGGTCATTGTAAATCGCGAAGACCATCAAGAGCAGCAGAAGAACGAGCCCGAGCTGCTGCGCGGCCTCGCGTTTCTTGAGCGACACCGGCCGCCCCAGAATCCCCTCGATGACGAAGAACAGCAGATGGCCGCCGTCGAGCATCGGCACCGGCAGCAGGTTCAGCACCGCGAGATTGACGCTGATGAAGGCGGTGAAGCCGGCGAGCTGAGCCAGACCCTCCTGCCGCTGGCGGTGGCTTTCCGTCGCGATCTGGATCGGCCCGCCGAGGTTCGACAACGGCAGGTCGAGCTTCACGAACTTCCAGAGCACCTTGACCGTCAGCGCGGTCAACTCCCAGGTCCTCGCGGCGCCGTGCGCCACGGCGGCCACGGGATTGTAGCGCTCGGAACGCACCACCTTGCTGGCCAGGATGACGCCGATCCGCCAGTTCTCCACTTCCTGGCCGGCCTCGTTCTTTTCCTTCACCCGATTGGCCGTCACGCTCAGGGTCAGGGGCTTGCCGTCCCGCTGGACCACGATGTCGATCGGCTTGCCTCCCGCCTGCTGGATCGCCTGCGTGAGCTCGTCGGACGTGAAGACCGGCTGCCCCGCGACTGCGGCCACGACGTCGCCGACCCGAAGCCCGGCTCGCTCGGCGGGCGAATCCGGGGTGACCATCCCGACCTGCGGCGTCACCTGCGGACCCGTGCCCAGGCTCCACACTTCCCGCGATTCCTTGAAGATCGGATCTCGCGTCACGATCCGTCGTGGCGCGACCTGGAGTTCTCGCTGCTCGGTGCCGCGCTTGATCGCGAGCCGCAGGGGCCGACCGTCGGAGCCGGCGATCGCGCGCTCGAGGTCCTCCCAGTACTCGATCGGGCGCCCGTCGATCGCGGCCACGACGTCACCCGCCTGCAGGCCCGCGACCGCCGCGGCCCCCTCGGCCGTGACGCGCCCCAACACGGCCGGCCACACGGGACGCCCGACCACGGCCAGAAGGACGGTGAAGATCACCCAGGCCAGCACGAAATTCATGCCCGGGCCCGCGAACACGATCAGGAATCGTGCCCAGAGCGGCTTCAGCGCGAAGGCTTTCTGCGAGTCGACGACGGGTGAGCCGCCCCCTTCGAGCGGATTCTCCTCGCCCATCATCTTCACGTAGCCTCCCATGGGGATCGCCGAGACGCAGTATTCGGTCTCCTTGCCGCGCCAGCGCGCCAACACTGGGCCGAAGCCGATCGAGAACCGCTCGACCCCCACGCCGGTCCAGCGGGCGACGAAGAAGTGTCCAAGCTCGTGGATGAGGATGAGGATCCCGAGGACGACGATGAACACGCCGACGCGATCCGCCAGGAAGACGATGATCGAGCCGACGCGATCGGCCAGAGAGAAGAGGGCGGTCATGAGGGGCGGGCTCCGTGACGGGTGTCGATGGCCCGCTGCACCGAGCGCCGGGTGTCGGCGTCGACCGCCGTGCACGCCTCGATCGAGTCGAGCTCGCCCGCGCGCGAGGTGTTGAGCGCCTCCTCGATGAGCTCCGCGATCGCGTTGAAGCCGATCCGCCGGTCGAGGAACGCCGCCACCGCGACCTCGTTGGCGGCGTTGAGCACGACGGGTGCCGAGCTCACGGAGTCGAGCGCTGTGCGAGCGAGCCGCAGACACGGAAACTTGTCGAGGTCGGGCTCGTAGAACGTGAGCTGGCCGGCTCGCACCAGATCGAGGCGGGCGGTCGGCATCGGCCGCCGCTCCGGATACGTGAGCGCATAGAGGATGGGCACGCCCATGTCGGCCACGCCCAGCTGGGCGATCACGCAGCCGTCGATGTACTCCACCATCGAGTGAACGATCGATTGCGGGTGCACCACGATCTGGACCTGATCGGACGCGACGTCGAAGAGCCAGCGCGCCTCGATCACCTCAAGCCCCTTGTTCATCAAGGTCGCCGAGTCGATCGTGATCTTGGCCCCCATCTTCCACGTCGGATGCTGGAGCGCGTCCTCCACGGTCACCGTCGCGAGCCGCGCCTTGGGCGTCTCGCGGAACGGACCACCGGACGCCGTGAGGAGGATGCGGTGGACGTCGGCCCGGCTGTGGCCGGCCAGACACTGGAAGACGGCGCTGTGCTCGGAGTCGACCGGGAGGAGCTTCACGCCCCGCGCCCGCGCGGCCGCGGTCATCAGCCGGCCGGCCATCACCAGGGTTTCCTTGTTGGCGAGCGCCACGGTGCGCCCGGCCTGGATCGCGGCCATGGTCGGGAGCAGACCGGCGCCGCCGACGAGCGCCGAGACCACGATGTCCGCCTTGACGTCGCGGGCCAGCGCCACGAGCCCGTCGGGACCGGCGAGAAGCTCGGGGCGCGGCGCCGGAAGGAGCCGCGCCAGCTGGTCGCGGGCGTCCGCTTCCAGGAGCGCGACGGCGCGCGGCGAGTACTTCTTGCAGAGGTCCGCGACCCGCTCGACGTTCGACCCGCGTGCCGCGAGCCCCGCCACCGAGAATTCCTCGGGGAAGCTCGACACGAGGTCGAGGGTTCGAAGACCGATGGATCCCGTCGCTCCGAGCAGCGTAATGCTTTTCATGCGCGGCACCAGGCATACAAAGAGTAGAGGTAAAGGGTCGGGGCGTTGAAGAGTAAGCTGTCGATCCGGTCGAGCATGCCGCCGTGACCTGGGATGAGGTCGCCGGTGTCCTTGGTTCCGATGCTCCGCTTGATCGCCGATTCGGCGAGGTCGCCGACCTGCCCGATCACACCGAGGAGCACTCCGGCCCCGGCGGCACCCACGAGGCCGCACGCCGGGAGGAGCCAGGCGCCCAACGCCAGCGCCGCGGCGAGCGAGACGACGATCTGAGCGATCGCGCCCTCGACGGTTTTCCGCGGGCTCAAGATCGGCGCGAGTGGGTGACGGCCGACCGAAGACCCGACCAGGTACGCGGCCGATTCGCCGGCCCACGTCACGCCCCCGAGGAACAGCACGAGCTGGGGGCCAGCCGCCCGGCCCTGGAGCCAGACCGCGTATCCGAGGAGCCAGCCGATGTACACCGCCCCGAACAGGGTGTTCGCGGTCGACTCGACCAGCGGACGGCCCGGCTGCCAGAGCGTCGCGCTGCAGATGAGCCCGACGCCCATCACGAGCACCAGCTCCGGCGTGGGCGTCCAGCGAAGCGGACTGCCGTTGTCGCCGAGCCCGGCGTAGAGGCTCGTGGCGAAGCTGGCCGTGAGCGCGGCGCCGACCCCGACCGTCAGCCACGTGCTGATCGGACGTCCCGTGCGCTCGAACATGCGCGCCAGCTCTCGACAGGCCACCGCGCTCGTCGCGACCACGAGCAGCTGGAAGACCCACGCCGGTGCGAACAGCGTCACCCATACGAAGACCGGAATCAGGACGACCGAGCTTCCGATGCGCTTCCAGGCCGGCGAGCTGGCGGCGGCTCGGGGAACGGTCACGCGGGCCACCTCGGTCTCGCCCACGTCACACCTTTCCAAATCGGCGCGTCCGGCCCTGGAACTCGGCCACGGCGCGATAAAGATCGATGGGCCCGAAATCCGGCCAGAGGGTCGGCGTGACCAGAAGCTCGGTGTAGGCGATCTGCCACAGGAGGAAGTTGGAGATCCGCATCTCGCCGCTCGTGCGGATCAGCAGATCCGGATCCGGGATGTCGGCGGTGTAGAGCGCCTCGCTGATCTTCTTCTCCGAGATGTCCTCGGGCTTGAGCTCGCCCGCCAGGACCTGGCGCGCCAGGGAGCGGAACGCGTCGATCAGCTCGTCCCGGGCTCCGTAGTTGAAGGCCATCAGCACGGTGAGCCCGGTGTTGTTGCGCGTCTCGTGCACGACGTGATCGACGCCGCGCCGCACGCCGGCCGGGAGTCCGTGCGTCCGACCGAGGACGCGCAGTCGCGCGTTGCGCGCCATCAGCTCGGGAAGCTCCGCGTTGACCGACCGCTCGAGGAGGCTCATGAGCATCGAGACCTCGTCGGCCGGACGGTTCCAGTTTTCCGTCGAGAACGCGTAGAGCGTGAGGTACCGGAGCCCGAGCGCGGAGGCCGCGCGAACGATCGAGCGCGCCGATTTCACGCCCTCGTGGTGGCCGGCCACGCGCGGCAGGCCGCGGCGGGTCGCCCAACGCCCGTTGCCGTCCATGATGATGGCGACGTGCTCGGGCACCGGCTGGCCGCGGACGGCGTCGAATAGCTCGGCTTCCGCTAGAATGACAGGATCTCCTGCTCCTTCTTCTTGAGCAGCTCGTCGATCTTGGCGATGAAGCGGTCTGTCGTCTTCTGGATCTGATCGTGGCTGCGCCGCTCCTCGTCCTCGGACACCTTCTTGTCCTTGGCCATCGTCTTGAGCCGATCGTTCGCCTCGCGGCGGAGGCTGCGGACCGCGACGCGGGACTCCTCGGCGATCTTGTGCACGGTTTTCGCGAGCTGCTTACGTCGCTCCTCGGTCGGCGACGGCATCGCCAGCCGGACGATCTTGCCGTCGTTGACCGGCGTCAAGCCGAGATCGGACGTCATGATCGCCTTCTCGATCGCCTTGAGCTGACTGGCTTCCCAGGGCTGGATCACGAGGGTCCGGGCGTCGGGCACCGAGATGGACGCCATCTGATTGAGCGGGGTCGGCGTGCCGTAGTAGTCGACGCGGATTCCGTCGAGGAGGCCCGCCGACGCGCGCCCCGTGCGGACCGCCGCAAACTCGCGCCCGAGCGCCTCGAACGCGCTGGTCATCTTCGTCTCGACGTCCTTCATCATGCCTTGCGTGTCCGCCATAGACATCACCCTCCCGACGATACGATGGAGCCCACGGCCTCGCCGAGGACGATCCGCTTGATGTTACCGGGCCGGGTCAGGTCGAAGACGATGATCGGCAGCTTGTTGTCCATGCAGAGCGAGATCGCCGCGGCGTCCATCACCTGGAGGCCGCGATTGAGGACCTCGATGTACGTGAGCCGCTCGAGGCGCTGCGCGGTGGCGTCATGCACGGGATCGGCCGAGTAGATCCCGTCGACCTTCGTGGCCTTCATGATCGCGTCGGCGCCGATCTCGACGGCCCTGAGCGCCCCCGCGGTGTCCGTCGTGAAGAACGGGTTGCCGGTGCCGGCGGCGAAGATCACGACGCGGCCCTTCTCGAGGTGTCGGATGGAGCGCCGACGGATGTAGGGCTCGGCGACCGCTCGCATCTCGATCGCCGAGAGCACGCGGGTCTGGAGGCCGGCTTTCTCGAGCGCGTCCTGGAGAGCCAGCGCGTTGATGACCGTCGCCAGCATGCCCATGTAGTCCGCGGTCGAGCGGTCCATCCCGCCGGCGCTCGCCGCGATGCCGCGAAAGATGTTGCCGCCGCCGATGACGATCGCGATCTGCACGCCGAGCGCCGAGACGTCGCCCACCTCTGAGGCCACCCGATCGAGCACGAGCGGATCGATCCCGTAGCCCTGGCTCCCGGCGAGCGCCTCCCCCGAAAGCTTCAGGACGATACGGCGGTAGGCCGGGCGGCCGGAGCCGGCAACCGCCGCCATGCTACCCCCCCTCGCCTACCTGGAACCGGGCGAAGCGCTTGACGACGATCCGCTCGCCGGTCTTGGCGTTCACCCCGTCGACGAGCTCGCGGACAGTCGTTTTGCCGGAGGCGTCCTTGATGAACTGTTGCTCGAGCAGGCACTGCTCGGTGAAGAACTTCTCCAGCTTGCCGTCGATGATCTTGTCGATCACCTGCGGCGGCTTCTTCTGGTCGGCGATCTGGCCGCGATAGATCTCGCGCTCCTTCTCGATGACCTCCTTCGGGACGTCCTCGCGCGCGACGTAGGACGGGTTCGCCGCCGCGACCTGCATCCCGAGATCCTTCACCAGCTCCTGGAAGGCATCCGTGCGGGCGACGAAGTCCGACTCGCAGTTCACCTCGATCAGCACTCCGAGCTTGGCGCCGTGGTGGACGTACGTCCCGATGGCGCCCTCGCGGGCCTCGCGATGCGCTCGCTTGCCCGCCTGCGCGAGTCCCTTCTTCCTGAGGAACTCGACGGCGGCCTCCAGGTCGTCCCTGGCGGCCTGGAGTGCCTCCTTGCAGTCCATCACGCCCGCGCCGGTCCGATCGCGGAGCTCCTTCACCATTTGCGCGGTTGCGGCCATGCGTTAGTCCTCCGCCTCGGCCGCGGCCATCTCCGCGCCCTCGACCGGCGCGTCCGTCACCGCCGGCTCGCCCTCGTCCTTGCCGAGGGTGCCGCGTCCCTCGTTCACCGCGTCGGCGATGCGCGAGGTGATCAGGCGCACGGCGCGGATCGCGTCATCGTTGCCGGGGACCGGATAGTCGATCCCAGTGGGATCGCAGTTCGTGTCCACGATCGCGACGATCGCGATACCCAGCCGCTGCGCCTCGGCCACCGCGATCTTCTCCTTGCGGGGGTCGATGATGAACACCGCCGCCGGAAGCTGGTCCATGCTCTTGATGCCGACCAGGGCCTTCTCGAGCTTCTCGCGCTCCCGATCGAGCTCGAGCGCTTCTTTCTTGGGCACCCGCTCGTACTCGCCCGTCTCCTTCATTTCCTCGAGCTTCTTGAGCCGGGTGATCGACTTGCGGATCGTCGCGAAGTTGGTCAGCGTCCCGCCGAGCCAGCGCTGGTTGACGTAGAACATGCCGCAGCGGCTCGCTTCCTCGAACACGGTCTCCTGGGCCTGCTTCTTGGTCCCGATGAAGAGCACCGTGCCGCCGCCCGCGGCCAGGTCACGCACGAACCCGTAGGCCTCGCGGAACTTCTTGAGTGTCTTCTGAAGGTCGATGATGTAAATGCCGTTGCGCTCGCCGAAGATGTACTTCTGCATCTTCGGGTTCCAACGCTTGGTCTGATGGCCGAAGTGCACTCCGGCCTCGAGCAGCTCCTTCATCGTCAATGCGGCCATAGGTCCCTCCTTCGGTTTGCCTCCGCCGCGCTTAACAGGGTTCCCCGGCGGGCGAAAACCTGCCACCGAAAGCGCGCGGCGTGTGTGATGGTGAGCTACGTCGTGTACTTGGCGTTGAGCCTCACGTACTCCTCGCTGAGATCGCACGTCCAGACCCGGTCTTCGCCGCGGCCGAGCCCCAGGTCGATCGAGATCTCATACTCCGACAATCCCATGATCTCCCGAACCCGCTCCAGACGCACGCCTTCCTTCTGCATCCCCCGCTCGACCAGGCGCTCGTCCCCGAAGGCGATCGCGATCTTGGCCGGGTCGATCCGGGCCGGAGATTTGCCGAGGGCCATCATGATCCGGCCCCAGTTGGGGTCCTGACCGTTGATGGCCGTCTTGACCAGTGGGGAGTTGGCCACGGCCCGCGCGGCGTGCAGGGCGTCCCGCCCGCTGGCGGCGCCGCGCACGGCGACCGTGACGAGCTTCGTGGCGCCCTCGCCGTCGGCCACGAGCATGCGCGCCAGCTTCGTCGTCACCGCGTCGAGGCCCTGCGCGAACTGACGGATTCCCCGCGAGCCCGTCTCGAGGGGGGTATTCTCGGCCAGGCCGTTCGTCAGGATGGCCACGGTGTCGCTGGTCGACTGGTCGGAGTCGATGGTGGTCCGGTTGAAGGACCGATCTACGGCACGCCGCAGGACCGGGGCGAGGGCGCCGCGCGCCACTGCCGCGTCCGACGCGACGAAGCAGAACATCGTGGCCAGATGCGGCTCGACCATCGCCACACCCTTCGCGATCCCGCCGATCGTGATGGGCCGCCCACCGATCTCGACGCGCACCGCCGCCTCTTTCGGCCGGGTGTCGGTGGTCATGATCGCCTCCGCGGCCGCTCGACCTCCCTGGGGCGACAGCGATTTGACGAGGTTCGGCATCGCGGCCCTGATCTTGTCCATCGGCAACGGAATGCCGATGACGCCGGTCGCGGCGACCAGCACGTGGCCGGCGGGGATGCGCAGCAGATCGCCGACGAGCCGCGTCATCTCGCGCGCGTCCGCGATCCCCTGCTCACCGGTGCAGACGTTGGCGCAGCCGCTCGAGGCGACGATCGCCTGGGCCTGCCCGCCGCGAACGTGCTCCGACGACACCAGAACGGGAGCGCCCTTGACCTGGTTCGAGGTGAACACCGCGGCCGCGCGCGCCGGGGTCGACGAGTAGATGAGGGCGAGGTCCTTTTTGCCGCTCGGCTTGATGCCCGCCACGACGCCGCCGGCGAGGATGCCCGGCACCGCCGTGATGCCGCCGTCGAGCCACTGAAGGTGGGTGGCCGCCATGGTCAGGGGTACACGGGCGGCGCCTCGAGCCCGGTGCGCTCGCCCCAGCTGAACATGATGTTGAGGTTCTGCACGCCGTTCGCCGCGCCGCCCTTGCCGAGGTTGTCGATCGCCGACACGCAGACCGCGCGGTTAGTCCGCGGATCGGCCACGACGGTGACGTCGCAGTAGTTGGAGCCGACGACGGTGCGCGTGGTCGGGCGCTCGCCTTCGTCGAGCACGCGGACGAACGGCTCCCCCGCGTAGAACTCACGGTAGACGTCCAGCAACCGAGCCGTGGTCACGGTCGCGGTCAGCGGCACCGAGGCGGTCGTGAAGAGACCACGATTGAGCGGAACCAGGTGCGGCGTGAACGCGACGCGCAGGGGCGTTCCGGCCAGCGCGCCGAGCTCCTGCTCGATCTCGGGCGTGTGCCGGTGCGAGGCCATTGCATACGCCTGCACGTTCTCGTTCGCTTCCGTGAACAAGTACATCGGGTCGATCTTTCGCCCCTGCGCCCCAGCCCCGGTGACCCCCGACTTGCCGTCGACGACGATGCCGTCGAGGCGCGCGAGTCCGGCCGGGAAGAGCGGAGCCGTCGCCAGGATCGCGCCGGCCGGGTAGCACCCGGGCGTGGCGACGAGCGCCGCCTGCGCGATCGCCTTCCGGTGAAGCTCGGCCAGCCCGTAGACCGCCTCACCGAGACCGGCCAGATCGATGTGCGGCGCCTTGTACCACGTGACGTAGTCGTTCGGATCACGCAGCCGATAATCGGCCGAGAGATCGATCGCCCTCCGGCCGTGGCGACGCAGGACCGGCACCGCTTTCTGCGACTCCATGTGCGGTAGCGCGAGGAAGACCACGTCCGCGACGCTCGCGAGCCACTCGGCGTCGAGGTCGTGGAAGCGGAGCTCGCTCAGCCCACGCAGGTGGGGGTAAGCCTTGGTCAGCGCCTCGCCGGCGAGCCGGTCCGAGGTCACGCCCGTCAGGGTGATGTGCGGATGAACGGAGAGGAGCCGGAGAAGCTCCGCGCCCATGTACCCGCTCGCGCCGGCGACAGCGACGCGGACGGCCATTACCGCTTGGAGTACTGGAACTTCTGCCGGGCACCCGGCTGGCCATACTTCTTCCGCTCGCGCATCCGCGGGTCGCGCGTGAGGAGACCAGCCTTCTTCAGCGGCAGCCGCAGCTTGTCGTCGAAGCGCGCGAGGGCGCGGGACAACCCGTGCCGGACGGCGCCGGCCTGGCCCGTGGGACCTCCGCCGCCGACCGTCACGAAGATGTCGAACTGGCCGGCGGTGCTCGTGACCTCCAGCGGCTGCGCGATGATCATCCGCAACGTCTCGCGCGGGAAGTAGTCCTCGAACGCTCGCCGGTTCACGACGATGCGGCCGGCTCCCGGCCTGATCCACACCCGCGCGACGGACGTCTTGCGACGGCCCGTCGCGTAAAACCTGTCGAGCACTGCTGCCATCTAGCGAACCTCCGGCTTCGTCGTGAGAGTTTCGGGCTGTTGGGCCTGGTGCGGGTGCTTGCTATCGCGGTAGACCTTGAGCTTCTTGGCCATCGCCTTGCCCAGACGGTTCTTGGGCAGCATCCCCTGGACCGCCCACTCGATGACACGCTCGGGATGGGTCCTGAGCATCGTCTCGGCGTTCACTTCCCGCAGTCCCCCGATGTAGCCTGAGTGCCAGCGGTACAGCTTGTCCCTCATCTTGCGTCCGGTCAGGTGAACCTTCGCGGCGTTGACGACGACGACATGATCACCGACGTCGAGATGGGGGACGAACGTCTGCTTGTGCTTCCCGCGGAGGATTGACGCAACGCGGCTCGCGAGGCGGCCGAGCACTTGCCCGTCGGCATCCACGATGAACCATTTGCGCTCGATTTCGTGCTCTTTCGGTACCAACGTCGGCATCTGGCTTCCCCTCGCGACACTTCTAAGTAGGCGTCCAAGCTGCAAAAACGCAACGCCATACTCTAAGGGAGAAGAAGGGGGCTGTCAACGAATCTTGGTCTTGCCGGGCCAGGGGCAGAGCGTTCGCACGGGACACATCGGGCAGAGCGGCTTTCGCGCGAAGCAGCATCGCCGCCCATGAGCCTGCATGAGGTGTGTCGTGAACGTCCACTCCTTTTCCGGAAGTACCTCGACGAGCTGATCGTGGATCTCGTCGGGACCATCAGAGCGCGCTAGCGCCAGGCGTTGAGAGACCCGGAAGACGTGAGTGTCGACCGCGATGGCTTGCTCGCCGAACGCGTTGCCGAGGATCACGTTCGCCGTCTTGAGGCCGACACCCGGAAGCGCGACGAGCGCCGTCCGCGACTGTGGGACTTCGCCGCCGTGCTTCTCGAGGAGGGCCTTCGCCATGGCGATGATCGACCGGGTTTTCGCGCGATAGAAGCCGGTGGAGCGAACCTCCTCCTCGAGAGTGGCCGGCTCTGCCCGGGCGTAGTCACGCGCCGCCGCATACTTCTTGAACAGGGAGGGGGTGACCATGTTCACGCGCTCGTCCGTGCACTGAGCCGAGAGAATCGTGGCGACCAGGAGCTCGAGTGGATTCCCGAAGTCGAGGGCGATCTTGGCGTCGGGATAGGCCTTCTTCAACGCGCGAATGATCCTTCGGGCCCGGGCTCGCTTGGCGTCGCGCGACTCTCTCATGACGCTCCCCTTTACGGCCTGGCCGAGATTCGAATGGCCTCGGGTGTGATGTCGATCCGGCTCAGGGTGACGGGAATCGGTAGACGGCTCGCGATCCTCGGCGACGGGTCCCACGTGCGGACCACCCAATCGACGAGCATCGCCGGCACCGGGATTCCCCCGAGCGTAACGTGCTCGGCCACCAGCGCGAACGGCCGCTCGCTCGCCGGCAGCACCCGGACTCGCGCCGCGACATCCGGGCCGGGCAGGCTCACCGCGAATGCGAGCACCCCGGGCTCGAGCTTCACCGACGCCGTCCTGAATCCCTTCTGCTCCTTGAGAAACGCCTGGAGGTCGTCCTCGCGGATGGTGACCCGCTCGAGCACGGCGCGCCGGGCATCGAGCGGAGACAGACGGCCGGTGGCGTGGACGCCGAAGGGGTTGACGAGAACGTCCTCGAAGATGAACCGGACGTCGCCGACTCGAAGCAGCGGCGACCCCGGGCGCTTGAGCTCGCCCACGCGCGCCGACGCCGCGCGAACGTCGACGCGACCGATGTGTCCGCGCAGAAGCGTGTCGTCGTAGACCAGATCGATCTCCAGCCCGTGGACGTCGGCCGTCACGTCGGCGAGCGCCCGGCGGACGGCCGCCTGGACCTCGCGCGCGAAGGCGGGCGGCGCGACCGGGACCGCCTCGGTGAGCCGTCTCGCGTGGACCGTCGCCTTCGAGCCGTCCGGGAGCTGGAATTCGCCGATCGCCGGAAACACGCGCGCGAGCGAGGCGTCGGTGCGGAGGCGCTCGGCGATCCGGCGCGGCTTTTCGGCGGTCCACGACGGCCCGACGTCCCCCGTCTTGAGGATCATGTACTCGATCCCGATCGGCTCGCCGTCCCAGGCGCGCGTGAACTGCAGCGGGAGATGGTCTCGGGTCCCGTAGTATCGAAAATTGCTCACGGAGAAAAAGTTGTCGTTCGGGACGACGCTCACGGTCGCGGGCTCGCCGCGACTGTCCTTGCTGATGAGCGCCATGATCTCGCGGTGCCGCCAGTTTCCCGTGCCCGGCGGCGACTCCAGAACGAAGGGAACGCCGAGCCCCGGCAAGGTCCAGCCCGCGGGCACGGAGAGCGCGGTGGCGCTCACCTGGAGCGCGCAGGCGAGCGCCAGGACGATTCCGCCGACGGCGCGCGCCCGCCCTTTCACGAGGCCGAAGGCCATGCCCGCCAGGACGGCGGCGACAGGCATGATCGGCAAGGTGTAGCGCAGATTCTTGTTCTGGAGAAGCTCGAACAGAAGAAAGGGCGCCAGGAGGGCCGCGAGGACGAGCCATTGCCGCCTCATCACCGCGACGACCAGCCCGACGAGGAGCAGCACGACCGCCAGCACTCCGAGCTGGGGCGCAAGCCACGTCGGATAGAAGAGCAGCGCCGTCGCCGTGAGGGGATCGGGGTGCCCCGACTCGGCCGCTTGCTTGAACGAGCGGGCGGCGATCTGTGGCACGAAGCCGAAGAGACGCGGTCCATACCACGGCACGCTGAGCGCGGCCCCGACCAGGATCGCCAGCGCGGCGTAGCCCGCCGCGCGACGGCGCCGGCGACTCACGGCCGCGACGAGGAGAACCGGCACGATGACGTATGCCGCGAACGGCGGCTTCGTGAGCATGCCCACCGCGAACACGAGACCCGCGACGAGTGACCACCCGAGCCGGGTGAAGCCCTCGGTGAGCAAGATCACGACGAGGGCTATGGCGACCATCGCGGCGAGCGGCAGGTCGAGCTGAAACCGTTGCGCGGAGAACACCACGAACGGCGCGCAGCCAAACACGACCGCGGCCACGACCCCCTCGGCGCCGCCGGCCACGCGCCGGCCAAGCAAGTAGACGGCGGCCATCCCGAGCCCGAGGAATGCCAGGATCACGCTCTGGGCCGCGGCAGCGTCAGACGGCGCCAGCCGGTAGACGAGCGCGGCGGTGCACGGGACGACCGGCGGATAGAAGGACGAGCGCTCGATGATGGTGCGCACGTCGCCTCGCGCCAGATCCTCGGCGCAATGCACGACGCGCTCGAGGTGATTCGCGTGGTCCCACTCCGGCGGCCGCCGATCGATCGCGAGCCACACCGCCGCGACCACCACCAGAGCCAGGTAGACGCCGCCGACGATCGCCCATTCGCGGGCCGCCGCCGAGCGCGTCTCGTTCATCGCCGGCCGATCAGGAGGAGTGATGCGCCGAACGGAAGCCGAATGCGAGGCACCAGGTGACGCTCGAAGGCGAACACGCTCTCGAGCAGCCGGTTGAGCAGCGCCGCGGGGCGCTGCAGGTCGTGGCCCCGATCGCCTCTCAGGCGCTTCCAGGCACGGACAGCGACCAGCAGCGGAAAGAGCAGCGTGTTGAAGTAGCTCACGCGCAGCACCGTGAAGCCGGCGCGCTCGACGGCGCCGCGAAGCTCGGCCGCCGTGTAGCGACGGCGGTGGCCGAGCACCTCGTCGTGGCCGCTCCAGAGCCACCGGTAGGCCGGCACTGTCACCACGAGCAGCCCGCCCTCACCGACCCCCTTGCGCGCGGCGCAGAGTGTGGCCACGTCGTCGTCCACGTGCTCGATCACGTCGAGCAGCAGCACGACCTCGGCCCAGCCCGGGGCCACGCCGAGATCGTCGGGGAGGTGACCGACCCGGACGTCGAGGCCGGCCGCGCGGGCGGCGGCGGTGAGATCTTCGTGGGCGTCCATGCCGACGGCCTCGCCGAACTCGGACAGCGCCGCGAGCACGTTGCCACTGCCGCAGCCGAGCTCGAGCAGGCGCACGCGGCGCGGCGGCAGCGCCCGCCGGAGCGTCGCGCGGATGACGGCGAGCCGGCCGCGAAACCACCAGTGCGACCGGTCCTCCTCCATGTGGACGGCGATGTAGGCGGGATCCATCACCCTCGGCGCCGCGATCCGCCGAGGAAGCGGCGGAGGCGCTCGAGGCCCTCGCGGATGCGCTCGAGCGACGACGCGTACGAGAACCGCAGATAGCCCTCCGCGTTGGCGCCGAAAGCCGCGCCCGGCGTGACGGCGACGTGGCTCGACTCGAGGATCTCGCGGGCGAGGCTGACCGAGTCCGCCGACAGGTGCCGCGCGTTCGCCAGGACGTAGAAAGCTCCGGTCGGCTCGGCGCCGACGCCGAACCCGAGGGATCGCAGGCCGGCGAGCATCGCGCGGCGCCGCTCGTCAAAGATCGCGCGGAAGCGGCGGCTGTCGTCACCGGCCTCGCGCAGGGCCGCGACCCCGGCCCATTGCACGAACTCGTTGGTCGAGATGAAGAAGTTGCCGTAGAGCGTCTGCAGCGCCCTGATGTGCTCGCGCGGCGCGATCACCCATCCGAGCCGCCAGCCCGTCATGGCGTAGGCCTTCGAGAATCCGTTGAGCACGAAGGCCCGGTCCGTGAACTCGAGGATCGTGCGGTCCCGGCCCTCGTAGCTGAGCCCGTGATAGATCTCGTCGGAGACGATGAGGGGCCCGTCGCCCCGGGCGAGCGCGCCGATCGCGGCCATGCGATCGGCCGACAGCACGGTCCCGGTGGGATTCGCGGGCGAGTTGATCATGATCGCCCGGGTGCGCGGGCCGATCCGCTCCCGGATCGCTTCGGGCCTGTACTGGAAGCCATCCTCCTCCGTCACGCCGACATAGACCGGCTGCCCCTCGGCGTAACGGATGAAGTTCGGATAGCAGGCGTAATAGGGATCGCTCAGGACCACCTCGTCGCCGGGATTCAGGAGGTGGCCGAACAGGAGCAGCATGGCCGGGGAGGTGCCGGCCGTGACGAGGATCTGGTCGGGCGAGATCGTCACGCCATACGTCTGCGCGTAGTGCTCCGCGATCGCTTCGCGGAGCGGGAGGATGCCGAGGCTGTGCGCGTAGCGCGTCCGACCGTCCTTGATCGCGCGCGCCAGGGCATCGCGCACGGCCGGCGGCGCCTCGAAATCGGGCTCGCCGAACTCGAGGTGCACCACGTCGATGCCGGCGCGCTCGAGCTCCTGGGCGCGTTCCGCGACCTCGACGGCGAGAAACGGCTCGATCTCCTGGATCCGCCGTGCGAACGTCACGGACGTCTCCTGCCCACTCGTCGCCGCGCCTGCAAGATCTGCCAGAGCATTCCCGGCCCGTGGCGAAACACCCCGACTTTGCTCCCGGGCTGATCGGCCCAGTTCACCGGCACCTCGACGATGCGGGAGCCCGCGGCCCGGGCGAGCAAGAGCAGCTCGACGTCGAAGCCGAATCCCTGCGTGGAGAGCGCCTCGAACAGGCGGGTCGCGCTCGGCGCCGTGAATGCCTTGAAGCCGCACTGGGAGTCGGCGATGCCGTGGAGCCCCATCCGCGCGACGAGCCAATTGAAGAGGCGCCCGGCCGCGACGCGATGCGGACGCGTCGTCACCGCGACGCCGGGATCGACGAGGACGCGAGAGCCGATCACCACGTCGGCGCCCGCCACCAGGAGTGGCTCGAGCCGCTTCAGCTCCTCGATTGGCGTGGCTCCGTCGGCGTCGATGAAGACGCGATAGGCTCCCCTCGCCGCGAGCATCCCCGCGCGGACCGCGGCGCCCTTACCCGCGTTGTCCTGCCGGCGCAGCACACTGACCGACCGGAGGCGTCGTGCCTCGACGCGCGCTGCGGTGCCGTCGGTCGAGCCGTCGTCGACGACGATGACCTCGTAGGGCTCGTCGCGTCCCTCGAAGTACGCGACGACCTTCTCGAGAAACGGCGGAAGGCGTTCGGCTTCGTTGAACGCCGGGATGACGACCGACCAGCGAGGTGTCACCGAATCCTGGAAGCGTCCAGGCGCCGCCGGCGACGAGCCGTCGCGGTGTCGTGGGCGGCGCGCGCCACGCCTTCGGCCACGGCCGGCGCCACGCTCTTGTTGAAGACGCTGGGGATGATGTACTCCTCGCAGAGTTCGTTGCGGCTCACGCACGCGGCCAGCGCGCGCGCTGCCGCGATCTTCATCTCGTCGTTGACCACCCGCGCGCGGGCATCGAGCAGGCCCCGGAAGAACCCGGGGAAGCACAGCACGTTGTTGATCTGGTTGGGGTAGTCCGAGCGTCCCGTCGCCATCACGCGGACGTGCTTCTCGGCCTCCTCCGGCCGGATCTCGGGGTCCGGATTGGCCATCGCGAAGACGATGGGATCGCGCGCCATTCGCTTCAAGTCGCGCGGCGACAGGATTCCGGGAACCGAGAGGCCGATGAATACGTCCGCTCGCTCGAGCGCCGCGCTCAGAGCACCCGTGACCTGACGGGGGTTGGTGGCGGCGGCGACCCAGCGCTTCATGAAGTCCATGCCTCGTGTCCGGCCGCGGTGGATGGTGCCGTGCTCGTCGACCCCGATGATGTCACGGACCCCGGTCGATTGAAGAATCTTGATGGTGGCGGTCCCGGCGGCGCCGACGCCCGTCACGACCACCCGGATTCGCCGCGGGTCCTTGCGCACGATCTTCAGGGCATTGAGGAGGGCTGCCAGCACCACGACCGCCGTGCCGTGCTGATCGTCGTGGAAGACCGGGATGTCCAGCTCCTTGCGGAGGCGCTCCTCGACCTCGAAGCAGCGCGGCGCCGCGATGTCTTCGAGGTTGACGCCGCCGAACGCCGGCGCCACCAGCTTCACGGTCTCGACGATCTTGTCCACGTCCTTGGTGCCGAGACAGAGTGGGAAGGCGTCGACCCCGGCGAACTCCTTGAAGAGCATCGCCTTGCCTTCCATCACCGGCAGCGCCGCCTCGGGACCGATGTCCCCGAGCCCGAGGACCGCCGTCCCGTCGGTGACGACCGCGACCGTGTTGTGCTTGATCGTCAGCGAGAACGCCCGCTGCCGGTCTTCCCGGATCGCCAGGCAGACTCGCGCCACGCCCGGGGTGTACGCCATCGAGAGGTCGTCGCGAGTACGGATCGGGACCTTGTTTCGGACTTCGATCTTTCCGCCCAGGTGCATGAGGAACGTGCGGTCTGAGATGGCGCCGACGCGGACCCCGGCCACGCGCCGGAGACGGCTCACGATCTGCTGCGCGTGGACGCTGTCGCGCGCCTTGACGGTGATGTCGCGCTCGGTTCGCTCGCGCGTGGTCTCGACCAGGTCGACGGCGCCGATGTCACCGCCAGCGTCTCCGATCGCGGACGCGACGCGACCGAGCATGCCCGGCCGGCTCGCGATCTGTAGCCGGACGGTGAAGCTATAGCTCGCGCTCGGGGCAATCACTGCGTCGATTCTACCCCTCCCGGCAGGTCGAGTGGTCGCGCCCCTGGCCAACCCACGGGCACCTCGGAACTCCGGGCGGGGTGATTCGGTTTTGGACAGATACCAAGGACGGTGAATAGACCGGCGATCGTTACGGTCAGAAACCTGCCCCAGAACCGCGAAGGCTGCCGAGGCGCGATTCGGGGCCTCGGGTAAATCCCGCAAGGGCCCAGCGGCGATGACCCCAAGCCGGGCTCGGATGGGATGAAAGTCCAGTTTGATGAAACTTTGAAGCGGGTTCGCGCATCTGAAACAACAGGAATCTCCATAAGGGAAAGCCGGTGACACGATGACATTTCGCGAGACTTCGGACGCCGTTGAAGGTAGCTCCGTGGCTTCCGTCAGCATGACCTCGGCCGGAGAGCGCGAAGCACACGCGGTGGTCGAGGAGGACGCGGAGGAGACTCCGCGTGCGGCCGCCGAGGAGACGTATGCTCCCGGTCTCACCAAGGGTGAAGATCCGGTCCGCCTGTACCTGAAAGAGATCGGCAAGGTCCCCCTGCTCACCGCCGCGCAAGAGGTCCAGATCGGACGGCGCATCGAGGTCGGCCAGATCGCCCTGCGCCGCACGCTCGTCGCGATCCCGATGGCCGTCGAGGCCCTCCTGGAGGTTGGGGACAAGCTGCGTCGAGGCGAGATGCCCGCCGACGACGTGATCGTCCTGCCGGAGGGCGGCGAGCTCGAAGCGAAGGCGATCCGGCCGGTCGTTCTGGCCTTCGAGCGTGTTCGCCGTCTCGAGCGGAAGATCGCTCGTCTCGAGGAGTCGCTCACTGCCAGGCGGCGATCAGCTGCCTATCGCAAGAGCACTGCGACCGCGATCGCCGTCGCGCGCGAGGCGATCCAGGACGTCGTGGCCGAGATGACCTTGAAGCCGGCCTTGATCGACGATCTGGTGGCGCAGGTGCGGCGCCGCTGGGAGAAGATCAGCGAGCTGGATCGCGCGACCCGTCGGGCCCGCAACCCCGGGGCCACGCGTGAGCTCCGTTTGCTCGAGAAGCGCACCGGGCTCCCGCGCAAGCAGCTCGGTCCTCTCCTCGAGCAGATCGACCGGAGCGATCGCACGGTACGCCAGGCCAAGCGCGAGCTGATGGAAGCGAACCTGCGCCTGGTCGTGTCGGTGGCGAAGCGCTACCTCGGCAGCGATCTGTCTCTGCTGGATCTGGTCCAGGAGGGCAACATCGGGCTCATGAAGGCCGTCGACCGGTTCCAGTACCGGCGAGGCTTCAAGTTCTCGACGTATGCCACGTGGTGGATCCGCCAGGCGATCACCCGGGCGATCGCGGACCACTCGCGCACGATCCGGATCCCGGTCCACATGGTGGAGACCTTGAACCGGATCTCGCGGGTGAACCGCAATCTCGTGAACGAGATCGGGCGTGAGCCGACTCCGGAAGAGCTCGCTCAGCGGACCGGGGTGCCGGCGAAGAAGGTTCGGCTCATCCTCGAGTCGTCGAGGAAGCCCCTCTCGCTCGAGACACCTATCGGAGAGGACTCCGAGCTCGGAGACTTCCTCGAGGACAAGTCAGCCGGCTCGCCCAACGAGTCGCTGCTGAACCAGGACCTCACGACGCAGGTCGAGCGAGCGCTGTCGATGCTGTCGCCAAAGGAGAAGGAGATCCTGAGGCTGCGATTCGGCATCGGCGAAGAGGGCGAGCACACGCTCGAAGAGGTCGGCAAGCGCTTCGAAGTGACGCGTGAGCGCATCCGGCAGATCGAGGCCAAAGCGCTCCGGAAGCTGCGTCATCCTCTGCGCGGCCGCAACCTCCGCGCTTTTATCGAAAATTGATATTGATGGGGGGCCTCGAAGGGCCCCCCAAGCCGCCCTCATCTCTAGCGCAGCTGGTTCGTCGTCACCAGGAGGTAGGTGGCGAGGCCGGTGTCTGGGGGTGAGCTGCTGACCATCGTCAGCATGGTCGCGATCTCGCTCCGATGGTGCGTGGCGTGATTGGCCACGTGCTGGAGCAACGGCCCGAGCGGCGCCCTGAACTGCTTGCCCTCCGCGTTGCCGTACTGGATCACGCGCTCGAAGTCGGGCACTGACAATCCATCGATGTAGGCGCGCTGCTCGCGCTCCACGTCGTCCCACGGAGCCCTGATCGAGGCGAGCGTCGCGAATTCCGCGCCGGGGGCCACCGTGAGCGATCGGCCCGTCCACCGCGACAGCCAGAGCCGATCCGCTCCATAGAGGTGGCCGAACATCCGTCTGATCGTTGTGTAGCTGAATTGCTTGCCCACGTCGCGGCAGACCAGGTCCTCCCCGAGCGCGGTCGCGACGTCGAAGAGCCGGCGGTTGGCCCAGCGGTGGTAGTCGTAGAGCCCGCGGATCAGGTCGACGCTCATCCGGTCCTCCCCAACTACTCCAGCACGGCGACGACGTCGCCTTCCTGGACGGTCTGCCCTTCCTGGACCTTGATCTCCTTTACCGCGCCGGCCCGCGGCGCCTCGACGGGGATCTCCATCTTCATCGACTCGAGCACGATCACCGCGTCGCCGGCCGCCACCCGATCGCCGGGCTTGGTGGTGATCTGAAACACGACCCCCGTGATGTGCGCCTTGATCTCCTCAGGCATTGAACGCTCCTTGTTCGAGCATCTGCGTGTGTACCCGGCCCTGCCGGAACTCGGCGCTCGCGACCACCCGACGCAGAAACGGAAGCGTGGTCCGAACGCCCTCGATCGTGCAGCGATCGAGCGCATCGGCCAGGCGCTCGATCGCCTTCGCCCGGGTCGCTCCGTAGGCGATCAGCTTGAGAAGCAGCGGGTCGTAGTGGACGGACACCGTGCTCCCGGCTTCGACTCCCGATTCGATCCTGATTCCATCGCCCGACGGCAGCTCGAGCCTCTGAACCGTACCGGGCGAGGGCAGGAAGCCCTTCGACGGGTCCTCAGCATACACTCGGCACTCGATCGCCGCTCGGCGCTGGACGATCTCGCTCTGGGGCCACGGCAGCGGCTCGCCCGCCGCCGCGCGAAGCTGAGCGACGACGAGATCGAGCCCCGTCACTTCCTCGGTGACGGGATGCTCGACCTGGAGCCGGGCGTTCATCTCGAGGAAGTAGAATCCCCCGCTCTCGTCCACGAGGAACTCCATCGTCCCGGCGTTCGTGTAGCCGATGGCCCTGGCGCCGGCGACCGCGGCGGCCGTCAGCCCTGTCTTCGTTGCCGCCGGTAAGCCCGGCGCCGGCGACTCCTCGACGAGCTTCTGGTGACGCCGCTGGATCGAGCATTCGCGCTCGTGCATGTGGACGACTGTTCCAGCGTCGTCGCCGAACACCTGGACCTCCACGTGCCTCGGCCGTTCCAGATAGCGCTCGACGTAGAGCTCTCCCGTCCCGAACGCGGCCTGGGCACGTCGATTCGCCGCGGCGAACGCGGCGCCGAGATCGCCGGGCTTGTCGACGCGCGCCATGCCGATGCCCCCGCCGCCGGCGGCGGCTTTCAGGATGATGGGGTAGCCGACCTCACGCGCGATCGCCTCGGCGCCGGCGACGTCGGCGACCGCGTCGAAGCTGCCGGGCAGCACCGAGACGCCGGCCGCGCTCATCAGCCGGCGCGCCTGGATCTTGTCTCCCATCTTGCGGATCGCGTCGGGCCTGGGTCCGATGAAGACGATCCCGGCGCGCTGTACGGCCTCGGCGAATCGCCAGCTCTCCGAGAGAAAGCCGTAGCCGGGATGGATGGCGTCGGCCCCCGCCTCGCGTGCCGCTTCGAGGATGCGCTCGGCGTTGAGGTAGCTTTCGCGGGCGGGTGCACCCCCGATCTCGACCGCCGCGTCGGCGTCCCGCACGTGCAGAGCTCCCCGATCCGCCTCCGAGTACACCGCGAGGGTCCGGAGGCCGAGCGCGCGGCAGGCGCGGAACACCCGGCGGGCGATCTCTCCCCGGTTGGCGACGAGGACGGTGCCGAACAACGAGGCTCTAGGCCGGGCGGACGCCGTCTCGCCCGGCGACGTCGAGGGCGGCGATGCGCCAGCCCTCCGGAGACGAGACCCAGCGGGCGAGCACCGTCGCCGAGCTCGACGGGCCGTCGAGCCTCGTCTTCACGAGCCGCTGGTGGCCGAGCCGCGCGAACGCGACCGTGACATGGTGGGAATACGAGGTGCCGCGCAGAAGAGCCCACGCGGTCGTCTCGAGCTCGAGACCCGGTACGAGCAGGCGAGCC
Source organism: Candidatus Rokuibacteriota bacterium (assembly GCA_003220495.1). Taxonomy (GTDB): domain Bacteria; phylum Methylomirabilota; class Methylomirabilia; order Rokubacteriales; family CSP1-6; genus AR31. The sequence continues at coordinate 111,398 of QHSP01000015.1, read as the reverse complement.
AAGGCGGTGTCGTCACCCGCCACGAGCGCGTCGGCGAACGAGCGCTGGGCCTTCTCAAGGTCCGCGGGGATTGGCCAGGCGCCTGTCGCCCTCTCCAATCGAATGAACTCCCTCCCGTCGTCCGAGAGCTCGGCCTGGCCGACGAGCTCGGCCTGGCCGACCGCGACGTCGAGGGCCTCACGCATCGGAAGCCCGGCGCCTGTCACGCCGCCCGCGGCCGCCAGCAGCCCGTCCAGATGCCGGCGTCGCGCGCTCACGCGATCGATCACCCGCGGGCCGGCGGCGAGATACTTCAGTATCGTGTCACCTGCCGCGATGTGGCGCTCCTCGTCGTCGATGCACCGCGCCAGGATGCGGCGGGTCGGCGGCTCGTAGACCGGATTGGCGTGAGCCAGATGATCGCGATACGTCGCGAGCAAGTGGGGCTTCAGCACGACGTACACGCCCACCAGCCGCTCGACCGTCTGATCGGGCCCTTCGGCGTCCTCGAGCGAGTCCATGAACGTGGCGACCGCGGGATTCGCCGCCTCCGAGACCTGGGCGTGTGAGCGGAGCTCGGGGAGGCGCTGGCCGAAGGCGTCGCAGTGCTGGGCGAGGTCCCACACGTGGCGGCCCATCAGGAGCTTGGCCGATAATTCAGGCGTGAGGGCGATCCAGCCGCCGAGCGCCCGCATCGTGCGCTCGACGACGTAGCGGTATTGGCGGAGCAGACGAGCCGAATGCTCGGCGCTGAAGGTTCCTTCGAGGGGCTGCGACACGCCCGTCAGTAGACCTGAGACCGCTGGGTGGTCTTGATCAGACGCTCGATCTCTTCTTCCGTGAACCCCGCCATCCGCCGCACGTCCGTCGCGATGGAGATGGAGACCGCGTCGTGGTCGCCCTCGCGGCGGACGCCGCCGAGATTGAAGCGCTCGTCGATGCTCTCCTGGAACTCGATCGCACGGCGCCGGCGCTCGGCGTCGCCCTCGGTGAGCTTGGTCAGCCACTTCGAGCCCATGCGGACATGGGTGATCTCGTCGGCCAGGACGAAGTCCACGGCGCGTTCCAGGACCGGGTCGCCGATCTTGCGTGCGATGTGCACGAGCTGGTTGAAGACATCGCACGCGAGGCCCTCGAGACCGCGGTTGACTCCCGCGACGCGCGCGGCGGCGTCCTCGGCGCAGGCGCAGCGCCAGAGGATCGTCGTCTCGGGATACTCCCCGGCGTAGCCGTCGAGATGCTCGAGCAGCCTCAGATAGATCTCGACGTGGCGCGACTCGTCCCAGACCTGGCGCGCCATGTCCATCGTGAAGTCCCAGGGCGCGTCGGGGAAGTCGCACACGCTCCGGCCGGCGCCCTCCATCGCCTGGAGCTCGCCGACCATGATCCCGTGCACCCGTTCCTTGATCGACTCGCGGCTCGAGAGATCCGGAAACGGCGGGAGCCCCTGGGCCACCTTCAGCTCCGCGACCTCGCGCGCGCGCATCCTCACGAACCGCTCTTCACGCGCGAGCTTGTCGTAGGCGATCGGACGATCCATCGGGGTCCTCCACGGGAAATGAACCGCTGTTCATCGAAGTGTAAACGAGCGGTCGTCGCGTGGCAATCCCACCCGCCGCCCGGATCGCGGGAGAAGCGAAACTCCCGTCCGGATTGACGGATGGCGCCGCGCTGGCTATAAACGGAGCATTTCGCTCGACGACCCTGGGAGGACGCGCTGGACACGATCCTACAACTGGTGCTGAACGGTCTCGCCGTGGGCTGCATCTATGGGCTGGTCGCGCTCGGCTTCGTCCTGATCTACAAGGCCACGGAGCTGGTGAACTTCGCGCAGGGCGACCTCCTGATGCTGGGCGCCTTCACCTGCTACATGTTCGTGGTCTGGTACGGGGTCGGGTACTGGGTGGCCTTCGCGCTCGCGGTGGCCCTGGTCGCCCTCTTCGGCGCGGTGCTGGACGCGACGATCCTTCGACGGATCATCGGCCAGCCGCAGTTCTCGGTCGTCATGCTGACGATCGGGCTCGGCGCGATCTTCCGGAGCTTCGCGTCGATCGCGTGGGGCTCGGAGATCTACACGCTCCCGACGCCGTTCAGCGCGCGCGCCACCCGCCTGGCCGGGGTCGCGGTCAGCCACGAGTACGTGTCGATCATCATCGGCACGGTGGTGCTGTGCGCGGTGCTGTACGCGTTCTTCACCTTCACGCGAATCGGCCTGGCGATGCAGGCCTCGTCGCAGAATCAGCTCGCCGCCTACTACATGGGCATCCCGGTGAAGCTGATGTTCTCGCTGATCTGGGCGATCTCGGCGGGAGTCGCCGCGATCGCCGGCGTCCTGCTGGCGCCGGTGTCGTTGATCGACATCAACCTCGGGTTCATCGGCCTCAAGGCGTTCGCCGCGGCGGTGCTCGGCGGCTTCGGCTCGATCCCGGGCGCGCTGGTCGGCGGGATCACGATCGGGCTGATCGAGCTCTTCTCCGGCGCCTACCTGCCCCAGGGATTCAAGGACGTCGCGGCGTACGTCGTCCTGCTCGTCGTGCTCGCGGTGCGGCCTCAGGGCATGTTCGGGGCGATCACGAGGAAGAAGGTGTGAGCGTGCGCTTCGTGTTCAAGACCTCCTACGATCAGGATCTGGGAATCTTTCGCGACGACGTCCAGCGCAACTGGTATCTGGCTCTCCTGGTGGGCTTGCTGGTGCTCCCGCTGCTGATCCCGGCGTACGTCGTCGACGTGAGCCTCGTGTTCATTTACGGCCTCTGCGGCCTCTCGCTCATGGTGCTCGCCGGCTACACGGGCCTCGTCAGCCTCGGCCACGCCGCCTTCCTCGGCATCGGCGCCTACACGCATGTCTACGTCGTCCACGATCTGGGATTGCCGTGGGTCGTCGGGGTCGCGCTGGCCTGCGTGGTGACGGCGGCGGTCGGCGTGCTCGTGGGCCTGCCCGCGCTGCGCATGACCGGCGTCTACCTCTCGATCGCGACCCTGGCATTCGCGCTGATCATCCAGGAAGCGCTGACGCGCTGGGAGCGCGTGACCGGCGGGCTCAAGGGCAAGGCCGTCGAGAAGCCCGTCGTCTTCGGCGTCCACCTGGGCGGCGACACCGCGTTCTACTTCCTGTGCCTCGCCTTCCTGATCGCCGGCCTCTGGCTGACGGGCAACCTTCTGCGCGCGCCGACGGGCCGCGCCTGGGTGGCGATCCGGGACAGCGAGATCGCCGCGCAGTCGATGGGCGTAAACCTCGCCGTCTACAAGACGAGCGCCTTCGCCTATTCGGCCGCGCTCATGGGCGTCGCGGGTGCCTTGTTCGCGCACAAGATCGGCTTCCTGGCGCCCGACATCTTCACCGTGCTGCTCTCGATCCAGTTCCTCCTGATGGTGGTCGTCGGCGGCCTCGGCAGCCTTCACGGCGCGCTCTTCGGCGCCGTCTTCGTGGCGCTCCTGCCGGTGGCGATCTCGCAGGCCCGTGACTCGATTCCGGTGTGGCTGAGCGCCATTGCCTCGCCATTCGGGAAGGAGGCCGGCGCGGCCACGTTTCTCGCGGTGGATCAATTCGTCAAGAAGCCGGGCCTCGAGCCCGGGCTCTTCGGCGTGATCCTCGTGCTCTTCATCCTGTTCGAGCCTCTCGGGATCTACGGCCGGTGGCGCAAGATCCAGCTCTACTTCTCGACGTTCCCGCTCTACAAGCGCGCGACCTTTCGTCGCCAGAAGACCTACATGCGGTCGGAGCGGTTGCGATGAGCCTCTTCGCCGCGGACGGCCTCGTCATGGACTTCGGCGGGCTGCGGGCCGTCGACGGCGTGAGCTTCCAGATCGAGCCGGGCGAGGTCTTCACGATCATTGGCCCCAATGGCGCCGGCAAGACGACGATCTTCAATCTCGTGTCGCGAATCTACGAGCCGACCGCGGGCCGGCTGATCTTCGACGGCGAGGACATCACACGGGTGCCGCCGCACGAGGTCGCCCGCCGCGGCATCGCGCGGACGTTCCAGAACATCGAGCTGTTCGAGCACGCGACCGTGCTCCAGAACCTCCTGCTCGGCCGCCACGCCCACAAGCGCTCGCGCTTCGTGGAGGAGCTCCTGTTCCTGCCGAGCGTGCGCGCCCTCGAGCTCGAGCACCGCGAGGCGGTGGAGCGCGTGATCGATTTCCTGGACCTGCAGCCGCACCGTGACAACCTCGTCGTCAACCTGGCCTACGGTGTGCGCAAGGTGGTCGAGATGGCGCGGGCGCTCTGCACGCGACCGCGGCTCCTGCTCCTGGACGAGCCGTCCTCGGGCCTGAGCGTCGAGGAGACCGAGGACATGGCGTTCTGGATCCAGGACATCCGGACCGTCCTGGGCGTCACCGTGCTGATGGTCGAGCACGACATGAGCCTGGTCAGCTCGGTGTCCGATCGGGTGCTCGCGGTGAACTACGGGCGACCGATCGCCCTCGGCACCGCGCGCGAGGTGCAGGAGCATCCCGACGTGATCAAGGCCTACCTGGGCGGCTGACCGATGGCCGACACCTTGCTCGCCGTCGCGAACCTCGAGACCTACTATGGTCCGATCATGGCCATCCGGGGCATCAGCTTCGCGGTGCCGGAGCGCTCCGTGGTCACGATCCTGGGCGCCAACGGCGCGGGCAAGAGCACGATCCTCAAGACCGTCTCCGGCGTGATGGATCCCCAGAAGGGCACGGTGACCTTCGCGGGGCGGGAGATCCAGGGCATGGACCCCGACAAGGTGACCCGGCTCGGCATCAGCCACGTGCCGGAGGGACGTGAAGTGTTCCCGTTCCTCTCGGTCCGTGAGAACTTGTTGATGGGCGCGTTCACGCGGCGGGACGTCGCCGGCGTCGCCGAGGACCTGGAGCTCGTCTACTCGTACTTCCCGGTCCTGCGGTCGCGGGCCGAGCAGCGCGCGGGCTCGCTCTCGGGGGGCGAGCAGCAGATGCTCGCGATCAGCCGGGCCCTGATGGCGCGGCCGCGGATGATGCTGCTGGACGAGCCGTCGCTCGGCCTCTCGCCCCGGCTCGTCAAGGAGATCTTCGAGATCATCGCCCGGATCAACCGGGAGCGCGGAGTGACGGTCCTCCTGGTGGAGCAGAACGCCAACATGGCGCTCCACATCGCCGACTACGGCTACGTGCTCGAGGTCGGCCGCATCGTGATGGAGGACACGTGCCCGCGGCTCCTCGAGAAAGAGGACATCAAGGAGTTCTACCTCGGCATGAAGGAGTCGGGCGTCCGCGGCACGCGGCGCTGGAAGAGGAAGAAGACATGGCGGTGACGACCGGCTTCTCGACCACGGTCTTCGGTCAGGACACCCTGCCGAAGCTCTTTCGCCACGTCGTCCGCGAGCGCGGGCACCGCGTGGCCATGCGCGAGAAGGACCTGGGCGTGTGGCGCGCCGTCAGCTGGCACGAGTACGGCGAGCGGGCGAAGCACGTCGGGCTCGGGCTGGTCGCGCTCGGCCTGCGCCACCGTGACGTGGTCTCGATCATGGCCGACAACTGCCCGGAGTGGCTCTACACCGACCTCGGAACCCTGTCGGTCGGCGGCGTCACCAACGGCGTCTACACGACCGACTCGGCCCGGCAGGTCCAGTTCATCGTGAACGACAGCGGCACCCGGTTCTTCTTCGCCGCCGACGAGGAGCAGCTCGACAAGATCCTCGAGGTCCGCGCCGGCTGTCCGGAGCTCGTGAAGATCGTCGTCTTCGACACCGAGGGGCTCCACGCCTTCAAGGACGAGCAAGTGATGTCGTTCGACGAGCTCCTCGAGCTCGGCCTGCGTTACGAAGCCGAGAATCCTGGCGCGTTCGAGCGAATGATCGAGCTCGCGCGGCCCGACGATCTGGCGATCCTCGTCTACACGTCGGGCACGACCGGGCCCCCCAAAGGGGCCATGCTGAGCCACCGCAACATCCTGTTCCAGATCGACTACTCCGACTACGTCACCGAGCTGCACGAGGGCGATCAGCAGCTGTCGTTCCTGCCGCTCTGCCACATCGCGGAGCGCACGGTCAGCGTCTTCAACCCGCTGCGCACCGGCGCCACCATCAACTTCGCCGAGAGCATCGACACGGTGCCCGACAACCTGCGTGAAGTCGCGCCCGCCCTGTTCTTCGCGGTGCCGCGGATCTGGGAGAAGTTCTACTCGGCGGTCGCCCTCCGCATGCGGGACGCGACCCGCGTGGGCCGGCTCGCCTATCACTGGGCGCTCTCCGTCGGCGCGCGGGTGGCCGAGCAGCGGATCGCCGGCCGCCGGCCGGGGCTGGGGCTTCGTCTGCTCTTCCGGGTCGCCGATTTCCTGGTGCTCGACAACGTCAAGCGCTCGATGGGGCTGCATCGCGCCCGCGGCACCGCCACCGGTGCGGCGCCGATCGCGCCCGAGCTCATCAAGTGGTACATGGCCCTCGGCGTCGACATGCGCGAGGTGTACGGTCAGACCGAGAACTGCGGCCTCGCCACCGCCATGCCGGTCGACCACATCAAGCTCGGCACCGTGGGCCTCGCCCGCCCCGGCACGGAGGTCCGCGTCTCCCCCGACGGAGAGATCTTGCTGAAGGGGCCCCACGTCTTCCTCGGCTACTACAAGAACCCCGCGAAGACCGCGGAGACCGTGGTCGAGGGCTGGCTCCACACCGGCGACGTCGGCGTGATGGACGACGACGGCTTCGTCCGGATCACCGACCGGATGAAGGACATCATCATCACCGCGGGCGGCAAGAACGTCACGCCGTCGGAGATCGAGAACCAGCTCAAGTTCTCGCCCTACATCTCCGACGCCGTCGTCATCGGCGACAAGCGCAAGTTCCTCTCCTGCCTGGTGATGATCGACCACGAGACCGTCGCGCAGTTCGCCCAGGAGCGGAACGTGCCGTTCACGAACTTCGCCTCGCTGTGCCGGACCGAGGAAGTCCAGCGGTTGATCGGCGGCGAGATCGACCGGGTCAACCGGCAGCTGGCACGCGTCGAGACCATCAAGAAATTCCGGCTGATCGAGCAGATCCTCACCGCGGAGGACGAGGAGCTCACGCCGACCATGAAGCTCAAGCGCGCGTTCGTCAACCGAAAGTACAAGGACGTGATCGACGCCATGTACGCCGAGGCGTAGCGTCGCCCGTCGGCGGCGAGGCCCGGACATGGCGCCACGACGAAAGGAGCGAACGATGAGGATGCGACTGGTTGGGGCGGGAGTGCTGGTCGGCGCGGTCGCGCTGGCGGGTGTGGCGGCGGCCCAGAAGGAGACCCGCGGCGTCAGCAAGACCGAGATCGTGCTGGGGATGCACACTGACCTCTCGGGCCCGGCCGCGACCTACGGTGTCTCGTCGTCGAACGCCGTGAAGATGCGGTTCGACGAGCTCAACGAGAAGGGCGGCATCCACGGCCGCCGGATCAAGCTGGTGGTCGAGGACACCCAGTACCAGGTGCCGCGCGCCGTGCAGGCCGGCACCAAGCTGATCAACCGCGACCACATCTTCGCGATGGTCGCGGCGCTCGGGACGCCGATGAACAACGCGCTCTTCAAGGACATGTTCGACGCCAACGTGCCGAGCCTGTTTCCGCTGTCGGCCGCGCGGTCGATGTACGAGCCCTTCCACAAGCTCAAATTCTACAGCGCCGCCTCCTACGTCGACCAGGTGCGCGCCGGCATCAACTACTTCGTGACCAAGAAGGGCAAGAAGGCGCTCTGCGTCATGTACCAGGACACCGACTTCGGCAAGGAGGTGCTCGACGGCGTCCAGGCGCAGGCGGACAAGATGAAGCTGAAGATCGTCGAGACCACGACCCACAAGCCGACCGACCAGGACTTCACGGCGCAGATCACCAAGCTCAAGGCGGCCGCCTGCGATCTCGTCGTCTTCGGCACGATCGTGCGCGACACGATCGTGCCGTACGCGACCGCGCGGAAGATCGGCTGGGACGTCGACTTCTTCGGCTCGACGGCCAGCTACGATCTTTTCGTCGCCGCGGCGCAGGGCGGCGTGACCGAAGGGCTCTACGCCATGGGGCTGACCGACATGCCCTACCGCGACACCCTCAGCCCGACCGCGCAGGCGTGGTTCGATCGCTACAAGGAGCGCTACAAGGTCGATCCGAACATCGGGGCGGTGTACGGCTGGGTCGCCGCCGATCTGACCGCCGTGGGGCTCGAGAAGACGGGCCCTGAGCTGACCACCGACAACTTCGTGCGGGGCATGGAGTCGATCAAGAGCTACAAGGACATCTTCAACGGGCCCGAGGCGAGCTTCGGCCCCGACAAGCACCAGGGCGCGAGCTCGGCGTTCCTGGCCGTCGTCAAGGGCGGGCGCTGGGTGCGCCTGACCGAGCCCCTCAGCCACTAGGTCCCAAACCCAGCCGGCGGAGGAGTCGGCGAGCCCAATCGCGCCGACTCCTCCCCGGCCCCGTCAGTCGTCGTCGCGCCTGCGGTTCAGCAAGGTCGCGGGAACGACCGCGCCCTGTCCGAATCGTGCCGTCAACCGATCGACCACGCGAGCCAGCCGCTCGCGGCGCAGTGTCCCGGGATCCAGCAGATCCAGCTGGCCCGCCCCCGCGGGCCCGAGCCGCGCCGCGGAGAGGCCGATGAGACGCACCGGCCGCGTGACGGGGTCACGCTCGAGGAGCGCCAGGGCTCGGCGGTAGAGCTCGAGCCCGTCTTGCGTCGGCTCGCCGGTGACGCTGCGCGTGTGAGTCTCGAAGGGCGCCAGTCGCAGCTTCACGGTGACCCGGCTGGCCGCGAAGCCCCCTTCCCGCAGCTCGGCCGCGACGCGCTCCGCGTGGGCCCGCAGGGTCGTCCTGAGCTTCTGATGATCCGTGCAGTCCGATCCGAACGTCTCCTCGGCGCCGATCGACTTGGGCACGCCGAACGACTCGACCGAACGGTCGTCGCGCCCGAAGGCGAGGTCGTAGAGCGCGTCGCCGTGCTTGCCGAACCGCTTGGCGAGAACGGCGCGCGGCACGCGCTGGAGCTGGCCGATCGTCGCCAAGCCGAGCTCGCGCAGCTCTTTCGCCATGACGCGCCCGACACCCCAGAGGCGCTCGATCGGCAGGGCTCCGAGAAATCGAGCCTCGTCGCCGGCCGCGACCACCACGAGCCCGTCGGGCTTCTCGAGATCGGACGCGACCTTCGCGACGAACTTGTTGGCCGCGAGCCCGGCCGATGCCGTCAAGCCGGTCTCGGCCAGGATCCGGCGCTTGATCTGGCGGACCGCGTCGAGCGGACTCCCGAAGAGGGACTCGGTGCCGGTGAGATCGACGAAGGCCTCGTCGACGGAGACGGGCTCCACGAGGGGCGAGAAGTCGGCGAGGATGCCCATGACCTGAACCGACACGCGCTGGTACTTCTGCATGTCCACCGGAAGGAACGCCCCCTCCGGGCAGAGCCGCGCCGCGCGCCCGATCGGCATCGCGGAGTGCACACCGAACCGCCGGGCTTCGTACGAGGCGGCGGAGACGACGCCGCGGCCGGTCGGGCTCGCGCCCACGATCACGGGACGGCCACGAAGCTCGGGTCGGTCGCGCTGCTCGATTGCTGCGTAAAACGCGTCCATGTCGACGTGCGTGATCGCTCGACTCGTCGTCTGCGTGCCGCCGGGGGGGCGGGCGGGGGTCCCTTTCGCGACCACGCTAGCGGACCACCCGCGGCGCCGATGTACGACGCGCGAGGTTGTAGTCGATCCCCCCCCGCGGCACTCGGTCGGCGCTAGTGCGATCAGCGCGTCGAGAGTCTGGCCCAGGCATCGGAGGCGCCCCCACCTCGCCTCGCGGGCCTAGGTGCGGGCGAGGCCGATTTCGGGGGCGACTTCGGTCAGGGCGGAGATGACGAAGGCGATGTGGGCGTCGAGGTCGACGCCGAGCTCGGTGGCGCCGCGGTAGACGTCGTCGCGGTTGACGGTGCGCGCGAAGGCCTTGTCCTTGAGCTTCTTCTTGACCGATGGCGGCTCGAGGCCGCTGATCACGCGGCCGGGCCGGACCAGGGCCACGGCGTGGACGAAGCCGGAGAGCTCGTCGCACGCGTAGAGCGCCCGGTCGAGCCGCGAGACGCGGGGAACGCCGGAGTAGTCGGCGTGGGCCAGGATCGCGTGCACGATGGGCTCGGGAACCCCGCGCGCCAGCAAGATCTCGGCGCCCTTGACGGGGTGATGCGGCGCCCGAGGGTGCATCTCGTAGTCGAAGTCGTGGAGCATGCCGGCGACGCCCCACGCGTCCGGGTCCTCGCCGTAGCGGCCGGCGTAGGCGCGCATCGAGGCTTCGACGGCGCGGGCGTGCTTGCGGAGGCTGTCGCTCTTGGTGAACTCGGTGAGGACCGACCAGGCCTGGTCGCGCGAGATCACGCGCGTCGCGTCTGCTGACCCCGCCACTTGTCGATCGACTTCTTGGAGAACATCCAGGCGCCGTCGAGCTGCAACGACGGGATCTGCCGCTCGGTGGCGAGCGACACGAGTGCGCGCTCGTCCATGCCGAGATAGGTCGACGCTTCCTTGAGGCTCAGCATGTCCTTCGGGTTCACGTGCGTTCCTCCTCGATTTTCTTTCTCATCGTCTCGAGCTCGCCCTCGAGGATTCGGATCCGCTCGACGAGCTGCTCGATCGCCTTGCTCACCGGGTCCGGAAGGTCAGTCTGATCGAGATCGATGCCCCCGGCGACCCGCTGGCCGTCCCGATATGTTACCCGGCCTGGAACGCCCACGACAACGGAGTTCGTCGGGACCTCGCGGACGACGACCGAACCGGCGCCGATGCGGCTGCCGTCACCGATCGTGAAGCCTCCGATGATCTTCGCCCCGGCGCCGACGACGACGTTGTTGCCGAGGGTCGGATGACGCTTCTCGCGCTTGAGGCTCGTGCCGCCGAGCGTCACGCCTTGCAAGAGCGTGACGTTCTCGCCCACCTCCGCGGTTTCACCGATGACGACGCCCATTCCATGATCGATGAAGAGCCCGGGGCCGAGCTTGGCCGCCGGATGGATCTCGATGCCGGTGAGGAAGCGCGCGACGTGGGACACGAATCGCGCGGGAACCGTCCAGCCGCGGCGCCAGATCGCGTGGGCGAAGCGATGGAAGGCGAGCGCGTGCACGCCCGGATAGCAGAGCAGCACCTCGAGCGTGGACCGGGCCGCCGGGTCCCGCTCCCGCACCGCCCGGACGTCGCGCCTGAGCTCGGCGAACACTGTCAGCGCTGCCCGGCCTGCACGCGGCGGCTCACGCCGCACCGACCGGCATGGCCTGCCGGAGCTTGCGGACGAGCGGCTCGACGCACTCGACGACGTAGTCGATATCGTCGGCGCTGGTCGAGCACCCGAGCGAGCACCGGACGGCGCCCATCGCCCAGTCGAGCGAGACGCCCATCGCGACCAGGACGTGCGAGGGCTCGACGTTGCCGGAGGTGCAGGCCGAGCCCGCCGACACCCCGATCCCCTTCAGGTCGAGACCGAGCACGATCGACTCGGACTCCACGTGGCGGAACAGGAGGCTCGCCGTCCCCGGAAGGCGCCGGACCGGATGGCCGGACAGTCGCACGTCGGGGACGCGCTCGCGGATGCCGTGCCAGAGCCGGTCGCGCAGGACCGTCAGCCGTTCGGCCTCCGCGGCCATGTCGCGCGCGCGCACCTCGACCGCCTTGCCGAGACCCACGATCCCCGCCACGTTCTCGGTCCCGGCCCGGCGGCGGCGCTCGTGCTCGCCTCCGTGCTGAACCGCCACCATCTTGGTGCCCTTGCGGATGTAGAGGCCCGCAGCGCCCTTTGGACCGTAGATCTTGTGGGCGGAGAACGAGAGCACGTCGATGCCGAGCGTCTCGACGTCGAGCGGCAGCTTGCCGAAGGTCTGGACCGCGTCGACGTGGAACGGGACGCCGTGCTCGCGCGCGATGCGGCCGATCGCCTCGATCGGCTGCAGGGTTCCGACCTCACTGTTCGCGTGCATGATGCTGATCGCCAGGGTGTCCGGGCGAATCGCGCGCCGCACCTCGTCCGGGTCCACCATCCCGAGCTCGTCGACGCCCATGCACGTCAGGTCGAAGCCCTGCGCCTCCAGCGCCCGGCAGGCTCTCAGAACCGCGTGGTGCTCGACCTGCGAGGTGATGAGATGCCCCTTGCCCTTCGCCAGGGCGAGGCCCTTGACCGCGAAATTGTCGGACTCGGTGCCGCCCGAAGTGAAGACGATCTCCTGACTCGAGACCTTCAGAAACCTGGCGACGCGCTCTCGCGCCAGGTCGAGGCCTTCCCGCGCCTCACGCCCGAATCCGTGGATGCTCGACGGGTTTCCGTACACGTCCGAGAAATACGGCAGCATCTCCGCGAGCACTTCGGGGTGGACGGGCGTCGATGCGTTGTGGTCCAGATAGACTCGACGGCTCATCGGCTTGCTCTCCATTTTTTACGATGCTACGCTCGATTCGCGATGGATCTCGCGAAGAAGAAGCTCGGCGTGCTGCTCTCCACCGGGCTCGAGCACCCGAATCTCGAGACGGCCGTGGGCCTCTCGAGCGCGGCGCTCGACCGCGGCGCGGATCTGTACCTGTACCTCATCGACGACGGCGTCACGGCGCTCGACGATCCGCGCGTCCGCGCCCTGCCCGAGCGCGGCGCGAAGCTGTTCGTGTGCGCCTACGGCTGCCAGAAGCGCCGTATTCCGCTGCGCGACGCGGACACCGTGACGTATTGCGGCCTCGTCGTCCTGACGGACCTGATCAACGCCACCGACCGGTTCATCGCGCTCAACTGACTCCGTGACCGCCAGCCCACCGGTCATCGTCCTCATCTCGACGGATCCGCGCGCGTCCCACCGGGCGAACGAAGCGATGCGCATCGGCCTCGGGATCGTCGCGGGCGAGAACGACGTCACCTTCGTCCTGCTGGGCGCCGGCGTCCACCTCCTCGACGAGGACACCGACGACCTCGTCGACGGCGACGACATCGCGAAGTTCCGCGCGAACCTCAAAGCGCTCGGCGTGCCGTTCCACGTCGAGAAGGACGCCGTGCCCAGCGATCCGACCTGGAACGCCGACGGGCACTCCGTGATGCCGGTCACGCGCGCGGAGATCGCGGGCCTCGTCCAGCGCGGTCGCCGGTTCCTGGTGTTCTGATGACCGCCGTGCTCCACCTGCTCAAGAGTCCTGACACCGCGCTCGCACGCGCCGTGCTCGACCGGAACCTTCGCGACGGCGACCGCGTCACGGTGGTCGTCCTGCCGGGTGGCGCGGCATCGGGATTGCCGGCCGGCGTTCTGGTTCATCACCTCGACGGTGATCTCTCGTACGGCCAGCTGCTCGAGCTGATCTTCGAAGCCGACCAGGTCGTGAGCTGGTAGGCGCGCGCCGGACATCGCTGGGGTCATCGGTTCCGGTATTCGTCCAGCCAGGCCATCTGGATCGACTCGAGGATCTTCTCGTTGGATCCTTTCGGGTCGTCGGTGAACCCCGGTAGCTCCGTCACCCAGCGGTGCAGGTCGGTGAAGCGCACGGTCAGCGGATCGAGATCGGGGTGGCCCTCGCTGAGGGCGATCGCGATGTCCTCGGTGTCCCGCCACCCGATCACTTGGGGATCTCCACGACGACGTTGCCGCGCACGACCGCCTGACAGCCCAGGCGCGAGTGGATGGTGAGGCCCTCCGCCGTGTCGAGCCGGTCTTCCTCGTCCGGCTGCATCTCGGAGAGGTTCTCCTCGCCCTCCTTCACGATGACGTGGCAGGTCGTGCAGGCGCAGCTTCCACCGCAGTTGTGCTCGAGGTGGATCTGGTTCGCGAGCGCGACGTCCAGCAAGGAGCCCGGCTTGCCGTGGTCGGCGAGCGGGTACTTCGCGTCGTCGACCTCGACGGTGACGTTGAGGGGCAAAAAGGTCACCTTGTGGACCGCCATTACTTCTCCATGATCTCGTCGGCGCGCCGGCTCGCCAGCGCCCCCTTGAGCGCCGCGTCCATCATCAGCTCCGCGAGATGCTCGCTCGCGCGGTTCATCGCGGTCGTCGCCTCGCGGATCCGGTCGCGGTCGGTGCTCCCCCGCGCGTCCTTCAGCGCGGTCAGCGCCGCCACGATCGACGCGTGCTCGTCGTCGCCGATCAGCCGGCGGCCCTGGGCGAGCGCACGCTCGACGTGGGTGATGACGGTGTCGGCCTCGTTCCGCGTTTCGATGAGGAGGCGCGCCTCCACGTCGGCCTCGGCGTAGGTGAACGAGTCCTCGACCATCCGCTCGACGTCGGCCTCCGAGAGCCCGTAGGTCGGCTTCACCTCGATCGCGGCGGCCTTCTGGCTCCTGAGCTCCGTCGCCGTCACGTTCAGGATGCCGTTGGCGTCGATGAGGAACACCACCTCGATCTTCGGCATCCCCGCCGGCATCGGGTCGATCCCCGAAAGCTCGAAGCGGGCGAGCGACCGGCAATCCTTCGCCAGCTCGCGCTCGCCCTGCACGACGTGCATGTCGACCACGTGCTGGCCGTCGACCGAGGTCGTGAACATCTCGCGGGCGCTGGTCGGGATGGTCGTGTTCCTGGGAATGAGCACGCTGACGATCCCGCCGAGCGTCTCGATCCCCAGGGAGAGCGGCGTCACGTCGAGGAGGAGCATGTCGGTGATGCCGCCGGCGAGGATCTGCGCCTGGACGGCGGCGCCCAGCGCGACGACCTCGTCGGGATTCAGCTGGCTGTGCGGCATCTTGCCGAAGAGCTCCTGCACGCGCCGCCGCACCAGGGGCACGCGCGTCGATCCCCCGACCAGGACCACCTCGTCGATGTCCGCAGGGGCCAGCCCCGCGTCGGCGAGCGCCATCCGGCAGGGCGCGATGGTCGATTCGACCAGCCGGCCGATGAGCGCCTCGAGCTCGGCCCGTGTGATCTCTCGGTGATACGTGAAGTCGTCGAACGGGATCGTCAGCGCCGTTCGCTCTTCGGCCGACAGGCGGACCTTCGCGGCCTCGGCGGCGAGCCGAAGCTCCTGCATCGCTTCGAGATCGCGCCCGAGATCGACACGGTGCTTCGCGCGGATGTCCTCGAGCAGCGCCAGGACGATCGCGCGGTCGAAGTCGTCTCCGCCGAGGTGCGTGTTGCCGTTCGTCGCGAGGACCTCGAAGATCCCGTCTTTCACTCTCAAGATCGAGATGTCGAACGTCCCGCCGCCGAGATCGTAGACGGCGATGAGCCCCTCGCGGATGCGCTGCAGGCCGTAGGCGAGCGAGGCCGCCGTCGGCTCGTTGACGATGCGCACCACGTCGAGCCCGGCGATACGGCCGGCGTCCTTGGTCGCCTGGCGCTGACCGTCGTTGAAGTAGGCGGGCACCGTGACGACGGCCTTTTCGATCGGCTCGCCGAAGTGTGCCTCGGCGCGCTCCTTGAGCGACTTGAGCACGATCGCCGACACCTCCGGCGGGGTGACGTCGCGGCCCTCGATCTGGATCTTCACGATCCCTTCAGCCGGCAGCACCGTGAACGGCAGGTAGCCCAGCTCGTCCTTGACGTCGTCGTAGCCCCGCCCCATCAACCGCTTCACGGAGTAGACCGTCGACTGGGGCCGGCGAACGAGCTGCCGCTTCGCCGCCGCGCCCACCAGCACACCCTCGCGCGTGAACGAGACGATCGACGGCAGGAGCACCTGGCCGTCCCGGTCGGGGATGACGCGGGGCAAACCGGTCTTGTCGTCGACGTACGCGACCAGGCTGTTGGTGGTGCCGAGATCAATGCCGACGATGCGAGACATAGCCCTCCGGGGATCCTCCAAGCGCTTCGTCGATGTCGTCGATGACCGTCCGAAGGTAGGCCCGGACCGCGAGCGACTCCTTGAAGGCGGTCAGCGCTCCGGCGCGGTCGGCCGGTCCTGCCGAGTCCCAGGCCTGGCTGAGCCGACCCCGCAGGCGGGCCTCCTCCTGCTCGTATCGCTCGCGGAGCCGATCCCGCTGGGTCGCGAGCGTCTCCTTCGCGCCGGCCTCGAGCCCGCCGGTCTGTCCGGCCGACTTCGCCTCCTGGAGCGCTTCCTGGATCTCGAACATCTCCTCGAGCAGCTCGGGCGGCGCCTTCGGCTTCACCGTGGCGCCCTCGCGCGTGTCGCGGCCCTCTTCGAGGCGGACCAGGTATTCGATCCGCGCCAGTGGATCGCGCAGCGCGCGGTATGCGGCGTTGAGGCGCGCGGACGCTTCGAGGATTTCTGCCTGGCGCTCGGGCGAGGCGCCCTGGTGGAAATCGGGATGACCGCGGCGCGAGAGCTCGTAGAACTTTCGCTGGAGCTCGGCGGTGTCGATGCCGAGCCGTCGCGGCAACCCGAAGACCTCGAAGTGATCGAGGCCGCGCCCCTTCATGTCCTCCCCTTCATGCGCCTTCCCCAAAATGAGAACGGGCCCTCCGCGGGCCCGTTCCGTGTGGTTCGCGCCCCGGCTACGCCGAGAACGACGTGCCGCATCCACAGCTCGACTTCGCATTGGGGTTGACGAAGGTGAAGCCTCCCGTCAGCCCCTGCTGGACGTAGTCGAGCGTCGTGCCGTTCAGGTAGAGATAGCTCTTCTTGTCGACCACGATTTTGATCCCGTCGATCTCGAATTGCTTGTCGTGGGGACCGATCTCGCTGTCGAACTCGAGCGCGTACGACATCCCGGAGCACCCGCCCCCCTTCACACCCATTCTCAAGAAGACGGTCTCCGGCAGGTTCTGCGCCTGCTTGAGCTCCTTCACCTGCTTCGCCGCCGCTTCCGACAGTGCGACCGCCATAGGCTCTCTTCCTCCGCTACCTATTTTGACGACGCGGGAGCGTCCGCGGATCCGCTCTTCTCCCGGTAGTCGGCCAGCGCCGCCTTGATCGCGTCCTCGGCCAGCACCGAGCAGTGGATCTTCACCGGCGGCAGCTTCAGCTCGTTGACGATGTCGGTGTTCTTGATCTTGGCCGCCTCGTCGACCGTCTTGCCCTTCAGCCACTCGGTGGCGAGGCTCGACGACGCGATGGCGCTGCCGCACCCGAACGTCTTGAACTTCGCGTCTTCGATGACGCCGGTGTCGAGATTGACCTTGATCTGGAGCTTCATCACGTCGCCGCACTCCGGCGCGCCGACGAGCCCCGTCCCCACTCCCGGCGTGTCCTTCGCGAAGGACCCGACGTTACGCGGGTTGTTGTAGTGATCGACAACCTTGTCGCTATAGGCCATGGTCGAACCCCCCTTAGTCCGCCTTCCATCGAATGGACTTCAGATCCACGCCTTCCTTGGCCAGCTCGTAGAGCGGGGACATCTCACGCAGCCGCTTGACCACGTCGATCGTCCGGGCACCCACGTGCTCGACTTCTTCCTCGGTGGTGAACCGGTGCAGGCTGAACCGGATCGACGAGTGGGCGAGCTCGGCGCTGGCGCCCAGGGCTCCGATCACGTACGACGGCTCGAGCGTCGACGACGTGCAGGCCGAGCCCGAGGACAGGGCACTTTCCTTGTTGAGCCCCATCAGCACGGACTCACCCTCGACGTACGCGAACGAGATGTTCAGGTTGTGGGGCAATCTCCGCTCGGGATGCCCGTTCAGGTACGCCTCGTCGACCTTCGAGAGGATCATGTCTTGCAGGCGATCGCGGAGCTTCGCGAGCCTCCCACCTTCCTCGGCCATCGCCTCACCGCAAATCTCGGCGGCCCGTCCGAACCCGACGATCAGCGGCACCGGGAGGGTACCCGACCGCATGCCGCGCTCGTGTCCGCCGCCGTCGATCAGCGGGGCGATGCGCACCCGTGGCGCCTTGCGCCGGACGTAGAGCGCGCCCACGCCCTTCGGGCCGTAGATCAGGTGGGCGGTGCACGACAGGAGATCGATGCCCGCCGTCTCCACGTTCACCGGGATCTTGCCGACGGCCTGCGTGGCGTCGGCGTGGAGGATGATCCCCTTCTCCTTGGCCAGCTTCCCGATCGCGGCCATGTCCTGGATCGTGCCGATCTCGTTGTTGGCGAACATGACCGAGATGAGGATCGTCTTGTCGGTGAGTGCCTGCCGGATCGCGTCGACTTCCACCAGGCCGTCGGGCCGCACGGGCACGTACGTCACCTCGAAGCCTTGCCGCTCCAGGCGCTTGCAGACGTCCAGGCTCGCGCGCTGCTCGATGGCAGTGGTGACGATGTGGTTGCCCTTCTCGCGGTACATCTCGGCGACACCTTTGACCGCGAGATTGATCGACTCGGTCCCGCCGGAAGTGAAGATCACTTCCTTGGGGTCCCGGGCCCCGATGATCTTCGCGATCTGATCGCGGGCGCGATCGACGGCGTTCTCGGCCTCCCAGCCGAACGAATGATTCCGGCTCGCCGGGTGGCCGAACTTCTCGGTGAAGTACGGGATCATCGCGTCGACGACACGCGGGTCCACAGGCGTGGTCGACTGCGCATCCATGAAAATCGGGAACTTCAGCATCTGGCTCTCTCCGTCTCGCGCGGGTGCGTCCCCTGCTTCACTTGATCGACAGGATCTCGGGCGTCGTCTGATTGCTCAACTCGGCCAGGCTCATGTTGTCGAGCAGCTGGCTGATCGCCGTCTGGAGCCTCTGCACGGGCCGCCTGAGATTGCAGCGCGTCTCCTGCGGGCACACCGTCCCTTCCAGACAGCTCACGATGCTGATCGGTCCTTCGAGCGCGCGGACCACCTCGCCCACCGAGATATCGCCGGCGTGCCGCGTCAGCGCGTACCCGCCCTTGGGTCCGTTCTGGCTGACGATGAGCTTACGCTTCGCGAGGCGCTGGAGGATCTTGGCGAGCAGCTCGGGCGGAATCCCGAACTCCTCCGCGATCCGCTTGGCGCTGACGGCTCCGCGGCCGTCGTGGGTGGCGATGTAATGGATCGCCATCAGCCCGTAGTCGGCGCGCTTGGTGAAGCGGAGCATTGTCTCTAGCCCTCGCGTCCTTTCCGGTCCCCTTGCCCTGGGCAAGGCCCGTATCGCCGACCGTTTCGATCGGCGACTCTTTCAGTCGCATTCTACACCGGCCAGGTCAGAGGTCAAACGGAAAGGGGCGTAATGATAGCGAATCCGGTGTCGGGAGCCGGGCGAAGGGGCGGTAGCCGCTCACGCCTTGAGTGGCATACCTGGCGAAGCCAAAACATGCATATTTTCGTCTATATAGATCGGAAGAGGAGAGATAAAGCTCGAGCGCGAGCTGACTCGAGATGAGGGAAGTGGCTTTCGAGCCCTAGCCCTGGTCGGTCCAGGCCTGGCGAAGCTCGGCAGCCGAGACCTCGGGTCGCGTCTCATTGACGAAGATGCCGCCGATGCGATTGGCGTGCTCGGGTTCCGGAATGATCTCGATGTGCCAGTGGTAGTCGTCCCGGATCGTGGCCCAGTCCCCTTGGAGTATGCGCGACCTGAGATTGGGCGCGGTATGCAGCACCATCTCGTACCCGGGGTCACCGAACCCGCGCACGAGCGTCCGGAAGTAGTCGGAGAGGAGTCGCGCCAGGTCCCCGAGGTTCTCGGGCTTGATCGCCTCCTCGAACGAGCATCCGTGCTGTCGCGGGACGATCCACGTCTCGAGCGGCACCCGCGGCGCGTAGGGCACGACGGCGGCGAACGCCGGCGTCTGCCGTATCACTCGCTCCTCGGCGCTGATCTCCTGGCGGAGGATGTCGCAATAGAGGCAGCGCCGCTTGTACTGATAGTACTCGCGCGCCTCCCGGAGCTCGCGCCGCGTCTCGTCGAAGACGATCGGGATCGCGGTGACTCGCGAGTACGGATGGTGGCCGGCCACTCCGGGCTTCTTGTGGCGCCGAGAGACGAGGATGTCGCGGATCTGGCCGTCGCGCTTGAGATCGAGCAGCCGGTCGCGGTACATCCACAGCACGGCTTCGAGCGCGGGTGGCCCCATCGACGCCAGCGTGTCGTCGTGGCGGGGCGACTCGATCACGAGCTCGCTCGCGCCGCGCGGATTGATCATGTCGAACATTCCGACACCCTCGCGGACCAGCTCCCACTCGATCCGGAAATACGCGTCGGGCTCCGGAACCACGCGGACGCTCCATCCCGGACTGTTCGCGACCGAGCCCTCCGGCCGAAACGCGGTGATCTCCGGCCCGGTGAGGTGCTCGGCGCCCGGACAGTATGGGCAATCCGCCTGCCGCGGGGGCTTCGCCTTCGGTCGGATGAGAACCCAGTGTCCTCGGGTCGGGTCCTTCCTCAGCTCATCCACGAGATCCCTCACACACCTCTGGCCACGCGGCTATCATAGCGGTCGGCGAGGCACCCCTCCGCATACATTCGGGGCCGGGCAGCGACCAGCTCGGGGCGTGGCGAACGACGACGTCGGCGGCCGCGCTTGTGCGGCCCGCCTAGTCCTTGATCTGGTTCTTGAGCTTCCTCAGGTGCTGGCGAGCGACGTCGACCCAGTCCTTCTCCGTCGCCAGCGGCGCGGCGAGCTCGATGTAGCGCTCCCACTGAGCGATCGCCGCTTTGGGGTCGACCTTCTCGTAGACGAGCGCCAGATTGTACATGGCGCCCGTGTGCTTGCCGTCGAGCTCGATCACGCGCCGATACTCTTCGGTGGCCTCCTTGTAGAGGCCCTTCTCTTCGTACACCTCGCCGAGACCCATGCGCGCGTCGACCGAGTGAGGATCGAGGTCGATCGCCTTCTTGTAGGCGTTGACCGACTCGTAGTAGAGCCCCTTCTCGCCGTAGTAGATCTTGCCGAGGCTCATGTGCACGCGCGGATTGACGGGGTTGTAGAGGAGCGCCTTCTGGTAGGCGGCGATCGCGCCGTCGATGTCGCTCTTCGCGGCCTTGGCGTCGCCGAGCCCGACGAAGGCGTCCGCGTAGAAGGGACGCAGCTCGATCGCCTTGCTGTAGGCTTCGACCGCCTGATCGAAGAGGCGCCGCGGCTGCGAGAGATAGAGATCGCCCAGCGCCTTGTACGGCTCTGGATAGGTGGGGTCGAGCTGCGTTGCCGCGCGGAATTGTGCCGCGGCCTTCCAGCGGTTCCCGAGCGACGAGTGCACGACGCCGAGCGTGTAGGCGGCGACGACGAAGCTCGGGTCGACCTCGACCGACCGGGACAGCAGATCCACGGCCGCTTCGTTGCCCTCCTGGTCGGTACGAAGCGCCGAGATCTGGCCACGCGAGAACAGCTCGAAGGCCCGCGGCACGCGCGTTGGGCGGGCCGCCTTTTCGATCCGACCGGCTTCAGCGTCGGTCGTGGCCACGCGGAGCGTGCGAGCGTACACAACCGGTAGCGCGGCGAGCCGACCGAACAGCTCGCCCGACGGGGCGATCACCGGCTCGAGACTCGCGACCTCCGGGCCGCTCTGCTTGATCTCCATCAGCTGGGGCACGACGGCGACGTCCGTGCCGCGCCGCTCGAGGCGACCGAAGAGGGCTGCGTCCGCGCGGACGCTCCGCGCCGCCTGAGCGAGCAGCGGCTCGGTCCACACGTCCGCCCGGCCGGCGGCCCGGAGTCGCCCGCGATCGATCTGGACAATCGATGAATTCTGAGCCAAGCCGAGGGCCAGAATCTGGGCGACCCCCTCACCCATCCACTGTTCTTCACGCTCGAGCGCCGTTGCATCGAAGGGCACGATCACGACGACCCGGAGCTTAGAATCGGCGTTCGCCCAGCCTGTGGCCAGCGCGAGCAGACTCACCGCAGCCAGAACCAGCCACGACCGCGACCCCGGCCGGCACTGCGACTCCGGTCGACACATCACGGAACCTCCTTCTTTCGGAGACCACGACGGACCAGCATGATCACCCGCTCGAACGCCCCGGGACCGATGCGCCGAAGCGCGATGTCCGGGACCAGCAACAGCGCGACCAGGCCGACGAGCCACGGCCAGATCTCCACGCCGATGCGGGACCGTCTCCGCGCGGTCAGGAACGCGTCCTGGGGCTTCGCGAGCGCCCCTCCGCCCGTCAGCTCGGCGAGCTCGCGCAGGAGGCTCTCGTCGACGCCCAGATCACGCAACTCCTGAGCATACGGTACCACCAGACCCGCCAGCTGCGAGCCGATCACGCGATCGTTCCGGCGCTGCGCCATTCCGACAAGATAGACGCCCTCTTGCGCAGCGGGGAACTGACCACGATACCGGCCGGGACCAACCTGCTCGAGGTCGATGACCGACCGCTCCCGGTTCGGCGCGACCACGGCGACCTGAGAGTCGAGGAAGTTGATGAACTCACCCTTCGGGTCGACCGCGTCGACGAAGATCTCGCCCGTGTTCTCTCGTCGGTCCACGATGGCGACCGTGTCGCTCCGGGTCCCGCTTCGCAGGGTCCAGCGGATCAGCTGCGACCAGAACTTGTTGAACTCGCGCCACCGGAGCCAGAGTACGGCCCACTTCGCCTTGGCGTCCGAGGTGAACGCGACCGAGCGGCCGAGCCCGTAGCGCCAGGTGGCGAGCACCGGGTCTTCCTGGTGGCTCATCAGGACCAGGTCGGCCGTCGATTTCAAGGTGCTCGCGACGTAGCCCCCGAGGGGCGGCACGCTCTTCCAGTCGATCTCCTGGATCGCCTCGTGCCCTGGGGATGTCAGCTGCGGCTTGAACGGCTGCTCGACGAGCGAGGCCTTGGAGGCCAGCTGCGTCTCGAGCGTGAAGATGCGCGGAATCGTCTGCGAGTCCTCGGTGTAGTAGAAGCGCCCCTTGCCCCACTTGGCGACATCGACCATCAGCTGGACATCGGCGTCCTTGCCGATCGCGACCGTCGACACCGTGATCTTGTCCTTGGACATGCGCCGCAACAGGCCCTGGAAGTCGCCCCGCGTCATCTGCCCGTCCGACAGGAAGATCACGTGCTTGAGCAGCGCGGGTCGCTCGAACAGCACCTGGTACGACTCCTTCAGCGCGGGATAGCCGTCGGTGCCGCCACCGGCCTTGATCGTCGCGATCGCGTGATGGATCGCCGCCTTGTCCTTGGCCGGGCGCACGGGCGCGTCCCAGATGAACTCGGTGTCCCAGCTCATGACGCCGACTTCGTTGCGCTCGTCCAGCAAGTCGACCACGAGATGGGACGCCTCCTTGGCGAGATCGAGCTTGGTCACCTTCTCGTCGGTTGACATCGCCATCGAGCCCGACCGGTCGATCGAGAGCACGACCGCGAGGCTCGGAATCTCGACCTTCTGCTTGACCTCCATCGTGACCGGCAGCGCTTCCTCGATCGGGGTGCGGTAGTACCCGCCGAGCCCGAAGCTCTCTTCGCCGCCGATCATGACGAGCCCGCCGCCGTAGTCGCGGACGTAGTCGCGGATGTAGCCCATCTGCGGCCGCGTCAGCTTGAGCGACGAGACGTTCGAGAGCACGACACCGTCGTACTTCTGCAGCCCGGCCAGGTCGGTCGGGATCTGCGGCGGCTCCACGATGGTCACGTCGATGTTCTGCGAGCGGAGCGCGCCGGCCAGAGATTGCGCGTGACTTCGGTCGCGATCGGCGAGCAGCACCTGCGGCCGGCCGCGAACCACGACGGCGCCGACGGCCCGATTGTTCTCCTCGATCGTGTCGCCGTCGACCTCCATCGCGGCCTGATAGACGTGGATCCCGCTCGAGTCGAGCGACTGCCGGTAGCTGAACACGTTCTTGCCGGCGCTCAGGCGCACCACCTGCGAGCCGAGGAACTCGTTGTTCCGGAAGAGCGAGAGCCGCCCCTCGGTGTCCCGGTGGCTCCACACGACGACCTTCGCCTGGAACGGCTCGCCGAACTTGACCTCGTGCGGGAGCACGAGCGCCTCGGCGACGACTTCCTGCGTGAAGGTCAGCGGCGCCGCGACGTAGTAGATGTCGGACGCGGCGTCCTTCGCGGCCTGGGCCCCGGCCAGCGCGTTGCCGGCGTTCTGGCGTCCATCCGTCAGCATGACGATGCGATTGGCCTGCCCGGGCGGCAGCATCGCCAGCGCCAGCTGGATCGCCTGGAAGATGTTCGTGCCGTGGCCGTCGATCTGGGCCTTTGGACGCTCGACAGTGGGACGCGCGGCGAGCGGCTGGTCGACGACCGCCTGTTCACCGAACGCGATCACGCTGTTGCGGTCGCCGCTCTTCATCGACTTGGCGGCTTCGGCGACGAACCGGTACGCGCGCTCGCGAGAGGCAAGGCTCACGCTGTCCGACAGGTCGAGCAAGAACACCACGTTCATCCGGTCGACCCATCTCGGCAAGGTCGGTCGCAGCAGCGTGAGGCAGAGCACGATCACGAGCGCACTCCGGAGCGCCAGCGCCCACCGGTCCCCTGGGCCCGACGGCAGGCGCAGCCGGCCGGCGCTCTGGCGCCGCCAGTAGAGCAATCCCTCACCCGCGAGCAGGATCACCGCCAGCATCACGAAGAGGGGCCAGAGCTCCCGCTGCACCGGGACCGGCGGCGCGGCGGGACCGTGGCCGGTCGGCGTCGGCAGCGGGTGCGGCGCCAGGTTCGACTCCTCGGCGCTCATCAAGTTGACGGCCACCCGGGTCTCGCCCCGCGCCGTCGCCAGAGTGTAGATGCCCGCTTCGTCGGTCTCCGTGAAGCTGATCGCGCCGCGCGTGACGCGGCCCTGGACGGTCCGACCGCTGGGCGTGGTGACCGTGACGGTGCTGACCCCGTGAGGCGCCGGCAGGAGGATCGGCTGGCCCGTCGCGAACTGGAAGCTCGACTGGTCGAGCCCTGCCGGGTGGAGCCACCGGAGCGTGTTCGAGAGGACCAGCGGGAACGCGATCCGCAGCGGGAAGTCGGTCTTGAACAGATCGAATCCCACGAAGAGCGCCTTCCGGTCGGGCTCCTCGAGGGCGTAGATGAGCGGCCCGCCCACCGCCTCGACGACGGGACGCCCCGCGGCCAGCGGCCGGATGCGCATCGCGTCCTCGATCGTCACCTTCGCGAACTCGACGTGACGCATGACCGGGTGTGCGCGGTCCCAGTCCATGATCGTCGGGCGTTCGATCCGGCCGAGGACCTCCAGGGGCACGTCCGGCGGCACGGCGTTGACGAACACGAACCGTCCCGGGCCCGCTCGCGGGGGCGTCACCGAGTCGAGGACGACGACGTCAGCCTCGCCCATTCCCCCCTGGTACTGGTCGGGCGTGCGGACCTCGAGGGCGACCTGCGGGTCAGTCCGCAGAACTTTCTCGAGGAAGAGATTGCCCGGGCTCACCAGGAGGACGGCGATCTTTCGCGGCGGCGGCAGGACCGCGTACGCGACGTTGTCGACGTCGAGGTCGTCGTTGACACGGATGCGCGCCGTCACCGTGCCGCTGCCGCCGTGGCTGAACGGCAGCACCACCGATCGGCGGACGTTGGGCTCGAGCGTCACCTCTTTTTCGGCGATCGACTTGCCGTCGAGCTCGAGCCGGAACGCGAACGTCTGCGCGTCGCTGGAGTAGTTCACGAGCGAGACGAACGCCTGGTAGTCGAAGGCGCCGTAGTAGTTCTTCCGGATCGAGAGGCTGGTGATCGCGACGTTGTTGCCCTGCCGTCCGACACCGACCCACCGAACGCGCGCGTCGGTCGTGTCCTCGCCCTGGGGCAAGGTAAACGCGCCGTCGGTGAAGACGTGGATCTCGGCCCGCGGATCGACGGCGACGAGGGCCCGCGCCGTCCGCACCGCCTCGACCAGCCGGGTCGGGAGATCGCGGGCCTGGGCCGACCGGATGGCGCCGAGCGCCCGCTCGCGGTCGCGCGCCAGCGCCGCCGTCACCTTCGGCTGGACGCCGGCCTCGATCACCATCACTTCCGCGCCCTCGCCGAGACCGCGCACGAGCGAGAGCGCGCCGGCCCGGGCCACCTCGAACCGCGAGGGCGACACGTCCTGCGCCTTCATCGAAGCCGAGGTGTCGAGCACGACCACCACCTTGCGCGCGCCCTGCCCCATGACGGTCGCGACGGGACGGGCCAGCGCCAGGGCCAGCGCGAGCAGCGCCAGGAGCTGGAGCAGGAGCAACGGGTCGCGGTGCAGGCGCTGGAAGAACGTCGACGCCTCGCGGTCGCGCAGCGCGGTGCTCCACAGGAGCAGGCTCGACACGGTCCGCTCGCGGCGGCGGACCTTGAGGAAGTAGAGCAGCACCAGCGGCACCGACAGCGCGAAGAGCGACAGCGCGAGCGGGGACAGGAAGCTCATGCGACCACCCGGCCCCGCAGCTGGGCGAGGACGAACGGCTCGACCGGCGAGTCGGATGTCATCCGGTGGTAGCCGATCTCCTTGGTCCGGCAGAACGTCTCGACGCGGTCGAGGTACTGGCGCAGGCGCTCGCGGTACGCGCGCACGGCGTCGCCGTCCATCGAGAGCTCACGCATCTCCCCGGTCTCGCTGTCGATGAGGCGCAGATCGCCGGCGAGCTCTGGATTCATCTCTTCCAGGGCCAGCACGTGGACCAGGTGCACGTCGAAGCGCCGCTCGAGGAGCGCCCGCACACCGGCCTCGTATCCAGCCGGATCGAGGAGGTCGGAGATCACCACCGCGAGGCCAGTCTGCCGCGAGCGCGCGGCGTAGTTCGCCAACGCCTCGTTGAGACTCGTGCCGCCCGCGGGCCGGACCGCCGCGAGGAAATCGACGAGCCCGGTGACCTGGTTGCGACCGCGGGTCGGCGGCCAGCCCTCGGCGATCCGCTCGCGGAGCACGCCCACGCCGACCCGCTCCAGGTTCACAAGCCCGACGAAGCCGAGCGCCGCGGCGATTCGCGCCGCGCACTGGAGCTTGCTGGGCGTCCCGAAGCTCATCGACGCCGACGCGTCGACGATCAGGTGCAGGCAGAGGTCTTCCTCGTCGACGAACAGCTTGACGTGCAGGCGGTCCAGCCGGCCGTAGATGTTCCAGTCGACGTAGCGGAGGTCGTCTCCCACGCCGTAGGCTCGATAGTCGCAGAACTCGACGCTGTGCCCGCGCCGGAGACTCCTCCGCTCGCCCTTCACCCGGCCGCGGAAGATCCGCCGCGAGAGCAGCGAGAGGCGCTCGAGCTGCGCCAGGAACTCGGACGTGAAGAACGCGGGGCGCGGTGCCGGCATGGCGCGCGTCTGTTAGCGCTCGTCGAGCGACTGGAAGTAGTTGCGGATCTGATCGTGGAAGTCGCGGGGCACCTGCTCCCGCGTGATCGCGTCCTCCATCTGTTTACGGTATTGCCCGATGACCCCGAGGTACTGCAGGCGCGAGGCCATGCTGCCGCCGCGCCCGGTCAGGTTGGTGTCGTAGCCTTCCTTGCGGCCCCGGCGCGACTCGCCCTCGACTCCCACGTCGAAGGGATTGGCGCGCAAACGCTGAGTGGCCTCGCCCTTCGGGTTGCCGCTCCGGCCCTTGCCCGGCATCAGCCCCTCGCCCTCGCCGAAATCCTGGTCCTCCGGGCCCATCCCGTCGCCGCGCGCGCGGTCCTTGCCGCGCCCGCCGCGCTCGGATTCGCGCCCGCCGCGCAGGCCCTTGCCCGAGCGCTGCGCCTCGTCCATCGCCCGCATCTTGTCGAGCGCCTTCTGCATCGCTTCGAGGGCGCGATCGCTCTGGCCGCCCTCGAGCGCCTCCATGCCTTCCATCGCGTCGCCGCTCCAGTTGCCTCCGCCCTTGCGACCGAGGCGCTCCATCTCTTCGAGGAGCTCGCGGAGCTTCTGGGGCGAGATCTGGTCGGGCCGCAGACCGCCCGTCAGCGCCTTCGACTTCCGGTACACCATCTTGTACTGGCTGTTCGTGAAGTCCGACTGGAGGTCCGGGATGCGGTCCGACTGCTCGAGCATCCGCAGCCGCTCGTCGCCCTTCTTCATGAAGCTGTTGAAGTCGGGGCGCTGATTCGCCAGCGACGTGTCCTTGAAGATCGCGGACAGATCGCCGGTGGTCGTGGCGCCGCTGCCGCCGGCCCGCTGCGCGAAGTCGCGCTCCTCGAAGGACGGCCGCTTGAGCGGGTCCTTGGCGAGCTGTCGCGTCGTCTCCTCGAGCATCGACGAGCTCGTCCGCTCCTCGCGCTCTTCCTCGGTCGACGACAGGAAGTCCGGAAGGCGACCCGAGGGCATCGGGATGGGGGGCGCGAGCATGAGGACCAGGCACGTGACGACCGGAAGGACCAGGAGCTGACCTTCGCGCGGGACCACCCGCTTGACCACGCGCTTGAGCTCGAGGCTCTCGACACGCGCGACAGTGTCCGTGACCAGCGCGTCCACCAGGCGCGTGCGGTCCGGCCGGTCGGCCCACTCGAGCGTCGTCGCGACGCGGTCGTCGAGGCCGAACGCCCGATCGGCGACCCGCGCGACGTCGCCGCGCCTGATGCCTCGCGCGGCGCCAACGACGACGCCCGCCAGGGCGCCGAGCACCATGAGACCCGCGGCAATCCACGGCGCCTTCCCACCGAGACCGTGCTTGGCCAGCAGGATCGCGACACCGGCGACGGCGCCCCAGAAGGCGCCGCGCAGGCCGTAATACTCCGCCCGGCGGCGGCGGATCTCGCGCCGGACGCGCCGCAGGAGGCCTTCGATCCGTGGCGACTCGGTCATGAGCTCCTCCCGCGACTAGCGGAGAAAGGGTTCGCGGCTCTGGGCGACGCCCGCCTCGGTATCGGTGACGACGCGGGAGATCAACGTGTCGGTGTCGACTCCCTCGGCCTCACCTTCGAAGTTCAGGATCACGCGGTGGCGCAGCGCGGGCACCGCGAGCGCCTTGATGTCGTCGATGCTGACGTTGTAGCGCCCCTCGGCAAGCGCCTTCACCTTCGCGCCGAGGACGAGGGCCTGGGCGCCGCGCGGGCTCGCGCCATAGCGCACGAAGCGGCGCGCGACGTCGGGGGCCTTCTCCCACTGCGGGTGCGTGGCCATGACGATCGCGGAGGCGAAATCGCGGACGTGCGAGGCGATCGGCACCTCGCGGATCAACTCGCGGAACGAGAGCACGTCCGGTCCGCCCAGGACCCGATTCACCGTCGCCGTCCGCGACTGCGTCGTCCGGTCGATGATCGAGTTCAGCTCCTCGATCTGCGGATAGCGGACCCTGAGCTTGAAGAGGAAGCGATCGAGCTGGGCTTCGGGCAGCGGGTAGGTCCCTTCCATCTCGATCGGGTTCTGCGTCGCGAGCACGAAGAACGGCGCCGGGAGCGGGCGCGTGGCGCCGCCGACGGTGACGGCGCTCTCCTGCATGCCCTCGAGCAGAGCCGATTGAGTCTTCGGCGTTGCCCGGTTGATCTCGTCGGCCAGCAGGATGTGCGCGAAGATCGGCCCCTGCTGGAACTGGAAGTGCTTCCGACCGTCCGCGTCCTCGACGATGATGTTGGTTCCGATGATGTCCGCCGGCATCAGGTCCGGCGTGAACTGGATGCGCGAGAAGGACAGGTCGAGCCCTTCGGAGAGCGTCTTGATCAAGAGCGTCTTGCCCAGGCCCGGCACGCCTTCGAGGAGGACGTGACCGCCGGCGAACATCCCGGTGAGCACGTGCGTGATGACTTCTCGATGGCCGACGATCACCTTCTCGACCTCGGCTCGCAGACCTTCGAAGGCGGCGACGAACGTCCGAACCCGGGAATCCTGACTCATCGAGCTCTCCTCTCGCGAATCCTACGTGTCATTCTATAGAGAGCCGTCAAGCGATGGCGTTGCCGCCCTCTCCACGACGCTTAGGTTTCATACTACTCGATGAACACAGCAAGTTGCCTGCCAATTGCGCCATCCGGCGTCGTCGACGAATCCAGCCGAAATCGGCGGGCTCGCGTGCGCCTATGCCTCACGAATCGGCGCGCCACGCACTATTGCCCGATCGCCGGGCGCTCCCAGCGTGACGTCGGCGTCACGGAGCCGACGACCACGAAGGGATCAGCTCACGGTAGACGTCGCAGTAGCCGTCGATCTCGCGCGGCGGGGAAAAGCGCTCCGCGACGAGCGCGCAGCCGGCCCGGCCCAGCCGTTCGCGGAGCGCTGGATCACGCGCGAGCAATGCCGCGCGGCGCTCGAACTCGGCCTCGTCGCGAAACAGAAATCCGGTCGCGCCATCGGTAATGATCGAGCGATTGCCGTCGATGTCGGAGGCCAGGACGGCTCGGCCGAGCGACAGCGCCTCCAGCACGGAGTTCGCCATACCCCCTTCCGAGATGGAGCAGTTCAGCACGACGTCGGCCTGCGACAGCAGCGAAGCCATCTGGGAGTGCGGCACCTCGCCGACGTGACGCGCCCAGCGAAGCGCCGAAAGCGCCTCCTCCAATGCTCGACCGACTGAGGGCTCCAGCACTGGCCCCGCATAGAGCAGGCGGATTTCTGGAATCGTCCTCACGAGCCGGCCGAGCGGAGCCAGCGCGAACGCGGGGTTCTTCACCGCTCTCAGGCCAACGGGAAACACGAACAGGATGGTTCCGGGCGGACGCGGCCAGCGCTTCTGCAGGTCGAAAAGGTCGGCGGCGGGCAGGCGCACGGACTGGGCGACGACGACCAGTCGCCCCACGACGTCCGGCACCGCCTCACCGACGCGCTCACCGACGGACTGATGGAATACCGTGATCCGTCCGGCCCCTCCGAGCACCCGGCGGACCGACGCCGCGCGCTCGGGATCGAAGAGATCGTGGTTCGCGTCGGTCCCGGTGAGCGTCACCACGAGCGGCGCTTCGACGCGCTGCGCCAGACCGAGGGCGAGCGGGCCCACCCGGTACGCGTGAAACGCGTGGATCAGCGCCGGACGATACGCTTCGACTTCCGACTCGATCGTCGGAGCGCTCGCCGCCGAGAGGTCCCACAGGCATACCTCGACGCCGCGCTCCCCGAGGCCCTGCGCGATTCTCGAGACGGTCACGGCGTTGCCCCGCACGGCCGGCGGACCGAACGGGGTCAGCAGCGCGAGGCGGAAGGGCATCGGCAGAGAGGATACCGGCGACGCCGCACTGCGTAAAGACTACCCGGCCAATTGGCACGCGAATCCCTCGCACGAGGCCTGGCGTCTACATATAATGTACGGCGATGCCTGACTGTGGAGCCAAGAGCCCGTCATCGATCGAATGTCGACAGATCGCCGACCTCCTGGGGGACTATCTCGACGGAAGCCTCCCCAAAGCGACGCGAGAGCTTCTCGAGTGGCACATCGAGGGTTGTGGGCCCTGCGTGGCGTTCGTCAATACCTACCGCGGAACGGTGAACGCCGCGACCA
Source organism: Candidatus Rokuibacteriota bacterium (assembly GCA_003220495.1). Classification (GTDB taxonomy): domain Bacteria; phylum Methylomirabilota; class Methylomirabilia; order Rokubacteriales; family CSP1-6; genus AR31. The sequence goes on along the minus strand of QHSP01000015.1, from coordinate 80,472 downwards.
AGCTGAAAGAGGTCGAGATTCCCGCCGAGCTGAAGCAGCGACTGCTGTCCGTTCTACGAAATCAACGCGCCACCCATCGTCCCAGCGCGTAGCCCGCACCTTCCGGCCGAAGCGTTCCTAGCGCAAGAGACTCTGCACGAGGTCGACGGCGTCAGTCTGCGTCCAGTCGATCTCGCCGATCACGCTGTAGCGGACGCGACCGTCAGGGCCGATGAGAAAGCTCGACGGCAGCACGCGGACCCGCCAGGCCCTGGGCGCGTCCTGATTCGGGTCGAGAAGGATCGGAAACGCGATCGACTCGCGCTTGACGAAGTCGGCGACCCGCGCCCGCGCCTCTCCATAGTTCGCCAGGAGGACGACGAAGGGGCGTCCCGATAGCCGCTCCTGAAGCTTTCGCATCGAGGCCATCTCTTCCCGGCACGGCTCGCACCAGGTCGCCCAGAAATTGAGGAGCACGAGACGGCCCCGGTAGTCGTCGAGCGCGTGAGGATTGCCCGCGAGGTCTTTGAGGACGAGCGGCGGCGCGGTCGAGTCCTTCCACGGAACGAAGCGCGTGGCGTCCGCGTCGACACGCCCTGCGAGCATCATCGCGGTGCACAGGATGGAGCCGAGGAGGCTCAGGATCGCCCCTCGGGATCCGTCGATCACGCTTTGATTTCGCGCGTGGTGATCGCGTACTTGAGATTGTCCGGGTCGAGGCTGTCGCGGCGGCCCTGCGCCGTCTCGGACTGTGGGTACATGAAGAAGCCGAGCTTCCCGCCCTGGGTGGCGTTCGGGAGCGCGACGTCGTGAGCCGTGTTGAAGGCGACCCAGTTGCCTTCCCACCCGCCGAAGAGCTTCGGCCGGACGGCCTCGACCAGCGGATGGTCGATCTTCAGCCATTCGCTCGTTTCCTCGCGGGCCACCTTCGTGACGTCGGCCGGATCCATGGCCACCCAGCCGTAATCCTTCAAGAAGACCTCGGCGCGGCAGTGCTGGGCGCGGCTGATGTTGGCGCTTCCCGCGCCGAGCGACTTGTAGCCGAAGGCGGACGGCGCCACCCGGATGCCATAGACGTCGCGGGCGGGCACGCCGATCGATCGAACGAGACCGACGAACAGCCCGTTGATGTCGCCGCACTTGCCGCCGAAGTTTTTCGTCTCGAGCATCGTCTTGATGTCGCCGACGCCGCAGCCGCGCACCTTGGGCTCGCGGTACGTGTTGGCCAGAATCCAGTCGTAGACCGCTTTGACCTTCTCGAGATCGGTGGTCTTGCCCTTCGTGACCTCGACCGCCGTCTCGCGGACGATCCCGTCGGTGGGCATGAGCTCGGTCGATTTCGTCCACGTTTTGAGGATCGCCGGGTCCTCGTCGGTCACGATCTTCTTCGACCAGTCGCGCGCGCGATCCTGAGTCTGGACGCGGCTCGTCAGCTCCACCATCGGCGCCGTCTCACCAGGCGCGAACTCCGCGTACAGCATGGTGGCGCCGTACACGTAGTCGGTCACGACCTTCATGACCTTCGCGCTGCCCGTCCACTGATCGCCGAGCGGCTTCTGAAACTCGGATTTGACCGACGGAATCGGAAGCCAAGCCCGGTTCACGCCCGCCGGCTCCAGGATCTCGACTCGCGTCGTGATCTCGAACGTCCGCCAGGCGCCGGGCCGCGGCGCGAATTCCTTTTGCTGGGCGCGTGCCGGGCTCACGAAGCCCATGACACGTGAGGTGCCGGCGACCGCCGACAGCGAGGCGGCGGCCCGCAGGAAGCGACGTCGATTCATGGCGCGATCTCCTTGATCTGAGGTCTGGTCGTTCGATGGCCTCCGACAATATCGGGATTCAGCGAGAAGACAAATCGGTAGCGCCGATTTCCACCGGGCGACGTATGGACTGCTCCGATAGAGGCGGGGCGTGCGCTACGCGGAGATGCGGATCACCGGCTCGGGCAGCACCACGCCGATCTCCCAGCACTCTTCGCCGCGCCGCTTGAAGGCGTCGAGGACTGACCCGGCGCGGTCGGCGGCGACCGAGAAGAGGAGCCCGCCCGAGGTCTCCGACTCGGTGAGCAACGAGGCGAGGTACCCGGGCACCGACGGCGCGATCGTCAGCGCGGTCCCGAACGCCGTATCGACGTAGCGCCGGTTCCGCTTCATCCCACCGCTGAACTGGCCCGCCTCGGCGAGCTCGCGCGTGCCCGGGAGGACCGGGAGGCGCACCGTGTCGATCGCGAGGCCCGCGTTCGAGGCTTTCACCATCTCCCCGGCATGGCCGAGGAAGCCGAATCCGGTGATGTCGGTGGCGCCCTTGGCCCCGCTCTCACGCGCGACCGCGGCGGCGACGCGATTGAGCCGCAGCATGCTGGCGACCGCGGCCGCGAGCCATTCGGCGCGCGCGACGCCGTTCTTGGCCGCCGTCGTGATGACTCCGGTACCGAGAGGCTTGGTGAGGAACACGCGGTCGCCGGGGCGCAGGCCGCCCTTGACCAGGATCCGGTCGGGGTGAACGCGGCCCGTCACGCAGAGCCCGTACTTCGGCTCGGCGTCGACGACGGTGTGCCCGCCCGCGATCACGCCGCCCGCCTCGGCGACCTTGTCGCGGCCGCCGCGGAAGACCTCCGAGATGATTTCCTTCGCCATCTCGCGCGGGAAGCCTGCGACCGCGAGCGCGAACATCACCTCGCCGCCCATCGCGTAGACATCGGACATCGCGTTCACCGCCGCGACGGCGCCCCACGTCCACGGGTCGTCGACGACCGGCGGAAAGAAGTCGACGGTCTCGACGATCGCGAGGTCGGGCGCCACGCGATAGACCGCCGCGTCGTCCGCCGCGCCGAGCCCGACGAGCAGATCCGCGGGCGGCGGCGTCCCGCCGGGCCTCAGGACCGCCAGCACCTCCTGGAGATCTCCAGGAGCCATTTTGGACGCTCAGCCGGCGCAGGAGGCGTATGAGGTGAGGCGCACCTCGGTGTGGGTGTGCTCGACCATAGGCTTATTGGGACGCGCGCGCCGGGAGCTGGGATTCCACGAAATCGACGAACGCCTGCGCCAACGGCGAGCGGCTGCGATCGCGATGGGTCACCAGATAGAAAAACCGCGAGACCCGCAAGTCCTTGAGCTTCACGCACGAGAGCAGAGCGGCCTTGCATTCGTCGTCGACCGCTCGCTTCGAGATGATCGAGATGCCGACCCCGGAGCGGACCGCTTGCTTGATCGCCTGCGTCGAGCCCATCTCGCCCACGACGCGCAAGGCCGTCAGATCGACATTCGCCTCGCCGAGCGCGTGCTCGAGCGCCTCGCGAGAGCCCGATCCTTGCTCGCGTACGATCAGGGGCTCACGCTTCAAGTCGGCGAGCGTGACGCTCTTGCGCCCGGCCCAGGGGTGCTCGGCCGGAAGGACGACGACGAGCTCGTCGGGCATCAGCTCGCGGGAGACGAGAGTCCGCGGGCTGGGACGGGCGCCGACGACGCCAACCTCAGCCCGACCGTCGTCGACCCACGTGCTGACCTGGCGGCTTCCACCGATCAGCAGCGAGATCGAGATGTCCGGGTACTTCGCCTTGAACTGTCCGATGAGGGAGGGCAGCAGATACTCTCCCGGGATGGTCGAGCCGCCGACGACGAGCTGGCCGCTCAGCCGTCCCTGGAACTGGTCGAGCGCCTGCTGCGCTTCGCGCGAGAGGGCGAGCATGCGGCGGGCGTATCCGAGCATCAACTCGCCGGCTCGGGTCGGCGTCGCGCCGCGCCCGAGACGGTCGAGAAGCTGGACGCCGAGCTCGTCCTCGAGAGCGCGGATGTGCTCGGAGATCGTGGGCTGGGTCAGGAACAGCGCCTCGGCGGCGCGCGAAAAGCTCCCGAGCTCGGCCACCTTCGCGAAGATCTCGAGGCGGCGCAGGTCCATCAGAGCGAAACGGGAGCCGCAGGGCTACTCAGTGGCAGGCACAACCGCCGCCGCAGCACCCACCGCCGCCCGACATACCGGACGACATGTCGGACGACAGCGCGCCGACGGTCTTGAGGCCGAACACCGATAGCTTCCGCATCACCTGCTCGCTGGCGCAGGTCGGACACGCGACGGCGGTCGTCGCGCCGGGGATGTACTTTTCGAACTCCGCCTCGCACTCCTTGCAGCGGTACTCGTAGATCGGCATTCCTACTCGCCGCCCCGCTGCACGTAGCTCTTCACGAACTCCTCGGCGTTCTCTTCGAGGATGTCGTCGATCTCGTCGAGGAGCTTGTCGATGTCTTCCTTGATCTTCTTGCCCTTCTTGGCCAGCTCAGGGCTCGGAGCCGCTCCGTCTCCACCTTCCGCGGGCTTCGTGGGCCTGACTTCTTTCTTCTTTTGCTCTGCCATCTCGCCCTCCATGGGGCAACGGGCCGTGTCGGCAAAGTACCCGAAACCACTACTGCACGCATTTTAGCACGCCCCCTCTCACAGGCGCCTGAAGTGCTTGCTGAGGGTCAGGGTCTGCCGCTGGTAGGACGAGCCGATCCCGACGCCATAGACCCTCTCGGGTCGAGAGCGCAGCCGCTCGAACAGGACCTTGAACGACGTCTGGCCGTCGTAGACCATGAACGGCACCTCGCGCGCCCGCACCTCCATGACCACCTTGGTGCCCAGAATCGTCCCGTCGCCCCAGCCGAATCCGGGGTCGAAGAAGCCCGCGTAGTGCGTGCGAATTTCCCCTGCCCCGGCGTCGTAGACGACCATCTCGGCCGCGAACTCCGGGGGCACCCGGATACGCTCCTTGGAGAGGAGGATGTAGAACCGGTTGGCCTCCAGGATGTAGGAGTCGCGCGAGGGGCGCTTGATGGGCTCCCAGAACTCCCCGGGATCGTAGAAGCCGATCCGGCTCAGATCGACCGCCGGCGGATTGGGATGGGCGCGATAGCCGATGATCCCGTCGGTCAGCCGACCCGAGAGGTCGACCCCCATGCAGAGGCCGTCGCTGACCACGACACGCCCCGGTGGAATCGGCCGCTCGTCGTCGTCGTAGAGCAGCGGCCGCTCGCGATACAGACCCTCGAGCGCCTCGTCGGACATCGAGGTTTGCCCAGCGAGCAGCCGCAGCTGATTCAGCGAGGCGCCGGTCTGCACGCGGACCGGAAACGACTGAGGCGAGACTTCGAGATAGAGCGCGCCGCGGTAGCCCGCGCGGATCTCGTCGAAGCGGGGCGTCGCGTCGGTGATCACGCGCGTGAAGATGTCGAGCCGCCCCGTCGTCGATTTCGGGTTCGAGCGCCCGCGCACGTCGGGCGGCAGATCGAGCGACTCGAGCAGAGGCACGAGATACACGGAGCCGCGCTGGAGCGTGGCGCCGGAGCCGGTCAGCGAGAGCTGATCGATGACGAGGTCGCTCTCGGCGAGGCCGCGCTCGCCGAGACGACTCTGCACGCTCTCCCGAAACGGCAGGAAGCTCGCGCGGAGCTGATAGGCGTCGGGCCCCAGGCGCAGGTCGAGGCTGGCCGGCTGGAACTGCTGATCGTCGATCGCGGTCGGTGCGACGATCCAGCCGTCGCGCACCGCGAGGCGCAGCTCGCGATCCGAGAGGACGCCGTCACTCATGCTCGATCCAGTTAGCATCGCGTGCCCGAGAGGTCAAGGCACGCGCCCGCCGTCAGCCGGCGCGACCAGTGAAATTCTTCGACGAGCGGCACCAGGAACATCGAGGATGATCGTGGCGGGGCGCGACACGGGAATGGTCGGGCGACCTAGGAGACCTTGCTGGAGGCACCCACGGCGTCGACCTCGAGGATCCGAGCTGTGCCCCGGAGGCCGGCCCTGCCCAACGCCTCTTCCATCGCGCGCCCGACGGATCCGCCGTCCCCGGCCACGACCGCGAGCAACGACGGACCGGCCCCGCTCAGCACGCAGCCGAGAGCGCCGGCGGCGCGGGCGGCGGTCGCGACTTGGGGCATCCACGGGAAGAGCTTCAAGCGGTAAGGCTGGTGCAAACGATCCTCGAGGGCGACCGCGAGCGCCGCCGGCAGCGCGGCCTGAAGCCCCGCCAGCAAGAGCGCGACCCGCTGCACGTTGAACACGGCGTCCTCGCGCGGCACCGAGCGGGGCAAGAGCGTGCGAGCGTCGGCGGTGGCGCTCGTGACCTCGGGCACCAACACGACCCAGGCGAGACTCTTCGTCACGGGCAAGGTGACGGCCGTCACACCTTGCGGCGTCCCGCAGGAGACGGTCAAGCCGCCGAAGATCGCCGCGGCGACGTTGTCCGGGTGGCCCTCGGCGCGCGCGGCGAGACCCAGGAGCGCGTCCCTCGACAGCGGCGATCCGAGGAGCGTGTTGCCCGCGACCAGGCCGCCAACCCAGGCCGCGGCGCTCGAGCCGAGACCGCGTGCGGTGGGAATGCGGTTCACGCAGGCGAGCGCGCAGCCCTTGAACGGTCGCCCGGCGGCCTCGTACGCGAGCTTGACCCCGCGCGCGACCACGTTGCCCGCGTCGCGGGCCAGCCGATTCGCGCCCTCGCCCTCGATCGTCACCATCACGCCGTCCCGTTCCTCGGCGACGATCTCGTTGTGCAGGGTGAGCGCGAGTCCGAGCGCGTCGAAGCCGGGGCCGAGGTTCGCTGACGTCGCGGGAACGCGGACGTGAACGCGCACGCGGCTATAGCCGCTTGAGGAGCCAGTCCGGGGTGAGCGAGGCCGCCCACGAGTTCAGAGCGACGTACCAGTCCATCAAGACGAGGACGCCAACGACGACGAGGACGACTCCCGCCGCGCGCTCGACCACCGGGATGAAGCGGCGATAGCGCTTGAAGAACGCGAGGAACGGCCCGAGGGCTGCCGCGGAGATCAGGAACGGTAGCCCGAGCCCTGCCGAGTACGCGACCAGGAGCCCGATGCCGCGCTGGACCGTCTCGGCCGTGCCGGCCAGCGACAGGATGGCGCCCAGGATCGGGCCCACGCACGGAGTCCAGCCGATCGCAAACGTGATACCCACCGCGAGAGAGCCCAGATAGCCGGCCGGCTTCTCCTGGAGCTGCCACTGCTGCGAGCGTCCCAAGAATCCGATCCTCAGGAGCCCCACGATGTACAGGCCGAAGATCACGATGAGGACGCCGCCGATACGGCGGATCCACGCACGATAGTCGAGCAAGAACTGGCTCGCGGCGCTGAACGACGCCCCGAGCGCGATGAAGACGAGCGAGAAGCCCAGCACGAAGGCGAACGCGTGGATCAGCACCCGCCGCCGCGCCGCGGGCGAGAGGTCCGCGGTGAGGTCAGCGACGGACATGCCCGTGATGAACGAGACGTACGAGGGAAACAGGGGGAGCACGCACGGCGACAGGAAGGAAAACAGCCCCGCTGTGAACGCGACCGCGACGCCCAGCGACTCCCCCGTCATTGCGCGAGCATCCCCTCGACCAGCGCGTGCGCGGCGCGGTTGTCCCAGGCGCGCGGACCGAGCGCCAGCGCCGTCAGATACCCGTCGCGATCGATCAGGAAGCTCGCCGGCAAGGCGCGTACTCCGTAGGCATTGGCAAGATCCATCTTGGCGTCGAGCGCGACCGGGAACGTGAGCTTGAGCCGCTCGAGGAAGGGCTTGACGAGCGAGGCGTCCGCATCGACCGAGACGGCGAGCAGCACGAAGCCGCGCTCCCGGTGCTTGAGGTAGAGGCGCTCCATCGCCGGCATCTCTTCGCGGCACGGTGCGCACCAGGTCGCCCAGAAGTTCACGAGGACCGGCTTGCCGCGCTGGCCCTTCAGCCCGAGGGTCTCTCCCCCGAGCAGCGACACGGTGAAGTCCGAGGCCTGCTTGGGCTTGGCGGGCCGAATCAGATCGAGCTCCCGCGCCGCCTCATCGATCCCACCCGCGTGGGCGACGCTGGCGGTGAGCGTCGGGGAATTGCCCGTGCTCGCGGCTTCTTCGGTCGACGCCGCGGCCGGCTCGCGAGGGCCTTCTGTCAACCCGGCGAGCACCGCGACGCCGACGAGAGCGGCGCCGGCTACCACCATCGCCGTCAGCCGCATGCCCGGCATACCTGTCTCCCGAATGTCGTGGTCGTCACGCAGAAACCCCGAAAAGTATACCCCTACCGGGCGGCCGCCGATTTGCTCCGACTGGGTCACTTGCTTATAGTAGGCGGACCTGGCTGGCCCGCGCGAGTCCTCACCGACGAGCAGACCCGGCTGCGGAAACACGAGCCGCTGACGGGCCGCCCGACGGCCACCGGCAGGAGGACGACCTCATGGACGAACGAGATATCCACGGTCTCATCGCGGACGTTCGGACCGGCCGCCTGTCGCGCCGCGCCTTCACCCGCATCATGCTCGGGCTCGGCGTCACCGGGCCTCTTGCAGCTCAGATGCTGGACGCGGCTGGGGTCGCGGCGCAGTCGAAGACGGACGGGTTCGCTCCCACGCGCCGGGGGGGAGGCGGCCAGCTCAAGGTGCTCTGGTGGCAGGCCCCCACCCTCCTCAACCCGCACTTCGCCGTCGGCACCAAGGACCAGGACGGCTCCCGCGTGTTCTACGAGCCGCTCGCCGCGTTCGATCCCGAAGGCAACCTCTTTCCGATCCTGGCTCTGGAGATTCCGACGCTCGAGAACGGCGGGGTGGCTCGCGACGGCAAGTCGGTCGTCTGGAAGCTCAAGCGTGGTGTCAGCTGGCACGACGGAAAGCCGTTCACGGCCGACGATCTCGTCTTCAACTGGGAGTACGCGGCCGACCCGGCGACCGCTGCGATCACGATCACGACCTATCGCGACATCGAGCGCGTCGAGAAGCTCGATAGCCATACCGTCCGCCTCGTGTTCAAGAACCCGACACCCTTCTGGTTCGACGCCTTCTGCGGGGCGCGCGGCATGATCGTCCCCAAGCACCTGTTCCAGGCCTTCAAGGGCGACAAGTCGCGCGAGGCCCCGACGAACCTGAAGCCGGTCGGCACCGGCCCCTATCGCTTCGTCGATTTCAGGCCGGGCGACCTCGTCCGCGGCGAGCTCAATCCTGGCTACCACGTCCAGAACCGCCCGTTCTTCGACCAGTTCGAGATGAAGGGCGGCGGCGACGCCGCCTCGGCGGCGCAGGCCGTGCTCCAGACCGGCGAATACGATTTCGCCTGGAACCTGCAGGTCGCGGACGACATCTTGAAGCGGCGCGAGCAGGGCGGCAAGGGTCACGTCGAGATCGCCACGGGGGGCGGCATCGAGCACATCCAGCTCAACAACACCGACCCGTGGAAGGAGGTCGACGGCGAGCGGTCGTCCATCAAGACCACTCACCCGTTCCTGACCGACTCCGCCGTGCGCTCGGCCCTGAATGTCCTGGTCGACCGCGGCGCCATCCACGAGGAGCTCTACGGCCGCCTCGGCCAGGCGACCCCGAACTTCCTCAATGGTCCCCCGCGCTTCCGCTCGCCGAATCTGAAATGGGAGTTCGGCGTGGATCGCGCCAACCAGATTCTCGACGGCGGGGGCTGGCGTCGCGGCGCCGATGGGGTGAGAGCCAAGGATGGCAAGCGGCTCAAGGTCGTCTTCCAGACCTCCATCAACCCGGAGCGCCAGAAGGCGCAGACGATCGTGAAGCAGGCCTGCGCGAGGGCGGGCATCGAGGTCGAGCTGAAGTCGGTGGTGGCTTCGGCGTTCTTCTCATCGGACGTGGCCAACCCCGACACGTACACCAAGTTCTACTCGGATATCCAGATGTACAACGTCGGCCCGGGCGCGCCCGACCCGCAGACCTTCATGTCGAACTTCACGTCGGCGGAGATCTGTTCGAAGGAGAACAAGTGGGCGCGGCGCAACACGACACGCTGGCGGAACGACGAATACGATCGTCTCTGGAAGGCCGCCGAGAGCGAGATGGATCCGGTGAAGCGGGCCGCCTTGTTCATCCGGATGAACGACATGCTGACCCAGAACGTCGTGGTGATCCCGATCGTGTGGCGCAACTCCGTCGCGGGCGTGTCGAACCGCCTCAAGGGTAACGACCTCTCCGGCTGGGACTCCTATCTGTGGCGCCTTGCATACTGGTACCGACAGTCTTGACACCCCGTCGCGCGAAACGGTAAGAAAGCCAACCACCCGGCCAGCCGGCCGGGCGAGAGAGGAGATTCGATGGAAGAGCGTGAATTGAGGGCCCTGGTCGGTCAGGTGAAGGCGGGGACCTTGAGCCGCCGTCGCTTCGTTCGCATGATGGTCGGGCTCGGCCTGACGGCTCCGATGGCCGCCCAGATGCTAGCGGCGGCCGGCGTGGCGCAGGCGCAGCCCAAGTGGACGGTCAACCCCACCAAGCGCGGCGGCGGCGGGCTCGTCAAGGCGCTCTGGTGGCAGGCGCCCACCCTGCTGAACCCGCACTTCGCCAACGGCACCAAGGACCAGGACGCCTGCCGCATCTTCTACGAGCCGCTCGCCTCCTACGATCCCGACGGCAACGTCGTTCCGGTCCTCGCGGCCGAGACGCCGAGCGTCCAGAACGGCGGCGTCGCGAAGGACGGCTTGTCCGTGACCTGGAAACTGAAGAAGAACGTCGTCTGGCACGACGGCAAGCCCTTCACCGCCGACGACGTCGTGTTCAACTGGGAGTACGTGATGGACCCCGGCACGGCCGCCGTCACCATCGGCCCGTACCGGGACATCGTGCGGATCGACAAGCTCGACAGCCACACCGTGAAGATCGCGTTCAAGTCGCCCGCGCCGTTCTGGGCGGCGCCGTTCTGCGGCGCCGCAAACGGCGTGATCATTCCCAAGCATCTCTTCCAGGCCTTCAAGGGCGACAAGTCTCGCGAGGCGCCGACCAACCTGAAGCCGGTCGGCACCGGCCCCTACAAGTTCGTCGACTTCAAGCCCGGCGACATCGTCCGCGGCGAGATCAATCCGAGCTACCACGTGGCCAACCGGCCCTTCTTCGACCAGGTCGAGATGAAGGGCGGCGGCGACGCGATCGGCGCGGCGCGCGCGGTCATCCAGACCGGCGAGTACGACTACGCCTGGAACATGCAGGTCGAGGACGAGATCCTCAAGCGCCTCGAACAGGGCGGCAAGGGTCACGCCGACATCGTGTCCGGCGGCAACATCGAGCACATCCAGGTCAACACGACCGACCCGTGGACCGAGGTCGACGGCGAGCGGTCGTCCGCCAAGACCAAGCATCCGACCCTCAGCGACCCGGCGGTGCGTCAGGCGCTGAACCTGCTCGTCGACCGCGGCTCGGTCCAGGAAGAGATCTACGGGCGCACCGGCATCGCCACCGCCAACTTCGTCAACGCGCCCTCGCGGTTCGTCTCCAAGAACACGAAGTGGGAGTTCAGCGTCGACAAGGCCAACTCGATTCTGGAGGCGGCGGGCTGGAAGCGCGGCGGCGACGGTGTGCGCGCCAAGGACGGCAAGAAGCTGAAGTTCGTCTACCAGACCTCGATCAACAACCCGCGGCAGAAGACCCAGCAGATCGTGAAGCAGGCCTGCGCCAAGGCGGGGATCGAGCTCGAGCTGAAGGCGGTCACCGCGAACATCTTCTTCTCGTCGGATCCGGCCAACCCGGACACGTACTCGCACTTCTACACCGACCTGCAGATGTACACGACGACGATGACCCAGCCCGACCCCCAGCGCTTCATGGATCAGTTCACGTCCTGGGAGGTCTCGGCCAAGGACAACAAGTTCGCGCTGACGAACAAGACCCGCTGGCGGAACGAGGAGTACGACAAGACCTGGAAGGCCGCGGAGACCGAGATGGATCCGGTCAAGCGCGCGGCGCTCTTCATCAAGATGAACGACCTGGTGATTCAGAACGTCGTGGTCATCCCCGTGGTGTTCCGCCCGCGCGTCGCGGCGATCTCCAACCGCCTGCGCGACGCGGTGCAGAGCGGCTGGGACAGCGACTTCTGGGCGCTCGCGTACTGGTCGAAGGCGTAAGCGAGTCGGCGGGGCCGGGCGGCTCGGCCGGCCTGGGCCCCGCCTGACGCCGGGACGGCATGTACAAATATTTCTTGCGACGGACGCTGATCCTGATCCCGGTGCTCTTCGGGATCAGCGCCGTCCTGTTCACGATCCTCGTGATGGCGCCGGGCGATCCCTTCGAGGAGCTGGCGACCAACCCGAACGTGCCGCCCGAGGTGCGCATGAACCTCCGGGCGAAGTTCGGCCTCGACGACCCGCTCCCCGTCCGCTACGCCCGCTGGGTGGCGTCGATGATGCGCGGCGACTGGGGGTTTTCGTTCGTGAGCCGCGTCAACGTCGATACCCTCATCTTACAAAGGCTGCCCACGACGCTCGTCGTCCTCGGCTCCGCCCAGCTCCTGGCGATCCTCGTCGCGATTCCGATCGGCACCTACTCCGCGTTGCGCCCCTACTCGATCTTCGATCAGATCGCGACGACCCTGGCGTTCATCGGCTTCTCCCTGCCCACGTTCTTCACGGGGCTCCTCTTCATCTTGCTGCTCAGCATCCACCTGGACTGGCTCCCGTTCATCTATCGGTCCGACATCAGCGGGACCGGCTGGCGATGGTACTGGGAGCACATCCGGCAGGCGATCATGCCGGTGGCGGTGCTGGGCCTCGCCCAGGCCGCGTCGATGACGCGCTTCATGCGCGCGGCCGTGCTCGACGTCATCCGACTGGACTACGTCAACACCGCGCGCGCGAAGGGCCTCTCGGAGGGCGTCACGCTCGTCAAGCACGTCGTCAGGAACGCGCTGATCCCCGTCGTCACCCTCGTGGCCATCCAGATCCCGACCATCTTCGGCGGCGCGATCGTCACCGAGCAGATCTTCCGCGTTCCGGGCATCGGATCCCTGCTGATCACCTCGATTCTCGCCAACGACACCCCCGTGGTGATGGCGGTGACCTTCATCTTCTCGATTCTCGTCCTGGTCTCGAGCCTGGCCGCGGACATGCTGTACGCGTGGCTCGACCCGCGGATCTCGTACCGCTGATGGCCCGCGTGGTCTCGGGGACCGTCGCCGGCAAGCTCGCGGTCGCCGCGGGCCAGCCCCGCACCTCGTTGTGGCAGGAGACCGGCCGCCGGTTCCGCCGCCACCGCCTGGCGATGGTCGGGAGCGTGATCCTCCTGGCGCTGGTGCTCTCGGTGCTCTTCGGGCCGCTGGTGTGGCGCCTGCCGATCAACGATATCGACTTCAGGGCCAAGCTCAAGGGGCCGTCGTGGAGCCATCCGCTCGGGACCGACGATCTGGGCCAGGATCTCCTGGCGCGCATGCTCTACGGCGGGCGCATCTCGCTCGCGGTCGGAATCGCCGCGATGCTGATCGCGATCTCCATCGGCACCGCGATCGGCGCGATCTCCGGATTCGCCGGCGGCGCGGTCGATCACATGCTGATGCGGATCACCGACATGTTTCTGGCGCTGCCGGGCTTACCTCTTCTGCTGCTGATCGTCTACCTCTTCCGCGACGCGCTCCGGAAGATGTTCGGGCCCGAGGCGGGCATCTTCATCCTGATCGTCGCGGTGATCGGGGGATTGCGCTGGATGCAGGTCGCCCGGCTCGTGCGGGCGCAGTTCTTGTCGCTGCGCGAGAAGGAGTTCGTGGAGTCGGCGCGGAGCCTCGGCGCCCGTCCGCTCCGTCAGGTGGTCCGCCACATCCTGCCGAACTCGATGGGCCCGGTCATCGTCGCGGGCACCATCGACGTCGCCGCGGCGATCATCGCCGAGTCCACGCTGTCCTTCCTCGGTCTCGGCTTCCCGCCGGACATCCCGACGTGGGGTCGAATCCTCTTCGACGCGAAGGACAACCTGGACTTCGCCCCGCACTGGGCGATGTTCCCGGGCACCGCGATCTTCCTGACCGTCCTCTCGATCAACTACATCGGCGACGGGCTGCGCGACGCGTTCGATCCGCGCAAGGTCCTCGGGAAGTAGCTAGTTCTCGATCTTCCGGTCGCTCAGCGCCTGCTTCACGGCCGCCTCGAGATGGTCGATCTGGAGGGGCTTGCGAAGGAGTGTGAATCCGAGCCGCCGGCCGTGACCGTCGAGGTCGGCGCTCGACGCGGTCAGCATGATCACGCCGACGGCCGCGTCGCTGTTCCTGACGTTCTCGACCAGCTCGAGGCCGGAGCCACCGGGCATGACGTAGTCGGTCAGCACGAGGTCGTAGCTCTTCTGCTCGAAGAGCCTGAGCCCCTCGGTGCCGCTCGCCGCCAGGTCGGTCTGGCAGCCCCACACGGCGAGCAGCTCGGAGAGAAGACCGCGGACATATCGCTCATCGTCGACGACCAGGACGCGCGGCGGGTTGAACACGGCAGGGGTACCGTAGGTCGCGGAGCGCGAAGAGATCAATACCGAACATCGCCGCGAGAAATGCGGTATTTCTCCGAGCAAGCGCGTGACGACCGCATGAGAACGCGGCCGCGCGAAGCGCCCGCGTGCGCGAGCGCGACTTTTCTGTGTTCACAAGCCGCCTCGCCCGCGACGCCGCGTGGCGCCGTGCGATTTTTATTTTGTGGATTGCTGGGGATAAGTGGATAAGCGACGCTCTGCGACCAAGGGCGTAGGCGATCGCGCCGCGCGGTCTCATGACGCGGCGACGCGCGTCGTGGCTCTCGTCCTCCAGAAGCGGTCGGGCCGGCGCGCGACACGATCGGTCAGAAGCCGCTCGGCGCGCTCCATGTCCCCTGCCCTGAAACAGGCCTCGAGCACGGTGTCGTGGAAGACGTCACGCTGGGCGCGGCTGCCGCCGAGCTCGACGATGCGCGGGGTCAGCGGCTCGATCCGGTCGATTGACCGGCGGTAATCCCGAGCGGCGAACGCGTGGATCCCCTCGACCAGCGGCACCAGCACGTCGCGGACCAGTCCGGTTCGATCGCGCGCGCTCCGCTCGCGCAGCATCCCGAGCTGACGCTCGGCCGTCGTCCAGTCGCCGCCCGCGGCGAGGGCCATCGCCAGGTGAGCCGCATGGAAGAGGAGGGCCTGACGATCGAGCCGCTCGCCGGCGATCCGCGCGAACGGCTTCCAGCGCTCGCGGAGGTCGCGACCGAGGAGCTCGAGCCGCCACAGGAGCGAGATCGAGTCGTGCAGGTCGCCTGGAATCGACGACGGCGAGCCTTCGAACACGGTCCGCCCGAGGTCGGATGCCACGTCGTAGTCGCCTCGCCCCATGTGCATCAGCGCGAGATGCCACTGGAGATGGTTCCTGAACCAGCCGAGATGGGTGCACGGCTCGATGGCCGGCGGCAGTCGCGTGATGCCCGTGTCGAACGCCGCCATCTCGTAGAGCGCGTGGGCGAGGGCGTGGATCGCCCAGGCGTCGCGAGGGTTCTTCCGGTTGGCCACGAGCGCCATGCGGACCGCTTCGTCGCAGCGGCCGGCCTGCTCGAGGACGAACGCGTGCATCCCGAGCATGAACGAGTTGCCCGGATAGTAGCGGGCCGAGGCGTCGGCGAGCGCCAGCATGTCCGGGAACTTCCCCTGCCAGAACCAGACGAAGTAGAGGCGCTGGAACACCAGGAGGTCCCGCGGGTAGTCCGCGAGATGCGCTCGCATCGCGACCGCCGCGTCGTTGCCCTTGCCCTCCACGAGGAGGGCGAGACCTTCGACGTGGCGACGCTCCCGATCGGTCTGTGACGCGGCCGCTGCGCGGGCGGTCTTTGCGGCCTCGATCGCCTCGGCGAACCGTTCCTCGAGGAAGAGGCAGACTGCCGCGCCGGCGTGGGCGAGCGCCAGCCCAGGATCGAGCGCGATCGCGGCGCGGAAGCGCTCGAGTGCCTGAGCGTCCCAGGAGAGGAGCCCATCGACCGCGTGATCGTAGGCCTCGACCGCCGCCACGGCGTCTGTGCTGACCGGCAGACCGTAGGCGTCGCGGCGCATGGTCCGCATGCTAGCAGACCGTGCCGGCGGGGGACCCGTCCTCGGCGGTGGCGAGCGCGGCGAGGAACTCGACCGCCCGGCGCTCGGCCCACGACTCGACCCGCCAGGGCCAGCGGCCCTCGAGGAACGCCGCGTGCCCGCCGTACCCGACGAACTCCGCGCGAATCCACGACGGGAGCGTGGCCGGATCGGGCAGCGCCCCGGGCGGCACGATCGGATCGTCGAGCGCGTTGACGAGCAAGGTCGGCCGCTGGATGCGGCGCAGGTACGGGGCGCTGGACGCGCGCGTCCAGTAATCGCGCTCGTCGGCGAATCCGTTGAGCGGCGCCGTCACCGCGCGGTCGTACTCGGTGAAGGTCCGCGCGCGCAGCGCCAGCGGCACGTCGACGATCTCGCGCAATCCCGGGTCGCGCGCGGCTTTCAGCCGCACCTTGTCCCGCATCGTTCCGAGGAAGTTCGCGGTATACACGAGCCGGTTGAAGCCGCGATCGAGGGCCTCGGCACAGCGCGCGAGATCGAACGGCACCGAGATCGCCGCGGCCCCCACGACCGCTCCCGGCACGTCGCCTTCGCACTCGCCGAGCCACTTGAGCAGGACGTTGCCGCCGAGCGAGACGCCGACCGCGCCGATGCGCAGGCCGGGCTCCCGTTGGACGAGCATCCCGACGACCTCGTCGAGGTCGGCCGTGTGGCCGGAATGATAGAAGGACCGGAGCCGGTTCAGCTCACCGCTGCAGGATCTGAAGTTCAGCGTGACGGCGCGCCAGCCCCGCGCGAGCGCCTGGCCGGCGAGCCCCACGACGTAGTGGGAGCTCGACGAGCCTTCGAGCCCGTGCAGGACCAGGAGGAGCGGCGCGCCGGCGCGGCTCGAGTCCGCCCAGTCGAGGTCGACGAAGTCGCCGTCCGAGGTGGCGACCCGCTCCCGCCGCCACCGGATCCGGCGACGGCGGAAGAGCGGGCCCCAGATGGTCTGCACGTGCGCGTTCCGGCCCCACCACGGCGGCCGAAACTCAGCGGCTAGTCCTGGCCCTTCAGCAAGAGCTTGACGACCTCGGGCGCGATCTCCCGCGCGCGGCTGTCGAGCTCCGCCTCGGTGAGGTTTGCGATCGGGTGCGGCATCATCAGGAACTTGTAGGTCGGTACGCCCCATTGCTCAGCCATCGCGCGAGCGGTCTTCTCGAAGACGTCCGTGACGATCGAGGCCGCCGGCACCGCGTTCTTCTCCAGCACGATTCCGTCGAGCACACTGCCCGACGAGCAGGACCCTCAGTCTCCGACGCCGGCGACGATGACGTCGCAGGTCTTGCGCACCTCCTGGATGATCTCCTCGTGCGCCGGGACCGACGCGTTGTGCTTGCGGAACATGCGCGTCTCGCTGGCGCCGTACTCCGACTTCAAGATCTCGCCGATTCGCAGCAGGAGCTTGTCGGAGTTGTACTTCGTGTTCTCGATCAGGCCGATCCGCTTGCCTTGCAGCGAACCGGGCCGGTCCACGTAGGCGATCGGCTGTTTCGCCGCGTCGACGGTAGGATCCAGAAGTTCGATCATCGCTTGACCTCCTTGGTCGTGGCGAGGGATGAACGGCCACTGCCCCATCCCGGGATGAACGACGAGAACGAGCCGGCGCGCCCGCCGGCGGCGAGGATGAGGATGTCGTCGGGCTCCGCGACGATGGGTCTGAGCTTCGTGTCGTCGCCGGGCTGGATCGCTCCCGGGATGCGATTGGTGCGCTTGAGATGCGCGATCGTGTTCTTCGTGTTCTCGAACAGGAACTGACGGATCTCCTTCTTACCCCAGCCGCTCCCGGCGATCGTCCGCATGTGCTCACCGGCCAAGGTGACGACGTACTGCGGCTGCCGCCCGGCGCCGCCGGAATGCTTCATCGAATCGGCGAGCGTCGTCAGCACGCCCTCGGCGTCGGGCGAGAGCTGGTTGTAGAACTGATGGGGCGACTCGGCCGCCATCACCGTCACCGTGCTCTGGTCAGGCCGGAAGCCCCGCTCGACGTGGAGCGGCGTCCACGGGCTCTCCGCCTCGTTCTCCGCGATCACGTACGAGAGCTTGCCCGGGTGACCGAGCGTGCCGCGATCGAGCAAGCCGGGCAGCGAGCCGCAGACGTTGCGCATCACCAGGCGCAGCGCGCGCCCGATCGTGAGATTGGCCCGCCACCCCGGCCCGAAGAGGTTGTCGCCCGAGTTGATGTCGAGCTCTCGGGTGATGGGTCCGTTGATGATCACCAGGACCGCGGCGCCGCCCGTCGAGGTTCCCGGGCCGTGATAGCTCCAGGCGGGGTCGCCGATGCCCGCAACCGCCGCGACGACGACCGCCATGTACTCGGGCCGGCAGCCCGCCATGACCGCGTTGATCGCGACTTTCTCCGCGGTGACCGACACCGACCGGTTCGTGATGTAGGCGATCTCCTGCTTGGGATCGAGGCGCGCGGCCGCGAGCATCATGGTCACGCGATCCTCGGTCGGAGGGACCACCGGCAACCCGTCGGTCCACCCTTGCTGGAAGCAGAACTCGCCCGCGTCGACATCGTCGACGCGGTACCGCTTGGACGTGAGCGCACCCGCCATCGGCGCCTCCCTGAATCGTACCTTCCTATCCGCCTGCCTTCATGGCCCAGCAGTATAGCGCCGCGACGGGCTCAGCGCCGAGGGCGTGTCCCAACCAGCGCGAAGACCGAGGCGGCCGCCACGGCCAGCGCCGCCACCAGGAGCGACTCGGCGAACGCCCCGAGGAAGCCGACCGCCGCGCTGCGCGAGGCGACGATCTGGCCCGTCACGGCGACGCCCGCGACGACGCCGAGCGTACGGGCCAGGAACGAGAGGCCGCCCGCGGTCCCCTGCCGGCTCGACGGAAAGGCCGCCATGATCGTGGCCATGTTCGGGACCTCGAAGAAGCCGAGCCCGAAGCCGGCGACGAAGAGCGCGAGCGCGATCGCGGCGAGCGGTGTCGCGCCGTCGACGAGACCGAGAGCCGCGAGACCGCCGGCCTCGAGCGCCAGCCCCACCACGGCGGGCATCGAGGCGCCGACGCGGTCGGCGAGGCGGCCGCTCAAGGGCGCCGCGACCGTCGTGCCGAGCGGCGTGAGCATGAAGAAGATCCCGCCCACGAACGCGCCCAGCCCGCGCGTCTCGACCAGATAGAACGGCGCCAGGAGCCAGATCGCGAAGATCGCGCCCCTGGCGACGAAGGACAGTGAAGCCGCGCGCAGCACGGGTCCGAGCGTCACATCGCCGATGCCCATGGGCTTGCGCAGGCCCTCGACGGGCTCGGCTCGCGTGACCGCCGCCCAGAGGAGGACGGCGAGCGCCGCCGGCACGCGGACGTGATAGACGGCGCGCCAGCCGAAGGATTCGACGAGCGCGCCGGCCGGAAGCGAGCCCAGCAAGCCGAGCCCCATGGCCGCGCTCAGGAAGCCGAGCCGTCGGCCGCGCGCCTCCGCCGGCGCCCCGAGGGTCGCGAGGGCGGGCGCCGTGCCGTAGATCAGGCCTCCCGCGAAGCCCTGCACGACGCGCGCGACGAGGAGCCATTCGAAGCTCCCGGCGGCGCCACCCATGACGAAGGCGACCACGCTCAGCGCGATGCCGGCGCGGAACACCGCGACGTGCCCGATCCGATCGGCGGCGGCTCCGCCGGCGAACGACGTGATCGCGTAGGTCAGCACGTAGCAGATGATCACCCAGCGCACGCGCTCGGGCGGGACCGCGAAGGCCGCCGCGATTGCCGGAAACGCGATGTTCATCATGGAGTCGAGCGACACGACGAGCGCGCCCGCGGCGGCGACCCACCGAGACATTCCGCGTATGATGACACGACATGCCCGATCCGATCGGCTGGGCGGTCCTCGTCGTCGGCGCGCTCCTGGGCTCACTCGTCGGCGGCGTCGCCGGCTTCGGAACCGGGATCATCATGTTGCCGCTCGTCGCGTGGGTGCTCGGCCTGCGCTCAGCGGTGCCGGTGCTGACGGTGACGATGGCGATCGGCAACCTCGCGCGGATCTGGTGGAGCCGCGGTGAGGTGGACCGCGCGGTCGTCCTGCGATTCGCGCTCGGCGCCGTGCCGGCGACCACCTTGGGCACGATCGTCTCCGTCGGGGCGCCCGCGGAGTGGCTCGGGCGCTTCGTCGGCCTCTTCCTCATCGCATCGGTGCCCCTGCGCCGGATCCTGGCGACCGACTTCTTCCGCATGCGGCTGCGTTATTTCCCGGTGCTCGGCGTGGTGGTCGGTCTCATCTCCGGGCTCGTGGTCACGACGGGCCCGCTGAACACGCCCTTCTTCCTCGCCTACGGGCTTCGCCGCAGCGCGTACGTCGGCACCGAGGCGGTCTGCGCGATGGTCATGCACCTCGCGCGTGGCGCGGCGCTCGCGCGCTACGCGCTCTTGACCTGGCAGACCTTCGCGGTGGGCGCCCTGCTGGGCGCGACGATGTTCGCGGGCTCGTGGTTCGGGCGCCGCCTGCTCGACCGCATGAGCGAACGCGTGTTTCTCGGCATCATCGAGGTCCTGTTGGTCGTGATGGGCTTGCACTCGCTTCTCTTTCCGCGGTAAAACCGGACCTCGTGGACATCGAGATCGGCGCGACGGCCGAGGTCGGCGGGACGGTCGACGACAGCAAGACGGCCCACGCGATGGGCAATCGCGGCGTCCACGTCTTTGCCACCCCGTTCGTCATCGGCATGCTCGAGGATGCCGCCGGCGCGGTGATGCGGCCGCACTTGCCGCCCGGAGCCGGGTCCGTCGGCACCATGGTCGAGATGAAGCACCTGGCCGCGACCCCCGTCGGATTGACGGTGCGCGCGAGGGCGACGCTTCTCGAGTCGGACGGCAAGCGCTACCTGTTCTCGGTCGAGGCGTGGGACGACAAGGAAAAGATCGCCGAGGGGCGCCACGAGCGGTTCTTCGTGCCGGACATGGAGAAGTTCCTCGCGCGCGCGATGAAGAAGAGCGCCGGCTGATGCCGATCCAGATCAACAAGTCCCTGATCGGCAAGGAGTACCCGCCCTACGCGGTGACGGTGGAGCGCGGGAAGATCAAAGAGTTCGCGCGCGCGCTCGGCGACGCGAACCCGCTCTATCTCGACGACCGCGTGGGCGCGGCCTCCGAGTGGGGCGACCTCATCGCGCCGCCGACGTTCTCGGTGACCTTCCGCGACGAGACCGCCGACACCGCCGCGTTCCTGCGCGAGCTCGGCACGGACATCTCCCGCATCCTCCACGGCGAGCAGGAGTTCGAGCTCTTCCGTCCGCTGCAGCCCGGGCAGACCTATCTGTGTCGCTCGAAGGTGATCGACATCTACGAGAAGGCGGGGCGGAGCGGGCCGATGGCGTTCGTGGTCCGCGAGACCAGCATCGCCGATCGCACGAACGAGATCGTGGCCACCATGCGCCACATCACCATCGTCAGACTGTGAAGTACGCGAAGGTCTACTTCGACGACGTCACGGTGGGCGACGAGCTGCCGGCGCTCGTGAAGGGTCCGATCCAGCAGATCCAGCTCACGCGCTACGCGGGCGCGTCGGGCGACTTCAATCCCATCCATCAGGACGACGAGTTCGCGCGCGCGGCCGGGATGGGCGGCGTCTTTGCCCATGGCATGCTCTCGATGGGCTTCGTCGGCCAGGCGGTGACGGACTGGTCGGGCGCCGGCACGGTCAGGAAGCTCGGGGTCCGGTTCGCGGCGCTCGTCAGGCTGAAAGACGTCGTGACCTGCCGCGGGCGCGTCATCGCGAAGTCGTCCAAGGACGACGTGAATCTCGTCGAGCTCGAGGTGTGGGCCGAGAACCAGCGCGCCGAGAAGGTCGTCGCCGGCCGGGCGACCATCGCCCTGCCGGCTCGAGACTAACCGCCCGGCATCATTCCCCGGGCGGCGACCCAGTCGCGCAGGGCTTCGCGCGTGGACTGGAACGCGAGCTGGTCCCACGGAATCCGGTCGGGCTTGACCCACTCGAGGGCGTCGTTCTCGTCGCACGTCGTGAGGGTGCCGCCGATCACCCGGGCCTTGTAGACGATGATCACCGGCGCCGCCGGGTACGTGTACACGTTCAGCAGCCCGGTCAGGTCCACCTTCAGGCCGGTTTCCTCGAACGTTTCCCGCATCGCGCCGTCGGTGACGGTCTCGCCGAAGTCGACGAACCCGCCCGGAAACGTCCAGAGCCCGCTGCCCGGATTGATCGAGCGTCGCGTCAGGAGGATCGCCCCGTCTTGCTCGGGAATGGTCGCCGCCACGACCTTCGGGTTCAGGTAGAACACGAAGCGGCAGCGGGAGCACACTTTCTGTTCGCGATGGTCGGGCGGCACCGCCTCGACCGCGAGCGTGCCGGCACAGAGCGGGCAGAAGCTCATCGTCGAGGGCGTCAGGACCGGGTTGTCGCTCACTCCCCCGAGTCTAAACCAGCTATTCTGGGCGCGACAATGGCAGGCGATCGGCTTCCGATGGACGCGCTCGCGCTCGTCGCGTGGTTCATCGCGCTCCGATGGCTCGTGCGTCGGCCGCCGCCTTGACACTTCGCGCGGGCGGGTGCTACAAACCGACCGTCGCGCCGGAACGCCTTGCCTGACCAGGAGGTCTTCGTATGCCACGCTTCGTCGTCACGCTCGTCGTCGCCGCCCTCACCGTGGTCCTCGGCGGAGAGCTCGCCACCGTCGGCGGGCAGGCCACCTCGGGCGAGTACCGCATCGGAGTCCTCGAGCCGATCACCGGGCCGCTCGCGTTCGAGGGCAAGCGCCACATGGAAGGTCTCGAGATCGTCCGCGACCTGATCAACGAGCGCGGCGGCGTCATGGGTAAGAAGCTCGTGTTCTCCGTGGCCGACGCCACCGATCCCACGGTGGCGGCCAGCGAAGCCAATCGGCTGATCACCCGAGAAGGCGTCAAGATCATCACCGGCACGTTCTCCTCGCGGCTCTGCGGCGCGGCGAGCGAGGTGGCGGCGCGCCACGATGTCATCTACTGGGAGTCCTCCTGCGTCGATCCCCGCTTCAACAAACGCGGCCTCAAGCACGTGTATCGCACCGAGATCGATGCGACCGGGTTCGGCTGGTACAACATCGAGTTCATCGCCAAGCACCTGGCGCCGCGACTCAATCTGAAGCCCAATCAGATCAAGATCGCCTTCCTGTCCGAGGACTCGTCGTACGGTCAGGGCGTGACCGAATCGGCCCGTCAGCGGGCCAAGGCCGAGTTCGGGATGCAGGAGGTGATGCTCGAGTATTACAACTGGCAGACGCTCAACGACATGACCCCGACGATCTTGAAGATGAAGCAGCTGAATCCGGACGTCGTTCACCACATCAGCTTCAGCAACGACGGCGTGCTCTTCTGGCGCCAATCCAAGGAGCAGAACTTCCTGTTCAAGGCGCTCGTCCACGCCGGCGCGACGGGGTACGGCGGCAGCGACTTCGGCAAGGCGCTCGGCAACGACGCCAACGGCGTGTTCGCCCTGCTCGAGCCCGGCCCCGGCTTCCGCCTCGAGGCCCTGCGGCCCGAGGGCCAGCAGATCGAGAAGGCCTTCCGCGACGCCGTGCAGAAGAAAACGGGCACGTACCCCTTCGGCGCCCACCAGCTCGCCGGCAGCGGCCTCTGGCTGCTCAAGCTGGTCCTCGATCGCGCGCAGTCCGACGACCCGGAGAAATTTCGAGCGGCGGTGATGTCCCTCGACCTGCCGGTCGGCTCCATGATCAATGGCTGGGGCGTGAAGTTCTCCGAGCTCGGGCAGAACGCCAACGACCGCGTCCAGCACTACATGCTGCAGTGGCAGAACGGGCAGCTCGTGACCGTGTGGCCGGAGGAGTTCACGACGCTCCGGGCCAAGTGGATCCCGCTCGGCGCCTGGGACCAGCGCAAATAGACGTCCTCGCCCAACTCGCGGTCGCGACGGTCCTGCTCGGCGGGATCTATGCCCTGATCTCGGTCGGGCTCACCCTGATCTTCGGGATCATGCGCGTGGTCAACTTCGCCCACGGCGAATTCCTGATGCTCGGCATGTACCTCGCCTTCTGGGCGTTCGTCGTCTTCACCGCCGATCCGTACTTCGTCGTCTTCGTCGCGATCCCGCTGTTCTTCGTGGTCGGTCTGGTCGTCTACGGCCTGGTCATGCGCGGGGTCATCCACGCCTCGCACAACGTTCAGATCTTCACCACGGTCGGGCTCTCGACCGTGCTGCAGAACGTCGCGCTGGTCGCGTGGTCGGGCGATTTTCGGTTCGTGCGGCCCTGGCACCTCTCCACGGTGCTGCGCGCGGGCTCGACCATCTTCAACCTGACCCAGGTGGTCGCCTCGCTGATCGCGGTCGCGCTCACCCTGGCGCTCGTGGCGTTCATGAAGTGGACCCATGCCGGTCGCGTCATGCGCGCCACCGCCCAGGACCGTGAGGCCGCCACCTTGATGGGCATCGACACCGACCGCGTCTACCGGTTGACGTTCGCGATCGGCATCGCCGCGGTGGGAGCGGCGGGCGTCCTGGTGGCGCCGCTCTACTCGGTGTACCCGACCGCCGGGCTCCAGTTCGTGCTGCTCTCCTACGTGGTGGTCGTCCTGGGCGGTCTGGGCGACATGCTCGGCGCCATGATCGGAAGCCTCATCGTGGCGGCCGTCGAGGTCGCAGGCTCCTATTTCTTCGGCGTGGCGTGGAAGGAGATCTTCTACTTCATCCTGTTCATCCTCGTGCTCGTCTTCCGTCCGGCCGGTCTGTTCGGTCAGCGCGGCGCGGAAACTCTGGGCGTCTGAGCGTGAGCGGCCTCCTTCGCGCTCGCCGCGGCGCCGTCGTCGTCTTCGGGCTCGCCGCCCTCACGCCGCTCGTCGTGCGCGACGCATACTTCCTCGACAGCCTCGTGCTGATCCTCCTGTGGGGCGCGCTCTCCGCCGCCTGGAACGTCGCCGGCGGCTACGCCGGTCAGGTCTCGATCGGGCACGCCTCGTTCTTCGGCATCGGCGCCTACTCGGCGGCGCTGATGGTGACCCGCTTCGGCCGCGGGCCCTGGCTCGGCCTGCTCGTCGGGGTCGTGCTGTCGATCGGCGCTGGGCTGATCATCGGCGTTCTGTCCAATCGCCTGAAGGGCCCATACTTCGCGCTGTCCACGATCGCGTTCTCGCAGGTGCTGCTGATCGGGGTCAGCCGCTGGCGCGGCTTCACGGCCGGGGCCGAGGGCATCCCCGTTCCCTTCCGCTCGGGCTTCGCGACCCTCGGCCTGGGCCACACGGGCTGGGTCTACATGGCGCTTTCGGTGGCGCTCGTCTGCTACGCGGTCGAGGTCTACCTGGAGCGCTCCCGCGTCGGCTATCAGCTCGCCGGCGTGCGCGAGGACGAGGACGCCGCCGAGGCCCTCGGCATCCACACCCGCAAGCTCAAGGTCGGCGCCGTGGCGCTCAGCGCGGCGCTCACGTCGATCTGCGGCTCACTCTGGGCCCAGTACGTCGGCTTCGTGGATCCGACGTACGTCTTCTCGGTCGACCTCTCGGTGCGCTTTGCCCTGAACGCGATCATCGGCGGCATGGGCACAGCGCTGGGTCCGTTCCTGGGCTCGATCCTGATCACGTCACTGGAAACGTACCTCCGGGCGACCTTCTCCAATTGGGACGCCCGCTTCGCCGGCATCTACCTGGTCATCTACGGCACGGCGCTGATCCTGGTCGTCCGCTTCGTCCCCGAGGGCCTTGCCGGGATCGCGGCGCGGATCCGGATGCGAAAGGCCCACGCGTGAGCGACACGGCGCCGATCCTCGACCTCGACTGCGTGACGAAGCGCTTCGGCGGGCTGACCGCTGTGTCGGGCGTGAGCCTGAGGGTCGCGGCCGGCGAGATCCTCGGGATCATCGGCCCCAACGGCGCCGGCAAGACGACGCTCTTCAACGTGATCTCCGGCTACTACCGGCCCGAGTCCGGCCGCATCCTCTTCGCGGGCGCCGACGTGACCGGGCAGCCGCCGCACGCGATCTGCCGTCTCGGTCTCACCCGCACCTTTCAGCTGGTGAAGCCGTTCGGCAATCTCTCGGTGATTGACAACGTGATGATCGGTGCGCTGACGCGCCTGCCGACGGTGAGCTCCGCACGCCTGGAAGCCGAGCGCGTGGTCGAGATGTGCGGCCTGGCGGCCCACGCCGGCGGCCACGCGCGAACGCTGCCGATCGGGCTGCGCAAGCGCCTAGAAGTCGCCCGCGCGCTGGCGACCCGGCCCCGGCTGCTCCTGCTCGACGAGGTGATGGCGGGCCTGAACCCGACCGAGCTCGCCGGCATCGTCGAGCTGATCCGGCGACTGCACGCCGACGGCCTCACCCTGATCGTGATCGAGCACATCATGGCGGCGATGATGCGGCTGGCCCAGCGCATCGTCGTGCTCCACCACGGCGAGGCGATCGCCGAGGGCGCCCCGGCCGCGATCACGCAGGATCGCCGCGTCGTCGACGCCTATCTCGGCGAGGAGTTCGTGCTTGCTCAGGCTTGAGGGGATCGACGCGTTCTACGGCGATCTGCAGGCGCTGGCCGAGGTCTCGTTCGAGGTGCGCGACGGCGAGATCGTGGCCCTGGTCGGCGCCAACGCCGCCGGCAAGTCCACGACGCTCCGCGTGATCTCCGGGCTTGTGAGCCCACGCCGCGGCCGGGTGCTCCTCGGCGACGACGATCTCACGGCAGTGCCCGCTCACCGGCGCGTCGATCGCGGAATCGTGCAGGTGCCGGAGGGCCGGCGCCTGTTCCCGTTCATGACGGTGGCCGAGAACCTGGTGCTCGGCGCTCACGCCGGGCGGGCTCGGGCCGAGCGCGACGGCACCCTCGCCCACGTGTACGAGCTCTTTCCCGTCCTCGGTGAGCGCCGGACTCAGCTCGCCGGATCGCTGTCGGGGGGCGAGCAGCAGATGTGCGCGATCGGCCGGGCGCTCATGGCGCTCCCGCGCGTCCTGATGCTGGACGAACCGACGCTCGGGCTCGCGCCGGTGCTCGTGGCCAGGATCTTCGACACCGTGCGGACGATCAACGGCCAGGGCGTGACCGTGCTGCTGGTCGAGCAGAACGTGCGCCAGGCGCTCACCCTGGCCCACCGAGCGTGTGTGCTCGAGAGCGGTCGGCTGGTGCTGGAAGGACAGGCGCGCGAGCTCCTCGGCGACGACCGGCTCAAGCGTGCTTATCTAGGGCTGTAGGCCGTAAGTCGGAGGAAGCAGATGAACGTCGACAGAACGCGCCTCGAGCAGTCGATCGAGGAGCTCGGGCGAATCGGCCAGACTCCGCGCGGGGGGCTCACTCGTCTGGCGCTCACCGACGAGGACAAGCGCGGCCGCGACTGGATGGTCGCGCGGATGCGCGAGGCGGGCCTCGCGGTCACCGTCGACCAGATGGGGAACATCTTCGGTCAGAGGCCCGGCACGGCACCGCTTCCGCCGGTGATGATGGGATCCCACGTCGATTCGGTGCCGACGGGCGGCCGGTACGACGGCCAGCTCGGCGTCCTCTGCGGCCTCGAGGTGATCCGAACGCTCAACGACCAGAAGCTCCGCACCCGCCATCCCGTGACCCTGGCGATCTTCACCAACGAGGAAGGCGCGCGCTTTCAGCCGGCGATGATCGCCAGCGGCGTCATGGCGGGCAAGATCGCCCTCGAGGACGCCTACAACGCTCGGGACCAGGACGGGATCCGTCTGGTCGACGAGCTCGAGCGGATCGGGTACCTCGGCCCCGAGCCGTGCCTCCCCCGCCCCTTCCGCGCCTACCTCGAGCTCCACATCGAGCAGGGGCCGTTCCTCGAGGAAGAGGGGCTCTCGGTCGGCGTCGTCGAAGGCATCGTCGCGATCGCCTGGTCTCGCCTGACCATGCACGGGGTGCAGGACCACGCCGGGCCCACGCCGATGCGGATCCGCCACGACGCCCTCGTGGCGGCCGCCGAGGTGATCTCGGGAGTTCGGCGGATCGCCCGCGAGATCGGCGGCGAGCTGGTGACCACGATCGGCAACCTCGTGGTGACGCCGAACATCGTCAACGCGATTCCCGGCCGCGTGACCCTCTCGATCGACATGCGCGATCCGAGCGACGCGACGCTCGACCGGGCTCAGGCGCGCCTCGAGCCGATCGTGCGCGAGGCCTGCGAGCGCGAAGGCGTGCGCTACGAGCTCGAGAACTACTGGCGCGTTCCGTACACGCCGTTCGATCGCGGGGTCGTCGAGACGGTCGAGCGCGCGGCGCGGACGGCCGGCGCGCGTCATCGCCGGATCCGGTCGGGGGCCGGCCACGATGCCCAGTACATGGCGGCAATCGGGCCTGCCGGGATGGTCTTCGTGCCGTCGCGCGACGGGCGGAGCCACTGCGAAGAGGAGTTCACGCCGATCGAGGACATCGAGTACGGCGCCCGCACCTTGCTCCTGGCGGCGGTCGACCTCGCCGGCCGGGAGTGAACCTCCTCCGGACTATTCCGGCGGCGGCAGGGCGTCGCCGATCACGTACGGGGCTAGCCGGGGGGGCCGATAGCGCAGGCGGAGACGCGCGACCACCGGCAGATGGTCGGAGGCGACGCGCGCCAGCCGGCTTCGGTGCACGCTGAACTCCTCGCCCTCGAGCTCGGCGTCCCAGTAGATCCGATCGAGCGCGAAGAGCGGGAACATCGCCGGGTGAGTCCGCCGGCGGCGCATCGGTGAGGCGAACTCGCGCCGGAGCCCGCGCGTCACCGGTCCGCGGTGCCACTCGTTGAAGTCGCCCAGGAGGACTCTCGGACCGGCCAGACGCCCGGAGGCGCGGATGAAGGCGCCGAGCAGCCCGAGCTGCTCGCGGCGCTCGCGCAGCGCCAGACCGAAGTGGCAATTGAACACGTGCAGCGGCGTGCCGTCGACATCGAAGTCGACGCGCAGGCAGCCTCGCGGCTCGCGCCAACCGAAGCTCAGATCGCACCGGCCGGAGCCGAGCACCGGGAGCCGGCTGAGGACGACGTTGCCATAGATCCCGGTGCCGTGCGCGCGCGTCTCGCCCATGACGAGCTCCGACATCTCGAGCCGCGCCGCGAGGTAGGCCGCCTGATCGGCGTCCGGGACACCGTCCTCGCGGATCACCTCCTGGAGCCCGACGACGTCGGGGCCGACCTCGCCGATGACGTCGGCGATTCGATCGAGATCGCGGCGGCGGTCGAGTCCGACTCCGCGGTGAATGTTGTAGCTCACGACGGTGAGGTGTCTCACGCCGCGCCCGCCTGGTAGCGCACGAAGTGGGGGTAGAGCTGGATCGGATGCGTGATCGGCGTTGGCACGCTGACGCGCGATGGGTAGATCAGGAACGTGTGCAGCTCGTCGACCGACGGGCCCGCGTGCGCGCCGACTTCCGCCACGAACGAGACGTTGCCCTGCGGGGCGTCGATCCCGTAGATCACGAGGTCACCGGCCGAGGGCATCGTCATCAGGTCGCGGATGCCCTCGACGATCCGCTCGAGGTCGGGCCGCTCGGCGAAGGGCCCGGCGGCGAGCGCGTCGAGACCATACGGTGCGCCCCGCCAGAAGCAGAGCGGGCCCGACTCGGAGCGCACCAGGACGATGCCGATGCCGGGCGAGGCCGAGATCCGCTTCGCCAGCCCGGGATAGCGCGCCTCGATCCACTCGAGCGTGAGCGGCTCCGGCGTCTCGAGAAAGTAGACGAACGCGTTCGGCCCAGCGGCAATGACGCGGATGCCGGCCTGCTGGCGAGCTCCGCGCGTGCCGCCGAGCACCCACGGGAAATCCTGCTCGAGATAGTTCACGAACCGCTGGAAGAACCCAGGTGCCCGGTGAGCCCGAAGCGCCCTCAACCCGCTGGTGAGCTCGGCGCGCGGGCGCTCCGCCGCCGAGACCTCGCGGGTATTGTCGGTCGCGAAGAAGTCCTCGAAGAGCGACTGCTCGATCGGCCGGCCGCCCGTCACTCTGAGATAGGGTAGGGTCGCGGCCTGTCCGTGATCGGAGAGCACGTAGAGATCGTAGCCGTGCTCGGGCACCCGCCGGAGCACCCGCCACAGCCGATGGATCGAGGCGTCGACACGGCGCAGCGCCTGGAGCGCGCGCCGGTGCCGCGGGCCCCAGGCATGGCCGGCGACGTCGTAGTCGAGGTAGTTGACGTAGATCGTCGGGACGCCGGCGTAGATGTCGTGGGCGACCGCCAGGGTGAAGAGCTCGCGCAGCCACACCGAGATCCCCAGCTTGATCGCCAGCCACTTCCAGTTGCCCGACGCGGCGGACAACGGATCGGCGACCATCCGGAGCAGCGCGCGGACGACCTCGACGGTGGACGCGATACTTCCCTTCACGAGAACCCAGCCGATCACGACCAGCTTGGCGGCGGCGCGGATCAGTCCCGCGCCGGTCGGGCGCTTGATCATCGCGAACGTCAGGAGATTGCTCGCGGCGCCGCCGGTGAAGACGCATCCGTACGTCCCGCCGCCGTCGACGATGCCGCGCCGACCGGCGGCCTGGGTGTGCTCGACGTGGGCCGCGTCGCCACCGCGCGGGAAGTAGACGTCGGTCTTGCGGCGCTTGTCGTAGTAGTGGAAGCCTGGAATGTCCGGTCGCACGCCGTACATCGCGGCCAGCTGGAAGGCCGGCGTCGAGGTCGGCAGCCCCACGCACATCGGCGCCATGAGATAGCCCCGCCGGTGGAGCAGCCGCGCCAGGAACGGCGCGCGCCCCTGCGCCATCGCCTCCTCGAGGACCGCGCGCGAGAGGCCGTCGATCTGCACGATGAGCAGCCGGCGCTGACCGGGCACCGGCGGCGGCCCGAGCCGGAGCCGGCGCACGAGGCGATCGAACGCGCGCTGCATACCGAGGACGAGGTCGTCGAGCGGCATGGACCCATATTGTAGTATCTGTTCGCCCATGGACCACCCCGTGGTCGGCGCGGTGCGGGAATTCGTCGACTCCGAGGTCCGTCCCGTCGCCGCCGCGCTCGAGCACGCGGACGCCTACCCGCACGACCTGGTCACGCGCATGGGCGAGCTCGGCCTGTTCGGCGCGCTGGTGCCGGCGGTCTACGGGGGCCTCGGCCTCGACGTGACGACGTACGCGCGCGTGATCGAGGAGCTGTGCCGCGGCTGGATGTCGCTGGCGGGGGTCATCAACAGCCACACGATGGCCGCGCTGATCGTCCTGACCCACGGCACCGATGCGCAGCGCCAACGCTTCCTTCCCCGCTTCGCGCGCGGCCAGGCGCGAGGCGGCCTCGCGCTGACCGAGCCGCACGCCGGCACGGACGTCCAGGCGATCCGCACGGTCGCCACGCGCCGCGGGGACGACTACCTGATCACGGGCACGAAGCTCTTCATCACGAACGCGCGCGAGGGCAACACCCTGGCGCTCCTGGCGCTGACCGACCCGAAGGCCGAGCCGCGGCATCGGGGCATGTCCTGCTTCATCGTCGAGAAAGGCCACCCGGGCTTTCGCGTCGTGAAGTCGATCGCCAAGCTCGGCTACAAGGGCGTCGACACGGCCGAGCTGGTCTTCGACGAGTGCGTCGTGCCGGCCGCGAATCTGGTCGGTGGCCTCGAAGGGCGCGGGTTCAAGCACGTGATGAGCGGGCTCGAAGCGGGCCGGATCAACATCGCCGCACGGGCGGTCGGCGTCGCGCAGGCGGCCTACGACGACACGCTCGCTCATCTGAGGGAGATCGGCGCCGAGCCGCCACCCGCGCTCGCCGACATGGCGACGAAGCTCCGGGGGGCGCGGCTCCTCACGTCGTGGGCGGCGGCGATGAAGGATCGCGGCGAGCGATGCGATCTCGAGGCGGGGATGGCGAAGCTCTTTGCCTCCGAGTCCGCTCAGGAGGTCGCCGTCGAGGCGCTCCGGCTCCACGGCAGCGCGGGCGCCCTCGCCGCGCTGAACGTCGAGCGCTACTACCGCGACACGCCGTTGATGATCATCGGCGAGGGCACGAACGAGATCCAGCGGACCATCATCGCGCGGAGCCTCCTCGAGCGATACGGCGAGCGCTTCGGCGCGCTGACCTCCCGCGAGGGAGAGTCCGCGGACGTGCGGCAGCTGGTCCTCGCGGTCCGACAGTTCGTCGACAAGCAAGTCGTTCCGGCCGCCCAGGATCTGGATATCGCCCATGCCCACCCTGTCGGCCTGGTGGCGCGGCTCGCCGAGCTCGGTATCCTCGGCTCGCGCGTCGACCCCCGCTATGGCGGCCTCGGGCTCGACTCGCGGACGGCGGCGATGATCGTGGAGGAGCTCGCGCGAGGCTCGGCCACGCTCGCGGCGATCGTCGTGGCCCACTCGGCGGCGACTCACGCGATCGAACGCGCGGCAAGCGCGGAGCAGCGAGAGAGACTGCTCCCGCCGATGACACGCGGCGAGAGCGTCGGGGCCGTGGCATTCGGTGGCGGGATTCGCGCGACGCGCTCCGGCGACGAGTGGACCCTCGAGGGCGAGACGCCGCCCGTCGATCACGCCGCGCACGCCACCGTGGT
This sequence comes from Candidatus Rokuibacteriota bacterium, assembly GCA_003220495.1. Classification (GTDB taxonomy): domain Bacteria; phylum Methylomirabilota; class Methylomirabilia; order Rokubacteriales; family CSP1-6; genus AR31. Next base: position 48,327 of record QHSP01000015.1, on the reverse strand, counting down.
GTTGGTGGAGGCGACCTCGCCGGACGGGCCCGTGTGGTGTTTGGTCGACCCGAAGATGGCCGGCGTCCGCGTCGATCCGCCCGTGACGATGCTCGGGCTCCGCGGTCTCGGCGCGTGCCGGATTCACTTCGATCGCTGCCGGGTCTCGTCTCGGAATCGCCTCGGGGGTGTGGTGGGTCGCGATCACGACGTGCTGGCGCTCGTGCGGCTCGGCGTCGCGGCGACGGGCGTCGGTCTGGCGCAGGCCGCGTTCGAATCAGCGCTTCGCTACGCGCAGCAGCGCACGACTTTCGGCAAACCCATCGCCCAGCACCAGGCGATCCAGCTGGCGCTCGCCGGCATGGCGACGAAGGTCACCGCGGCGCGTCTCCTCGCCTACGACGCCGCTGCGGACGACCTGGACGACACGAGGGTTCTGATCGCGAAGGTGTACGCGTCCGAGGTCGCGTACGAGGTCACGCTCGACTCGATGCGAGTCCACGGGGGCTACGGCTACACGAGCGAGTTCCCGGTCGAGCGCTACTACCGGGACGCAGCGCATCTCGCGTCGAGCCCGACCACCAACGCCGCCGACCGCGCGGAGCTCGCCCGCCGCCTGCGCTCGCTCGAGGGGGGCGGCCAGCGGATCCTCGAGCGATGACCCGGGGGTAGTCTTAGGGATGGTCGAGAAGGCCACACCCGAGTCGGATGTCCAGGAGGTCGAGCAGGAAGCGATCGCTCCGCCGTGGATGACGATCCTTCACAACTGCGATTGCCACACCTTCGAGCAGGTCGTGAAACAGCTCCAGAAGGCGATCGGCTGCAGCGAACCCAAAGGCTGGGAGCTGGCCTGGCAGGTGCACAACACCGGCCGGGCGGTGGTCAAGGTCGGCGCCGAAGCCGAGTGCGTGCGCGTCGGCAACATCCTCGCCTCGATCGGTCTCGTCGTGACGGTCGTCCAGTCGTGAGCGCCGGCGCCTCTTTCGCCTACCGGCGCGTCAGCCTCTGGGGTGCCCTGGCCACCAAGCTCGTGGCCGCCTGGGGGCTCGGCTGGGACATCCAGTGGCATATGACGATCGGGCGCGATTCGTTCTGGATCCCGCCGCACCTCATGATCTACGGCAGCGTCGTCGTCGGCCTGGCGCTCGGATGGGGCGTCCTCGCGTACGAGTGGTGGCGCGGCATCCCGACCACGCGTGGATTCCGTCTGGCCGCGCTGGGCCTCGTGCTCGTCGTCCTGGCCGCGCCGATCGACGACCTCTGGCATCGGCTCTTCGGCCTCGACGTGACGCTCTGGAGCCCGCCGCATCTGCTGGCGCTGTTCGGCTCGGCGGTCAGCACCCTCGGCTGTCTTCTGATCTCCGTCGAGCTCTACTCGCTTCGCAGCCGGGCGGGCCGCACGGCGCTCATCCTGGCCGGCGCGCTTCTCTACGGCGGCCTGCGCGTCACCCTGGACCCGTCGTGGCTCTACGCCTACACCTACGGCGGCATCCTCTTCCATGCCTTCGCGATGCTCGCCACGCTGATCCTCCCGCTGGCGCTCGTGACGGCGGCGCGGGTGTCGGCGCTGCGGTGGGCGCCGGTCTTCGCGGTGCTCGTGTCGTTCGCGGTGGGGGTCGTCGGTCAGCAGATCGCGCGCGCCGGGTTCGAGATCATCCAGCCCGTGTCGTTCGTCGGCGACGAGGTCGCCAAGGACGCGAGCTCGCCGATCGCGGTCGGGCGTGAGATCGCGGAGAAGAACCAGACGGTGCCGCCGCCGTCGTGGGCGCTCCGGCTGGCGCTGCCGCTCGTGCCGGCCGCCCTGATGGTGCTGGCCGATCCGCGGCGACGCCCGGGCGCGGCGGCGATCGTCTACGGCGTGGGCGTGTTCAGCGCATATGCGTGGTTTCTCTCGACCCTGCCGGCGTACGCGCCGCTCACACCGACGGCGGTCGAGACCGCGACCGCGCTCCTGATCACTGTCGCGTACGGGGCGGCGAGCGGGCTCTCGGCGCGCTGGCTCGCCGCCCGGCTCGCCGGCGACGCGCCCGCGCCGCGCCCCGGGCGCGAGCGCCCGGTGGCCGGCCTCACATCACCGGGCCGATGATCCAGGGCGCGAACTCTTCCTCGCCGACGCCCGACAGCTCGCTCTTCGAGCGCTTGCCCGAGGCCACTGCGATCACCTCTTCGAAGATCTGGCGGCCGACCGTCGCGATCGGCGTTCCCTCGAGGACGACGCCGCAGTTGATGTCCATGTCCTCCGCCATGTGGCGGTACATCAGCGAGTTGGTGGCGAGCTTGATCGACGGCACGGGCTTGCACCCGAACACCGAGCCCCGCCCGGTCGTGAAGCAGATGATGTTGCAGCCCCCTGCGACCAGTCCGGTGATCGACACGGGATCGTGGCCGGGCGTGTCCATGAACACGAAGCCCCGCGTGGTGATCGGCTCGCCGTAGAGGAAGACGTCCATCATCGGCGTCGTCCCGCCCTTGGTCACGCCGCCCAGCGACTTCTCGAAGACCGTCGTGATGCCTCCGGCCTTGTTGCCTGGCGCCGGATTGTTGTCCATCGCCTCGATGCCGCGGCAGTACCATTCCCACCACTTGTAGCGATCGATCAGCTTCTTGGCGACGCCCTCGTTGATCGCGCGCCGGATCAGCAGGTGCTCGGCGCCGTAGATCTCGGGCGTCTCGGCCAGCACACCCGTGCCCCCGTAGCGCACGAGCTCATCCACCGCCCAGCCGAGCGCCGGGTTGGCGGTCATGCCGGAGTTCGCGTCGGAGCCGCCGCAGTTGGTGGCGAGCGTGAGCTCGGAGATCGGCTGCGGGCTCCGCCGCGCCTCGTTGGCGAACGGCAGGAGCTTGGCGACCTCTTGCGAGGCGCGGTCGACCGTCTTGCGGATGCCGCCGGCCTCCTGGATGTTGACGATGGTCGGCTTGCGCTCCGGGTGGCCCGGCGCCGCCATCCGCTGGCGCTCGACCATCACCGCGGCCTGGTTCGTCTCGCACCCGAGCCCGATCAGGATGTAGGCGGCCACGTTCGGATGCTTGGCGTAGCCGGCGAGCACGCGCTGGAGGGCCATGTGGTCCTCGCCGAAGAGCTTGGTGCCGCATCCGGACTTGTGGGTGATCGCGAGCACGCCGTCGATGTTCGGGTAATCCTTCGACACGTCGCGGAAGCGGTCCTTGACGAACTGGCTGACGCTCGCCGAGCAGTTGACGCCCGAGATGACCGCCACGTAGTTGCGCGTGCCGACGCGGCCGTCTTCGCGCTTGTAGCCATCGAACGTGCGCATCTGGTCGGACGGATAGAACTGCACGGGGTGCACGTCCACGCCGATCTCGTAGCGATCCGCGCTCAGATCGCCGATGCCGAGGTTCTGCGTGTGGACGTGGTCGCCGACCGCGATGTCGTGCGTGGCGAAGCCGATGACCTGACCGTAGCGGCGCACCGGCGCGCCGGTCGCCACCGCCCGGCGGGCCACCTTGTGGCCGGGCTTGATGTCCTGACGGACCTCGATGCGGGTCGCGCCGTCCTCGAGGACGGTGCCGGCCGGCAGCTCGGCCTTCGCGACCGCGACGTCGTCCTCGGATCGAAGAACGACCGCCTTCTCGGTGAGCGCGTATGTCGCCATGGCAAGCCTCCGGCGCCAACTATACCGGATTCCCCGGAGATGAAATGTCTAGGCCGAGCTCGGCCCCTGGATGCGGAGCACTGCCGGCGGCTCCGTCTCGAGCTGGATCGTGGTGTGGTCGATGCCGAAGCGGGCGTGCAAGACGGCGTGGAGCGTCTCCAGCAGCCGCTCGCTGTCCCGCACGTCGTCCACGACGACGTGGGCGCTCATCGCCTCGCGCTCGGAGGTGAGCGTCCACACGTGCAGGTCGTGCACCCGGCGCACACCCGGCACCGAGCGCATGGCGTCCTGGATTTCAGCCAGGTTCAGGTGAGCCGGCGTCCCTTCCAGGAGGACGTTGACCGCCTGGCGCAGGAGCCGCCACGTACGGGGGACGATGACGAGCGCGATCGCGCCGCTCACGAGAGGATCGGCGAGCGTCCAGCCGGTCAAGACGACCAGCGCCGCGGCCACCACGACGCCGACCGAGCTCAGCGCGTCGCCGAGCACCTCGAGGTACGCGGCGCGAACGTTCAGGCTGGTCTCGGCCGCGCCGTGGAGCAGTCCGGCGCACGCGAGATTCACGATGAGCCCGACGGCGGCGACGCCGAGCATGGGCCCGCCGAGGATCGCGGGCGGCGCCACCAGTCGCCGGTAGGTCTCGAGGAGAATGCCCGCCGCGACCACGAGCAGCACCACCGCGTTGACCAGCGCGGCGAGGATCTCGGCGCGGTAGTAGCCGTAGGTCTTGGCCGGCGTCGGCGGGCGGCCGGCGATCCAGATCGCGAACAATGCGAGCCCGAGGCCCCCCGCGTCGGCGAGCATGTGGCCCGCGTCGGCCAGCAGCGCGAGGCTGCCCGACCACAAGGCACCGGCGACCTCGACGACCAGGAATGCGCACGTCAGCGCCAGGGTGGCGGTCAGCCGGCCGCGCGAGCGCGAGGCGGCGGTCTGCCGATGCGGGTGCGCCCCCATCCCGCGGATCGTAGCAGGTTCGGCCGCTGAAACGCTCCTTCAGTCGTGCTCGTCGACGTCCGTCGAGGTGTAGCCGAAAAAGATCAAGATCGTGTACTTGTCGAGCTTCGCGCGGCCAGTGGCGAGCGGCGGCGCATGGACGAAGGCGTCGGTCTGTCCGTCGAACTCGTAGAGGCGAACTTCGGCCACGCCCCGGTTACGCTGCGTTTTGAAGAAGGCGATTTCCGGAACCGGGACGTTCACCACCGGCGCCTGGAACGCGGGGATCCCGAAGAGAGTGTAGTCGGTGTCGGTGCCGAGCACGCCGGAAAAGGCCTTGACCTTGAGGTCGGGCGACGTCGAAACGGTCCGAACGCCATGGGCCCTGAGCCACGCGACGATGAATTCCTTGACGAGCGCCTCCGGTCCGCCGTGATGGAAGACCTCCACGCTCACGGCCCGGCTCTGCAACGCTTCGAGGTCCAGCTTCGCCAAGGCCCGCTCGAGCGATCGCATCATCAGCTGCTGGGTGACGCCCGAGGGCTCAGTCGGTTTCGGCACCGGCGAGAGCGAGCAGCCGGCCAGCACGAGACATGCGACAGCGGCGGCGGCGTGACGGGCCAGCTCGGTGCTGATCATCGCTCAGTACCAAGAAGTCTACGACCGCCTGCTAGAATCTCACAATGCATCGAGATCGAACCATCGTCCTGAACGGTCAGCGGTTTCACTACACGGAATGGGGCGCCTCGACGGCGCCGCCCCTGGTCATGCTCCACGGCGTCACCGGCCACGCGCGGACCTGGGACGAGGAAGCCGCCGCGCTCGCGGCTCGCTACCGCGTGCTCGCCCTCGATCAGCGGGGCCACGGCGATTCGGATCCCTCGCCCAACGCCGACTACACGGTCGCCACGCTGTCGGCCGACGTCACGGCCTTCGCCGACACCCTTGGCTTGCCCCGGTTTTCCCTCGTGGGTCTCTCCATGGGCGGTCGAGTTGCGATCGCCTTCGCCGGGCAGGCGCCCCGGCGCGTCGATCGGCTCGTGATCGTGGACATCGGTCCCGAGATCTCCGAGGCGGGACTGATCCGCGTGGGCACGCTCATGGCCCGCTCGCCCGAGCTCTTCACGAGCCTCGAGCACGCCCTGGCGTTCCATCGAGTGACCAACCCGCTCTACACGGAGGCGATGCTCCGCCATCGGGTCGAGCACGGCACGAAGCCGACAGACGGCGGCCTCACCTGGAAATATGATCGAGGGCTGCGCGACGCCGTGCGCGCGGGCACCTGGCGGGACCCGATCGATCTCTGGCCGCTCTGGCGTGACATCAGCTGTCCGATCCTGCTCGTGCGCGGCGCCGACTCCGACGTGCTGTCGGCCGAAATCGCCAAGCGGATGCTCGACGAAAATCCCAACACCCACTTCGCGGAAGTCCCGGGCGCCGGCCACACCGTCCCTGGCGACCAACCCGCCGCCTTCCGCACACTCCTCAACGCCTTCCTCTCCGGCTGAGCCCGGCGGGCAGAAGTAGCGGGTGACGCAGCCGCTCCCACGCCCCGCACCCGACCGCTCCAGCGATCGAGACGACGGCGCGCGGAACCTAACGGTCACGCAGCCGACGAGACGCCTCAGCGCGCATCTGTTGCATGGCACGCGTCTCCTGGTCGGAGTAGCGCTCCTCGGTCCACGGGTCGGCGTGCATGTGGTAGCCGTTCTGCTCCCAGAACCCGGGCGGGTTGACGTCGAGGAATTCGAAGGCGCGCAACCACTTCGAGCTCTTCCAGAAGTACAGCTTGGGCAGGACCAGCCGCAAGGGTCCGCCGTGGTCGGGCTCGAGGTCGCGGCCGTTGTGCTTGAGCGCCAAGATCACGTCGTCCTGCACGAGATCGTCGAGCGTGGTGTTGGTGGTGTAGTCCGGGTCGGCGTGCTGCAGGACGAAGGCGGCCTCGGGGCGCGGCTTCACGCGGCTGATGATCTCGCGGATCGATACACCCTCCCACACATTGTCGAGCTTCGACCAGCGCGTGACGCAGTGGATGTCCGATGTGACGGTGACCCGCGGGAGCGTCTGGAACTCGGGCCAGGTCCACGTTGTCTCGCGCTCCACCAGACCGTGGCAGCGGAAGGTCCAGCGCGCGGGATCGAATCGCGGGGTGCGGCCGTACGTGAGGACCGGCCACTTCGCCGTCAGGACCTGACCAGGGGGGACGCGCGCGTCGAGCGCCGGATCGACTTTCGGCTTCGTCATCGCGGTCAACTATACAACGCGCGCCCAGAAGCTTTCGGCCGGATGGAGTCGCGCCGTATAATCGATCCAGTCGGCGCTCCTGAGCGCCGGACGAAAGGACCGCAGGGATGAACGGGGAACGGAAGCTGGCGCTGTTCATCGACTTCGAGAACATCGCCCGCGGCGTCAAGGAAGCGCAGTACAAGGCCTTCGAGATCAAGCTGGTGCTCGAGCGGCTGCTGGAGAAGGGCAAGATCATCGTCCGTCGGGCGTACGCCGACTGGAACCGGTTCACCGAGTACAAACGGCCGTTCCACGAGTGGGCGATCGAGTTGATCGACGTCCCGCAGTCGCGCTACAGCGGCAAGAACTCGGCCGACATCCGGATGGTCGTCGACGCGCTCGACCTCGCCTACGGCAAGACGCATATCGACTCCTTCGCGCTGGTGTCCGGTGACTCGGACTTCTCGCCGCTCGTCTCCAAGCTCCGCGAGAACGACCGCTACGTCATCGGCCTCGGCGTCAAGTCGTCGTCGTCCGACCTGCTGGTGGCCAACTGCGACGAGTTCATCTTCTACGAGGACCTCATCCGCGACACGAAGAAGACCACGCTCCTGCGCGGGATGCCCGAGAAGAAGGCCGAGGCGATGGCCCAGCTCATCGACGCCATCCAGGCGCTCCAGCGCGAGAACAAGGAGACGCTCTGGGGCTCGATGGTCAAGCAGACGATGATCCGGAAGAACCCGGCCTTCAACGAGACCTACTACGGGTTCTCCACCTTCTCGAAGCTGCTCGAGGACGCCGCCAAGCAGAAGATCGTCACGCTCGAGCGCGACGAGAAGAGCGGCACCTACGTCATCACCGCCCTCAGCGAAGAAGGCGGCCGCGCCGCCTGACGGATTCCGCGTGGGTGGCTAGAGCCGCCGGACGCGTCCGCTGTCGCTGACGAAGACTGTCAGGGCCCAGCTCACCACCGAGATCAGGAGCGCCCCCCAGAACGCGGGCCAGAAGCCCGCGATGTCGAATCCGGGAGCGATCGCCGACGTCAGCCACAGGCAGAACGCGTTCAGGACGAACAGGAAGAGGCCGAGCGTCAGGAGCGTCAGCGGCAGGGTCAGGATTTTCAGGACGGGCCTCACCACCGCGTTGATGAGGGCCAAGACCAGACCGGCCAGCAGCGCGGGCCAGAGCGGCTTGCCGCGCAGGGTGATGCCGGGCACGACCTGCGCCGCCAGGTAGATCATGGCGGCGTTCACGATCACCCGGGCGACGAAGCCCGTCAGAGCCTAGCCGCCGAGCGGCGCGATGAGCCGGTCGATCGACAGGGCCCCCGCACCGCCGATCAGGATGGACAGCGCCATCGCGATCAGCACCAGATTGAATTCGTAGCCGTGCCCCTTGCCCGGCGTCATGGCGAAGTTGAGGAAGAAGCCGTGCTTGCCGTGGACCTTCGCGATCGCCACCACCATCACGAGGATCAACCCGAGGGCCGCCGGCCTCGCGAGCAGGCCGATGATCAGCGCGAGCCCGCCGAAGCACTCGGTGAACGCCGCGAGCGCGGTCGCCGCGGGCGGAATGTTCATGTGACGGAAGCCGCCGATGGTGGCCGACAGCCCGTGGCCGCCGAACCAGCCGAACGTCTTCTGGGCGCCGTGGGCAAAAAAGACGACACCGAGCACGACGCGGACGACCAGGTGAGACCACGACGGATAGGTGCTGAACACGAGATCGACCAGGTCTTGCATGGGTCCTCCCTGCCCGTTGCGATGGGCTCGGTCGCATCGTATCCTCGGTCCGTGAAGCGCCGGTCGCGCTGCGCCCGTCGGTCGCCGCGAGTTTACTACAGCTCGATTTGGATGACGCTCTTGCTCGCGCTCGTCGCCGCCGTGTCGCCGCCGCGCGCGCTCGCTCAGGTCGAGATCACCTGGTCTCCGAGCATGGTCAAGGGGCCGTCCGGGGCGCCCGTGACGATCGTGGAGTTCTCCGACTATCAGTGACCGTACTGTCAGCTCGTCCAGCGGTCGCTGGCCCAGGTGCTCCAGGAGTATGACGGCCGGGTCCGCCTCGTCTTCAAGGATCGGCCGCTCGCGATGCATACCCTGGCGCGCCCGGCGCACGAAGCCGCGCGCTGCGCCGGCGCCTCGGGCAAATACTGGCCGTACCACGATCGCCTCTTCGCGGCCCAGCCCGCGTTTCGCCGCGCCGACCTGCTCGTGTACGCGGCTGAGCTCGGTCTGGACCGTGACACGTTCGCGCGCTGCCTGGACGAGCGGCGGTTCGCGGCGGACGTCGAGCGGGACATCGAGCAGGCGCAGGCGCTCGGGATCAACAGCACCCCCACGTTTCTCATCAACGGTCAGCGCGTGATCGGCGCGACCAGCATCGAAGAGTTCCGCTCGATCATCGACAAGGCGCTCCAGGAGCGACCCTGATGCCCTACATCAAGGTGGCCGAGGTCGACGAGATCGGAGTCGGCCAGGGGACGCTGATCGAGCGTGACGGCGTGACGATCGCCGTCTTCAACGCCGGCGGCGGGCAGTTCTACGCCACCAGCCCGACCTGCCCCCACGAAGACGGCCCGCTCGCCGAGGGCTGGCTCGAAGGCGACGCTGTCATCTGTCCCTGGCACGGATACGATTTCGCGCTCGCCACCGGCGCCTGCCGGGTTGCGCCAGGCCTCAAGGTGTCTGTGTATCCCGTCCGCGTGAACGGCACCGCGGTCGAGATCGACTTGCCCTGAGCCGCGTCCCGCCCGCGTACTTCTGATTCTGGCAATTTTTACTCGGTCCCAGGGTATGTGAACGGTTGCGAAACCACGGAAAGGTGGTTAACGTACACCCACGAGGAGGAATACGAGCCCGTGACAGAGCGCGCCGTCAAACATGTCAGAAAATTCCTCGGTCAGCGCCTTCGCGCCCTTCGCAAACAGCGCGCGCTCAGCCAGGAACGACTTGGCAAAGGATCCGGACTCAGCGGGAAATTCATCGGCGAGGTCGAGCGCGGGGAGAAGTCGATTTCGATCGACAGTCTCTACCGCGTGTCGGTCGCGCTCGAGGTTCCCTTGCGCGATCTCACCGACGTCGGCGACAAGCACAGCACCGTGCCGACCGAAGAGGCCGAGAAGATCTTCGCGCTCGTCTCGGGGCGGCGGCGTCAGGAGGACGTCCGCAAGGCCTACAACGTCCTGCGCGCGATGTTCAGCCGCGCCTCCTAAGCCCCGTCACTCACCGCTCCTGCGCCGCACGCCGGCGCGATCGTACCGACGATCGAGCGCCACGATGAAGGTGTGACATGACCACGGACCAGATTTGGCTCGGCGTTGGATTCCTCGGTCAGGCCTTCTTCTCCGCGCGCTTCCTCATCCAGTGGATCGCGTCCGAGCGTCTGAGGAAGAGCGTGGTGCCCCGCGCCTTCTGGTATTTCTCGATCGGCGGCGGCATGACCCTGCTCCTCTACGCCCTGTGGCGACGCGATCCCGTGTTCATCCTGGGTCAGGGGGCCGGCCTCTTCGTCTACGCGCGCAACCTCTACTTCGTCCTTCGCGACCCCGAGCGCGTCCACTCCTAACGCGCATGCTAGAATGCCCGCGGGTTCGGGCCGAGAATCAATCCAAGAACTAGAAAGCGGGGCCGAATCACGAATAGCGTTAGGTCGGGCGTGCGGAGCCGGCCCGCGTCTCTCTCAGGCCACCCTCGGTGTGAGCCGTTCTCACGGCCCCCGCTACAAAGGAGCCATTTCAGGTGACGATCAACTGGGCCCAGTGCCACACGCGTCCGGTCCTCATGATCCCCGGTCCGACGGAGCTGCCGTTCCCGGTGATCCAGGCCATGAATCAGCCGCCCACGATTCAGTACGATCGGAGCTTCGACGAGCAAGTCCTCGAGCCGACGACGCTGGCGCTGCGCCAGGTGTTCCAGACACAGAAGGAGGTCATCCTCCTTCCCGGTTCCGGCCGCACCGCGCTCGAGGCCGGCGCCCTGTCGGTCATCGAGCCGGGCGACCGCGTGCTGGTCATCGGCGCCGGGCAGTTCGGTGTCCTGATGCGCGAGATCATGAATCGCGTCGGCGCGGACTGGACCGAGTTCCCGGTCGAGCTGGGCGCGCGCCTCGACCTGGACCGTCTGGCTCGCGAGGCGGAGCGTATCCGCCCCAAGGCGATCACGCTCGTCCACAACGAGACGTCGACGGGGACGACCTATCCGGGGGCCGAGGTGGGGCGAATCGCGCACGCGGTCGATGCGCTGTACCTGCTCGACACCGTGTCCTCGATCGCCGGCATCGACGTCCGCACAGACGAGTGGGGCGTCGACCTCAACATGACCGGCTCGCAGAAGTGCCTGGCGGCGCCCCTCGGCCTGGCGCTCGTCTCGGTGAGCCCGCGGGCGTTCGCGACCATGGAGCATCGCAAGCGCGCGGCATCCAGCCTGGTCTACGACCTGCTGCGCTGGAGGGATCTGTGGGTCCCGGTGTCGCGCGGCGGCAAGGTGCCCGACGGATCGCCGCGGCGCCAGCCGGTCTCCATCCCGACCCATCTCACCAGCGCGATGCGCGCGGCCGTCGGCCTGATCCTGGAGGAAGGCCTGCCGCACCGATTCCGCCGTCACGCCGTCGCCGGCGCCGCCATCCGACGGGGTGTCGCCGCGATGGGGCTCGAGATGTTCCCGGACGCCTCGATCTTCTCGAACACCGTGTCGTGCGTGAAGACGCCGAAGAATATCGAGCCAGGCGCCGTCGTCGCCAGGATGCGTGACCAGTACGGCATCCTCATCGGCACCGGCCTCGACAAGATGCGAACCACCACGCTCCGTATCGGCACCATGGCCATGACGGCCAGCCCGCACTACGTGCTGCCGACCCTGTCCGCGCTCGAGCTGACGTTGCGCGACCTCGGCCACAAGTGCGAGCCCGGCGCGGGCGTGGCCGCCGCCCAGGCGGCGTTCGCCGACGCCGTGTAGATGAGCGCCGACGCGAAGTCGCCCGTCACGATCTGCGTTCCCGACGACTTTCCGTCGGTCTTCGACAAAACACAGGCGCACGAGCGGTGCCGCAAGGTCGGCGACACGCGGGTCTTCACCGCCCGGGGCGCCGACGACGAGGCCGAGCTCATCCAGCGGATCGACACCGCGCGCATCGCCATCAACATCCGGGCCCATGCGCGCTTCACCGATCGCGTCATGGAGGCGTGCCGGAAGCTCGAGCTGATCTCGATCTGGGGCACCGGCACGGACAATATCGATCTCGACGCCGCCGGCCGCCACGGGATCACGGTTTGCAACACGCCCGGTATCAACGCCTTCGCGGTCGCCGAGCACGCGCTGGCGCTCATGCTCGCCACCGCCCGGCGCATCCCGCGCATCGATCGCGAGGTGCGGGCTGGTGCCTGGCCCCGCGATCTGCTGACCCAGCTCCTCGGCAAGACGCTCGGCGTCTTCGGCACCGGCAAGATCGGCGCCCGCGTGATCGCGCTCGGCCGAGCGCTCGGGATGGAGGTGCTGGCCTACAGCGCGCGCGGTGACGCCGCGGCCGTCGCGGCGCTCGGCGCCCGCGCCGCGTCGAAGGAAGACATCGTGCGCCGCGCGGACGTCGTCTCGCTCCACCTGCGCCTGGCGCCCGAGACCCGCGGGTTCCTCGGCCGCCGCGAGTTCGCGATGATGAGGCCGACGGCGATCCTGATCAACACCGGGCGCGGGGCGCTGGTCGAGCGCGACGCGCTGCTGGATGCGCTCACGCAGAATAAGATTGCCGGGGCCGGGCTCGACGTCTTCCACGACGAGCCGATCAAGCCCGGTGACCCGCTTCTCGCCATTCCGAGCGTGGTGCTCTCGCCGCACAACGCCGGGCAAACGCCCGAGGTCATCCGCGACGGGCTCCTGCGCGCGATCGAGAACGTCGAGAACTATCTTGCCGGGAAGCCCACCGACGTCGTCGTCGCCCCGGCCAAAGCGCGGCGCTGAGGGCCCCAGGAGGCATCGTTCCATGGCCGTGACCTCGCTCGAGATCACCCGTCGCTCGGTCGTGCTCGACGGACGCTCCTTCGGGGATGCGGGCGCGTACGAGAAGATCGCCGGCGTCCTTCGTTTCGGCGTCGATCCGATCCATCCGGCGAATCAGGCCGTCACGGACCTGGCCCTGGCGCCGCGCAACGGCGCCGGGCTCGTCGAGTCGACCGCGGACTTCTATCTGCTGAGGCCGGTCGATCCGGCGCGCGGCAGCCGCCGGCTCCTGCTGGACATTCCCAACCGCGGCCGCAAGGTCGCGCTCGGGATGTTCAACAGCACCATCCGTGTCCCCGATCCGACGACCGCGGAAGACTTCGGTAACGGCTTCCTGATGCGACACGGATACACGGTCGCGTGGTGCGGCTGGCAGCACGACGTCCCCCGCCAGGACGGTCTCCTGGCGTGCACCGTGCCTGTCGCACGCAGCGGCGACGGGCCGATCAGTGGCCCGGTGCTCTGCGAGTGGCGGCCGAACTCTCGCGTCGAGACCCTGCCGATGGCCGACCGGTACCACATCGCCCAGCCGACGGCCGATCTCGACGATCCGGCGGCGCGGCTGACCGTTCGCGAGCACGCCGGAGCGCCGGCGGTGGCCATCGCGCGAGCGGCCTGGCGGTTCGCCGACGCGACGCACATCGCGCTCGTGGGGGGCTTCGCGCCCGGGAAGCTCTACGAGCTGGTGTATCGCGCCGAGAACCCGCCGCTCATCGGTTTGGGGCTGCTCGCGGTGCGCGACACCGCCGCCTGGCTTCGCTCGGGCCCGGCGGCGACCGGCAACCCGTGCGCGGGCGCGCTCGAGCACACCTACGTGATCGGGGTGTCGCAGACCGGCCGTTTCCTGCGTCACCTGCTCTACCTCGGCCTGAACGAGGACGAAGCCGGACGGAAGGTCTTCGACGGCGTCATCGTCCACGTCGCGGGCGCCCGGCGCGGCGAGTTCAACCAGCGCTTCGGCCAGCCGTCGCTGAACGCCACCGCCTCCGTCGGCAGTCTCTTCCCGTTCACCGATACGTCGGCGCTCGATCGGGTGACCGGACAACGCGGTGCGCAGCTCGCGCGTCTCGAGGCGCGCGACACGGTTCCGAAGATCATCGCGGTCAACACGTCGGCCGAGTACTGGCGCGGTGACGCCTCGCTCGTCCACTCCGACGTCGAGGGGACTCGCGACGCGGCGCCGCACCCGCAGACGCGGCTCTACCTGTTCGCCGGCTGCCAGCACACGCCCGGAACCTTGCCGCCGCCGGCCGCCGATCCCAACACCGGGGCGCGGGGCCTGCAGACCTTCAACGTCGTGGACTACGCGCCCCTCCTGCGCGCGGTGCTCACGAACCTGGATCGCTGGGTCGCCGGCGGTGTTGAGCCGCCGCCGAGCGCCGTGCCGCTGCTGGCCGACGGCACGGGCGTGCCGGCCGAGGGCACGCGAGCGCAATTCACGCGGATCCCGGGAGTGCGCTTCCCCGATCGCATCGAGCGGCCGCGGCGGCTCGATTTCGGCCCGGACGTCGCGCGGGGCATCGTTCACGAGCTGCCGCCGAAGATCGGCGCGCCGTTCGTGACGTTCGTGCCGTCGGTCGACGGCGACGGCAACGACGTCCCCGGCGTCCGACCAGTCGAGCTCGGGGCCCCGCTCGCGACCTTCGCCGGCTGGAACCCGCGCCACCCCGATCAGGGCGCCCCGGGCGACCTCATGAGCATGCTGGGCTCGACCGTGCCGTTCGCGCTCACGCGCGCGGCGCGTGAGGCGAGCGGCGATCCGCGCCCGTCGATCGAGGAGCGTTACGCGTCGCGCGCGGCCTACCTCGCGCGGGCGCGCGAGGCGGCCGTCCGGCTCGTCGCCGAGCGACACATGCTCGCCGAGGACGCCGACGCGGTGGTCGAGCGCGCCGGACAGCTCTGGGACTTCATCGTCCGCGCTTGAACCACTCGTAGATCTCCTCGCCCGTCGTCATCCAGACGCCTTTCTTGCGGCGGATGTAGTCGTAGACCGCCTCGAAGTACTTGATCCGGTGCGGCACCCCGTGGATGTAGGGGTGCACGGCGATCGCCATCACCCGCGGCTGCGTGGCGCCCTCGAGGTGAAGCCGGTCGAACTGGTCGCGCACGCGCTCGAGCCAGGCGCTGGATTCGTGGTGCTGGATCAGCATCATGGGAATGTCGTTGAGCTCGAGCGTATACGGCACCGACACCAGCGAGCCCGCCGCCGTCTTGATCTCGTAGGGCTGGTCGTCGTTGACCCAGTCGGACACGTACTCGATGCCTTCCTCGGCCAGGATGTCGAGCGTCTCCCACGTTTCGGTCAGCCCAGGTCCGAGCCATCCCTTGGGCTTCTTGCCGGTGAAGTCCGACATCAGCCGGATGGCCGTCCGGATCGCGTCGCGCTGGTCGGCGATCAGGTGCATCGCGCCCTGCTTCACGCCGTGCCCCATGAATTCCCAGCCGGCGTCCTTCATCGCGCGCGCCACAGGCTCGTAGGAGCGGCACACGTTGGCGTTGATCGCCGTCGTCGCGCGGATCTTCCGCTTCACGAGCGCGTCGAACATCCGCCAGAATCCGACGCGCATCCCGTAGTCGTGCCACGCCCAGTTCGGCACGTCGGGCACGGTCGTGACGCCCTGGGGCGCCGAGAGCACGCCGCGCGGCATCGGCTTCTCGATGTCCCACTCTTCCACGTTCACGATGGTCCACACCGCGATGCGCGCTCCCCGCGGGAGCTTCCAGGGGCGCCGGCCCACGATCGGTGAGTAGTCGAAGCGCTCGTGCGGCAGTCTCACGGGGACCTCCTGGATTTGCCTCGCACCGCGCGCGGTGCGGGCGCTGAGTGCGCCTATAGTACAATCACCAGCCGTGACGCGCGCCCCGGCGGTCGGAATCCGTGCTCGTCGTGCGTGCAGCGGGCGCCTCGGGATCGCCTGACCGTTGGATTTCTGGATCAGCCAGCTCTTCAACGGCGTCTCCTACGGCGCCCTGCTCTTCCTCCTGGCCGGCGGGCTCTCGCTGATCTTCGGGATGATGCGCATCGTGAACATGACCCACGGCTCGTACTACCTGCTCGGCGGCTACGTCGCGCTCACCGTGATCTGGCGCACCGGCAGCTTCGCGCTCGCGGTCGTGCTGGGGGCGCTGACGATCTCGCTGGTCGGCATCGCGGAGTGGAACGCGTTCCTGAAGCGGCTGAGCGGCCAGGAGCTCGGTCAGGTGCTGACCACGATGGGCTTCGCGCTCATCTTCCAGGATCTGGCCCTGGTCCTCTGGGGCGGTGATCCCTACACGATCTCGGTCCCCGCCGCGCTCTCCGGCTCGCTCGTCGTCGGCCAGCTCTATTTCCCCGTCTATCGCATCTTCATCGTCGTCGTGGCGGTGGCCGTCGCCCTGGTCCTCTGGCTGACGCTCGAGTGGACGCGGATCGGCGCGATGATCCGCGCGACGGTCGACGACCCGGAGATGGCCCGTGGCGTCGGCATCAACGTCTATCTGATCTCGATGATGGTGTTCGCCCTCGGCGCGACCCTCGCCGCCCTGGCCGGCGTGGTGGCCGGCGGCTTCGTCGGGGTCTATCCGGGCGCCGACTTCGAGATCCTCCCGTACGCGTTCGTCGTCGTGATCGTGGGCGGCATGGGAAGCCTCAAGGGCGCCCTGATCGGGAGCCTCATGGTCGGGTTGCTCGACAACTTCGGCAAGGCGCTCTTCCCGGAGCTGTCCTACTTCACGCTCTTCGCCCCGATGGCGGCGATCCTGGCCGTGCGACCGACCGGGCTCTTCGGTCGCGCCTGATGCGGATCGCGCTGCCACCCGGGGCGCTGCGGATCGCTCTGGGCGTCGCCTTCGCGGCGCTGCTCGTGGCGCCGCCCCTCGTCTCGTCGTTCTTGCTGGCGCTCCTGACCCAGGCGGTCATCTATGCGGTGCTGGCCATGAGCCTCGACATCATCCTGGGCTACATCGGCCTCGCCTCGCTCGGCCACGCCGCCTACCTCGGCCTGGGCGCCTACAGCGTCGGCATCCTGGCGACGCGGCATGGCGCCCCGTTCTGGGTGACGCTGGCCGTCGGCGTGCTCCTGGCGACGGCGGTCGCCTCGATATTCGGTCTGCTGGCCCTGCGCGCGACCGGGGTCTACTTCCTGATGATCACCTTGGCGCTCGGCATGGTGGTGTGGGGGCTGGCGCATCGGTGGGTAACGATGACCCAGGGGGACAACGGCATCGCCGGCGTCCCACGTCCCGACCTCGGGGTGCCGTGGTCGTTCTCGCGCGGGATCCCCTTCTACTACCTCGCCCTCGCCGGATTCCTGCTCGCCCTGGTCGTGCTCCGGACCATCGTGCGGTCACCGTTCGGACAGACGCTCGTCGGGATTCGCGAGAGCGAGTCGCGCATGCGCACGCTCGGCTATCACGTGTGGCTGCACAAGTATCTCGGCTTCGTCATCGCCGGCGCCGTCGGCGGCTTCGCCGGCGTGCTGTGGGCCTATTACAACGGCTTCGTGAGCCCGTCCGACCTCGAGCTCGCGACGTCCGTCGAGATCCTCCTGATGGTCGCGCTGGGCGGCCGCGGCACCCTGATCGGCCCGGCGCTGGGCGCGGTGCTCATCGTCGGCCTGAAGAACCTCGTATCGGTCTACACGCATCGCTGGCTCCTGATCCTGGGGGCCGTCTACATCGGCACGATCGTGTACGCGCCCGAAGGGATCGTGGGGGCGCTCAGACAGTGGACGAAAGGAGAACGAGCCATGGGCAAGAAGGTGGTCGTGTCGATCGTGATGATGGCGGTCCTGATCGGGCTCGCCGCGCCCGGATCGGTGTGGGCGCAGAAGGGGCCGATCAAGATCGGCGTGATCACCGCCATGACCGGCGGCGCCGCGCAGATCGGCAAGGACATGACCAACGGGATCTCGATGTGGCTCGACGAGAACGGGGGCATGATCGCCGGTCGCAAGGTCGAGGTGATCGTCGAGGACAGCCAGGGCCAGCCCAACGTCGCGCTGACCAAGCTGCAGAAGCTCGTGGAGAGCGACCGGGTCCACGTGCTCGTCGGCGAGATCTTCGCCCACATCGGCTACGCCATGGCGCCCAAGGTCGACGAGTACAAGATTCCCATGCTCTATCCGGTCATCGCCGCCGACGACCTCACCCAGCGCAAGCCGGCGAAGTGGGTAGTACGCACGGGCTGGGCCTCGAGCCAGCCGAACCATCCCTTCGGCGAGTATGCGGCCAAGACGCTCGGCTACAAGCGCGTCGTCACCGTGGCGATCGATTACGCGTTCGGCTGGGAGCAGGTGGGCGGCTTCCAGAAGACCTTCGAGGAAAACGGCGGCCAGATCGTGCAGAAGCTCTGGGCCCCGCTCAACACCACCGACTTCGCGCCGTATCTCTCCCAGATCCGGCGCGACGCCGACGCGGTGTTCGCGCTGATGGTCTCGATCTCGGCCTCGCGCTTTCCCAAGCAGTACCAGGATGCCGGGCTCAAGGCGAGGCTTCCGCTGATCGGCGGCGGCACGACGTTCGACGAGTTCGTGCTGCCCTCGCTGGGCGACGAGGCGATCGGCGGCATGAGCCCGCTCATCTACAGCGCCGCGCTCGACACGCCGGTCAACAAGAAGTTCGTCGCGGAGTACCGCAAGAAGTACGGCAAAGTCCCGTCGTACTTCTCGGAGACCTGCTACACGAGCACGCGCTGGATCAACGAGGCCGCCAGGGCGGTCGGCGGTGACGTGGAGAACCGTGAGAAGTTCCTGGAGGCGCTGCGCAAAGTGGAGATCCCCGACGCGCCGCGCGGCCCGGTGAAGCTCGACGCGTACGGCAATCCGATCCAGAACATCTACGTCCGCAAGGTCGAGAGGAAGGACGGCGAGCTCTGGAACACGGTCATCCAGACCTATCCGGCCGTGTCGCAGTTCTGGAAGTACAGGCCCGAGGAGTTCCTGAAGCAGCCCGTCTACGATCGCAACTTCCCGGCCTGCAAGCACTGCTGATGACCGAGCCTGCCGCCGCCGCACTCAGCCTCACCGGACTCTCGAAAGAGTTCGGTGGGCTCCTCGCGGTCGACCGGGTGAGCCTGACGGTCGGCCCGGGCGAGCGCCGGGCGATCATCGGGCCCAACGGGGCGGGCAAGACGACGCTCTTCAGCCTGATCAGCGGCGAGACGAGGCCGACCGACGGCCACATCACCCTGTTCGGCCGCGACGTCACGCGCTACGCGCCGCACCGGCGGGCGAGCCTCGGCCTGGCGCGCACGTATCAGATCACGAACCTCTTCCCTCGCCTGACCGCCCTCGAGAACTGCCTGCTGGCGGTGCAGGCTCTCACGCCGGCCAAGTTCCACCTGCATCGAGGCCTCCACCGCTACCCGACCTTCTACCAGCGCGCGCGCCGCGTCCTCGACGCGGTCGGTCTCGCGGACCAGGAAGGCGAGGCGGTGCGAAACCTCTCGCACGGCGAGCAGCGCCAGCTCGAGATCGCTCTGGCGCTGGCCGGCTCGCCGAAGCTCTTGCTGCTCGACGAGCCGACCGCCGGGCTCTCGCCGGCCGAGTCGCATGCGATGACGGCGCTCCTCAAGGATCTCGATCCGGCCATCACCTTGCTGGTGATCGAGCACGACATGGACGTCGCCTTCGCGCTCACCGATCGCATCACCGTCCTGCACTACGGCAAGGTGGTCGCCGACGGTCTCGCCCACGAGGTCAAGGCGAACGCGCTGGTGCAGGAGATCTATCTGGGCGCGCCCTGATGCTCGAGGTCCGCGACATTCACACCTACTACGGGGACAGCCACGTGCTCCAGGGGGTGTCCCTGAGCATGTCGCGGGGCCAGGTCGTGGGTATCCTCGGTCGAAACGGCATGGGCAAGACCACCCTGATCCGGTCGATCATCGGCTTCACGTCACCCCGGCGCGGACGCGTCGTGTTCAAGGACCGGGACATCACGGCGTGGCCCTCCAATCGCGCGGTGGCCCTCGGTCTCGGCCTGGTGCCGCAGGGGCGGCGAGTCTTCCCCTCCCTGACCGTGATGGAGAACCTCGAAGTCGCCGTGAAGGCTGATCGCGGCCCGTGGACGGTTCCCCGGGTGCTCGAGCTCTTCCCCCGACTGCGCGAGCGGGGCGCTCACCGCGCGGGCAAGCTGTCGGGGGGCGAGCAGCAGATGCTGGCCATTGCTCGCGCGTTGATGACCAACCCCGAACTGTTGCTGATGGACGAGCCGACCGAAGGGCTCGCGCCGCTCCTGGTGCGCGAGGTGGGGCGGGTCATCCAGAGTCTGAAGGCCGAAGGGTTATCAATTTTGCTCGTCGAGCAAAATCTCCCGCTGGCTCTCCGGGTCGCCGACCACGTCCACGTCCTGTCGCGCGGGCGCGTCGTGCACTCGAGCGCCCCGGACGCGCTCTGGCGCAACGAGGAGATCAAGGCGCGATATCTCGGATTGTGAGGGCAACGTGATCAAGCGCATCGCGATCATCGGTGTCGGGCTCCTGGGGTCGGCGGTGGCCTCGCGTCTCCTCGCCGGCGGCTTCGCCGTGAGCGGCTGGGACAGCCGCCCCGATCAGCTGAGCGCGCTCCGGCCGCGGGGCTTGAAGTCTGCCGCGAGCCTGAAGGACGCCGTGACTGGCGCCGAGGCCGTCTTCACGATCCTGCCCTCGCTCGAGACGGTCGAGGGTGTGATCCTCGGCCCGGGCGGGCTGCTGGGGAGCCTGGCGCCCTCAGCCACCCTGATCCAGATGAGCACGATCTCCCCGACCCTGACGCGCCGGCTCGGCGAGGCCGCCGCCGCGGCGGGGATCGGGTTCCTCGACACGCCGATGAGCGGCACGAGCGCGATGGTGGAACGCGGGGACTGCACGATCTTCGCCGGGGGCGACGCGGCGCTCGTCGAGGCGTGCCGCCCGGTCTTCGCGGCGATCGCCAGGCGGACCGTCCACGTCGGACCGATCGGGAGCGCGTCGCTCGCCAAGCTCGCGACGAACCTCCTGGTCGGCCTGAACACGGCCGCGCTCGCGGAAGCGCTCGTGCTCGGCGCGAAGGGCGGGCTCGCCCCTCAGGCGCTCCTGGATATCCTGAAGGACAGCGCCGCCGCGTCCAAGATGGTCGACGTGCGCGGGCCGCTGATGGTCGAGCACCGCTTCGATCCGCAGATGAAGCTCGAGCTCTTCCTGAAGGACTTTCGGCTAATGCTCGAGGAAGCCCAGCGTCTGGGCGTCGCGCTGCCGCTGACGAGCCTCACCCAGCAGCTCTGCACAGCGACAGCCGCCGCCGGACGAGGCGGCGAAGACCTGGCCGTCCTCATCACCACCCTGGAGCGGATGGCAGGGATCGAGCGGCCGTAAACTCGCCCGCTCGATACCCTGTCAGATCACCAGATTGCCCCCCAGGGCGCGCGAGGCTCCGGCCGCCGACTCGCGGACCAGGGCGGCCAGGCGCGGCAGGCGGTCGTTGGAGAGCCGCACGGCCGGCCCGGCGATGCCGAGGGAGGCCACGACCCGGCGGGAGTGGTCGAACAGCGGCGCGGCCACGCACTTGAGCCCGAGCGCGAATTCCTCCCCGTCGAGTGCCCAGCGGGCGGCCCGGATCTTCGTCAGCTCACGGCGCAGCTCCGCGGGCTCCGTCAAGGTCGAAGGCGTGTAGGAGCGCAGACGGCGGCGCAGAAAGCGATCGATCCAGTCCTCGGTCTCCCACGCCGCGAGCGACTTTCCCAGGGCCGTACAATGAAGTGGGGCCCGGCGTCCGACGCGCGAGTACATCTGCAAGGGCTGGTCGCTCTCGATCTTGTCGATGTAGACGACCTCCCAGTCGTCGAGGACCCCCAGGTGCACGGTTTCCTTCGTGGCCAGCATGAGGGTCCTCAGGAATGGCGCGGCGATATCCCGGATGGCCCCGCGGCCGGCGGCGAGCGAGCCGACCTCGAAGGCCTTGAACCCGAGACAGTATCGCTCGGTGTCGGGATTCTTCCGCACGTAGCCACGCGCCGCCAGCGATGTGAGCAGCCGGTGGACGGTGCTCTTGCCCAGCCCGAGCGCGTGGGAGAGCTCGGTGACGCCGATCTCCGGGCGCTCGACGCTGAACGACTCGAGAACAGCGAGGGCGTTGTTGACCGATCGCAGCACGCGCGCCATCTCGTCTACCTCGCTAGGGTTCCGCAGCGCAGAACGCCATTCCGCAAAGCGATTGCTACATAGCAGCCGCGCCGCTCGCCTGTCAAACCGAAATCACGGCGGCGTGGTCCTGGGCGCCGACGCCGTTCCCGGAGGCTCACGATGCTGATCCGCACCACGTGTCTCGTCCTGCTCCTGGCGCTGCTCACGGGTTCCCGCGCCGTGGCCGCGCCCCGCGACGACTCGTTCATCGCGGGCTATGCGGCGGCCGTCCTCGAACGCGAGTTCTCGCTGACGGCTCCGTCGCTGCGCGTCCAGAACGGGGTCATCAGCCTGGCGGCCTCGGACCTCGGCAGCGCCGACCGAGCCCGTGTCGTCGCTCAGCTCGAGCAGATCCGGGGCGTCGCGCGCGTCGTGGTGCTCGAACCCGGCGTTTCCCCGCCGGCGCCGCCGAGTGCCGCGCCGGAGCCGCCGCGCATCCCATCCGAGTGGCAGGCCGGCCTGTTTCCAGGCGGCGTGCTCTTCAAGCCCCTGATTGCCGACCCGCGCTGGCCGCACTTCGCGGCGACCTGGCAACACTATTTCGACGATCGCCAGCTCACTGACGCCGCCGCGGTCAGCTTCGGCGAGAGCTTCGCCTTCTATCGGGACCGGATCGGGAGCGCATGGTGGGAGGTCGGGCTACACGCCGGTGTGTTCTCGATCTTCGATCTCGACGCGCAATCGTTCGATCTGGTCAACGCCGACTACCTCGTCGGAATTCCGCTGACGCTTCGCTACGACGATTTCACGGCGATGTTCCGCGTGTTCCACCAGAGCAGCCACCTCGGCGACGAGTTCCTCCTGCGCACGAAGACCAAGCGGATCAACCTCAGCTACGAGTCGATCGATCTCAAGCTGTCCTACATGATCGCCGACGTGGTTCGCCTGTACGCGGGCGGCGGCTACCTCTTCGACCAGGATCCCTCGAGCCTCGATCCCCTGTCGGTGCAGTACGGGATCGAGCTCACGAGCCCCTGGCCGTCGCGTGAGTCCCGGTGGCGCCCTATCGCCGCGGTCGACGTCCAGCAGCGCGAGGAGAACGGGTGGAGCACCGACGTGTCGGCGCGCGCGGGGATCGAGATCGACGGCGTGCTGCTGACGCGGAAGCTCCAGATCCTGCTCGAGTACTTCAGCGGTCATTCGCCCAACGGCCAGTTCTACAAGGACAAGGTGCAATACCTCGGCATCGGCACGCACTTCCACTTCTGAGACCGTCTCGGGTAGGATCGATTGCCATGGCCGGTCAGGACCTCCGGAGCTTCGTCGCCGCCTACGAGCGCGCCCACCCCGGCGAGGTGATCCGCGTGACGGATCAGGTCTCGATCGAAGAGGACGTGATGGCGCTCGTCCTCGAGTACGAGCGCCGCCGCCGCTACCCGATCCTCATCTTCGAGAAGGTCGCGGACCACGACGTCCCGGTCGTCTGCAACGTCGTGGCGAGCCGGGGCGCGCTCGCCTTCGCCCTCGGCGTCGACGAACGCGGCCTCGC
This sequence comes from Candidatus Rokuibacteriota bacterium, assembly GCA_003220495.1. Classification (GTDB taxonomy): domain Bacteria; phylum Methylomirabilota; class Methylomirabilia; order Rokubacteriales; family CSP1-6; genus AR31. Next base: position 24,978 of record QHSP01000015.1, on the reverse strand, counting down.
CCCGGAGTACGCGCGCCGCATCAAGGACTACGTGAAGCCCGTCGTCGTGCCCGATCCGCCTTTCCGGCATCGCGTGCTGACCGGGCCGGGCCTCGACCTGGCGCGGCTGCCGATCCCGCGATACTTTCCCGGCGACGCCGGACGCTACCTGACCGCCGGAATGCTCGTCGCGCGTGATCCCGACACCGGCGTCGAGACCGAGGGCTACCACCGCTTCCAGCTCAAGGGCCGCGACCGCATGGGCGTGAGCCTCCACTCCCGGCGGCGCATGTTCGAATACCAGCGGCGGGCCGAGGTCAAGGGACGCGCGCTGCCGTGCGCGATCGTGCTCGGCCTGCATCCCCTCGTGTCGATGGGCTCGCTCGCCTACCCGCCGGCCGACGTCGGCAAGTTCGAGGTCGTGGGCGGGCTCCTCGGCGAGCCGCTCCAGGTCGCGCCCTGCACCGCGCTCGACCTGCACGTGCCGGCGTCGGCGGAGATCGTGATCGAGGGCGAGATCCTGCCGGGCGTGCGCGAGCCCGAGGGCCCGTTCGGCGAGTTCACCGGCTATGTCTCGCGGCGCTCGACGGAGCACGTGTTCGTGGCGAAGGCTGTCGCGATGCGTGAGCGGCCGTGGTTCCAGTCGATCGGCTCGGGGCGCGCCGGGGACCACATCACGACGCTCGGCCTGATCCGCGAGGCCGAGATCGCCAACGCCCTCGAGCGCGTCATTCCCAACGTGCGCGGTGTTCACGTGCCGCTCTCCGGCACCTCGTCGTTCACCGCGTACGTGTCGATCGCGCAGAGCCGGCCGGGCGAGGCCAAGCACGTGATCCCGATCGTTCTCGGCGTGGACCACTACCTGAAGCTGGTCGTCGTGGTCGACGACGACATCGACGTCTTCGACGAGTCGGAAGTGCTCTGGGCCATGGCGACGCGGATGCAGGCCGACCGCGACCTGATCGTCATCTCCGGCAGCCTCGGCGCGATGCTCGATCCGAGCGCCGACGAGCGCGGCGTCACCGCCAAGCTCGGCATCGACGCCACCCGACCCTTCGGCCAGCCGTTCGCGGAAAAGCTCGTGATGTCGCCCGACAAGATGGCCTGGGCGCGGACCCTCGTGGACCGCTCGGGCCCCTGAGAGGAGACGCCCGGGTGAAGCGCTACATCGACCTCTCGGTCACCGTCGACAACGCGACCCTCTCCCCGCCCTCGACGAACATGCGGCTCGAGATCACGCCGCATCGCCGTGGCCCAGGCTTCTGGCAGGTCTCGAGCGTGCACCAGAGCCTCCACACCGGCGCTCACATCGACTCGCCCCTGCACGTCTTCCAGGACGGAATCACCACCGCCGAGATCTCGCTCGACCAGGTGATGGGCGAAGCGGTGGTGGTCGATCTCTCGTTCGCCGGGGCGAACCACGCGATCACGATCGACGACCTCAAGCGAGGCGGGGCCGACGACGTGCGGCAGGGCGACATCGTGCTCCTGCGTACGGACTGGACCGACACGATGTACGGCCGGTGGCCCGACTACTTCACGCAGTCCCCCTACTTTCCCCCCGAGTCGGCGGAGTGGCTCGTGGCTCGCGGGCCGAAGAACATCGGCTTCGACTTCTTCGAGGAATTCTGCGCGCGCCTCCCGGACTTCTCCTCGGAGGACTTCCCGATGCACCGCGTGATCCTCGGCGCGGGGGTCGTCATCATGGAAGGCCTGACCAATCTGGCCGCGCTGCCCCGCCGCCGCGTGGATTTCGCCGCGCCCTTCTACAAGATCGCCGGCACGGAGGGTGCGCCCGCGCGCTTCTTCGCCGTGGTCTAGGGCGTGGGCGGGTCCAGTCGGGGTTTACTCGGGCGTTCTTCAGGTGTTCCCCTCATTGTTCGCTTCGCTCGCCCGGCCAATCCTCCAATGGATGCGCGAGCGCCGTGCTCGCGTCGACCCTGGGCGGATTCGCCCGCGGTTCATCGACGAGAGGGAGAACGATGATGGCCAAGACGGGCGCCGTCGCGATCGAGGCCCTGCCGGATCGCAACCTCGGGATTCAACACGCCGTCCGCCCCGCTACCGCGCCCAAGACCTGGGCGGTCGTGCTCGCCGGCGGAGAAGGATCCCGGCTCAAGCCGCTGGTGCGGCGTCTCTTCGGTGACGAGCGGCCCAAGCAGTACATACCGCTGCTCGGTTCCTCCTCGCTGCTGCGCCAGACCCTGGACCGGACGGAACGCCTCGTGCCGGCGGAGCGCACGGTGGTCGTCACCCAGTACAGCCACGCGCAGTACGTCGACCGTGAGCTGAGCGACGGGGCCGCGCCACACGTGCTCCTGCAGCCCGAGAATCGCGGGACCGGGACGGCGATCCTCTTCGCGGCGCACATGATCCGTCGGCGCGACCCCGAGGCGACGATCGCCGTGTTCCCCTCCGATCACTACATCCGCGAGGAGGACATCTTCCTGGCGCACGTCGCCGAGGTAGTCCACTTCGTCGAGCGTCACCCCGAGCGCCTGGTCTTGCTGGGCGCGCGGCCGACGTCGCCGGAGTCGGAGTACGGCTGGGTCAGGCCCGGCGCCGTGCTCGGCGAGACCAGTGGCGGGCCCATCCGCCGGGTCCAGGGATTCCTGGAGAAACCGGACGCCGAGAGCGTGCATCGATGCATGGCGGCCGGCTGGCTCTGGAACACGTTTGCGTTCGTGACGAACCTGCCGACCTTGCTGGCCGCCGGACACGAGTTCCTTCCCGACGTCGACGATCGCCTCAGTCTCATCGGGGCCTTCTCGGGAAGCCGGCACGAAGGCTGGGCGGTCCGCCAGGCCTACTCGCTGATGCCCACCACCGATTTCTCCCGGGCGGTCCTTGAACGCTGCCCCACGTGGCTCGGTGTCTCACAGCTGCCCGGTCTGACGTGGTCGGATCTGGGCACCCCGCGAAGCGTCGTCGCGATCGCGAACAGCTTGCCGGCGCGACCGCTGTGGATGAGGGCGGGACGCAAGGCGGCGGACGTCCTGGCTTCCGTTCTCCACGAGCGGGTGACCGGATCGGGACGACGACCGTGAGAGCCGACGTGCCTCAACGACCGGCTTTCGGGCTCGCCTCGGCGGCGCTGTGTCTCGAGCTCGACTGCAACACGGTGTTCGATGGATCGGCGGGAGCACCGTGCCCGCGCTGTGGGAGCGTGATGTCCCATCCGCTCGCGGCGTGGCTCGATCGCGGGGTTCGCGCCAGCGTCCAGACCGGCTCGGCTCGCTCGGTCCGGGTGCTGGTCGCTTCGCCCGCTGCGTAGAGCTTGCGCGCTAGGCGCGCAGGTTCTTCGCGAAGAAGTCCGTGCAGCGCTTCCAGGCGTCCTGCGCCGCGGCCGCGTTGTAGGACGGCCGATAGTCGGCGTGGAAGCCGTGGCCCGCTCCCGGATAGACGACCACCTCGACGTTCTTGTTGTGCTGCTTCAGTAGCTCTCCCATCCGCCTGGCGTCTTCCGGCTTCGGGTTCTGATCGGTCTCGCCGTAGAGGCCGAGGAACGGGCTGTGGATCTCCGTGGCGAGGTCGAACCCGGTCACCGACCCCGAGGCCCCCTGGTAGGGCCGCGCCGGCGGGCCGTACCACGCGACCGCGCCCTTCACGTCGTGGTTGGTCGCCGCGACCTGGTAGACGGTCGAGCCGCCCCAGCACCAGCCGGTCACGCCCACGCTGGCCGCCTTCACGTTCGGCCGTGTCTTGGCCCAGTCGACGGCGGCCTTGAGATCGCCCAGGGTCTGCTCGCGCTTCTGGGCGAGGACGATCTTCAAGATGTCTTGAACGTTGGGGATCTGCGCCACTCCGCCCTCGCGCTTGAACAACTCGGGTGCCACGGCATAGTAGCCGGCCTTGGCGAACCGCCGTGTGCAGTCGCGGATGTACTCATGAACGCCCCAGATCTCGGAGATCACGAGCACGATCGGGGTGTCCTTCCCGGCCGCCGGGCGTGCCTCGTACACGGGCATCTCGTATGTGCCGATCTTGACCACCTGGTCGCCCGCGACGATCCCGTCGGTGTCGGTCTTGATCGCCTGGGCCAGCACCTTGTCGACGGCCACGGCGTATCCGGCGAACGTGGAGGTGGTGGCGATCATCTGACGGCGAGTGAGCATTTATTACCTCCTTGATTAGACGGAAAGGGCTTCGGGGCCAGACCCCGCCGGATGATACTATGTAACCGCGCCACATCGGCGCGGGTTTCAGCGCTCTTCCCGGTCCGGAGAGGATCATGGATCTGCTCGAGGTCAAGAGCCGTATAGCTGAAGCCCTGGTGGAGTCCATCTTCCGCCGCGCTCGCTACCAGATCCGTCCTTTCCGTAACAACACCTCTCCGCTCCGGTTCGGGCGCGAGGACTTCTCCCCCGACTTTCGAGTCTCGTCCGAGGCCGATGGCGAAAACGCCGCCGGGGAGTTCCTCGTGGAGGTGAAGTACCGGCCGTCGGCCTACCAGTTCGTCTCGGTCGAGAACCAGCGAGGCGAGCGCTCGATCTTCTACATGGCCCGCCGGCAGTGGCCGAACCTCTACTTCATCCTCGTGACAGACCGGCCCGAAACCGGACGCTCGTGCTTCCAGGCCATCGCGTTCGGCTCGATGCGCCCGGGCGAGGTCTTCCGCACCGTCGACCTCGTCGAGCTGAAGGAGCTCCGCATCTTCCAGCACAACATCGAGGACCACGAGGAGCTCATTCGTAGAATCTTCTCGCTGCTGACCGGCGCCCAGTCCTGAGGGCGCTCAGAGCGCCCGCGCCACCAGCCACACTCCGAGGAAAGCCAGGAAGACCAGCACGGCACGGTTGAAGGAGCGCTGGTCCAGCCTGTCCTGAAGCCTGAGACCGAGCCCGAACCCCGCCAGACCGGCCGCGGCCAGCCCCAGCGAAGCCAGCGCGAGATACCAGCCAAGGAGCCCGTACCAGACGAGGGTCACGAGCTGGACCGTCTTCACGACCAGAAACGTGAACGCGATCGACCGGACGAACTCCTGCTTGGCCATGCCGAGCGCCACGAAGTAGAGCGCGATCGCGGTGCCGGGCGCATTGGTGATGCCTCCCATGATCCCGGCGGCGAGCCCGACCGGCGCGGCGAGCCGTCGTTCCCAGCTGGCGGGGACCCGCGGCGAGAACCGGGCGAGATCGAGCAACACGTAGCTCAGCACGAAGCCACCGAGCAACAGCGTGACGGCGCGGGGCGAGAGCGCGACCAGGAGCCTGGTGCCGACGACCGTGCCGATCATCGTGAAGACCAGGAGCGGCGCGAGCCGGCGGGGCGCATCGCCGAGAGGCCCGCTCCGGCGCAGCTGGAGGCTGTCCATCACGAGGTTCGGGATGACCAGGAGCGCGACGGCGCTCTTGACGTCGACCGCGAGCGCCAGGAGCGGCGTGCCGAGGGTCGGGAACCCAAAGCCGATCGCGCCCTTGACGACGGCGGCGAGCAGGACGGCGACGACGGCGGCGAGGGCTAGCGCGAGAGCGACTCGTGCAGGACTTCGGCCGGGTGCTTGGCACGGCGACCCGCCAGATGCTGGATCTGCTGGCGGCAGGAGATGCCGGGCGCGACGATCTCGGTCTCGGCGGCGGCCGCCTTCACCGCGGGCGCCAGCCGGCGGTTACCGAGGGCGACCGAGATGTCGTAGTGCTCGCGCTCGAAGCCGAACGAGCCGGCCATGCCGCAACAGCCCGAGTCGACCTCCTCGACCTCGAAGCCCGCCCAGCGAAGCACCGCGACCGTCGGCCCCGTGCCGACGAGCGCCTTCTGGTGGCAGTGGCCGTGGAGAAGCGCCTTCCGGCCCTTGGCGCCGAACGAGAGCGCCAGCCCGCGGCCGCGCTCGCGGATCAGGAACTCCTCGAACAGGAAGGCCTGCCGCGCCACCGCCCGGGCGTCATCGGTGCGAACGAGATCGACCGTCTCGTCACGCAGGGTCAAGAGACACGAGGGCTCGAGCCCGAGGATCGGGACGCCACGCCGCGCGTACGGCGCCAGGCGCTCGACGTTCCAGGCCGCGTGCTCGCGCGCCTCGGCGAGCATGCCCTTGGAGATGAGCGGCCGGCCGCAGCACTTGCGGTCGACCAGCACGACACGATAGCCCGCGGCCTCCAGGACACCCACCGCCGCGCGCGCGATCTCGGGCACGTTGTAGGTCGTGAACGTGTCGTTGAACAGTACGACCTCGCCGCGCGGCGACGCCATGGGGGGTGTGCGACGCGCGAACCAGTCGGTGAACGTCTGGGCCGCCAGGGCCGGCAACGGGCGGCGGCGGTCGATGCCGGCGAGCTTCTCGAGCGCCCAGCGGCTCGGCCCGAGGTTGGAGATCCAGTTGACGAGCCCCGGCAGGCGCGCGCCCAGCCGGTTCATCCGCGCGATGCGGCCGAACAGCCGATTGCGGAGCGGCAACCCGTTGGCCTGGTAGTAGTGGTGGAGAAACTCGTACTTGAGCTTGGCCATGTCCACGTTCGACGGGCACTCGGCCTTGCATCCCTTGCACTCGAGACAGAGGTCCATCACCTCGTAGAGCCGCCGTCCCGTGAACTCTTTGGCCGGCAAGCGCCCGGAGAGCACGGCGCGGAGCGCGTTGGCGCGCCCGCGGGTGGAGTGCTCCTCGTCCTTCGTCGCCATGTACGAGGGGCACATCGTGCCCTCGAGGGTCTTGCGGCAGGCGCCGACGCCGTTGCACATCTCGATCGACGCCGCGAAGCCGCCCTGCTCGGAGAAGTCGAGCAGCGTCTTCGGCTCCCACGTCGTGTACTGGGTGCCGTAGCGCAGGTGATCGGTGACGCCGGCGGGGGCGACGATGTTGCCGGGGTTCATGCGGTTGTCGGGGTCGAAGGCGCGCTTGAGCTCGCGGAAGGCCTGCATGATCCGCGGGCCATACATCCGCTCGAGGAAGGGGCTGCGCGCGCGGCCGTCGCCGTGCTCGCTCGAGATCGTGCCGTTGAATCGCACCACCAGGTCGGTGATCTCGTCCGCGATCGCGCGCACCTGCTCGAGGCCGCGCGGAGTCTTCAGATCGATGACCGGGCGGATGTGCAGGCAGCCGACCGAGCAGTGGCCGTAGTAGGCGCCCTCGGTGTCGTGCTTGGCGAAGATCTCGCGGAAGCGGCTCACGAACTCGGCCAGGTGCTGGGGCGCGACCGCGGTGTCCTCGACGAAGGCGATCGGCTTCTTGTCGCCTTTCATCCCGAGCAGGAGCCCGAGCCCCGCCTTGCGGAGCTTCCAGATCGACTGCTGCTCGGCAGTGTCGTGGGCCACGTGCGCGGCGTAGCCGAATCGCTCCCGCTGGCGGCGCGCGTCCAGCGCCTCGACCTTCGCGCGCACCTCGGTGTCGGTCTCGCCCGCGTACTCGACGATCATGATCGCGCCCGGGTTGCCCTGGACGAATCCCATCCGCTGCGACTGCTCGATGTTGTTCCGGGCGAGGTCGAGGATCATCTTGTCGGTCAGCTCGACGGCGTACGGGCCGGTCTCGAGGATCGACGACGACGACTCGAGCGCTTCCTGGACCTCCCGGTAGTGGATCACCTCGACCGCCGTCTTCTTCGGGCGGCGGATCAGGCGCATCTTCGCCTCGACCACGCTGACGAACGTGCCCTCGGAGCCGACGATCAACCGCGCCACGTTGAGCGCGCCGTTCGTCGCGTGGCGCCGGCCGATCGCGGGAACGAGCTCGTTCAGGTTGTAGCCCGAGACCCGCCGCCAGTGCGCCGGATACTTCGACTGGATCTCGTCCGCGTACGTGTCGCGGATGCGGGCGATCTCCCGGTAGATCTGACCCTCGAGCCCGGGCGCCCGGCACTTGGCCGCGAACTCGTCCGGGGTGACCTCGCCGAACACCGCGCGCGAGCCGTCGGCGAGTACGGTCGTCAGCTCGATCACGTGCTCGACCGTGAGGCCGTACGCGATCGAGTGCGAGCCGCCCGAGTTGTTGCCGAGCATCCCGCCGAGCGTCGCGCGGTTCGACGTGGAGGTGTCCGGCCCGAAGCCGAGACCGAGCAGACGCACGTGGTGGTTCAGGTTGTCCTGCACGAGCCCGGGCTGCACGCGCACCCAGAGCTCCTCGGCGTTGACCTCGAGGACCTTGTCCATATACCGCGAGAAGTCGAGGACGAGGGCGTGGTTGACGGTCTGGCCGGTCAGCGAGGTGCCGCCGCCGCGCGGCAGGATCGCGACCTCGTAGCGGGCGGCGGTCTCGATCGCGGCCCGGACGTCGTCCGCGTCGCGCGGGATGACGATGCCGACCGGCTCCATCTGATACATCGACGCGTCGGTCGAATAGAGCAGGCGGGAGCCGGCATCGAAGCGGACGTCGCCGCCGATCGCCTTTACGAGCTCGCGTTCGAGGTCGTTCACCTCGGTCATTATACTCGGTGGTCGTGGGGCGAGGGCTACGGGTACTATAGACGTGTGAGTCTTCGCCTCGGCGTCCTCGCCCTGCTCCTCGCCCTGGCCACCGGCAGCGAGGCGGCGCCTGCAGCCCCCGGATTCAAGATCACGATGATCGACGGCAAGACGACGCTCGATTCGCGCGAGCTGATCGGCAAGAAGATCCTTGTCCTACGCTTCCAGGCGTCCTACTGCAAGGCGTGTGCGCGAGAATCCGCGGCGTTCGGCCGGCTCTACGACAAGTACCGCTCGCGCGACGTCGAGGTCGTGGCGATCCACGTCCAGGACACGACGGCCGACACGCGAAGCTTCGTGCGCAGGAACAAGGTCAACTATCCCGTCGCGCTCGACCCGAAGCTCACGATCGGCAACACCTTCGGCTTCAAGGGCACACCCTATACGGTCGTGATCGATCAGAAAGGCGAAATGGTGGCACAGATCCACGGCCAGTCGGCCGCGGCGCGCCTGCCGCGCATCCTCGACGAGCTCTTGAAAGAGGCCCCGCAGAAGTCCTGACTCAGGGTCGCGTCCTCCTCACATCGACCGCTTGTTCGTAGAACGCGAGCGCCGCCGCCCCGCGCACACTGGCGCGCTTGTCGCCCGGCACGATCTCGATCCGTGTGGAGGCGAGCGCCCGCGGGAACGCGTACTCGCCGGCGGCGCGGAGAATCTTCGCCTCGAGCCTCGCGAACGACTCCACGACACCGCCGGTGACGATCAAGACCTCCGGGTTCAGGCCGTTCACGATCGTGCCCATCATTGCGCCGAGCGCCTGGCACGCCTCGTCGACGATCGAGACGGCGAGGCCGTCGCCTTCGTGCGCGGCGCGAAAGACCATGGCCGCCGTGAGCCCGGACGGATCGCCCCCCGCGGCCTTCAGCAAGGTCGTCCGCGCGTCGCCCCCGATCCGCGAGCGCGCGATGTCGGCGATCCCCCGCCCGCTCGCGTAGAACGCCAGGCACCCGCGCAGGCCGCACCAGCATCGCGGCCCATCGAACTTGACCGGAGTATGACCCAGCTCGCCGCCGAACCCCGCGGCGCCCCGCACCAGCCGACCCTCGAGCACGATCCCGGCGCCGATCCCCGTCCCCGTCGACAGCACGACCAGGGACCGGGCGCCCCGCGCGGCGCCGAGCGTCGCCTCGCCCAGCGCCAGCGCGTTCACGTCGTTGTCCACGACGACCGGAAGGCCGACCCGACCGCCGAGCTCCGCGGCCAGTGGCCGTCCGGCGAGCTCCGGGATGTGGGTCACCGGTTCCCCGACGATGCCGCGCTCCGCGTCGACCGGCCCGGGCACGCCCACGCCGACCGCCGCGATCGAGCGGGCCGACGTGCCGGCCCTCGAGGTCACCTCGGCGATGAGGCCGACGATCGTCTCGAGCGGATCGCGTTCGCCGGCGCGAGTCGGCGCGCTCGCGTCCACGATCACGTCGCCCTCTCGGGTGACCAGGCCGACGGCCGTCGTCGTGCCGCCGACGTCCACCCCCACGGTGACGCCGTGACGCCGCCCCCCGCGGCGCCGCGCGGCGGCGCGCATGGGCTAGAGCTCGCCGAAGTGGCAGAGCGTGATGCCGAGGCTCGAGGCGGCGGCGCGCGCGGCCGGCGTGCCGAGGCCGATCATCTCCGTCTCGCGCTGCCGTCCATAGCGGCTATACGAGAGCGCGTCGTCGCACCAGCCGGGATGCGCCATGAACTCGGAGACGCCGGACGGCAGGGCCCGCAGATGAGCGAGCGTGCGAGCGAGCGACCAGTACGCTCCCGGCCCGGACTCCCCGAAGAAGTGGTCGGGAGTTCGAAGACCGGCCGTCCACGCCCGGGCGCGCGCCGTCTCGTTCTGGCTCCTGACGGCCACACGCAGGCGCCGCGCCGCTTCGAGCACCACCTCGGTGACGGGCGCCAGGAGACCGACGTGATGGTGGGTGTCGAGATGGGTCGGCCCGCGCCGCATCAGGGACGCGAACTTCTCGACCTGGGCGTTCACCTCCCGCTCGACGTCCCTCGCGTCGGCGCGAGACGCCGCGTGGCTGGCGTCGCGGACGAAGCGGCCGTGGGAATCGACGAGCGAGCGCCCACCGGAGAGCGGCCGGCCGAGCGTGAGATTGACGTGAATGCCGACACCCAGACCGGAATCGCGGAGCGCCGCCAGCTGCTCGGCATCGATCGCCGCGGTGGCGAGCAAGGTCGTGCTGGTGACGATGCCGTGGCGGTGCGCCGACAGGATACCGGCGCTGACCCCGGGCGTAAGACCGAAGTCGTCGGCGTTGACGATGAGCCGGCGGGTCACCTCGGAGCCGTCCCCTGGATTACGAGCCGCTCGACGGTCTCGGGGATTCCCGACGGTATCGTGGCCTCCAGGTCGTGGACGCGGATCTGCTCGAGCCGCTCGTACCCGATACGGGGGAACGACTGGATCTCGCTTCCGATGATCGCCGGCGCGAGGCCCACCGCCTCGACCTTCGCGACCGCGGCCTTCGGCCCGAGGAACGCGAAGATCGTGAAGATCAGCCGGCCGCCCGGATGGAGATGGCGCGGGGCGCCCGCGATCACCCGATCGAGCAGCTCCCAGCCGTCGGCGCCGCCGTTGTCGGCGAGCGCGGCCGCGTCGCGCCGCGCGCGTCCCGGCGGCGTGGGCATCTGAGGCGGGTTCGTGCAGATCAGATCGAAGCGCTCGCCGTCGACGGGGGCATAGCAGTCGCCGAGCCGCGCGTCGACGGTGACGCCGTTGAGCGCCGCGTTGACGCGCATCACCTCGACGGCCTCGGGGAGCACGTCCGTCGCGGTCACCCTGGCGCCGTTTTTCGCGGCGAGCACGGCGGCCAGGCCGAGGCCACCGCCGATCTCGAGCAGAGCTTCTCCCGGCCGCGCATCGAGATGCTGGCAGAAGAAGAGCGAGCCCGCCTTGGGCGCCTGGACCTGGTCAGGGACGCGAAACAGGCAGCCGCGCCAGGCGAACAGGAGGGTGCCGGCGTCGCTACTTTCCAAGAACGCGCCGGAAGTAAAGTCGGAGCGCTTCCTTCAGCTGGGCCCGGGCTCCGGCCGAGGTCTTGGCGTCCTCGAGCTGGTCGATGTCGATCTGGAGCGGCACGCCCTCGCGCTTGACGCCGTCGAGCTCGGCGGTGAGCCCGCAGCGCTCGTCCGACTCGGTGAAGACGAGCTTCGCGCGCTTGAACGTCCTGTCGTCCTGGGCGAGCTGCTGGACCGTCTCGACGATGACGCGCTTGATCTCCTCGGCCTCCGCCGCCGGCACCGTCGAGAACGCCGCCGTCAGATCAACCTCTGCCATGTCCTCGCTCCACTCCTGGTGCCCCGCGCTAGTGCCCCGCCGCCGCCGCCGGCCGGAGCGCGTCGAGCCCTGCCTCGAGCCCGCGCCGTCCGACCCGGACGCCGACCGGCTTGGCGAAGTTCAAGGTCGCGTACGTTTCTTCTCGGGGGGCGACGCGCTGACCGAGTCGGCCGAGGGCCGCCAGGGATTTCTCGCCCACCCGCTCATCGACGAGCACCTCGGCGCTCTCCGCGTGAAGGCGCGGCGCTTCGATGGCCTCCTGCAAGTCGCAGCCGCTGTCGACGAGCGTGGCGATCACTTGCGGAATCGCCGACACGATCCGCCGCCCGCCCGGCGCCCCGAGGGTGAGATACGGCTCACCCTTCTTGAAGCCTAGCACCGGCACCATGTTGACGAGCGCGCGTTTGCCCGGCGCGACCGAGTTCGGCCTTCCGGCTTCCGGGTTGAACCAGATCATCCCATTGTTCAGGAGGATACCGGTGCCGGGCACCACGACCATCGAGCCCCACAGCGAGACCGCCGTGTGGGTCAACGCCACCATGTTCCGGTGACGGTCGACGACGCTGATGTGGGTCGTGCAATCGCCGCCCGCCGCGGACGCGCCGAGCGCGTCGGGGTGGTCGCGGCGACTCCCCCGTGTGCTCGGGCGCCGACGCAGCTCCGCGGCAACCTCACGCGCGTACGCTTTCGACGTGAGCCGGTCCCACGGTGCCTGAATCACGGAGGGATCGCCCAGGTGCTCGAAGCGGTCGGCGAACGCGCGCCGGACGGCCAGCGCGCGCAGATTGAGCCCGCCGGGCGTGTGCCAGGCGACCGCGGTCTTCGGAAACTGCTCGAGGATGTTGAGGATCTCGAGCGCCGTGACGCCGCCGGTCGCCCCCGGAGCAAACGCGAGCTCGAGTCCGCGATACGTGCCGGTGAGCGGCGAGCCGACCCGCACCGAGTAGGCCGCGAGATCCTCGCGGGTGATCAGGCCGCCGTGCGCCGCCATCGCGTCGTGGATCGTCTGCGCGATCTCGCCGCGATAGAACGCGCTCGGCCCGTCACGCGCGATCAGCTCGAGGCTCCGCGCGAGGTCGGGATAGGTCGCGCGATCGCCCTCTTCCATCCCGGTCGGGGGCCGGTAGACCGATCGGCCATTCCTCAGGTAGACGCGCCCGCCCTCGCCGGCCGCGGCCAGCTCCTCGAGCTGCCGCGCCGTGCTCAGCGCCTGGTACCAATCCGCCACGAACCCGCCGCGGGCCAGCTCGATCGCCGGTTGAATCGCGTCGCGCAGCTCCATCGTGCCGTACCGCTCGAGCGCGAGCGAGAGGCCCGCGACCGATCCGGGCACGGCCGGCGCGAGCCACCCTCGCTCGTTCGCGCCGCCCTCGACGTTCGGCCAGGCGAAGAGGCCGCGGGAGATCCCGGTGGTCACGCGGAACATCGACGCGTGCGCGCGCATCGGAGCGCAGCCGTTGAAGTCGAGCGCGACGGTCTCACCGCGGCGCGCGTTGTGCACGAGCATCGTGCCGGACCCGGCGATCGTCGACATGAAGGGCTCGGCGACGGTCATCGCGAACGCGGTCGCGACCGCGGCATCGACCGCATTGCCGCCGCGCTCGAGAATTCGCGCGCCCACGCGGGCCCCGAGCGGATGCTCCGCGGCCACCAGCCCGTGCCGAGCCGGCGCCGTCCGTTTCGTGACGACCAGGCGGGATTCGATCATCGGATGTCTCGGGCCGCGGAGGTGGCGCTAGTACGGGATCGCGTACTGCGTGATGTCGACGACGGTCTTTTCCTTGAGGTAGATGCGCCAGCCCGACGGGTACGTCCACGCCTCGGTCGGCTCGCTCTCCTTGACCGCCGGCCAGTACTGGCGCGCGAGCTTTTCCATCTCGACCGCGTCGGTGACCCTCGCGAGCGGTGGGCCGAGCAGGATCAGGACCTGGTCCGAGGTCTGCCCGACCGACACCTGGCGGATGAACCGGAAGGTCGACACGTCGACCGAGCTGGCGGCCTCGGGATTCTGGCGCAGATACTGACCGATCTTCTGCTCCATCGCGTTGTCCCAGCGGCGCCGCTCGTCGAAGTTCGGCTCGCGGCCGTTGGCGATCAGGACCTTCATGGTCCAGATGTCCTCGGCCATCGGTCCCTCGGTGGTCCGCTGCTCCTTGGTCCGCCACGACGCGCACCCCGCCAGGACCAGCACGAGGCCGACCGCGATGATTCGCTTCACGTCTGGAATCATATCAGGGCCGACTCCAAAACGATGCCACGATCAATCGTTCGGGAGGCGTGAGCCAGCACCCGGGCCGTCTCGGCCGGGACCTCGGGGCTGTCCGCCAGCTGCCGGAGCAGGTCGATCAGGCGGCGCATGGCCCGGATCAGGTCCCCCTCGTGGCCGCCGAACGCGTCCTCGACGATCCCGCTCCAGTCGTCCTCGCCGGATGCCCAGCGGAAGACCGCCGGCATGAACCCGGAGTGTACGGCGATGGGGATGCGCAGATGGCGGGCGCGCTGCGCCTCGTGCACCGTATCGGCGACCCGCATGAGCTGGTCGAGCTTGCGCTTGAGCTTGGGCCGCTTCTTCAGAAACGTGCGCGCCAGCGCCGGGTCGCCCGACCGCGACTCCTCGATCAGCGCCGAGCAGACCGCCGCGGCTTCGGGACCGGAGACGTCGTCGAACACGCCGTGCGCCACGCCTTCGGCGACGAGCAGCTCGTTGTCGTGGCGCAGGCTGGCGATGAGCCGCCCCTTCTCCTCGACCTGGCGGTCGCGCACGGCGCCGAACTGCTCCAGAACGTCCACCACCCGGAGGAATTCCTGCCAGTAGGCGCCGCGGAGCTGCTCGAGCTGCCGCCGGCGGATACCGAGACGCTCGGTGACGGTCTCGAGCTCGCGCCACTCCCGGTCGCAGCGAGCGGTGGCGCCCCACGGGCAGCGATGGCATTCGATCGCGGCGAGCGCGGCCTCGGGGCCCTGCGCGCGCTCACGGTCGATCAGCTCGGCGACCGACAGGCGCTCGAGCTCGGCGGCCAGCTGGCGCAGCCCTCGACCGTCCGAGCCGCGCCGATCGCGGCCGTCGCGATCGTGACCGTCGCGCTCACGATCGCGCCACGCAAGGTGACGCTCGCGTCCACGGTCGCGCCCGTCTTGCCCGCGATCGCGGGGCACGTGCAGTGGTGGCGTCGCCCAGAACACGCGCTTGATGACCCCGCTCTTCACCCGCACGGTCACTCCGTGAGGCAGGAGCGCGTCGATGAGCACGCGGTGGCCGCGGATCGCGTGGATCCCGAGCACCATCGCGAGGGTCGGCGCCCCGCCGCGTCGGACCAGGACGAGCCTCCCTGGCTCGGCCTCCGCCACCGTACGCTCGCCGCGCTTGCTGCCGCCGCGCCCGAGCGCCTGGCGGCGCGCATCGACTTCCTGGCGGGCGCGCCGATAGCGGCCGATCCGCTGGAAGTCGCCGCAAGGGGCCGGATAGCGGCGAAGCTCCTCGAGCGAGGCCTCGAGCGTGCGCACGTCGGCCTCCACCTCGCGGATGCGCTTGAGGTTCTGGTACTGGCCGAACGACGATTCGATCCGCCGGCGCAGCGCGTCCGGCGGGGCGCCGGTGGAGAGCAAGAGCGCGACCGACCCGTAGCCGAGCTTGAACTGGCTCTCGATCGGCTCCGGCGAGCCGTCGATCACCCGCAGCAGATCGTCGAGCCCGTCCCGGGCGTCGAGGGCGACGACGCACGTCCCCTCGGGATCGATCCCGCGGCGCCCTGCGCGGCCGGCCATCTGGGTCAGCTCGTTGTGGGACAGCGAGCGGAATCCGCGGTCCGTCCGCTTGGTCAGTCCCTGGAGGACGACCGAGCGGGCGGGCATGTGGATGCCGAGGGACATCGTCTCCGTCGCGAAGACCGCCTTGCAGAGCCCGCGCTCGAAGAGCACTTCGATCAGCCGCTTGACGCTCGGCAGGATTCCGGCGTGATGGAGCCCGATACCGAGCCGCAGCGCCTCGAACACGCTCTGATTCAGCACCGACTCGGCGACCGTCGGGCTCTCGCGGATCAGGTCCCCGATCGCCGTGTCGACCTCGCGCTGCTGGGGCGCTCCGAGCAGGCTCTTGCCCTCGGTCAGCACGTCCTGCATGGCGCGCTCGCACCCGACCCGGCTGAAGATGAAGTAGATCGTCGGCAGCCAGCCGCGCGCCTCGAGCGCCTCGAGCAGGACCGTCGGATGCACGACGCGCCGCGTGTACCAGCGTCCGCGGTCGTCCGGACCGCGAGGCTCGTCGCCGACGACGCGCGCGCGCCCGCTCCGGACGCGATCGACCTCGTGGATCTCGCCGGCCAGGTCGGCGATCACGTACGCGAGCGGCACCGGCCGGTGCGGATGATAGATCGGCACGATCGGGCGGTGCACGATCGAGATCCAGTCGGCGATCTCCTTCACGTTGGCGACGGTCGCCGAGAGGCCCACCAGCACGACGTCGGGCGGCGCGCTGACGATGATCTCCTCCCAGACGGTGCCGCGCCCCTCGTCGCCCATATAATGACACTCGTCGAGCACGATGTAGCGCAGCCCATCGAGCCCACTTCCGTAAAGCGCATTTCGCAGGATCTCGGTTGTCATGACCAGGATCGCCGCGTGGGGATTCACCTTGACGTCGCCGGTCAGGATGCCGACTCGATCGGCGCCGAACTCGCGGGTGAAGTCGGCGAATTTCTGGTTCGAGAGCGCCTTGAGGGGAGTCGTGTACGCTAGGCGGCGGCCCGCCGCCAGGGCGGCGTGGATGGCGAACTCGGCGACCAGGGTCTTGCCGGCGCCGGTGGGCGCCGAGACGATCACCGACTGGCCGCCTTCGATGGCGCGGATGGCTTCGACCTGAAAGTCGTCGAGCGGAAACGGATAACGCGAGCGGAATCGCTCGAGCAGCTCCATCTGGTGACACAGTAACACGGGGCGTCAAAAGCCCGATGGGAGGACCGTCGTGATCGTCTTTCACATCGCCCTGACGGCGGCGGATGACTATCTGACCCGTCGCGAGGCTCACCGCCGTGACCACATCGAGCGCCTCCAGGGACTGCGGGCCAACAACATCCTCATCGGCGGCGGTCCTTCGGCCGACCTGCGTACCGCCGACCTCTTCTACCGCCTGCAGCAGCCGGCTCAGCTGAAGCACGCGATCGAAGAAGACCCGTACTGGACGGGCGGCGTATGGACGCGCTACGAGCCGAGAAGCTTCAGCCAGTTCGTCGAGCCCTGGGAGATGGTGCCGGTCGTCCTCGACGGCACCCGCAAGGCCACGATCGTCGAAGGCCCGACGTCCCAGCTCGACATGGCCCAGTTCGCGCTGATCGAGATGCGCGGCGCGGGCCGGCTGGCATTCGGCGGCTTCTTCGAGGACGGCGCCACCCTGGCCATCGTGAAGACGGCCGACGCGGACCAGGCCGTCACTTGGTTCACCGAGACCGGCTTCTGGAAGCCCGGCGCGCTCACGACGCGTCCCTGGCTGCACGTCCTGTGAGCGGACCGATCGTCGGACTCGTGACCATCGGCCAGTCGCCGCGCGTCGACGTCGTGCCCGACATGGAGACGATTCTCGGGCCCGCCGTGACGGTGCGAGAGCGCGGCGCCCTCGACGGCCTCGGCCGCGCCGAGATCGTCGCCCTCGCGCCCGGGCCCGGAGACGACATCCTCGTCACTCGCCTGGCTGACGGGACGCCCGCCTTCGTCGCCAAGCGACACATTATTGGCCGCGTCCAGGCGGCGATCGGAGAGCTCGAGCGGTCCGGCGTGACGATGACGGCGCTGCTCTGCACGGGCGCGTTTCCTGCGCTCGAAGCCTCGCGTCTCCTCGTGCTGCCGCATCAGGTGCTGCTGGGCGTGTTGCGCGCCCTGCGCTGGCCGGGTCGGCTCGGCATCGTCACACCTTCCGTCCAGCACGTGCCGCAGACCGAAGCGCGCTGGCGCGCCGACGGATTCGATCCGGTCGTCGTCCCGCTGTCGCCCTACGAGGAAGAGAGCCCGTCGGAGCTCGAGCGCACGGGGACAGCGCTTCGCGCGGCGAACGCCGGCCTGGTCGCGCTGGATTGCATGGGGTTCAGACGCAAGACGCGCGACGAGCTGCAGCGGCTCACCGGAGCGCCGGTGCTCCTCGCCAACCTCCTGGTCGCCCGCGTCGTCGCCGAGGCGTGCGGAGTCTAGACCCGGCCCTACCCGCGGCTCTGAGGGTCCAGGACGTCGCGCAGGCCGTCCCCTAACAGGTTGAAGCCGAGCACGGTCAGGTAAATGAAGAGGCCCGGGAACGCCGAGTACCACCACCAGGTCGGCAGGTAATTGCGCCCGTGGCTGATCATCGCGCCCCACTCCGGGTACGGCGGCTGGGCGCCGAGCCCGATGAATCCGAGGCCCGCGGCCGCAAGGATCGCCGAGCCCATGTCCATGCTCGCCTTGACCGTGATGGGCGACACGCAGTTCGGCAGGATGTGCACGAAAACGATGCGAAGCCGGCCGGTCCCCACCGCGCGCGCGGCTTCGACGAAGACCTGTCCCTTGAGCGCGAGCGTCTTGCTCTGGACCAGGCGCACGTAGCCGGGCCACCAGACCAGACCGAGCGCGACGATCGCGTTGACGATGCCCGGGCCGAGAGCGCCGACGATCGCGAGCGCCAGCACGAGCGCCGGGACCGAGAGGAAAACGTCCGTCACCCGCATGATCGTCTCGCCCAGCGGGCCGCCGACGTAGCCCGCGACGATGCCGAGCGGAACGCCGATCGCAGTCGCCAACACCGTGATGATCAGCCCGATCTGGAGGGAGACCCGGGCGCCCAGGACGACCCTGGTATAGATATCGGTCCCCACCTCGTCGGTCCCGAACCAGTGGCGGGCGCTCGGCGGTCGAAGCTTCTCGTCGAGGTGGACCGCGCCGCGCGCGTCTTCGGGATAGGGCACGATCCACGGGCCCAGCGCCGCCACGAGCAGGAACACGAGGACGAGACCCAGCCCGAGCAGGGACGCGCCGCTCCGCGCGAACACGCGCGCGTAGAAGCGGAGCTCGCGAGCCGCCCCCTGTCGATCGGCGAGCCAGGCGACCGTCGGGCCCGGGGCAACCGCGCGTTCCATCACGCCGACATGGTCGAGCGGACCCGCGGGTCGAGCCAGCCGTAGGCGAGGTCGACCAGGAAGTTCGCCAGCATGAAGTTCAGGCCGATCACGAGCGTGACCCCCATGATCGGCTGGAAGTCGGACGACACCGCCGAGGCGACGGCGTAGAGGCCGATTCCTGGCCAGTCGAACACGGTCTCGACGAGCACGGTGCCCCCGAGCATCCAGCCGTAGCGCAGCCCGATCATCGCCAGGGTCGGGATCATCGCGTTCTTGAGGGCGTAGCGCGCCACGATCCGGAGCTCGGACACCCCCTGCGCCCGCGCGTTGACGATGTAGTCCTGCTTGAGGGTCTCGAGCATCTCGGCGCGATTGACGCGCACGATCGAGGCGAGCGCGGGAAAGCACAGGGTCACGGTCGGCAGGACCGCGTGGGCGAGCGCGTCGCCGAGCACCCGCCAGTGGCCGCCGAGCAGCGCGTCGACGACCAGGAGGTGCGTCACCGGCGTTGGTGGCGCGGTCATCAGGCCGAGGCGGCCGCCGAGCGGCAGGATCCCCATGTGGAGGGCCAGGAGGAGCTGGAGCATCAACCCGGCCCAGAAGGCGGGGATCGCGATGCCCGAGACCGAGACGACCCGTGTGATCTGGTCGACCCACGTGTCCCGGTAGACGGCCGAGAGAATGCCCAGCGGAACACCGAGGCCGACCGCCAGGAGCATCGCGCCCGTCACCAGCTCGAACGTGTTGGGAAAGTAGCGCGCGAGGTCGGCCGCGACGGCCTCGCGAGTCCTCAACGAGCGTCCGAGGTCACCCGAGAGAACTCCCCGCAGATACTGGCCGAACTGGATGGGCAGCGGACGGTCGAGCCCGTACTCGGCGCGAATCCGCTCGACCATCGAGGCCGTCGCGTCCGGCCCCGCGGCGAGCCGCGCCGGGTCGCCCGGCGCCACGTGAGAGATCACGAACGTGATGCACGCGAGGCCGAACAGCATGAGGCCCAGCAGAAGGACTCGCCGGGCGAGGTAGCCGAGCAACCCTACTTGGCGACGATCGCGAGCGGGTAGAGGTCGACCTCGCCGGTGAAGCGCACCGGGCTGAAGACGAAGCCCTTCACGTGATCGCGCATCGCCCAGCGCCGGTTCGCCAGCATTCCGAAGATCTCCGGGGCATCCGCGGTGATCCGGCGCTGGATGTCGGCGTAGAGCGGCGCCCGCTCCTCCCATCGCGCGGTCGTGCGCGCCCGGTCGATGAGCGCCCACACCGCGTCGTTCGTGTAGAAGTGCGAGGCGTAGTACTTGCCGAAGGAGCCCTTGTGGTACTGAAACGCGACCGCGTCGGGGTCGCTTGAGAGCGGGGTCGTGAACACCGCCATCATGTCGGGAGAGGTCTCGACCTTCGCGCCGCGCCCGACCATGTTCGGCCAGATCAGCGGCACCATCTTCACCGTGATGTTGAGCTTCTGGAGGTTGTCGATGAGGACGAGCCCCATCTTCCGCTCCTCCTCGAGCCCCTGGACGTACACGTACTCGAGCTCGATCCCGCCGTTCGGGTAGGCGGACTTGGACAGGAATTCTTTCGCCTTGCCGAGGTCCTGGCGATAGATCCCCGACACCGGCACGTACCCGCGCGTCGCGTTGGGGAACGGACTGGTCTGGAGCACGGCGTTGCCGTTGTAGATCTTGATCAGCGCGTCGTAGTCGAAGGCATGACAGACCGCCTTCCTGAGATTCAGGTCCTTCGTCGCGCCTTTCTGCGTGTTCATCTTGATGCCGAACGTCGTCATGCCTGGGAAGGTCGGCACGACGATACCCGGCATCTTCGCGACCTGATCGAAATCGTCGCTCGACAGGCCCTCGACGATGTCCGCCTCACCGCGGATCACCGCGGCGCGCTGAGCGGCCGATTCGCGGACGATCCGGTAGATGACGCCGCCGATGTGGTCCTTCGACGGCCACCCCTTCCAGTAGTTGTCGAGGGCCTCGAGCTCGTAGAGCACGCCTTGCTCCCACCGCTTGATCCTGAACGGCCCGCTGCCGGCGGCGTTCGTGGTGAGCCATTTCTGGCCGAGGTCGCCCCCCTGCTCGTTGGCCAGCACCTGCTTGGGATTCATCACGTACCACCAGGGCAGCCACGACAGGAACGGCGAATACGACTGGTTCAGCGTGAACTGGATCGTGTGCTCGTTGACGACCTTGATGTCGTCGTCCTTCAGAAACTCCGACAAGGTCCACGCCGGCCCCTGGTTGAGCTTGAGCGTGCGCGCGAACGAGAAGCGCACGGCCTCCGCGGTCACCGGATCGCCGTTGTGGAAGCGCGCGTTCTTCACCAGATGGAACGTCCAGGTCCGCGCGTCCGGCGAGCTCTCCCACTTCTCGGCGAGCCAGGGCACGATCTCGGGCGGGTTGCCGACATATTTCACGAGCGCGTCGTAGAGCGATTGCTGCGCCATGCGTATCGACCAGTCGTACTTGACGCTCGGATCGATCGTCGGCACTTCCTGGCGGCCGGCGAACACGAGGATCTTCCGGTCGCCGGCCCGCTCGAAGCCGGGCGCCGGCGCCGCCGCGACGAGCACGGCGAGGACCGCTGTCACGAGCACGCGCATGGCCAACCTCGATTTGTAGGCGCGCCTCGGCCGGCGGGGCCCCAGCCCCGCGACGGCCTGCAGCGCGCACCACCTTGTAGGCGTTTGCATCGCGATGGCGGGAGGATAACATACGCTTCCGATGGCCCTCCGTCCCGTCTCCGCGGCCGAGATCGAGTCGCTGGCGATCGGCGCCTGGATCCTCGGCACCGGCGGCGGCGGCAGTCCCTACCTGGCGCTCCTGAACATGCGCAAGCTCTACCGCGAGGGCGTCTCCGTCTCGCTCCTCGATCCGATGGACCTGCCCGACGACGCGCGGGTCGCCGTCGTCTCGAACATGGGCGCGCCGCTGGTCGGCCAGGAGCGGCTGACCGATCCGCGCACGATCGCGCTCGCGGTGCAGATGATGGAGGAGTATCGGGGCTGCCGCTTCGACGCGGTCATGTCGCTCGAGATTGGCGGGGGCAACTCGCTCCAGCCGTTCATGGCCGCCGCGGTGCTCGGCCTTCCCGTCGTCGACGCCGATTGCATGGGCCGCGCCTTCCCCGAGGCGCAGATGACGAGCTTCGCGATCCATGACCTGACGATGTACCCGCTCACCCTGGCCGACGTGCGCGACAACGCGGTCGTCGTCGCGCGCGCCGCCTCCTGGAAGTGGATGGAGCGCCTCTCGCGCAAGGCGTGCGTCGAGGTCGGCTCGATCGCGTCCACCTGCAAGGCGCCCCGCACCGGAAAAGAAGTGAAGGAGTGCGGCATCCTCTACTCGACGAGCAAGGCGATCCGGCTCGGCCAGACGGTGCAGTCGGCGCGCCGGCTCCATCGAGATGCCGTCCAGGCGGTCATCGAGGCCGAGGGCGGTCAGCTGATGTTCAGGGGCAAGATTCGCGATGTCGCCCGCCGGACCACCGAGGGCTTCCTTCGGGGCACGGCCAAGCTCGACGGGCTCGACGACTTCCGCGGTGCCGCCTTCGAGCTCGCGTTCCAGAACGAGTTCGCGGTCGGCTGGCTCGACGGCCAGCCGCGCGTGATGACACCCGATCTGATCTGCGTCCTGGACAGCGTCTCGGGCGACGCGATCGGCACGGAGACGCTACGCTACGGCCAGCGCGTCAGCGTCATCGCGCTGCCGGCTCCGCCGATCCTCCTGACTCCGAAAGGTCTCGAGCACGTCGGGCCGCGCGCCTTCGGCTACGACCTGGAGTTCCGGAGCGTCTTTTCGTGAAGACGAGCGTCGGCTCGTGAAGCGGCGGATCGGCATCGACGTCGGCGGCACGAATACCGATGCGGTCTATCTCGAAGACACCCGCGTGGTGCACGCGGTCAAGACGCCGACGACGAGCGACGTCACCTCGGGCGTCACCGAGGCGCTCCGCCGGTTGCTCCTGGCCGGGACGCCCGTCGCCGTCGACGCGGTGATGATCGGGACCACGCACTTCACCAACGCCGTCGTGCAGCGGCGCGATCTGACGCGCGTGGCCGCGATCCGCATCGGCCTTCCGTCCGGCGCGTCGCTCGAGCCGTTCATCGACTGGCCGGAGGATCTCGCGGCGCTCGTCCGCGGCGAGGTCTTCATGCTGGAGGGCGGCCACGAGTTCGACGGGCGCCCGATCGTGCCGCTCGACACGGCCGGCGTCCGAGCCGCGGCCCGGCGTATTCGCGATGCCGGCCTCACGGCGGTCGGTGTCGCCTCGGTCTTCTCGCCGCTGAACGCCGCGTGCGAGCTCGAGGCCGCAAGCATTCTCCGCGAAGAATGCCCGGACGCGGCCGTGACGACGTCTCACCAGCTCGGGCGCATCGGCCTGCTCGAGCGCGAGAACGCGACCCTGCTCAATGCCGCGCTCGTCGGCCTGGCCCGCACGACCACACGCGCCTTCACCCAGGCGCTCGCCGCGAGCCGGATCGACGCGCCGCTCTATCTCACGCAGAACGACGGTACGGTGATGCTGGCCTCGGTCGCCGAGGCGTTTCCGGTCTACGGCTTCGCGTCGGGTCCGACGAACAGCATGCGCGGCGCCGCGTTCCTCTCGAAGCTCACCGACGCGCTCGTGATCGACGTCGGGGGGACCACCACCGATATCGGCAGCCTTCGTCACGGTTTTCCCCGCGAGGCCAACAACGTGGTCGAGATCGGCGGCGTGCGGACGCTCTTCCGCATGCCCGACCTGCTCTCGATCGGCCTGGGCGGCGGATCACTCGTGGCGCGTTCTGCGCTATCGGTCGGCCCCCGAAGCGTCGGCTATCGGCTGGTCGAGGAGGGCCTCGTGTTCGGCGGGAGCGAGCTCACCGCCACCGACATCGCCGTGGCCGCCGGTCTCGTCGACCTGGGCGACCAGCGGCGGGTCGCCTCGCTGCCGGCCGAGCTCGTGACGGGAGCGATCGCGCGCATCCACGCGATGGTCGCGGAAGGCGTGGACCGGATGAAGACCGACGCGGGTGACGAGCCGCTGATCGCGGTCGGCGGCGGATGCTTCCTGGTCCCGGACCGTATCAACGGGATCTCGGAGGTGATTCACGTCGAGCACCAGGCCGTCGCCAATGCCGTCGGCGCCGCGATCGCCCAGGTCAGCGGCGAGATCGACCGGATCTTCCAGGATCTGTCACGCGATGAGGCGATCGCGCGAGCCCGGCAGCTTGCGGAGGCTCAGGCCGCGAGCGCCGGCGCCGACCCGCGGACGTTGACGACGGTCGAGGTCGAAGACCTGCCGCTAGCGTACCTGCCGGGGAATTCGCTCCGCGTCCGGGTACGGGTGGTGGGCGAGATCGCCTGAACGGGGAGTCTCGTGGCGTCGCTGCCACGTGACTTCTCGATCCGGCTCGGGCCGCCGACGTTACTCCACGCCAGCGACCGCGAGCACGCGGCGCATGCTCGCGGCGGCAAAATCGGGATCGCGCAGGAGCCCGGCGCGATCCATCAGCACGAACTGCTCGGCGAGATGCACGACCGAGCGCGCGCTCTCCTGGCCGCCGACCATCCTGAAGTGCGACTGGTGACCGTTCAGGTAGGCGGCGAACACCACGCCGGTCTTGTAGAAGCGCGTGGGCGCGCCGAAGACGTGGCGTGAGAGCGAGAGGGTCGGCGCCAGCACGTCCGCGTAGCGGGCGAGGTCGCCCGCGTCCAGCGCCTTGAGCGCCGCGGAGGCGGCCGGCGCGATCACGTCGAAGATGCCGAGCAGCGCGTCGGAGTGGCGATCGCCGTCGCCGCGGATCGTCGTCGGATAGTCGAAGTCGTCGCCGGTGTACATGCGGACGTTGGCCGGGAAGCGCTTGCGCATCGCGACCTCGCGGGCCTGGTCCAGGAGCGAGATCTTCACACCGTCGATGCGCGAGGCGTGCTCCTTCACGATCGTCAGCAAGGTCTCGGTGGCCTGGTCGAGATCACGAGAGCCCCAGTAGCCTTCGAGCGCCGGATCGAACATCGCGCCGAGCCAGTGGATGATCACCGGCTCGCGCACCTGCGAGAGGATGCGTCCGTACACCTTCAGGTAGTCGCCGGGCTCCTTGGCGTACGCCGCCAGGGCGCGGCTCGCCATCAGGATGATCCGGCCGCCGCAGCCCTCGATCCACGCGCACTGCTCCTCGTAGGCGGCCTCGACGTCGGCGATCGTCACGCGCGGCCCCGGCTCGAGGTGGTCGGTGCCCGCTCCCGACGCCAGCACGGCGCCCGGAACCGTCCTCGCCTC